>NZ_JBSWXP010000006.1:0-407750 GCF_056160665.1 Alteromonas sp. ABH4_453
GTAAATTCACCTTCGGCCAATTCAGCGGGCACATCAACGCTATAGGTGCCGTCAGCCTGCACAATGGCAGTTACTGTTTGCGTGTTGCCCGCGCTATCGGTGATAGTTAATGTAACTGTGCTACCCGGTGTAGCATCAGTGGTACCTGACAAGGTTGGCGTAGTGTCGTTACCAGTTGCTATGGTGTCGATAGTGATCGACGGTGCAGTGGTATCAATCACGCCCGTGGTTTCAGCGGTTGCCGTGTTACCCGCTTCGTCGGTCACGCTGGCGTTAACCGTAAATTCACCTTCGGCCAATTCAGCAGGTACATCAACGCTATACGTGCCGTCAGCCTGCACAATGGCAGTTACTGTTTGCGTGTTGCCCGCGCTATCGGTAATGGTTAACGTAACTGTACTGCCCGGTGCGGCATCAGTGGTACCTGAAAGGGTAGGCGTGGTGTCGTTATCAGAACCTGGCGCATTAATGGTGATTGTTGGGGCGGTGGTATCAATTTCACCTGTAGTATCAGCGGTTGCTGTATTGCCAGCCTCATCGGTCACGCTGGCGTTAACGGTAAATTCGCCTTCCGCTAATTCAGCAGGTACATCAACGCTATAGGTGCCGTCCGCTTGCACAATAGTGGTCACGGTTTGCGTGTTACCTGCGCTATCGGTAATGGTTAACGTAACTGTACTGCCCGGTGCGGCATCAGTGGTACCTGAAAGAGTAGGCGTGGTGTCGTTATCAGAACTTGGCGCATTAATGGTGATTGTTGGGGCGGTGGTATCAATTTCGCCGGTAGTATCAGCGGTTGCCGTATTGCCCGCTTCGTCAGTTACGCTGGCGTTAACGGTAAATTCACCTTCAGCCAATTCAGCCGGTACGTCCGCGCTGTAAGTACCGTCAGCCTGCACAATAGCGGTCACGGTTTGCGTGTTACCTGCGCTATCGGTAATGGTTAGTGTAACTGTGCTGCCAGGAGTGGCATCAGTGGTACCTGAGAGGGTGGGTGTGGTGTCGTTATCTGAGCCAGGCGCATTAATGGTAATCGTTGGGGCAGTAGCATCAATTTCGCCGGTGGTAGAACTATCTGCAGTATTACCTGTAGGTTCTAACACGGTAGCATCTACCGTGAACTCACCATCAGCCAGTGAATTTGGTACGTCTACACTGAACGTACCGTCGTCTTGTACTATGGCGGTAACAACCTGAGTGTTTCCCTCACTATCGGTAACAGTTAGTGTGACTGTACTGCCTGGAATTGCTGAAGTAATGCCTGATAGTGTTGGCGTGGTGTCGCTAGTTAAGCCTATCGCATCTAGGGTAATTGAAATGTCTTGTGCTTGCTCACCAGTGCCAGAGAACTCAACTGGCGTAACATCATCGTTGCCATTCGCATTCTGATCGAACTGGAAGCCCACTGGGTCAACTTCTTCGTTTATACGATCAACGCGCACAAAGTTACTACCGCCATCGGAACCTGCACCTCCATCGAGACCTGCGGCTGTAGCTTCCAATGACTCTAAAATATCGCCTTCACCGGCAAGCACATCAAGAAAGTCAGCGTCACCTTCTTGATTGTTATTGTCAACGCCGTCAAGTAATGCGGCAAGCTCTTCGACACTCTCATCAAAAACGGCAGATTCATCGTCAGAATTGTTTTCTGTAAAATCTAATTGCAGCGGGAAAGTGACACTTTGTCCTGCTGGAAGTGTGCGAAGTTCGCCATCGACGCTAACGGTAACAAAACCATCGGATGAGACATCTAATACATCACCCTCATAAACAGTCATTCCGACAGTAGCAATAACTTGTTCGCCTGTGTCACCACGAACAATAGAAGCTTCACCATTTACTTCTGCAATGATTACTTCAGCCATGTTTCCCTCTTAATCAATAAATATCACGCTATACAAAAAGCGTAGCAGAGGTTTTTTATTCGGTTACCGGACCGTGGTACGGAGAGTCTTTGTTCGTTGGTATAAGAACTAGGTAGTTACCCCTATCTTAATTCATTTTAATTCAATACTTGGTGTCGAAATTTGCAGAAATCCGCTCAACGTCTACTTTTTAAGTAATAGCCGACGTAAACGTCGCGTAGGTTTACATGGAGTGATGTATTAATGAAGTCGTTGAATCCTAAGCGTTATAAAATTGTAATCGGAGTCACTGGCACTCTGATTGCTCACGCAACTGTTGCTCAAAGTAATGAAATGGGTAACTCGTCTGTCAGCTTGGAAGACTATGTACGCAAGGTAGTAAATGAAAATCCAGAAGTGCAAGCCAGTTGGCGACAACTTCAAGTGGCTATGTCAGATGTCGACATTGCGCGAGGTGGTTTTCGCCCTCAAGTAGATGTTTTAGCTTCTAGTGCTTACAGCGATAGAAATTACGGTTTGGATCGTGAATACATGGGGCATACTGCTCAAATCACCCTTACCCAAATGTTATACGACGGTTTTTTAACAAGCAGTGAGGTAAAGCGGTTTAAGCAAGCGCAAGTTGTACGCTTTTTTGAACTAATGGGCGAAATTGAGCAGAAGTCGTTAGATACCTCCCTTGCTTATATGGACGTTCAATTGTTTCGAGAGCTCTTAAAGCTCGCTGAAGAGAACCTGATCACTCATGTTGATGTTTTCAAACAAATTGAAGAAAGCGTTGAAGCGGGCGTAGGCCGAAGAGCTGACTTAGAGCAAATCAGCGGTCGTCTTTCACTTGCCGAGTCTAATGTGCTTACCGAGTTATCGAATTTACACGATGTTACCGCACGCTTTTTGCGGTTGGTGGGTGAAAAGCCTGCTCAAAACCTACAGTCAGTATCAATAAACTCTGCTTTCGTTGATGCAAACGTCACAGATATACAATCTTTACTTACTAGCGCGTATGGCACTAATCCACAATTTAATGCTGCTATTTATAACATAGATGCGCAGCGTTATGCGGTCGATAGTGCAAAGAGTCTCTACCATCCTCAGGTTAATTTGACCGCAAGTTATGGTGCGCAAACACGAGACCAAGCTGCATTGAATAACACCATTACCGAGGCGAGTGTCGGCGTTAATTTTTCTTATAACTTGTATAACGGAGGGTCGGATAGCGCGGCGATTCGACAAGCATTGTCGCAAGTAGACTTAGCAAAAGATTTACGGGATAAAGCCTGTATCGATATGAGACAAACGGTACAAATTGCTTACAACGACATTATCAATATATCTGAGCAGCTACCTTCACTGAATGCTCACCGTTTATCTTCAGATCGTGTGAAATCTGCCTATATGGACCAGTTTACTATAGGAGTACGCTCACTACTGGATTTACTCGATTCAGAAAATGAGTACTACGAATCAAGTCGCGCGTATTTAGAGGCCCAATATACGCTAGAAAAAGCGCGCGTAAGACTACTTGCGGCCTCAGGTAGTTTGGCACAAACATTAGGAATTACGAAAGAGGGCGTGCCTGATGTACTAGACAAAGCTGAAGAAAAAATCAGTTACGACCCTAACTACATTTGTCCAGCCATTCGCACGAACTTTAAAGATGAACTGAATATATTAAAGCGCGATTCTGATGGAGACGGCATTGTTGATTTATGGGATGACTGCGTCGATTCTACACCTGGCGCTATGGTCGATGACTTTGGCTGTGAAGCTAAAGAACCTGAGATAGCACCAGAGCCAAGTGCTGCTGACTTCACATTGGACAACGCGAACATACTAGAGTCTTTCAATGTCAATATTGAGTTTGCATCCAACTCGACTGAGGTTTCGGCCAAGTATGAAAATTCGCTGCAAGACGTTATTGATGCGCTTAACAGCGACCCCAATTCTGGCGTTATTATTCATGGTCATGCCTCTTTAGATGGCGATGCAGCTTATAACCTGCGCTTGTCTGAACGAAGAGCAAAGGCCGTGGCGTCACTGCTAATGACGAAGGCAGACATTGAAGCTAGAAGAATTACTGCTGTTGGATACGGAGAAAGTCGTCCGCTGGTTGATGAAGAATCAGAGGCGGCGAATGCCCGTAATCGTAGAATTGAGGCGGCTATCATCCAGCTTCCTTCCAACGAATAGTGGTGTGGTAGACCTATATGAAGGAAAAAAAGGTCGACAGCTACATATCGTATCTTGAGAAACAAGGTGGCGTGTTGATGGATTGTTTAATAATAATCTGTCACGCCCACCATTTGGATGTATCTCGAGTTAGCTTGCTTAGCGGACTGCCTTTAGATCATGGTGAACTATCGCCTACCGGATTTGAACGCGCAGCGAAACGAGCGGGGCTCGCCAGTAGAACAGTAAAACGCGATTTAGACCATATCAATACTGCAATACTACCCGCGGTTTTAGTGCTCAGTGATAAGCAAGCCTGCGTTCTACACGGGCTTGATAAAACGCATGCCAGAGTCTCATACCCTGAACTCGATGATGCTGTGGTCGAAGTATCAAGAGATGAGCTAAGTGCTAGTTATACAGGGTATGTCATTTTTGCTCGCCCCGAGATGAATGCACAAGAAACCAATGCGCAAATTGACAAGTCATCCGTAGGACATTGGTTGTGGTCGTCCATCAGAACGGCAAAAGGTTTGTATCGCGATGTTCTTTTAGCGTCCGTTTTTATCAGTTTGCTTTCTATCGCGTTACCCCTGTTCGTGATGAATGTTTACGATAGGGTAGTGCCAAATGCTGCTTTAGAAACCATGTGGGCACTAGCTATTGGCGTTTTACTTGTACTAGCGGCAGATTTTTTGTTGCGCATGCTTAGGCAGTTCTTTGTAGAGTTGGCGGCGAGCCGATTAGATGTCACGCTGTCGGCGAAAATAATGGAAAAAGTACTGGCTATAAATTTAGCCAGCAAGCCTTCGAAAAGTGGCTCGTTCATAAATAGCCTACAGTCTTTTGAAAGTATTCGGCAGTTCTTCGGTTCTGTCACTTTAGTGGCACTGGTTGATTTACCCTTTGGGCTACTGTTTGTAGTCATTATTGCCATGATCGATTTTTATTTGATCATTCCAATCCTTATTGGTGCTACTGCGCTTTTCCTTTATGCGATGAAAGCGCAGCGGGTAATGCGCTCTTTGTCAGAAGAATCGATGGAAATTAGCTCTCGTAAAAGCTCGCTTGTGACTGAAAGCGTAACGTCATTAGAGGACGTTAAAGCGTTTGGTTACCAAAGTAGAAATCAAAGTGCGTGGGAAAAGCAGACTATCTTCCTTGCAAAAGTTAACGCCAAACTACGTTTAGTATCAATATCGGTTAATAACGCTGCACTCTGGATCCAGCAATCTGTGGGTGTAGTTATCATCCTCACTGGCGTTTACCTCATTATTGAGGGTGTGATAACACAAGGTGGACTAATAGCCGCTTATTTATTATCAAGCCGAGCTATGGGGCCGGTCTCTCAGGCTGCCGCATTGCTTGCGCAATTTCATCACGCTGAAACCGCAAAGAATGCCCTTGATGACATTATGTCTCTGCCAAGTGAAACAGATAGCAACAAACAGATTAAAAACAATGTCGTGCTAAAAGGGAATATTGACGCTAACCTGCTTTGCTTCAAGTATCCAGATGAAACCGTTCTCGCGTTAAAAGACATAAATTTCTCTATCAAACAAGGAGAGCACGTTGCTATTTTGGGCAAAAACGGGTGCGGAAAGTCAACGTTAAACAAGCTTCTTATGGCTTTTTATCGCCCTGAATCAGGGCAGCTTTTGTTGGATGGAATAGACCTTCAGCAGTATGACCCAACGCTGTTACGTAAACAAATAGGCTATGTACCGCAAGATGTGAGCCTTTTTCACGGCTCATTAAAAGACAATATCTTGCCAGATGACTCACATATCGACGACGCTGAGTTTTGGGAGGTCATAACTCAGTGTGGTTTGGCAAAGCTTGTTAATGGAAGCGCGAGTGGCATAGAGCAGAACGTAGGAGAGCGCGGCTGCTTGTTATCTGGCGGGCAACGTCAGGCAGTGGCGATGGCAAGAGCCATAGTGCGAGACCCTGCCTTCTACATTATGGATGAACCTACTTCAGCGATGGATTCAACCAATGAAGCGCAAATGCAGGAAACGATCAAAGCTGCGACAGCGGGTAAGACTCTTATTATTAATACGCACAGAACCACATTGCTCGATTTGGTAGAGCGGGTAATTGTTGTAGAAAATGGAAAAGTGATTGCCGATGGTAAAAAGGAAGAGGTACTAGTGCAGTTTAGACAAACCAGTCAAGTCTTGAAGAGGGCACCATGATTTTGAAAAGTGATGGTGAAAAAAAGGACTGGTTACAGCGGCTAATGCGAGGCTGGCTTGCGCCGCCCCCAGGTCAAGATTGGGTGTTAGAAGCGGAATGGTCACGCATTATGCAAACGCCAGTGAAAGCCCGTGGTTTACTCTATGCAGTAGTTATAGTGCTGTTTTTGTTGGTGGTGTGGTCTTACTTCGCAGAAATCGACGAAGTAGCCAAAGGTGACGGCAAAGTTATTCCATCTCAACAGCTTCAAGTGCTGCAGTCTTACGATGGCGGGATAGTGCAGGAAATATTAGTACGTGAGGGACAAACGGTAAAAGCGGGGCAGGTGCTGTTGAAAGTAGACCCGACACGTTTTCTGTCTAGTTTGGAGGAGAATACCACGCAATTTGCGGCACTTGCTGCGAAGGTTCAGCGCTTGTCTGCACTTACCCAAGGCGAAGTGTTGCGATTTAATCGAAACCTTCGCGAACAGACCCCTACTATCGTTGATAATGAGCGAAAACTCTATAACTCGAATTTAGCTGAGCTGGATGAAGTCGCTGCGGGTTCTGATTCCCGTATCTTGCAACGCCGACAAGATGTTGAAGAAGAGCGAGCTAATCTCTCTCAATATCAAAATGTGCTGACGCTTTCTAGAAAAGAGCTGGCGGTGACTAAACCATTGTTAGCATCAGGTGCAGTGTCGGAAATCGAAATTCTTCGACTAGAGCGTCAAATTGTTGAGCTTGAAGGCAACATCAGCAAATCTAAAGTGGCAATAGAGCGAGGTCTCAATGCTATTGAAGAAGAAATTATTAAGAAGGAAGAAGCTCGCCTCAAGTTAGTCAATCGATGGAATCAAGAGTTGACGGACGCAACTGGCGAAATGGCGATGTTACAACAGTCTCAAACGAGTTTAGAAGATGTTGTATCACAAGCGGATTTACGATCCCCGATTAATGGAACGGTTCAACGATTACTTATCAACACGGTTGGTGGTGTTATTACACCTGGTAGTGCCGTTGTTGAGCTTGTACCTCAAGACGACCAGCTCATTGTTGAGGCCAAAGTCTCACCGAAAGACATCGCTTTTATTAGAGAAGGGCAGCAGGCCATACTGAAATTTAGCGCATATGATTTTACCATTTACGGCGGTATGTCGGCCGAAGTTCAGCACATCAGTGCTGATGCCATCACCAATGAAAAAGATGAAACCTATTACCTTGTCAGACTTGAAACAAAGCGAAGCATTGCAGATGAATCCTTAGATATTCTGCCCGGAATGATTGTGCAAGTAGATATTTTAACGGGCAAGAAAACCGTTCTTAATTACATTTTATCGCCCTTATTCAATGTAACTGGCTCTGCACTGAGGGAGCGCTAATGAGACATTTTATTGCAGAAAAAGACTTACAAGGGGCACTTACTCAATACGCTTGGTCTAGTTATAGTAGTGTCGATGAACTGAAGTGCGATAGTAGTGACTGTGTATGGATTATGGCAAACGATAAAAGCTGGCGCCACTTACTGGTTGAGGCAAAACAAAAAGCCGATAACCTTGTTTTACTTACCTACAAATATGACCGCCTAGAGATGCAAACAGGACTAATGTTAGGTGCTAGAGCATATTGCCATGCGCTAGGAACACAATCTCTACTGTCTTCTGTAGCTCGTGTTATAGAAGCTGGGGGCATGTGGTTGCCCAACGAGTTATTAACAGTAACTACATCAAATGTCGCTGCTAATATGCAAACAATGCGTGTTTTTCCTGCATTACAAGGGCTTACCAACCGAGAAAAAGATGTATTAAATGGTATTTTGGAAGGGTTAAGCAACAAGGAGATAGCAAGAGAGCACGGTATTACTGAGCGTACCGTTAAAGAATATGTTGGTACGCTCTTACACAAGTTTCAAGCCAAAGACCGGATAAGCTTATTACTTAGAATAGGCGAGTTTAGTCACCTAAAAGATGCTCTATAACTTCAATATGTGAAATCACACCATCTATTCCTAATTCAATAAATAGTTCTTGTTGATCTGTGCCCTTAACCCCGTCTGCATAAACTTTTATACCAAAAGTATGTGCAAGGGAGCAGAACCCACGTATGAAGGCGTGATTAGCAGGGTTGAAATCGATATCTGCCATAAACGCTGAATCGATTTTCACATAATCTAATCCCAATTCTTGAACGTTTAACAGTTGCGAGAAGGATTCTCCAACGCGCTTCAAACCTACTTCGCAATCTTTGGCTTTAAGCGTTGTAAAAAAGTCTCTAAATTCATCAGGGAAGCGTGTAGCTGTAGATTCTCTAATTTCGAAACATAACTGTCTGGCAGCTTTTGTATTCGTTCCAAGTTGATAATAGAGCTGGGCAAGTATTTCGGAATCTAGCATAAACTGCTCAGAACAAAGGAAAGCGAACTTTGACTGAGTACCAGTGCTATTTATATGGTCTATAAGGTGGGCAATAGTTGTTAATTCGATTTTGGGTAATAACCCTAAGTAGCGTGCCCAGTGAGTGTAATAGCCGCTTTTTCGTAGCTCTCCGTCAATATTGATACCGGCCCAACTCTGATAGTGAACCAGGTTTCTATCTAGGTGGAGAACAGGAAAATTGAATGTTTGGGCATCGTTCTCAGTGATTGCGCGTTTGAGTTCTTGTTCCCAGCGCTTCTCTTCAACTAGTGAAATAAACTTTTTCAGCGGACCTTCAATAAAGGGTTCTTCCATTTCATCCATTTCCGCTTCATCTATCATCGCATCTGCACGCATAAGCACATTTGAAAAACTGTCATCTGCCCGAAGCTTAACCACTGATTGGTATACATTGGGGTCACCTTCTTTACAAAATGCATTTAAGCAAGCGCCATGAAGAGCCTCAGATATCGTGACTGCATCATGGGTTTCAGTAAGTAATATGGCAAATTCGTTTTTCTGCATTCTTGCTAAACGACTATCAGTGAAAAGGTGGTGATGTATTGACAGACAATCGTTAATTTCCCCAACGAAATCACGGATACGCTTTTTTCTAATATTCACCGGTGAGCGTAAAAAGCCTTCGCCCTCGGTAAATCTCACAAAGAAAAGGCAGTTCACGCCTTCAGTGTCTCTAAAAGCTAGCTGCCCTTTTAGAATTGAGATGAAATAATCCCTATTTGCTACACCAGATTCGTCATCAAATTGTGTTTTGTAGCGCATAAGGTCAAGGCGCGTATTCTCTTCATCCATGATCTTTCTAGAACTGGTGGCGAGAAAGTTCATCGCGCGTACTACACGCTTAAGCTCTAACGTGCGAGGCTCTTTGAGCTGGATAAATTGCATTTTTTGGAATGATTCAGCTTGGCGCACAACGCTGTCTAGAGGGCGAATAATGAAGCGTAATGCCCAGCCTCCCAATAGGCCCGCAAATATACCTACAAGTGATAACCCGAAAATAAGTCGCTGTGTAGCTCGCCACATAGATGCAACCGCAAAGCTAGTATCTGTTTCAACATAAACGGTGCCGTACTGGCCCCAACCTTCGCTTACTTGGGCAACACCGGGTTTAACTATGGGAGAAAAATTATTTGAAAACCACTTTGGTGTGTCTTCGTTTAATTGCACTTCATGGGTGTGCGCAGAGACAATTTCACCGTTAGATTTTTGAAGTACGATGGAAGCGTAGTGGCCAATGTCAAATTGTGACATTATGAAAAGATCGAGCGAGACAGGGTCTTTATCAAGCCCACTGAGGGTAAGAGCAAGCATACTCGCGTTGTCTATATTTTTTGAATAAAGCTGCTCTTCTACGTATTGCTTGGTAGTTATTCCATGGATTGTGACACTACCTGCAATTGCAACAAGTACGACAACTGCTATGGCAAGCCACAATTCTCTCGTTATTGACATAGACTCCTAAGACCTTCTGCTAATCCCCTCTTGCTTCATGCGCTCAATAACGTCACGCCACCTTGATAGTCTGCTGGTAGACGAAGAAACTTGTGCAGTTTTACCTGGCTGCCAAATACCCGAATCATTAAAACTGAATACAGGAATTAAGTCCGTTCGTTGAGAGCCTGGCAACACATTAGACACTAAGCTATCTAGCACCAAAGGATCTGATGAAGGGGAATCATAGTATCCCAAAACCATATGTGCTTGCGTTACTCGGCTTCTACCAATCTTCGCTTTTACATAAATGAGGCGAAGTTTAGAACTATCGATACCTAAGTGTAGCAGAGCTACGTATTTTGCAATGGCATAATCCTCACAATCTCCGCGAGAATGACCAAAAAGTTCCGAAGGAGTAGCCCAATAGTCTTTTTGTTTGAATACGATATCGTCGGTAGCGTACTGGATATGCTCGTCAAAGAAAGCGTTTACACCGATAAGCTGCTCTCTAACAGCCTTATTTTCAAGGTCGTGAAGTTTAGTTTCTAGCGCGCTGACATGTAAGGCTTTGTCAGCCCCAAAATTACTTTTAACTTCCTGTTCGAGCTTTGGAAACTCGATAACATAGTGATCCCTCAGTTGTTGTCCAGCCAGCAGCAAGGCTACTAATGCTAAGCAATGCGACGCAAACAGAGAAAGGGTCATATTTTATTTGTGTAGGTCATACTAAAGTATAAGGTAGAGTACTTGTCTCTACCTAAATTTTAAGTATCGGATACAATACGTTGTTATAGGTATAACACGGCCTTGTTGATATTCCAACCATAGCGATAAGTAATTGATAATGAGAAAGCTGACTTACTTCTTAACTACAAAATCATTTTCCTGAATGTTAGCAGTAATTCCTGACGTAGCGTTGATTACCACAGACGAATTGCCATAAGCACTATCAACAATAAAGGTACCGGGGTAGAGCGTATATTGAAGATATTTTCTACCTCGATTGTCGACCACCTCTTTGGCCTGATAAAGATATAGTTCATCTTTTTCAGAAATGCCATTATCTCGCCCGAGAGATACTGAAATTTTATTGTCCGCAATACTGATAACACGACCGGTAACAGGTTGGCAGGCTGTCGCTTCTTTAATATCCTCTATTAATTGACTGATTGACGTGTCAATTGCTTGACCGTAGCGTGATTGCCAAAAGGTTGACGAAAATTCATCTACGTCTTCAAACCTATCAAACGTCCACTCTTCATTGGTATCGTAAGAGGAATTGAACAACAGACCGCCGTTTATTCCGTCATAAACTTGTACAGTCATTGCAAAAGCACGATGTGAAGTGTTGGCTTTCCATGGCGTGAATATCGATGCTTCTTTTTGCGTAACGCTTAAATCATCAATAACCCCGATGATAACGAATTGCGTGTTACTTTGATCTGACAGCGTACGGACGTTTTGGTCGGTATAGCGGCTATCAAACTTTGCAGTATGGGGCGCAACGTAAGTAAGGCTCAGATTATCTGTCTGTTCTTGCATAGCCTTTGCTAATCGCTGTGTAAACGCCTTATCAAAGTTCGGAATATTGCCTTGGGTTAATTGCGCTCTGTTTCTTATCCTAAAATGTGTCGTCGCAAAGTGCTTTTCGTCCTGCTGCGCTGAGCATATTTTCCCTCTGGGAAATATGTCTGCACGCACACTAACCGTGACTACATCACCGTTATAAATTTCGCTCACAAGTTCTAATTGTTCGACTTCGCCCGTTGAGCGAATAGTCATTTCTTCGTTTTTCAGAAGTCCATTGGTTAGTTTGGCTACGCTTTGCACTGATGCCCCAGCAAACAACATAGCTTGTTTAAGCGCATCCTGTGTTGCTGCGCGTTTTGCTGCTTCTTTATTACCATTCAATACCACGGCTTGCCCGGTAGCTTCATACCAAACGGCATGGACTTGCCCCGCCACAAGGCCCAGTAGGCAAACTGCCGCCATGAATCTATTTAAACATGCTATAAGCGCTGTTTTGCTCGGTTGTCGCACGTTGCACCTCTGTGGTTGCTTAGTTATTGCGCTGAAATAATGTCCTAACCTTGGTGGAAACTATGCGAAAAAAGTGCCAATTAGAGAGGGACGTTGTCTTTGAAAGAAAACGGGCGCATTTATTGCTTGTTTCCGTATTACTAAGACATGTGACTGCAAAGCGACTTTATGGAGTTTGACGTTATTCATAACGCTTTGATGAAATGCTATTAGCTTATAAAGGTTAATAAGATCAACATTTAAATGTCACTAACTCGTTACTGATGCATACAGAGGTTTTAAGTTATGTGGTTGAACAAACTAAAGCATTCAAACTTACTTTTGCGGTCTTCCATATTTGGCCTAGCAATCTCATTGAGCGGTTGCGGCATTATCGATAAACACGTTGAATGGGAAACTGTTGAGCCTGAAACTTATCCTGTTTTAAAGGCTGTGGGCTATGCACCTATTTCATCGCAAAATGGCGAGTCTGACAGCATGAAATTGATCATGGCAATGAAAGCGTCAAAATTAGATGCATACCGTGAGTTAACCGAGCAGGTATACGGTCAAAAAATTGAAGGTAGTCAGTCTGTATCAGGTCTTATTGTTGACAGTGAAACATTACGTGCGTCGGTCGAGGGAGTGATAAGAGGCGCCGAGGTCGTTAAAACCTATCCCGTTGGGAAAGATACTTACGTAACTGAGCTTTCTCTAGATATGCAGCAAGTCTACGATATTTATTTGTCGACTGCTAAGCCACGACGAGTGAAGGATGTAAAGTATTACTAGAGGTAAACCCAAAGGAGGGCCGCACCAGCGAGCTTGTCGTTGAGCACATAAAGGTGTGTAATAAGGGAGTGAAGTTACCTGCTGATGCAACTTAGACACCGCGGCGTAAACGCCTAAGCGCTCACTCCTGAGCCCAAAGTTCCGCCTTTCGGTTTTCCTTTTTTGTCGTAAGTAAGTGATTCTTTTGCTCGAACTTCCATCATCAAATTCCGCAAGTGTGTGAGGCGTAGCTGTCCTTGCTCTACGGCTTTTTGATTGACTTGTGTTCGATATTTACAATCTTCGAGAAGCTTCTTAGCGTCAGCCATTAATACTTCGTCTTCTTCCGACATTGTCGTTTCACTGCCGATAGCATTCTCGATGTTGGCATCCAGCGCTTGGATAGACGTCAGAAGGGCTGTTTTTTCATCCAACAAATTCATTAAAGATTCAGCATCACGTGAGCTTATAAGCTGCAATTCTTTCTCAAGCAAAACGGCAAGTGAAGACATCTGCTCTACTTGACGTGATAATGCTTGTGTTAGTTCGCTTGCTTGTTCTGTCACTGTACTTATCTCATAAAACGGATATTAATTACTGCGATCGATTACGTAACGCCGATTACATTAACGCCGAATTATTTAGCGCCAAAAATCTCGGATTCAAGTTTCGCTATTTTATTAGCCAACACTTCTGGATTTACTTTGTAATCACCGCTTTGGATCGCTTTCTTTAGGCGGTCCACTTTCTCTTGGTTCACAGGTGCTTCAGACCCTTTCTTTTGAACTTGATTCAGCTGCTGAGCAGACTGCGTCAATGAAACCGAGTCTTGTCTTGGCGCTGGCGCTGTTTGTGCAGACTGCGCTGAAGCTTGTTGTTGAGATTGTTGCGTCTGATTTTGCTGTGCAACTTTCCCATTATCAACGGGTGTTTTAGGTAACCCATTGTTTATATTGTTAATTGCCATATCTAGTCCTCACTACTCTTTTGCCTCTGTGATATATATCGGCCTTTAGGCTAATATCTTTAGCTAAATTGGAAACAAAATAGTAGATATTTCACGCTCACTTTTATAAGTGTATCACGACTTCTTCAGGGCTTGCGACTCTGGCAATTACGGCCTTCTGGCTACTGGCATTAATCACCTTTATGTTATCGCCAACTACGCCATCTTGCTGCGCTATTCCTGCCGTCTTGACTTCCATTCCCGCAACCTCTGCGGTAATGGTAATTCTGTCGCCTTTACATACAAAGCATAGCATATTTGACTGTATAGCTTGACCACCGGTAATACGACGCTTCATTCTGGCGCCAATCAACGAATCTAAATCGGTAAATGCGGTATGACGTAACCGTCGTACGTCAACTTTTGCCAGGGTTAAATTAGATGACGTTAAAACAGTTCCCGGACTTATTGCGCCTTGAGTGACTACAATTTCCTTGGTGCGCGTTACCTGTCCGCTAGTAAACAAATACCATTCATTGTTCTTACAGCTTACTCTCACTGATATGTAAGATTGGCTAAGTGCTTCCTGTGATGTGTTGTATTGAAAGCCCGTTGGGCAGTCAGGAATATTTATCCTATCGTCTATCTTCACAATGTCGACATCAATGTTAGTATCCTGCGAAGTATCAGTGAGTTGATTTATCAAATACTGCTTGGCACCTTCTTCAACTCGCTGATGGTTAGTCGTTGCCCCATAGCATTGTGCGCTAAGTAAACCGAGCACTAAGCTGGTGAACGAGCGATAGAATGTAATCCGCATTTTGTTGTTTATCTTTTCCATCATGACTTTTCGTGTTCAGTTTGCGAGTTATTGACTATGCTTAATAAAATACATGTTTGTGAATATCAGGTTTGGCGGCAAAATAAACTTCAAAGGTTTGCTTAGAAAGCTTCAACAGCGACTCATCTAGCGGGTAACGCTGAAATGCGTGTGAAGCTTAAATTAACCATAGGCGTCATTTTTCTGTCGTTTGACCTGCAAAAATTTAATGATATTGTCTATCTTTACTATGAGAGGCAATGATCATGCCCAGTATTATTTAGAGGTGACCTATGTCGGGGATTTTAGATTCGGTAAACCAGCGAACACAGCTTGTTGGGCAGAATCGCTTAGAGTTGTTGCTGTTTAGACTGAACGGTCGTCAACGGTTTGGTATTAACGTGTTTAAAGTACGTGAGGTGCTTCAATGTCCGCCGCTTACTGCAATGCCAAAATTAAACCCGTTGGTTCGCGGTGTAGCGCATATTCGCGGTCAAACTATTTCGGTCATCGATTTAAGTATGGCAACTCGGGGGCGCAAAATTGAAGACCTTTCTAATGCTTTTATTGTCATTGCCGAATACAACCGTTCTGTTCAAGGTTTTTTGGTGGGCGCTGTCGAACGTATTATTAATACCAACTGGGATGCCATTATGCCACCGCCTCAAGGCACAGGGCGAGCAAGCTATTTGACGGCAGTGACCGAAGTTGAAAACGAACTCATTGAAATTCTAGACGTAGAAAAAATTCTAAACGAAATTTCTCCTCTAAATGCTGAAGTGAGCGCGGACGTTGCTGAAGGACTAACTACTGAAGGGCAAGAAAACAAGATTATCTTCATTGCCGATGACTCTGCAGTAGCGAGAAATCAGGTGAAAAAGGCACTTACATCGCTAGGCCTTGAAATTGAACTTGCGAAGAATGGTCTTGAAGCACTCAATCGACTTAAAGAAATTGCCGAAGAGTACGGCGATGTGACAAATCGTGTAGGTGTATTAGTCTCAGATATCGAAATGCCGGAAATGGATGGCTATACCCTTACTGCAGAAATTAAAAATATACCCGAACTTCAGAAACTTCATGTGGTACTGCATACATCGTTAAGCGGTGTTTTCAACCAAGCTATGGTACAGAAAGTCGGTGCGGATGACTTTATCGCGAAATTCCATCCAGACGAATTAGCGACAGCAGTTCAGAAATGGCTAATGACTGAGTGCGAGTAACGGAGCAAAAACGGATTGGCTAATAAAGACGTTTCGCCTGCAAGTTATTTAAAGTTCAGAGAGTTTCTTGAAAAGCAATGCGGCATAGTGTTGGGGGAGAACAAACAATATCTCGTTCGGAGTCGTTTGGCTTCGTTGCTTTACAAGCATACATATGAGTCAGCAGACGAGCTCATTGATGTTGTTGTACGTGGTTTTGATAGGACTTTGTTGCAAAGTGTTATCGACGCGATGACTACTAACGAAACATTATGGTTTCGCGATAATTATCCCTTTGATCTGTTAATAAAAGATCTTCTGCCGTCCCTATCAACGAAAAATCAGAAGATCCGTATTTGGAGTGCTGCGTGTTCATCTGGTCAAGAGCCTTATTCCATTGCTATGTCCGTGCTTGAATTTCAACGCCAACGTCCAGGAGCATTGAGAGCTGGTGTCGAAATAGTGGCGACTGATTTATCATCTGAAATGTTGCAAAAGTGCGAATCTGGCATTTACGATGAATTGTCGTTGGCGAGAGGTTTATCTCCTCAGCGAAGACAAGCATTTTTTCAACAAAACGAAGAAGGTCTAATGCAGGTAAAACCTGAAGTTCGCCGTATGGTGAGCTTTAGAAGTTTAAACCTGCTCACGAGTTATGCAGCTCTTGGCCGCTTTGATATTGTATTTTGCCGCAACGTGTTGATTTATTTTTCAGCAGAAATAAAACAACGGATCCTGCAACAAATTGCCGGACAATTACAGACTGAGGGCGTGCTATTCCTTGGCGCATCGGAATCTATCAGTGCCGCAAGCGATATATACAGCATGGTAAAATGCCACCCAGGCCTTTACTACCAAAAAAAATAACTTAATTTACTGACCTGATTAATAAAGGATTTTATAGATCAGGTCAGAATTTTAACGCCTATATCTTCCTTCAAAATCTCATTCTGGCATCTGCCTTGCAGACTATTTCTACAAA
Source organism: Alteromonas sp. ABH4_453 (assembly GCF_056160665.1). NCBI lineage: Bacteria > Pseudomonadati > Pseudomonadota > Gammaproteobacteria > Alteromonadales > Alteromonadaceae > Alteromonas > Alteromonas sp. ABH4_453. Next base: position 16,824 of record NZ_JBSWXP010000006.1, read on the forward strand.
CGACAGCAAAACGGCAAAAGTCTGACTTTAAATACGCGCGTTTAGTCTGTCATCAGGAAATATTGTTAAGTTTGTCAGAGGTCATGTTATGGCTATTAACCTAGATAAGTTGGTGGGTTTTCACGAATCAGCGCTCAATATACGTACCGAGCGTATGGAAGTGATATCCGGTAATTTGGCCAACGCTAATACGCCGGGTTATAAAGCTCGAGACATCGATTTCAATAAAGCTATGCAGTCTGCTATGCAAGAGGCGTCAGGCAGTTCATCAGGGCACTCTTCAAAAATGGTGCGGACTAATGAGCGCCACCTAAGCGGCAATTCCACGTCAGTGGCGGCAAATTTTGACATGCAGTACCGCATTCCGACCCAGCCAGACACGGGGGACGGGAATACTGTGGAAGTTCAAGCGGAAAGAAACCGGTTTTTAGACAATGGATTGCGCTACCAAGCCAGCCTCGAATTTTTAAACGGAAAAATTAAAGGCATGAAAAAAGCGCTTAGCTCAGGAGGTCAATAGTCATGAGTTTATTTAATGTAATGCAAATCTCGAGCACCGGTATGGAGGCGGAAAATGTTCGCCTTAACACCACGGCTAGTAATATCGCCAACGCAAACTCGGTAAGCAGCAGCTATGACGAAACCTACCGAGCTCGCCATCCTGTTTTCGCAACAGCATTACAAGATGCCATGCGCGATCAGTCCAAGGGGGCAGGTGTTCAGGTTAAAGGTATTGTAGAAAGTGACGCACCGCTTAATGTGGAGTATTCGCCTAATAATCCAATGGCAGATGAAAACGGATATATCTACAAGCCAAACGTCAACATAGTTGAGGAGATGGCAAACATGATGTCGGCGTCAAAAGCATATGAAACAAATGTACAAGTAGCGGATACCACTAAACGAATCTTCCGCCGCGTACTGCAGTTAGGTCAAGGGCAGTAATTTGCCGCTTGAATAATGTGAGGATTAATTAGTGAACACCATAAACAACACCGGCTTAAATACTGATCTGTATTGGCAGGAAGAAACCGTCAAAATTGCCGATGGTACGGAGCAGCAGTTAACCCAAGAAGATTTCTTTTCAATGTTGACTGAGCAGCTAGCGAATCAGGATCCCACTGCACCGGTTGATAATGATCAGATGGTGGCGCAGATGACATCATTTACTATGGCAGACGGTATTTCTCAGCTCAACGAGAAGTTCGAATCTTTTGCCGCTTCAATGACATCAAATCAAGCACTGCAGGCGTCGAGTCTTATAGGACAAAACGTGCTAGTTCAAGGCAACGTTGGTTACATGGCAAATGAAGGTGATGGAATCTCAGGCGTCATCGTAAACGAGAAAACGGTTCAAAACATGACAATTAGCATTGAGAACCAGTTTGGTGAAGTGATTAAAACCATTGATGCAGGTACACAAAGTGCAGGCAATATAGAGTTTGAATGGGATGGCAAAGATAAACATGGTAACCAGATGGCGCCGGGTGAATATGTTATCAGTGCCACTGGCGAGCTAAACGGTGAAGGTGTGCAGCTTAATACTGCCGTTAATCGTCATGTAGGAAGTGTAAGCTTGGCCGGCAGCGGTCAGGGCGTAATTTTGAATTTGGATGGTGATGTCAGTATCAATCTTGATGACGTCATTCAAATCGGCAGTTAGTAGGAGAATCAATAATGTCTTTTAATATTGCACTGAGTGGCGTATCGGCAGCACAAAAAGATTTGGATGTAACCGCCAACAACATCGCAAACGTAAATACAGTTGGCTTTAAAGAATCTCGTGCTGAATTTGGTGATGTTTATGCAGCATCACTGTTGGCAGGTGGCAAAACAAAAGTGGGTGATGGTGTACTCACCCAAGAGGTCGCACAGCAATTCTCACAAGGTAGCCTTCAGTTTACTAATACCTCGTTAGATCTCGCGATTACAGGTAATGGTTTCTTTGCAACCGTACCTGAAATTACGTCACGTGACTTCTCGTTTACTCGTGCAGGTCAATTCAAGCTTGATAGTGACAATTTTGTGGTTAATAGTAACGGTGATAATCTTCTGGGCTTCCCGGTAAACGCTGATGGAACCAGTGCGTCTGTTGCGCTAAGTACTACAGAACCTGTTCGTATTCCAGATTCTTCTGGTTCACCGCAACAAACCTCAGAGGTTGATATTCGTATGAACCTTCCTGCTGGTGACGTAGGCCTAGACCCACAAGACTTCAACCCTGAAGATCCGTTAACGTATAACGCAGCAACATCGGTTACTGTGTATGATTCACTGGGCGATAGTCATGTTATGACCTATTACTTCATTAAAGACGGTTCACCTGGCGTTGATAATGAATGGTATGTGGCTACAGCAGTCGACGATACCCTCGTTGATATGACAGACTCTACGGGTGCCGATACTGACCCAGCCACAGCAGTTAACTCGGTTGGCGGTAATACCGGTAATGCAGTAACTGCATCTAAACTTATCTTCTCTCAAGGCGGTGATTTTTCTGGTATGGAAACGCCAGATGGCTTACCAACGTTAGATTTCAAGATGCAAACTGAAGCATTGGGCGCTGGTATTCTTGCAAATGGCTCAGACCCTACGCAGCAGATAAGCATAGATTTCAACCTTGATGTGAATAACGCTACGCCTAATGAACCGACTCAGTTCGCTTCAGCGTTTGAAGTAACCTCATTAGAACAAGATGGTTTGCCAGTAGGTCGACTGACGGGTATTGATATTGGCCCTGACGGCTTGGTACGTGCCACCTTCTCTAACGGTACATCAGAACCTATTGTTCGTGTTGCGCTTGTTCGTTTCTCTAATGAGCAGGGCCTGACGCAAGAAAGCAGTACTCAGTGGAAAGAGAGTATTCTTTCAGGTGAGGCACTCGCGGGTGAAGCAACAACCGGTACCTTCGGTGAGATTAATTCATCAGCCCTTGAACAAGCAAACGTTAACCTGACAACCGAGCTTATCGACATGATTATCGCTCAGCGTAACTTCCAGGCTAACTCACGAGCGCTTGAAGTAAATAATTCACTGAACCAGACTATTCTGAACATTCGATAGTTAACCTTTAGACTCGTTCGACGAAACAAAAAAAGCGGCAATGAATAGGCGGAAAAATCCTCTATCGTTGCCGTTATTTAAAAGAGCCGCGTCACAGCGGTTCTTTTATTTTCCTCATAATATCAATTTATTAGCTCCTATATTTTCTATTTGACGTAAAAATCCACAGGTTGGCATTGCCTTTGCAAAATCTTGTTTAAGGTTTAATCAGAGTCAAAAGTCAGTCATGGACAAACTTCTCTATATTTCAGCGAGTGGCGCATCCCAAGACCTATTAGGTACGGGGATTAGGGCCAATAATTTAGCTAACGCACAGACGACGGGTTTTAGAGCTCAGTTAGAGCAGGCTAGATCAATGCCGGCCTACGGCGAAGGCTTGCCAACCCGCGTATTTTCTATGACTGAAAGCCCGTCTAACAATTATGAGTCGGGCCCTATGATTAAAACGGACCGTGATTTAGATGTGGCCATTCAAGGCGATGGTTGGTTCGCTGTTCAAGACCAAAATGGTCAAGAAGCTTATTCCCGTGATGGTAACTTTAAATTAGGCGACGACGGAATTTTGACAGACATTCACGACCGGGTCGTGCTAGGAGACAACGGGCCGATTTTTTTACCTGTGCCTCTTGATAACCTAAACATTGCTGCTGACGGCACCTTGTCAATGAGACAGTTAGGCGCCCCGGCAAATGTTATCGAAGAAGTGGGTCGCCTTAAGTTAGTCTCGCCGAATTACGCCGACATGGAAAGAGGCACTGATGGCTTGTTTAGAATGGAAGATGGCTCAATTGCGCCAGCCAATGCCAACGTCAAAGTGGCGTCTGGCATGCTTGAAGGCTCAAACGTTAATGCCGTTGAAGAGATGGTAGACATGATAAGCCTTCAACGTCATTACGAATTACAAGTAAAAATGATGAAGCAAGCAGAAGAGCTTGATACTCGCGGTAACCAGTTACTGCGCATCCTGTAAAAGAATTTTTATCACCGTTGCCCTATGAGCAACGTCGGAGGTAAACATGCATCCAGCATTGTGGATTAGTAAAACTGGACTAGACGCCGCACAGACCGATGTGGCAGTGGTGTCTAACAATCTTGCGAACGCTTCAACAGTGGGCTTTAAAAAAGACCGCGCGGTGTTTGAAGATTTGCTTTATCAAAATATCAATCAGCCAGGAGGCCGTTCCTCTGCTGATACAGAATTACCTTCTGGACTTATGCTTGGTTCAGGCTCAAAGGTAGTTGCTACGCAAAAAGCGCATACGCAAGGTAACTTGCTAACCACTGAAAACGCTCTCGATATGTCAATCCAAGGCCGAGGCTACTTTGAGATATTGCAGCCTGACGGCACCATAGCATATTCAAGAAATGGTCAGTTTTCACTGAACGACCAAGGCCAGATTGTTACTTCGGGTGCGGGTTTTTTGCTTCAGCCTGAAGTGGCTATCCCAGAAGATGCGCAGCAAATCACAATCTCACAAGATGGTGAAATTAGCGTGAGCATACGGGGTCAAGCTGAACCCCAGGTACTCGGTCAGCTTAATATTTCCGACTTTGTTAACCCAACCGGCTTGCAACCAACTGGGCAAAACCTTTATGTAGAGACAGCGTCAAGCGGCGCGCCCATTCAGGGGATCCCTGGCTTACAAGGTTTGGGTTATATCTCCCAAGGTACGCTAGAGACATCTAACGTGAACGTGACCGAAGAACTAGTAAACCTTATCGAAAGCCAGCGTTTGTATGAGATGAACTCGAAAGTTATCTCGTCAGTTGACCAAATGCTTGGTCAGGTTATTCAGCAACTTTAATAGGTAGCATCATGCGTATTTTAGGTTTATCTGCTGCACTACTTTTACTTGGCGGTTGTGCCAGTACAAACGAGCCCCCCGTTCAGGCTAACGATCCCTCGTTTGCGCCAGTAGTGCCAGATTACCCGCGTGAGACGGTGGTAGAAGACGGCTCGTTATTTCGCTCGCACATGGCTAACAGTTTGTATTCGGATGTTACCGCGAGAAGAGTAGGCGATATTATCACTGTGACATTAAGTGAAAATACACAAGCGAGTAAATCAGCAGATACCAGTACAGCGAAAGATACGAACGTTAATCTTAATCCTATTACAGGGCTAGCGGGTCAAGCTATAAATATTGGCGGTCAGTCTGTACAGCTAGGTATAAGCTCATCGCGTGACTTCACGGGTGATGCGGCTGCTAATCAGAGTAATAGTTTGATTGGTGCTATTTCAGTTACGGTGGTGGATGTGCTGCCAAACAGTAACTTAGTTATTCGTGGCGAGAAGTGGTTAACCCTTAACCAAGGTGACGAATATATTCGCTTGACTGGCATCATACGTCCCGCCGATATCAGTCCAGAAAATGAAATTGTTTCTACAAAAGTGGCTAACGCACGCATCCAATACTCAGGGACTGGCAGTTTTGCTCGCGCCCAAGAGAAAGGCTGGTTGACCAAATTCTTTGATTCAACTTGGTGGCCTCTTTAGGTTTAAGGATAGGAGAGTGAACATGCGTTTATTTTCAGTTGTATTAGCCGTACTGACGCTGCTTTTATCTTCACAAGTAGCGGCTCAGCGCATAAAAGATCTTGCAAGTATTCAAGGTGTTCGTAGTAATCAATTGGTAGGCTATGGACTTGTCGTTGGCTTGCCCGGCACCGGTGAGCAGAGTCCTTTTACTGAACAAAGCTTTAGAACCATGCTAAGCAATTTTGGTATCAGCCTTGATGCTAATACCAAACCAAAAATCAAAAATGTGGCGGCGGTTGCTGTTCATGCCGAGCTTCCCGCTTTTGCCAAGCCGGGTCAAACCATTGACATCACGGTTTCGTCGGTGGGCGAGGCGTCGAGCCTTCAAGGCGGAACCTTGCTTCAAACGTTTCTTCGCGGTGTTGACGGTAAGGTCTACGCGGTAGCGCAAGGCAGTTTGGTTGTTAGTGGTTTTGGTGCACAGGGCGGCGATGGCTCGCGTATTGTTGTTAATACGCCTACCGTAGGCAGGATTCCAAATGGCGCAATGGTAGAGCAGTCTGTGCCAAGTGGCTTTGCTAATGGGGATACGCTAACACTTAACCTGCATTATCCAGACTTTTCAACAGCTAAAGCACTAGCAGATACCATCAACGAGCGCCTAGGCGCACAACCTGAAAACGGCTACATCATTGCAAAACCCATTGACGCCGCATCTGTCCGAGTCACTGCTCCTCGGGATGTAGGCCAGCGTGTAGGCTTTTTGGCTACCCTAGAAAATTTTGAATTTACGCCGGCAGATGCGCCAGCACGCGTTGTGATAAACAGCCGCACCGGCACCATTGTTATTGGCAGCGACGTACGTTTACTGCCTGCGGCAATTACTCACGGTGGTTTAACCGTGACTATTTCGGAAAACCAGCAGGTTTCTCAACCTAATGCATTTGCGGACGGTGAGACGGTGGTGACTACACAGTCGATTGTAGATGTCGATTTAGCTGATAGCAGAATGTTCAAGTTCGAGCCAGGCGTGACTCTTGACCAGTTAGTGCGCGCGGTTAATGAAGTTGGCGCGGCACCGGGCGATTTAATGGCAATTTTAGAGGCACTTCGTCAGGCAGGCGCGTTACGCGGTGAACTCGTGATTATTTAAACGAACTAATTGCATCAATAATAGCTCGCGAGAAAAATAGGTATTAGCGGAACAAATACGATGGAAGCATTAAGCACAAAAAATCAGCTTGATATGGCGCGCAACGTCCATGATCTGGGCAGCATTAACAAAATGCGTGAAGCCATTGCGTCAGGCGATGAAACGGTATTGCAAGAAGCTGCCCAGCAGTTCGAGGCAATATTTGTGCAAATGATGTTGAAATCTATGCGTAAAGCACAAGATGCCCTTGCTGATGAAAACAGCCCATTTAATTCGCAACAAGTGAAGTTTTATCGTGATATGCACGACCAGCAGCTTGCTACAGATTTAACATCAGGCGGTGGCTTGGGGTTGGCAGATGTAATTGTGAAGCAGCTGGGCCAAACCGAAAACAGCTATACGCCTGCAAGCGTTATCAGAAGTGACGGTGATATTTCATCGTTAAATAGAAACCGTGAATACAAGGTCGCCCAAGCACAAGACATGGCGCTTTCTTCAAACTCAATTAAAACGCAATCGGCACAAAAAGACGCCATGTTCGAAAGCCCAGAACAGTTTGTTGAGAGCCTTATGCCTATCGCCGAGAAAGTGGCGGAGAAATACGGCATGGATCCAAAAGCGATCATTTCTCAGGCTGCGGTAGAAACGGGCTGGGGAAAATTTGTCATTCACAAATCCGACGGCACTAGCTCTCACAATCTATTTGGTATAAAGGCTAACAAAGACTGGCAAGGGGAACAGGCGGTAGTGGATACATTGGAATTCAATAATGGACTGCCTCAGAAACAAAAAGCGGCATTTAGATCTTACTCATCAGTAGAAGATGCGATGGAAGATTACGGACGCTTTATTTCCACACAGCCTCGATATAGCCATGCTGTCGAAAATGCTTCTGACGCTGCGCGTTACACAAGTGCGCTTCAGGAGGCGGGCTACGCCACCGACCCTGAATACGCCAGCAAGATAATGGCTGTGTATAACAGCGAACGTCTTAGCGCGTTAATGCCATAGTCGAGGGGCCATCGGTGAGGAGAATACAGTGAGTTCTGTTGATTTATATTCATTAGCCACTAGTGGCGTAAACGCTAGCAACAAGTTACTTCAAACTACAAGTAACAATATTGCTAATGTGAATACGCCTGGCTATGTTCGTGAGCGCACCGAGCTTCAAAACAGCCAAGTATTTGGTGTTGAGATTGGCAACACCGAGCGGGTAATCAACGTATTTGCACAGAACCAGTTACGTCGCGATATTACCGCAGTGGGTGAACTCGAAGCATTTTCCAGTAAAACTACGGCAATTGATAATCTTCTGGCCAGCGAAGCTAACTCGATTTCAAAGGGGTTAAGCGAATATTTTTCCGCGTTACAAACCGCCGCTGACGATCCAACAAATCTTGCGTCTCGTGAACAAGTACTCAGTAAATCCGAGTCCTTGTACAACCGAATGAGAACCTTGTCGGATTACATGCTAGAAAAAGAAGAAGAACTCAATTTGGAGTTCACTTCAATGGTAAACAGGGCGAATACGCTGATTGGCAATATTGGTAATTTAAACCGCAATATTGTTATTGCCAATGGTAACAATACGAGCGATCAGCCAAGCGCTTTGCTCAACGAACGAGACCAAGCTATCGACGAGCTTGCCTCTATCATGGGAATTACGGTTAAAGAGAGCACCACGCAAAATGGTGCTGTAACAATTAATCTGACCTCAGGCGAGTCGCTTGTTCTTGAAAACGGTGCATTCAACCTTTTTGAGTTAAGCTCTAGTGCCGATTTAACTACTAAAGAAATTAAGTTAGAAACTGACTTTGGCTCACAAACCAAAAACAACGCATCATTACGAATTTTGGAAAGTGATCTTGGCGGCGCATTGGGTGGGTTGTTTGAGTACCGCAATGAAGTGTTAGGGCCGACAATGCGTGACGTCGGTCAACTGTCGGTTGCGTTCGCTGATGCGATGAATACTCAAAATAAATTGGGTATGGATTTAGACGGTCAAATTGGCGGTAATATTTTTGATATTCCTTCGTTCAGAGGCTTAGCCTATGAAGACACGAATGGCGACTACGTAGTTACAGCACAGATAACTGAAGGCAAAGGTGCTGAGTTAACCGACGCTGATTACAAAATTGAAGTGACGGCGGTTGCTGCTGGTGTACCCAGCGAAATAGAAATCACATTTTTAAATCCAGACGGCACGCCTAAAAAAGATGGCTCAGGTAATGACATCATTTTTTCAAACTTTGCCGTAACCCCTGGTTTTAACGAACTACCTGGTGGCATTGAAATAGACTTTTCAGGCAGTGACCCTTACACCGTTGGCAATGAGTTTCTAATTCAACCCACTAAAGACGTGGCTTCAAAGATAAGTTTAGCCACTAATCGTCCAGAAGATTTAGCCTTTGCAAACCCAGTAAGAGCGGGGGCTGATAGCACTAACTTGGGCAGTGCCAACGTAACAGATGTAACTGTGTCAAATACGGAAGTGGGCACTTCTGCTTTTGATGGTGCGGGTGGCCTTTTAAATACAGCGCCAGCTCAAATTAGCTTTACCGCTGCAGATACCTACGAGGTATTAGATGGAAGCGGTACAGTGTTAGCAACTGTCACAGGAACAACAAATTTAAACAACCTTATCAGTCAGGCAGGTATAAGCCCAGATCCTGGATTTGACCTAAGCTTAGACGGTGTACCAAAAGCTGGGGATAGCTTTTCGATTAGCTATAATACGGATGGCTTTAATGATAACAGCAATGCGCTTAATTTAGCTGCTCTTCAAAATGAAAACAAAGTTCAAGTGAGTAGTGAGGCAACCAATACGCCAAGAACCTTCCAAGATGCATACGCGTCTATGGTAGGGCGTATAGGTGAAGATGCATCAATGGCCAGTGTCTCATTGGCTTCCGCTGAAGCGATGAAAGTACAGTCGCAAAACTGGTTTGAGTCTGTTTCAGGCGTAAGCTTAGACGAAGAAGCGGCAAACTTGATTAAGTACCAACAAAGCTATGCTGCCGCAGCGCGAATTTTGTCTACGGCTCAAGAATTATTTAATACCATTTTGCAGTCAGCAAGGTAGGTGAGTTATGCGTATATCAACGAATCAAATCTATGATCAAAACATGCGCTCGATTATGCAGAATCAGGGCGATTTGGCCAAGACACAAGAGCAACTGGCCTCTGGCAAGCGCATAATTACGCCTAGCGACGACCCGGTTGGTGCGGCAAAGGTACTTCGTTTAACCGAAGAAATTGATGAGCTTAATCAGTTCCAGCGGAATAACGATTTGGTAACAGGGTCGCTTGAACAGCAAGAGGCTGTGCTAACCAATATTACTGATTCAATTAACCGTGCACGCACGCTTATCGTTCAGTCTGGCAATGGCATATTGTCTGATCCAGATAAGCGCGCAATTGGCGCTGAATTAGAGCAAATCAAACTCGAAGTGTTTGATCTGATGAACACCCAAGATGCAGACGGTAATTATTTATATGCAGGTTTTCAATCAGGTAACCAGGCGTTTGAGTACAACCCAGCTGCAGGTGGCAACGCCATTACGTTTGCAGGCGATCCTGGAGTAAGCTTCGTTCAGCTCTCAAATAGTTCGAAGATTCAATCAACCAGTAACGGTTATGAAGTTTTTGAAAACGTGCTTTCACGCTTTAAATTCTCAGTTGATAGTACTGTTGGCGCTACAGTGATATCTGCATCGGTTAAACAGCAGGGAACATTCGACACTTTTTTTGACAAAAACTATGACCCGGTAAATGCTGCGAACAACGATTATCGCATTAATTTTTTAGCGTCAGGGCAGGCTGAACTTGTCAATCAAGGAACCGGAACGGTTGTCGACTCAGTTTCCTATACCTCTGGTCAGCCTTTCACTATAAAGGGAATGGAGTTTGATGTGACGGCCGCGCCTGGCGATAGTATCGATTTATCGTTTGATGCGCCTGAGAAAAAAAGCATGGCCCAGTCTATTCACGAAATTCAAACCATTTTGATGGACTCTACTATTGATAACTCAGCGCTTCAGGAATCGATAGCAGACGCATTAGTAGGTTTAGATAACGGGCTTGAAAAGCTTTCTTTAGAGCGTGCCTCGATTGGTAGCCGGTTAAATATAGCCGAGAGTACTTACGAAAGTAACCTAGATATGGAAATTGCCGCGAAAGCACAGCGCTCGTCTATTCAGGATGTGGATTATGCCGAAGCATCTACTGAATTTGCGAAGCAAGAGACAGCTTTGAGTGCTGCCTTAGCCACTTTTCCTAAAGTAGCTAACTTGTCGCTATTTGATTTTGTCTAGCGGTCATAATTTATCAAGTCATTAATGCCGCTCAAGTGCGCCAAGTAAACTCTGGCTTGATTGTCTATATGGCAAGAGTAGTAAGAGATGTAAAGGTTGTCGCCTTCAATCACCAAGCCAGGATAACTTGTATCTCCTCCGCTTGGCAGCGTTTTTAGCTCAGTAAGTATTTTAGTTACGCTATCAAATAACCATACCCTGGTTGTAAATTGATGTGAGCCCCAATCAACATGTCTTCCTGCAACGATATATAGGCTTTCACTTAACGCCACAGCTGCGGGACCACCAATATAGACTCCCAAATCATGCCATTTCCATTTGGTATAAGGCGGTTTTGACGTACCAAATTGTGCGCTGAATGTATCGGCATCTCGTCTTAAAAATACCGAGGCATTTCCGTCATCATCAAACAAGATTGTGCTTTCATTGGGGTAACCTTTACCTTGTTTGTCCAAACAAAAAGCCTCCTCCTTGTGAACGTGCATTGAACGCGTTGGATCACCCTTATAGAGCGAAACTGAGTTCGCTCGTCGATTGTACGCAAAGCCATAAGCTTCTGAGTTATAGAAAGTATTGTTCCACAGCCACCAACCGCTTCTACCGTGACTATTCCCTGCAGACCAAGAATAGCCGGTGGTTGAGAAATAAGTCACCATTTTTGTGACCACTTTTCTATTATCAAGGAAGGATTTTGCATAGGTAGTAAGCATGAGACGAGAGCCATTGTATGAGAACTTCGGATCTCGTAAATCGGCATTATCCTCTTTAATAATTACTCTGTTTCGAACTTGAAACGAAGCTTTATCAAGAGTTAATACAATAACCACTCCGTCAGTGCTGACATGGTTAGTAGCTTGTCGGTAACAGCACATCAAGGTTTTACGATTTTTGTCGAACGGATTTTCAATTAAATCAGTGAAAGCGCAATGGACTGCAGGCTTGGATATGCGCTTTATGTCGAACAGCATCAAACTATTTTTCACGCCAAATCTCCCTTAAAAATCCATCAGTTATGTCGTGTCTTATCGTCAATCTACGGCAATATCTTACCGCCTATCGGCAAAAATCGTAATTTTTTCTAAAGGGATTCTAAATGATGTCGATACAGTTTCTGAGAGAGCCAGTTCATCAATTACCCCTCAGGTCTTGATGACTACTAAAACAAAACGTCGGCAATGTCGACAGCCAGCGCACGCTGGACTGAGAGTGTAGGAGAGACTTTATGTCTATGTTCGTTAATACCAATGTATCCTCATTGAATGCCCAGCGTCAGCTTTTTGATGTTAGTAATTCTTTGAGTACGTCTTTTGAGCGCCTTTCTTCAGGCTTCCGTATCAACAGCGCTGCTGACGATGCTGCAGGTCTACAGATTACCGATCGAATGACATCACAAATTCAAGGCCTTAACCAAGCTGTACGTAATGCAAACGATGCGATTTCACTGTCGCAAACTGCTGAAGGTGCACTTTCTGAAACGACGACCGCGCTGCAGCGCATTCGTACGTTAGCGGTACAATCACAAAACGGTATCAATAGCTCTGCTGATCGTGTTGCTTTGCAGAAAGAAGTATCTGCTCTACGTACTGAAATCTCACGTATCTCAACAACTACCCAGTTTGCTGGCGTGAATATTCTTTCGGGTGATTTCTCTGCGAAGTTCCTTGTAGGCGCCAACGCAGGACAGACGATCTCTGTAAACCTCTCATCTCCTTCCCTAGCTCGTGCTGGTGTTCAAGGTTTTGGGGCGAGCGGATTGGGGATTACTGGAGCAAATGTCGATGTGCTCAGTAGCGAAAATGCTTCTGGAATATTGCAGAAGTTAGATACAGCAATTTCTGCAATCGGTGGGCTACGTGCTGACTTAGGTGCGCTTCAAAACCGCTTCCAGTCTACAATTCGTAACTTAAGCAATATCTCAGAAAACGTATCTGCTGCACGTTCTCAAATTAAAGATACTGACTTTGCTACTGAGACAGCTAACCTAACACGTAACCAGATTATCCAGCAGGCAAGTACAACTGTGTTGTCGCAGGCAAATCAGCGCCCTCAGGCTGCATTGTCTCTATTGGGTTAATTGTTTAACGAGAGTGGAGTCAGGAGGTAGTGCTCTAGTCCACGAGTCGATGAAAAAAGCCGATACTCTCTGGAGTATCGGCTTTTTTGTTTCACTGTCATTTTAAACTCCCCCTTCGGAAAGGGCTGGCAAGCTTCCTAGCTGTATTCTGGCAATATATAAGAATACAGTCATTCCTGCATTTTTTAATTACTTTTCATTTACCGCTAAAAAATTGTAAAAAAGATTAAAGTAATTTTCCCTAAGTGACGATAACTATTACAAAGGGCGACATAACTCGTTTTATGTTTCCTAAGTCAAGAAAAGGATGGTTTATATCAAGGTTTGTTGAAACATGATATGTACTTTATTTTATTTTCTTGCTCTTAAAGTTTTGCAAAATCATTGCTTTATATAGTCTGAAATAAATTTTTAAAAAGCTCTAAAGAAAATTTGTTTGAGTGACGATAAATAGAAAGGTTTGCTAAGGGTGGAGCTGCTGACCGGCGAGAATGAAGCCAGGAGGTAGTGAGAGGTTTGAGGTCTGGAACATCAAACCCACCAGTCAGCAAAGAGAAGTAACTTCTCTATGTAGCAATTTTACCGGTTAGTGTGCCGATAAAATGTCAGATCAAACTGACACCTTTAATAAAGCACAGGCTATGCCAAAATTTTTAAACTACTGCGCACATAATAAAACTAATAGCGCAACACTCGAAACTGTTAGGAGAGACCCATGAGTCTATTTGTAAATACCAATGTGTCATCGCTAAATGCACAACGCCAACTATTCACAACTGGCAACAACTTAAGCACTGCTTTTGAGCGTCTATCATCTGGCTTCCGCATCAATAGTGCTGCTGATGATGCCGCAGGCCTTCAAATCACTGACCGTATGACATCTCAGATTCAAGGTCTGAACCAAGCGGTACGAAACGCAAACGATGGAATATCGCTTGCGCAAACAGCTGAAGGCGCAATGGCTGAAACTACAACTGCTCTTCAACGTATTCGTACACTAGCCATTCAGTCGCAAAACGGCATCAATAGCTCAGCTGATCGTGTTGCGCTGCAAAAAGAAGTATCTGCCCTGCGTGCGGAAATATCGCGAATTTCGACAACAACACAATTTGCTGGTGTGAATATTTTAACAGGTGATTTTTCTGCCAAATTCCTCGTCGGCGCAAACGCGGGGCAAACTATCTCTGTAAACTTGTCATCACAAGCACTTGGTCGCGCAGGTGTTAATGGATTCAGTGCAACCGGTTTAGGCATTATTTCTGATGATGTATTAACTGAAGCTAGTGCATCGCGCTTGTTAACAGCGGTAGACAAAGCGGTATCAGCAATAGGTGGTCTACGAGCAGATTTAGGTGCACTGCAAAATCGATTCCAGTCGACAATCCGTAACTTGAGTAACATTTCTGAAAACGTGTCTGCGGCAAGATCGCGTATCAAAGACGCTGACTTTGCCACTGAAACGGCAGAATTAAGCCGTAATCAGATATTACAGCAGGCAAGTACAACTATTTTAGCCCAGGCGAACCAGCGCCCTCAGGCTGCATTGTCACTGCTAGGCTAATAGTTCAAGTTAGATATTAAGCGCTATTTGGGAAGGAGTTGAGAGGCCATCCCCTGAAGAAAGGAATGCGGCCATTGAGGCCGCCCCTTTGAGAAAGCGCCGACTAACAGGACTGAGAGTGTAGAAGTGTTGGTTGAGAGGCCAGTTTATCCTACTAAACCCTGCCAGCCGACAGAAACTGAATTTGCTCTATCTCCTAACGTGAGCAAATTGGCCGAGATATCGTTGTCTCGGCCTTTTTTTATTTTTTACCGAAACATCTCACCAATTTCAAACTACGGTAGAGCAACGCCGTAGCTCACCCAACGCAATGCATATTAAGTGCCAATTTCTGTAACTCTATCATCTTAATATTCTTCAACGTACTAGGTTCCAATAAGTTTGGATTTATTGTAAGCAATTGATAGAGCATCAAGGCAACGATTATTTCTAGAATAAGTGTGTCTTTACCAATCCGTATAACTCATTTCCCACTTAGATTCCAAAGAATTTTTAAAAAAATAAATAGATTAATAGTTTTTATAATCAGTGGCTTATTTATTTTCTGGTAAGTTTTTTTAAAAAAGTAACAAAAAAAGCTAAAGAACCTAAAGCATTGGCCGATACCTATTGTTGAGGGGTAATTTAATTTACTTTTATATTGAGGTGTTGGCGGGAGTAGTGACCCAGCTAATATGAACTGGAAGGATTTGATGATAGCAGATTTGCCGTCGAATCCCTAGGAGGTAATCTAATGTCTTTATTTGTAAATACCAATGTTTCATCGATCAATGCTCAACGTCAGCTTTTTGACGTTAACGATCGTTTGAACACGTCGTTTGAAAGACTTTCATCGGGATTCCGCATTAATAGTGCATCGGATGACGCTGCAGGTCTTCAAATATCTGACCGTCTTACTTCACAAGTACAAGGCCTAAACCAGGCTGTACGAAATGCTAACGATGCGATTTCTTTGTCGCAAACAGCAGAAGGTGCGCTTAGCGAAGTTACTACAAGCTTACAACGTATTCGTACTCTCGCGGTACAATCACAAAATGGTATTAACAGTTCTTCAGATCGCAAGGCTTTGCAAAAAGAAGTGTCCGCACTCCGCATAGAAATATCGCGCATTTCGACGACAACGCAATTTGGTAATGTAAATATTTTAGATGGTAAATTTTCTGCTAAATTTCTTGTCGGTGCTAACGCAGGCCAAACTATCTCTGTAAACCTTTCTTCCACTGCTCTCGCTCGCGCTAGCGTAGATGGTTTTGGGGCCAGTGGATTAGGAATTACTGGAGCAAATGTCGATGTACTTAGTAGTAAAAATGCTTCTGGGATCTTGCAAAAGTTAGACACCGCAATTTCAGCAATTGGCTCTGTGCGTGCTGATTTAGGTGCGCTTCAAAACCGTTTTCAATCGACTATTCGTAACCTGAGTAACATCAGTGAAAACTTATCGTCGGCGCGCTCTCAAATCCGTGATACAGATTTCGCTGCTGAAACTGCAGAGCTTACGAGAAACCAAATTATTCAGCAGGCATCTGTTTCTGTACTAAGTCAGGCAAACCAGCGTCCTCAAACTGCGCTGTCTTTGCTTGGATAAGCTATACTTAAATTAGTAACCTTAGTTGAGATGTAACGGGTGCTTGCTTTTTAAGCAAGGACCCGTTTTGTGTTTTCAGTAGGGAGATATTAGGTGGAAATTCAAAATACCCAAGTTGGCCAGCCGTTTGCATCGCCAGGGCCTAAGAATGTTGGTGTAATTGAAAGTGACGTTAAAAGCGAATTGAGCATTTCGCAAGATAACGAGCGGTCTCTTAAAGGAGGCCAAAATACTAATGTCAACGCGGCAACAAATGAATCAAATAAAACGGAAAGTCAGCAAATACTTTCTCAAGCTTCCCCTTCGCAGGCCGATATAAATGAAGCAAAGCGTAACGGCATTGAATTAGATGATGCTATCGCCAAAGTTGAATCATTTTTAAAAGTTCAGAATCGAGACTTGGCATTCACTATTGATGAAAATACTAATCGTTCTGTAGTGACAGTAAAAGATTCAACGTCCGGCGACGTTATTAGGCAAATACCTTCAGAAGAGGTGTTAAAGCTTGCTGATCGTATTCAAGAGTTACAGCAGGATGTTGGTGACAGCGTAGGAGTGTTTATCAACAACCAAGTTTAGCATGAGGTAAATTATGACAATTCAGTCTCTAGGTGTAGGGTCGGGCTTAGCCCTTGACGATCTTGTACAACAACTTCTTACAGCAGAGCGCCAACCTAAAGAGGAGCGTTTAAACGCAAAGGAAGAGCGTATTGAGGCTGAAATATCTGGCCTTGGTCAAATAAAGTCAAAGCTCTCTGACTTCAAGGATGCCGTAGATGAATTACGAAGTGACAACGGTATAAATGGTCGAGAGCCTACTATTACAAATCCTTCAGAAGATGATGATGTACTCTCTGCAGAAGCATCAAATTCAGCATTGCGAGGCAGCTACGAAATAGTTGTCGAACAACTTGCTGCAGGAAGCCGTATAACCACCGACGTCGGTGCGTTTTCATCAAGTAGCGACCCTGTACTTACTTCTGGTACAGGTTCATTGACGTTTGACGTGGGCGGAAGCAAAAGCTTTACCGTTAACGTTTCCGCAGGGATGTCGCTTACTGCGTTACGCGAAAAAATTAACAGAGCTGATGACAATTTTGGTGTAACAGCAAATATAATTGATACAGGAACCGGTGCTGGGCCTCGATTAGTCTTCTCGTCTAGCGAAACTGGCGATGGTAACGACCTAGTTATTACTAACGACACTGGTGCTGCGGAGTTAGATCGTCTATCAACGGTTGGCGGTACCAACAATATTAGTGCTGCAAATATAGAAAGTGCACGTAACGCTATCGCCTACATTGATGGCATTGAAGTTCAAAGTAGTTCAAACGAGTTTGAGAATACTATTCAGAACGTATCGTTTGAGGTTAATGAAGTGTCCCCTAAAGATGCTGCGGGTGACTTCTTAGCAACCAAATTAGGCATTGGTTTTGACAAAGAAGGTTTGGATAAGAAAATCAGAGATTTCGTCGATAATTACAATGCGCTTATTGATGAAATAGGTACGCTAACAAGGTACGGTGAATCTGAGTTAGAGGATGATGGCGCATTAGCCGGCGACTCTCTGCTTCGTGGGATACAAAGTGGGTTAGCATCAATTGTTGGCGATAGTGTGAGTTCTTCTGCCTTGGGAGGACTTTTCCAAATTGGTATTGAGTTTGACAACGATGGAAAGTTAGAAATCGGCAATACTGACTTTGGTTTAGGTTCAGGTGAAGACAGGTTAGAAGACGCTCTGGAGGATAGCTTTGATGAAATCGCTAAATTGTTTACTGACCCAGACGAGGGGATCGCTACGCGGCTTTATGAATTTTCAAAAGAATATACGTCATTTAGTGGGTTAATTAGTTTGCGAGAGCGTTCTGCGAAAGATGACAAAGATGACTTGCTAGATGAACGTGAGACTCTTGAACTGCGCATGTTAAATTACGAAGAAATTCTTCGCGATAAATATTTAAACCTTGACCAAACCGTTGCACAGTTAAATCAAACTGGTGCAGCACTATTAGCGTCACTTTAGATTAAATTTGGAGTTTTCATGTCATTTAAAGGTATAAATGCATACCGTAAAGGTAATTTGAAGCAAGATGTAGCGAACGCTGATCCTCATAAACTTACACTGATGCTACTTCAAGGCGCACTAGATAGAATAGCTTATGCCAAAGGCGCTATGGAACGCAAAGAATTTGTGGCTAAAGCTGATTTCATTTCTAAAGCTAACGCAATAATCATGCATTTGCGTGACACACTCGATTTAGAAGCCGGTGGTGAAGTCGCCGAGAACATGTTTGCTCTTTATAATTACATGGTGGAACGTTTGAATGACGCACATTTCAACAATAACTTGAACATGTTGGATGAAGTTTACGGCCTTTTAACACCGATCCGAGATGCGTGGGTTCAAATTCCTGAAGAGGCAAAACAAGAAGCTTACGAAACTCAGCGACAGAAACGACAAGTAGTGTGAAACTAAACCACGCCCAAACACCCAAAGCGCTTCAAGAGGTTAACTCGGAAATTACAGCGCTACTTTCAGAGGAGCAGCCAGATTTTGCTAGAATAAAGGCTGTTCTTACCGTCCGAGACTCAATAATTAGACTGCATTTAGAATCTTTAGCCCCTGAAGATAAACAAGAATTTGCAAAACTCGAGTATGATGTCAATAATATGCTAAGTGAGATGGCGCAGAGTTTGCTTGATCAATCAAAAGATGACATAACTAAATTTGTTCGCAGTCGTTCGGCAGTAAAGAACTATAAATAAAACTTTCGCCGAAAATTGTGTTGAAGTTCTTTGCTTTTTGGGACAAAAACACGGTGCGCTTTATAAGTTCAATAAATAAGAGCTCCAGTCATGACAGACTTCTATAATAAGACCATTTTAATTACTGGCGGAACAGGTTCGTTTGGCAATCAACTTGTTCGGTATTTGCTCGACAACCATTCTCCTAAAAAAATTATAATATACTCCAGAGACGAGCTTAAACAATTTGAAATGCAGCAGCGGTTTTCTCAGTCTTGTATGCGTTATTTTATTGGTGACGTGAGAGACAAAGAAAGGCTAAAAACTGCGATGAAGGACGTGGATTACGTTGTACATGCTGCAGCACTTAAACAGGTTCCTGCTGCAGAATATAATCCCAATGAATGCATTAAAACCAATATTAATGGTGCTCAGAACGTTATAGATGCAGCGATATTTAACAATGTGTCTCGCATTGTGGCTCTGTCAACGGATAAAGCTGCAAACCCAGTAAACTTATACGGTGCCACAAAGCTCGCCTCAGATAAGTTGTTTGTGGCGGCAAATAATATTTCCGGAGCAACCGGCCCGCGATTTTCTGTTGTTCGTTACGGGAATGTAGTGGGTTCCAGGGGATCTGTTGTGCCTTTTTATCGCAAACTGCTGAAAGAGGGGGAAAGTTCATTACCGGTTACTCATCCTGAGATGACAAGATTTTGGATTACTCTTGATGAAGGCGTTCAGTTTGTCGTCAAGAGTTTCTCTCGTATGCAAGGAGGCGAGATTTTTGTGCCTAAAATTCCGTCTGTGCGTATTGTCGATTTGGTCGAAGCTATGAGTGGGAAGAAAGATTTTCACGTCATAGGCATTCGCCCAGGAGAAAAGCTTCACGAGATCATGGTGCCAGAAGAAATGGCCCACCACACCGTCGAATTCAGCGACCATTTTGTTATTGCGCCTGCAATAACATTCTTCGATAAAAATTTAGATTATTTCAAAAACAAGCTAAATGAGAAAGGCTTACCTTCAGAGAGTAAGTTCGAATATCATTCCGGGACTAATTCACGCTTTTTAACCGTTGATGAACTGAAGGAACTTGATAAGGTTACGTTATGATCCCTTACAGTAAGCACACATTATATCCTGAAGATGTTGATTCTGTTACCCGTGTGCTTAATGAAGAATTTTTGACACAGGGTGAACAAGTACCTTTGTTTGAACAAGCCATATGTAAATATTCAGGTGCGCATTTTGGGGTCGCCTGTAATAGCGGAACTTCAGGGTTGCATATTGCTTGTTTAGCCGCTGGGGTCACAAAAGGGGACCTTGTTTGGACTGTACCCAATTCATTTGTGGCTTCCGCGAACTGTGCTCGTTATTGTGGAGCAGATGTAGACTTTGTCGATATTGATCCTGTAACGCGAAACCTTTGCATATCTGCCCTAGAGCAAAAACTCTACCTTGCCCAACAACGAGGTCGCTTGCCAAAGGTTATTATTGTGGTGCATTTCGCAGGCAGCAGTTGTGATATGGAGTCTATTGCCAAGCTTACTATTCCATTTGGGATTACGCTTGTTGAAGACGCGGCTCATGCCTTTGGCGGCAAAGATAACAAAGGTAATGTAGTCGGAGCGTGTAAATATTCACAAATGTGTGTACTGAGCTTTCATCCGGTCAAGTCGATTACAAGCGCAGAGGGAGGCATGGTGCTTACCAACGATGAGTTGTTGGCCAACCGACTTTTTCTTTACAGGAGCCATGGAATCTCTCGAGACCCAAACACGTTTCAAACTGAACGGCGAGATGAACCATGGTTTTATGCTCAGCACGAACTTGGTTTTAATTACCGCTTAAGCGACATTCATGCTGTGCTAGGCTTGGCTCAACTTAAGCATATTGATAAGTTTATTTCGGCTAGAAAAAATCTAGCCCATCGTTACCACAGATTATTGGAAACCGTACCCATCAAAAAGCCAGAGTTAGATGAAAATAGCGCTTGGCATCTTTATGTGATAGAGCTTGAACGTCATGAGAGAAAACGGGTTTTTGCGCAATTACGGGAAAGAGGTGTGGGTGTAAATGTACATTACATACCCATTCATCTTCATCCTTATTACCGCGAAATGGGCTTTTCTAAGGGGATGTTTCCTAACGCTGAGCGCTACTACAACGAGGCCTTGACTTTGCCACTCTACCCTAGCCTCACTTTTGATGAGCAGGATTATGTAGTGTCACAACTCCAGGAAATATTTCTGTGAAAATTGCGGTCATACCCGCTCGTGGCGGTAGTAAACGAATTAAAAATAAGAATATTAGAGAATTTTCAGGTAAGCCGTTAATCTCATACTCCCTCGCAGCTGCGATAGATGCAGATTTGTTCGATGAAATTATAGTATCCACTGATTCGAGCGAAATTGCGGCTGTATCGCGCCAGTATGGCGCGACCTATATAGTTGAGCGTTCTGCAGATTTGTCTGACGATTTCACAGGCACGACACCGGTAGTACGAGATGCTATTAAGTGTTACGAGCTAAATTTAGAAAAAGAGATTGAGCAGGTATGCTGTATTTATGCAACAGCGCCTTTCCTCTCCGCCCATGCATTGCGTTCGGGTTTTGACAAGCTTTGTAAGACCGAAAATGCGAAATTTGCGTTTTCTGTTACTTCGTTTCCGTTTCCGATTCAACGCTCGATAAGACTGGTTGGAAATGGAGTCGAACCAGTTTTCGACAAACAAATTAAAATGCGTTCTCAGGACTTAGAAGAGTATTACCATGATGCTGGGCAGTTCTATTGGGGAACAAGAAGCGCATGGCTAGCTAGTACTGGCATGTTTAAGGAGCATAGTTGTCCCATAGTTCTCCCTCGTTATTTAGTGCAAGATATCGATACTCATGAAGATTGGCAGCGCGCCGAGCTAATGTATCGCGCTTATATAAAAGACAATGAAAATGAATAATTGGCAACACGTCCCGGTGAATATCGGTGGTAGGCTTGTTGGCGCAGATCACCCGCCATTTATAATCGCTGAATTGAGCGGTAATCACAATCAATCACTCGACACTGCAAGGGCAATGGTAAAGGCCGCTGCCGACAGTGGTGCTCACGCGATAAAACTCCAAACCTATACAGCCGACAGTATGACGCTTGATATTAATGAACGTGGTTTTGTAATTGAAGAGCCCGACAGCTTGTGGCATGGAGAAAACCTTTATCGTCTTTATCAAAAAGCAGCTACACCTTATTCTTGGCACAAAGAGCTTTTCGAGTACGCCAATGCGCTGGGTATGCTGGCGTTTAGCTCTCCCTTTGATGAAGCTGCGGTTGATTTTCTTGACGGACTCAATGTACCTTGTTTTAAGATTGCGTCCTTTGAGTTGACAGATATCCCCCTGATCAGAAAAGCTGCAAGCACTAAAAAGCCGTTAATTATTTCGACTGGTATGGCAAGCTTGAGTGAAATTGAGCTTGCCGTCACTACAGCAAAACATGCTGGTTGCGATGATATCATTCTACTTAAATGTACAAGCACCTATCCAGCAGAGCCAGCGAATACGAACCTGACCACGATTTCCCATATGTCGAACGCGTTTCAATGTCCTGTTGGATTAAGCGATCATACTGGTGGAATTGGTGTAGCGGTGGCGTCAGTAGCGCTTGGAGCTCCTGTAATTGAGAAACATTTCGTACTTGATAGATCCGCCGGTGGGGTTGACGCAGCATTTTCGTTAGAGCCTTGCGAGCTAGAGGCACTAGTCAATGAAACGAAACGAGCATGGCAAGCTCTAGGGCGAGTTACCTATGGCGGTAGCCAAGCTGAAGATAAGGCCAAGCAGTATCGTCGGTCTATCTATGTTAGTAACGATATTGCGCCCGGTGAAATACTTGGAACACATAATTTAAAAATTGTTCGTCCAGCATTTGGTTTAGCCCCAAAGCATTGGGATAGCGTTATAGGAAAGCGGTCTACTGGCGTACTAAAAAAAGGCACCGCACTTGGATGGGAGCATATTGCACAATGAGTGAACTTTTGTTCATTGCAGATGTGTCACATAAATCCGGTATTGGTCATTTAATGCGTTGTTTAGCACTTGCACAAGCTGCTCAACAGCGCGGACTCGAAAGCGTTTTTTTTGTATCACGCTATGGACAAGACGTTGCATTGAGTCGGCATGATTGGTGTGGTAGGTTAGTGCTCGCTGACTTCAACTCAGACAGCACTATTGCGGTACTAAAAGGGCGTATTGCGTCGCAACATTGCGTCGGATTGGTTGTCGATGGCTATTGCTTTGAGCATCAATTTATAGCAAAACTGGGTGAACTACCCATTCCCTTATTAATGCTTGACGATTTAAAAGCTCCAGTATGCGAACACGCTGATATTATTGTGAATCCCGCTGCATCAGATTGGTTACAAGAATATCGCATGATTAACTCACGTGCTCAGTTGTGTTTAGGTGCTCGCTACCGGTTACTTCGTCGAGAGTTTATGCAGATACCCATTTTGCCTGTATCTAAGCGACAAAGCCTAACAATCAACTTTGGCGGAAGCGACCCGATGTGCTTCACACTGCCAGTTTTAGAGATCCTTACAAAGCGCTTACCAAACATTCCTTTTCGAGTAGTAACAGGGCCAGGTTATTCTCAACTTGATTCATTGAGAGATTTTATCGCGCAAAGTTGTGCTTTCATTCAGCACATCCACAATTGCCAAGATATGGCAGATTTGTGGACACATTCTCGGTTGACCGTTGCAGCAGCAGGCGGCGTGCAGTTCGAGCTATGTGCGTGCCAGTGCCCTTCAGTATTAATTGTAGTGGCCGATAATCAATACCAAGCAACAAAAAAAGCATCTGAGCAAGGGTGGTGCGAAATACTTGACGCTCGCAGTGGTATTGACGAAACGTCATTAATTAAGACGGTGAGCGCATTATGGAATAATGATGTTAAGCTGGCTGACATGCAGGTAAATGCAGAGAAGTGGTCGTATGTGAGCGGCGCGGATAATGTTCTGGATACACTTGCAACCTACGTACAGGTTTGCGAGGAAGTGTGATTGTGAACAAAGTGACCATTACTAAATACCAAGTTACGTTGACGCCCATTGCGAAGGTACACCAGTCTATATTGAGGCAGTGGAGAAACACTCCAGATATTCAACGTCAGATGCTGTCAACTCATAACATTAGCGAAGCAGAACAAATGGCGTGGTTTGAACGTATAAATACATTGGACTCTGAATGGCACTGGGTTGTGGCCTACAAGGGAGAGCTTGTAGGTTCTACCAATATCAGGTCTGATATAAAAGGAGAGAGTGTTAATATAGCGAAAACATTGGAGGCAGGCTTGTATATAGGAGAGACTCGATACAAGAACAATATCCTTGCCTTCGCGCCTACGCTCGCCATGTACGACTTTTGCTTTAGCGAGTTTGAAACACAGGAATTTAAGGCCGTGGTAAAAGCAACAAACACAGCGGCAATACATTATAATCAGAAACTGGGATACAAAGTGGTAAGTACTGAAAAAAGCGTTATTACGATGTCATTGACATACGATGATTACCAACGCAGTACAACAACGCTAAAACAGTTATTGTCAAGGCCGACTAGAAATTAGAGGAGAGCATAGTGGAGAATAACGAAAAGCTCACTAATGCATTTAGTGAATCGCTCGGCATAGAACGTCACCAGGTCACAGACAAGCTTACATACAATACCATCCCGCAATGGGATTCAACGGCACATATGGTGCTCATTGCGGAGTTAGAAAACGTATTTGACGTAATGTTAGATACCGATGACATTATTGATTTGAGTTCGGTTGCGCAAGCCAAAATTATATTGCAAAAGTATGACATCAGCATTTAGTACTCATTTATTACAAAATTGCACAGTAGTTATTACAGGGGCAACCGGCGGCATCGGCCTCGCCATAGTTAAAGCCGCGATTTCTGATGGGGCATTTGTAATTGCTTGTGGACGAAATAAGGATAAACTTGAAGCACTTTCTACAAAGTTTGAGGGGGATATTCATACCCTTTGTTACGATATCACTGATGAAGCGGCCATAAAAAACGCATTTCAATGTTTGCAGCGCGGCGCCTCAGCAAATCAGTGGCCCGCTTTATATGGTTTAGTCAATGCGGCGGGAGCAATGACTGAATCAAAGTTGGCTATGACAAGTACTAAGACGCTGCAACAGCAAATGATGATTAATTTTTATAGTCCTTATTATCACACACAGATGGCCAGTCGCCTAATGAGTCGAAATAAAACAGGAAGTATTGTTAATATTGTATCCCAGATAGGTGAGCAAGGGTGCAGTGGAATGAGTGCTTATTCGGCAAGCAAGGGGGCCTTGACAGCAGTTACAAAATCCTTGGCCAAAGAGTTGGCTACAGCAGGGATAAGGGTTAATGCAGTCGCACCTGGATTTATTGATACGCCACTGACCGCTCACTACGATGAAAGTGCTAAACAGAGCGTGTACGAACGCACATTGTTGCGGCGAGGAGGTACTGCAAAAGAAGTTGCTAATGCAGTGCTGTATTTGCTTTCCCCTCGTGCTAGCTATACAACGGGACACGTGTTACCGGTGGATGGGCAATTCTGCCCCTGAATAGTATGAATCAACAAACTAGCTCTAACCTAGATATCCCTTTTATCGCTTCTCACTACGACAGTAACACTGTGGCGTTGCGAGACGACAACGACAGCGTAACGTATCGTGAGTTGACAAAAGCCGTTCAGCATCGAGCATTTGAGTGGCAGAATATAATAGATCAAAACGAACAACAGCGACCTGTTATCATTTTATTTTTTGATAATAGCATCACCAGCGTGATTGATTACTTAAGCGCGCTAAGCCTTAATTATGTGATTTTGTTACTTAATCCATGCTGTTCGAACGATACGAGAGCCGCATACTCTGAACAATTTAACCCTAATGCGGTTATTGAAAACGGTAAGGTGTTATTGAGTCATAATGAGCATCTCTTCTGCGACCCCA
This sequence comes from Alteromonas sp. ABH4_453, assembly GCF_056160665.1. Taxonomy (NCBI): domain Bacteria; kingdom Pseudomonadati; phylum Pseudomonadota; class Gammaproteobacteria; order Alteromonadales; family Alteromonadaceae; genus Alteromonas; species Alteromonas sp. ABH4_453. Next base: position 42,808 of record NZ_JBSWXP010000006.1, read on the forward strand.
GAGTAAGTTTACTTCTGTCTACGTCCGGTAGCATGGGAGCAGGGAAATGCGTGGCTCTTTCTCATAGCAATATAAAGGCGAATTGCGAGGCTATTTTGTCCTATTTACCAATATTGCCAAGCGATAACACTCTTCTCACGTTACCACTGAGTTATTCTTACGGTCTATCTGTATTACATACTCACTTAGCGATAGGGGCAACAGTGCGCTTTACTCGCCATAGCGTGTTTGACAAAGGTTTTTGGCAAATCGTCAAACACCAACCTATCCACTCTCTGTCTGGCGTGCCGACGTTTTATGAAATGTTGCTTCGACTACGCTTTACTTCTATGTCATTGCCCGATTTACGCTATCTGACCCAAGCCGGTGGAAAGTTGGCAACAGCCTATGTAACACGTTTGGCACAGTATTCTCAGAAAACGGGTAAAGCGTTTTACGTTATGTATGGGCAAACCGAAGCGACAGCGCGTATGGCTTATTTAGCTCCTGATAAAGTTATCGTAAAGCCTGGCGCGATAGGTAACGCTATCGCGGGTGGTGAGTTTAAATTGGTGAATGCAGATTCAGATAATGGTGAAGGTGAGCTATTTTACCGAGGTGACAATGTGATGTTGGGTTACGTGTCAACGATTCAAGACCTTGTCACCTTCTCAGAGCCAGATTGGCTCGCTACTGGTGACTTAGCCAAGCAAGATAATGATGGCGATTTTACTATCACAGGTCGTACTAAACGAATAATAAAAATATCTGGCGAGCGGGTAAATCTTGATCTCGTAGAGCAGGCGTTTATAAATATTTTAGCGAAATATAACCTGAACTCTCACGCTTGTGTCGTCGGCTTTGACGATAAGGTCATCGGTGTGTATGCCGGTGAGCTATCGGCCGAGCATCGTAGCGAGGTCGTCGAGCATTTATCAATATCCTTGTCCTTATCAAAACGCAATGTTGCTATCGATATCGTTGAGTCTCTTCCGCTACTTAATAATGGCAAGGTTGATTATACAAGCGTAGTTCAAACCATTACGGGAGCGGGCTAACGTGTTCTCATACCCGACAGAGCTGTTTGAACTACCTGTTTACGGTGTAGCCAAAGCGCAAAAGCAATCTATGCTAAATCGCGTAATATCTCAACTCAGTCTGTATCATTACGAGAGCTGCAACGCGTATCGACGGTTGATAGATAGCCATCCTTTTCAACTCGTTTCTGCTGCGCATTACGAGCAATATCCAGTAGCTTCACGGTTGTTTAAAGATCTCACACTAAGCAGCATCCAACCCAATGACATTTTTCGGCACTTGCGCTCTTCCGGGACGAGTGGCCAGGCATCGAAAATTATTTTGGATGCCGAATCTGCAAAGCGCCAAAGCCAAGTATTGGTTAAGATTCTGCAAAGTTGGTTGGGAAAAAAGCGAAGACCTATGCTGTTAATTGACGCTCCTTCTACAGTAAAGCAGATTGGGGCTATGACCGCGAGAGCGGCGGGGCTACAGGGATTGTCTTTTTTTGGACGTCATCATTGTTATGCGCTGGATAACGAGATGCAGCTGGATGTCAATAAAGTTCAGGCGTTTTTTAATGAGTACGGTCAGCAACCAGTACTGATATTCGGTTTCACGTTTGTTGTTTGGCAGCAGTTCATCCAAGCGATGGTAAAACAAGGGCTCACGGCAGATTTAGCTGATGCTATTCTGATCCATGGCGGCGGCTGGAAGAAGATGCAGGAGCAGGCAGTCACAGACGCGCTTTTTAAAAAGACAATACGCCAAACCCTAGGCAATGTGAGTGTGCATGATTATTACGGTATGGTGGAGCAAACCGGTACCATTTATGTGCAATGTGAAAAAGGTCATTTGCATACTCCAGTTTGGTCAGACGTAATCATTCGCGACCCCGCGGATTTAAGTGTGATGGAATTTGGCAAAACTGGCTTAGTTCAAGTCAACTCCGTTCTACCAACCAGTTATCCGGGGCATTGTATACTGACTGAAGATCTCGGCACTATTATAGGCGAAGATGACTGCGCCTGTGGCCGGCTGGGGAAATATTTTAAGGTGCACGGCCGGGTGCCTAGAGCACAAGTGAAGGGGTGCAGTGATACCTTTGTTTAATGATAACTCACCACTCACGTGGCATATAGAGGCAGAAAGCCTCAACCAGAAGAAGTTGCTGTCACTTGCAGAAATTCGCGCTTCGGTGGCTAGGTTTGCAGCGTTTTTGCTCAAGCAAAATACGGCCCGTAAACATCCGGAAATCGTTGCCCTAGCTTTTTGGTTTCGTCAGGCACATCTTGCGAAAATTACTGAGTCCATGCCAACTGAGCTCAAAAGCAAAAAGGTTTATAGGGTGTTTCATATTGCCCCGGCCAACGTCGATACGGTGTTTATGTATTCGGTCCTGCTTTCCGTACTCTGTGCTAATCAGAACATTGTGAGAGTCAGTCAGCGCAGCGGCGAGGTAACCTGGCTATTAGTTTCACTGCTGAAGGAATACCTAAATCTCCCCGAGGGGCAACCCCTAGCTAGCCAGGTTGCCGTGGTTGAATATAATGCCCGGCACGAACAGGTTACTGAGCAGCTAAGCAATTGGTGTGACTTAAGGGTTATCTGGGGCGGCGATGACGCCATAAAAGCCGTGTCGGCAATCGCGCCTCAAACCGCTCAGGTTTGCTTTCCAGATCGCTATTCGGTAGCACTCATACAGCTGGACGAGAACAGTGACGTTGAAGCTCTAGCCAGTCAGTTTTTAACTGACTTATTGCCATTTTCGCAACAGGCTTGTTCCTCACCAAAAGCTATTTACTGGTTCAATACCGCCCTTGCCTATCAGCGCTTGTTCTGGACAGCTGTTGAACAACAGATTTTGCAACGTGACCATCAATTTGAAACTAGCCATAAAGTGAACCAACATATTTTGCTGCAAAAGCTTGCTGCAGGAAATGGAATAAAACTTAAACCGGAACCTGGCAATAAAATTGCTTCATTTGCTGATATACACAATATTGGTCCTATCGGCCGCTGTAAAGTCAAAACCTTGACTGCCAACATACTAGAAGCACATACGGGCGATGGCTTAGTGATTGAAAGTGATATTATGTCGATTGATGCCGTTGCTTTTTCGTCAAAGCTTCAAACTATAGCGTATGCAGGAGTGAATAATTTGCAAGCGTTACCAGGTCAATATAAACGGACAGTGCCATTGGGCAAGGCGCTTGAATTCGCACCTTTATGGGATGGTGTCGATTTAATTCGAGCGTTTGGATGAAGAAGTTGATACGACAAGGAGCTATTGGATGTTAAAAGATATCCGTATTCATCTGGCAGCGGAGGAAGCAGATCAAGAGCAGCTTGAGAAAGAGCTTTCTCAACATATCTTGGCTAATCACCGTCGCAATGTGATGGCTTTTAGACGCCACATCCCGTCAATGGTGTCAGAAGTTCAGAATGTAGCAACTCAAAATATAGCTATATTCGCCAATAAAAACGGTGAATATAATATTGTTGAGTACGGGACAGGGCGCACTGTGTATGGTTTAAATCCTCAAGCAGAGGTTGAAAGTCAATACCGGTGCTTTGGACAGCATGCGCCATATATCGCACTTAATGATTTGGCTGTGACTGGCGATACTACTTCCGAAAAGCCGCTTAAAGAAGTTAATAGAGTCACTGATTTGCCTGGCTATAAAAAACTAATGACTTATGCGCCATTGCCGCGAGATATCAACGTGATGGTAGTAATGGGGCTCGGCCTTGGTTATCACATTGAGCAATTGGTTTCGCAGCATAATATCAGTCATTTGATCATCTATGAGCCAGAGAGACAGTATTTTCAATGCTCAGTGCTTGCTCTTGATTGGCAACGTCTACTGCAAAAGATGGAGGCTAAAGGTACTGCGGTATTTTTATTGTTGGAAAAAGACGGCCGTGATCTAATTGAGAATATTGAAGAGCTGAGACAGCACGTTAATGTAGAAGGCTTTTATTTCTTCAAGCACTATAACCACGCCATTTTTGATCGCGTAGAATTCGCTCTGAAGCAGCATACGTGGTCGAAGATAGAAAATGAGGGCATCAACCTGACTCGGGACGATAACCCAAACCTGTTTCTGCCTGTCTGGTCAGAAAGTATTGACTTGGAGAAATTAGCATCTGTAGATAAATCAGATCCGATATTTACCGCTAACTTATCTGCATTTAAAAACTACTTGCCAAGCATTTATAAAGAGTTTGCAAACTATTGTCCTGTAGACTGGCTACCAGTAAAAAACGGGCGTGGGGAAATTAACCTAATTCAAAAGGAGTCGCTGGCCCCATTTGGAGGAGAATCGCCTAAGCATGATGCCAGACAAAGTTTTGAGTATTTTAAAGCGTTTCCTCAAAAAGATGGCCTTGTACTTGGTTATACCGGTAAGAAACTGAAAAGATATAAGCATTATCAGTTTGTCGAGAGAACCGAATTGTTGCTTAAGGAGATAGCCGAAGAGGCTGAGCAGCTTCCTGAAACGGTAAAATCACTTATCATGTTTGGTATTGGCCTTGGTTATCAGTTAGAAGCTCTTTACGCGGAACACGACGTAGAAAAGTTGTTTTTATGTGAACCCAATCGCGACTTTTTTTATGCATCGCTGTTTGCGATTGACTGGCAAGACATTTTAACCACGGCCGATAAAGAAAATCGTCGAATTTACATTAATATCGGTGACGATGGAACGCACTTATTTAAGGATTTGCTTTCGCAATTTTATTCTGTTGGTCCATATATTCTGGCCAGTACCTATTTTTATCAGTCTTATTATAACGCCCACTTGGTCCAAGCTTTGACTCAGTTGCGAGAGCAATTACAAATCGTTATTTCAATGGGCGAGTATTTTGATCATGCACTCTATGGTATTTCTCACACAAGTGAAGTCATAAAGCGAGGATACCCTTTATTAAAAGCAAATTCGGCTGCTAAATTAAGTCAGGCACAAAAAGAATTGCCTGTCTTTTTGGTAGGTAATGGACCATCTCTGGATGACAGTATCGAAGTTCTAAAGGAGTCGCAGGGTAAAGCGATAATAATTTCTTGCGGGACTGCGTTGATGCCACTCTATAAAAATGGAATAACTCCGGATTTTCATGCTGAGATAGAACAAAACCGCTCGACATTTGACTGGATCGTTCGCATTGGTGATTTAGAGTATTTAAGTAAACTAAGCTTGATCAGTTGTAACGGTATTCATCCCGATACTTGTAATCTGTTTAAAGACGTTTTTGTAGCGTTTAAAGCAGGAGAATCATCTACAGTTTCTGCGTTGAATATACTTGGCCCAAAAGACTATGAAGAGTTGCATTATGCTTTTCCTACTGTCTCGAACTTTGCCCTTAATTTATTTACCAAAATAGGCTTTAGGCAGATTTATTTGTTTGGCATCGATTTAGGCTTTATAGACAGAACTCGACATCATTCAGTGAATTCTGGTTATTATCAGCAAGATGGTTCTGAGTTGTACGATTACAGTGAAAATAGCAATACATCTCTTGTCGTACCGGGTAATTTTGAAAAAACTGTCTTTACTAAACATGAATTTAAATTGTCTAAGGAAATTCTGGAGCAGACGCTAACTTCCACTAAGGTCGAGTGCTACAACTGCAGCAATGGCGCTAAAATTAAAGGGGCAATAGCACTAAGCAGTGATGATGTGTTGCTGGTTAACACTGAAAGCGAAAGCGCCGAGGCCATCGCGACCATAAAAAATAAGGTGTTCGAGCCAGTGCCCGACGCTACAAATTATGGTGAGACCTTCGCTAAGCAATACAATGAAGAGACACTTAATAAAGAGTTAGATAAGCTTCTTACGCTCATCAGGGAACCCTTAGAGTCTGTGGAACAGGTTGATAAGCTCATTGAGAAACAGAAAAAACTGCTTTTCGCCTCCTACCAGAGTGGTCATTCGCTATTATTTTATCTGCTTTATGGCAGCATGAATTACTGCAATGTATTGTTAAGTAAATGTGGCTATATTAAAAGTGACCAATCATTAACTGAATATGTCAGCAGGCTTCAGGATTATTGGGAAAGCTTTTTGCTTGAGGTCAAATCTTCTGCTGCGAGTATATCCTTTAATTTTGATGTGTCTGCTTCCTTTTCCCATAAAAGGGAAATGGCTTACATTAGGTCATATCAACAACAAACACTCTACCTGACGAACGTGGATTTACCCGACGCGTTTAAAACACTAAATCAAAGGTTTTTCCCCAGCGGCAACGTCGAAGTCAGAGAGTGTTCCCTGAACACACTCCAAAACACAGACTTTGCGTTGTACGAAAGAGTTCAGTGCGCATTTTGGGTGTCCTCTCAGGCTGAGGTGGACGCTCTTATGGAAATAATTAAGGCATGCCCGGTCAGCATGCCCAATATATTCTGGTTTGGTAACGACGCAGCTGATTTTGACTACTCCGGATTGCATCATTATTGTAGCGTCGTGTTGCATCCTGAATTTCTTTGTGGCGAAACCGGTTTTCAGTCTCTGCTTGAAGGAAAAGTCCCCTTCTGGGTAAAAGAACGTATACCCTTTTCAGCATTCAGGTATGACTTTCCCTCAGACTATAATCGGGTGATCGTCCCTAAACTGCAGCTAATAGAGTCGGAATATACCGAGAGCATTCTAAGTGATTATTATGAAAGAGTGTTAAGCAACACCACGCAGTACGCCTATTATCTTGAATTTTATGGTTACATTATTTTAGCTGATTATGACGACCTTACAGCCAATATGTTAGATATTGCTGGTAACAGGGGGATGGTGTTCACGAAAGACAAGCTACACAAAGAGAGGCTGTTCCTGTGTAGTCTGACAGACAATCAAATCGAATTGTATCGCGAAACAGTCGATTGGGGAGCATAAATCAATGGTTGCAGCGGCGCAAAATAGCCAACGAAAAAAAGTCATCCTGTTTGGCGCTGGTCAGGCGGGTGAGGCGGCATTGAGCAAATATCGCGATAAACACGATATTGTTGCCATACTCGATAATGACGTTAATAAGCACAATAAGTCGCTGCAAGGTATTCCGATTGTACCGCCAGCCACACTGTCTGAAAGGTCGTTTGATATGATTTTGATTGCCAGTGAATATTTTGAGCAAATTCACCAGCAACTCATCGGCGAGCTGAAAATAACGCCTGACAAAGTTAAAATCCTCGATGCTCAGGACATCAAACCACTTTGTTTTGGCAGTAGTGAAACGGTAAAAGCAAATGCCGAAAAGGTGCTTTTTTCGGTGTCTGAACATTTAATCAAACACAATCTGGTGCATTATGCTGATGCAGGGACTTTGCTCGGTATCGTTCGTGATGGCGAGTTGATCCCCTGGGATGACGACCTCGACTTTGCAGTGCTGGCAGATGAACTAAAAGCGTTAATCGACAAGCTCCCTGAACTTATCAATAAATTGAATAGCGGTACTAAGCAAACCTGGCGTTACGCTTTGCATTACAGTTCGTTTGATTTTTTCTCTGTTCATAAAGGTGATGTGCGTTCTGTCAAACTCTTTTGTGAGCAACAATCCGCTAAAATGCCTGCCGTTGATTTATTTGTAAAATATGTTGATGGTGAGCTAATGCACGATGTCCTTGCTTCCCGTGGATTAACTATGCCGAGTTGTTTCATTGCTAACATCCGGGTTATGCAGTTTAAGGGTAAGGATGTTTGTATTCCTGGTGATGCAGAGTCTTACCTGGCTAAACACTATGGGGACGATTGGAGAATACCGAAAAGCAACTGGAACCTTGGTATGTTGAAAAATGCAACATTGTTTCCTGTGACTAGGGGGAAGAATGACGAAACCAATTGATTTTGTCATTTATTGGGTTGATGGCGATGACCCGATGCACAAACAAAAGCGATTATACTATCAGTCTTTGTTTAAGCTAAATGATGATAAAAATTATGAACAATCAATGGGTAGCCAACGTTTCGTTCAAAAAAATGAGCTGTTGTATTGTTTGCGCTCAATAAAGCAGTTTGCGCCTTGGTACAGAAATATTTTTATTATTACTGATAATCAGATTCCTTCTTTTCTAAATTCGACTGAACTGCACAAAGATAAAATTAAAATTATCGATCATCGCGAGTTATTTAAGGGTAACCCAGAATACTTACCCACTTTTAATTCTCGGGCGTTAACTGCACAGTTGTGTGAGCTTGAAGAACTCTCAGATGGATTTATATACGGTAACGACGACTTCATGTTGTCCGCTCCTGTTGACAAGTCTTTTTTTTTTCGTGATGGATTGCCCGTTATTTATGCTGATAGAAAGGCTGAGTCAGAAATTTTAAATAAAACGCTTTTTTATCAAGGTATCATGAACGCTGCCCGATTAGTAAACCGAGATGCCAGGGAGTTTTATATTCAAAGTCATGGCTTTGTTGCAATGAATAAAACGCGTTTACAAAGCCTTGCAAGAAAATTTCCGATGGAATTCAGGAATAATAAAATATACAAATTCAGGCACGAGAGTCAGTTTCTTGTTGAAGCACTTTATATGCACGACTGCATCAACTCTCATCAATGTGTGCTGTTCGATTCTGAGCTTATGGTGCATTTTAGTATCGAGCTATGTCGTGAAGGCCCTCTAGACAAAGTGCGCTTTTTGTTAGATTTACTTGAGCAGGGAAAAAGAAAAATGTTTTGCTTAAACGACTATCAGGCGTTATTGGCACGGATGCCTGAAATCGAAGAACGGTTGAATATAATCTGTGGGCATCCACTTGCCAGCGAGAATAAGACAACGCCATGAATACAAAAAGAAAGGTACTTTTCATCACGGAGACAAAATTATCTACAGAAAATATTACTTATTTTCACGAGGGGGTTGTGGTGCCCTTCTCATTAGCCCTGGAATCCCAGTTTGACCTGCTTAGTACGTCAAATAATGATAAATTGGGCCAAACCATTTCCGTATTTAAGCCTGAATTTATTCTTATCGACCTTGGCTCTTCAATTAAACGAAATCCGTTGCCAAGTCCTGATTTAATCAACAGCTTCAATATTCCTGTCGGTGTTTACTCACTACTTGATGCTCATTATCACAGTAATGTTGACATCATATCTTATATGAACGAACTCTCACCCGAAGTCATTTTTTCACACGATTTTCTTGAAGGCTTTTTTCCAAAAAACTTATCTGACATCGCCGTATTTATCCCAAATTGCTATAACGATAATATTTTTTATGATTTCCAGCAGAAGAAAGAATATTTGTGCGGTTTTTATGGGGCAGGTTTTTTCAATAAAACCATGTATCCATGGCGGGAGCGGGTGGCACGACGAGTTCTGCCCGAGTTTCCAAGTCTTGTTTTACCCAGACCATTAGGATTAAGACAGCATGACATGGTGGGTAAACGATTTGCTGAGGTTATGAATAAAACCTCATTTACTTTTGGCTGCACGAGTATAAAGGATATTCCGGTACGCAAAGTTTTTGAAATTCCTGCTACTAAAAGTGTTTTAGTGACTTCTAAAAGCCAGGTGCTGGATAAGCTTGGGTTTAAGCATAAAGAAAACTGCTTAATGGTAGATACAGATAATGTGTTGCAAACATTAAGATTTTATATGGATAACCCTGATGCTTATGAAGAACTTGTTGAAAATGCCTTTCAATGGGTAAAAGAACATCACTCTTGGCGAAATCGCAATCACTTTTCGAATTGGCTGGAGTGTTTCTTAACTAAAAAAACAGGACAAAAGGTGGTTCAATCTGATTTATTGGGCGCTTTTAAACTAGCTGATGAGAATGTTCAGGCTGAACCGGTATATTGCTCAGATCTGTTTGGTCTACTTAAACAAGCCCGTCAATACTGGACCAAGGCGCAGTATATAAAGGCTGGCAATGAGTACCAAAAATTACAAACCTGTTTCCCGCTTGTGCCGGAATATGTTATTGGTGTAATTCGTAGTTTAATTGAACAACACGCAATACCAGAAGCCAGAGAAGAACTAGAACGTTACTTAAAAAGAATGGTGATTCGAGAGTCAGTTACGCTAGATCCGGTAATCGTAGGCTATGCTCGATTGCTTTCATTACAAGTTAAAATAAAGCAAACCATTTACAATCCTTCAGGAAGTATAATGACGATTATTCCAATGCCGGAAGGCAGTATAGATGCTCATTTAATGACGATTAAGCAGTATGATCTGAGCGACTCCATCTGATTTTGTCATAGGTTCAAGAACATTTGCCTCCTGACTTATTCGAAGAGTTGTGTTTGTGATGACGGACAGCGGTGTTACAAAAAGAGGCTATTATTTTCAGAAGTATTGCTTAACCCTATGTGATGAGACCGAATGGATGGAATTGGTAGAGCAAGGCTGTAATGTGCTCACTAGCGCGCACGCCGCATTAATTGAGTCTACCGCGACAGAATTTATCGACAAGGCATGGGATACAGCGATACCTGTGGATCTCTATGGCGAAGGCAATGCTGCCCGCTTGCTGGTAGATGCCATTGTTGACCATTGTACTGAAACTCCTTAAATCTTTTATGGAGTGCGCATGAGATCGAAATCTGCCAGAACAGTGAACAATTGCATTGATGTGATTAGTGATAGAAAGTTTGTTAGCTTCATTGAATTAGGAATTACGGATTGAATACAGTGATTCAGTCGCAGCGCTCAATCGAAAACGCGACTCGAGTGGTGTTGTTTGGTGCTTCCGGATTAGGCGAAATCTTTTTATCCGAATTTACAGGTAGTGCGAACGTTGTTGGGTTTGTTGATAATGATCTGCGCAAGGCTGGTGGTAAGCTTGGCGGAGTACCCATCTTTGCATTCGATCAGTTAGCCTCGTTAAAGCCGGATTTCATTATTGTGACCAGTCAGTATTATGAGCAAATCATCAATCAGTTAACTGGCTTGCAGATCCCTTTTTGTCATTGTTCCGATGTCATTGTTAAAGAGTCTGGTCGACGGGCGAAATGGCACTTCTATTTAATGAAAGGGCTGTACAGAAGTGCAAAATGGCTTTTTGGTTTGATATACCGCGAGCCTCGGCATTTCCTTCACATTATGCCCAAAGGTGGGTTTGCAGAGTCATTCCGGACATTGATCGCTGACGATGACAAGCACGCTCATCATCGTTTTATCTATCGAGCAGCAGGGGAATTGCACGAGACCCTCAGTCATAACACGCAATCTATCCCGGAAATATCCTACGAAAAAGGTCACTGGTACCCATCACAGTTCAGAAGTGTGCTGATGTTTGCTAAAGCGGTAGCGCAAAGCAACCATGTTATGGTTCATGGCTATTTTAATGTGGCGCGGTTTCCGTTTATTCTGGACCCAGGGCTTAATCGCAAAGCCAGCTGGGTTGCCTGGGGGCGGGATATTCATACGGTACCCTCCCGTGGGGGATTCATAGAGGAAAAAATTAAGCGCAGTAAAGGTATGTTTCCCTATCTGATAACCTTTATGGAATATGACTACCTACATGCTCGGCAACGTTACCAAAGCCGCGCGCGTAATTTCGTTGGCTTTTATCCTAATCCCCTGAGTGCAGAACATTTAACCGATGTGCATGTTCAAAACGATACAGTGAAGGTGATGGTAGGGCACAGTGCTGTAGATGAAATGCACCATATTCCTGTTTTACGTGCTATGGCTAACAACAATGCACAAAGCACCATCATTGCGCCATTGTCCTATGGCAATGATGGGTATGCAGACAAGGTCGCCAGGGAAGGTGCGTCGTTATTTGACAATTTTACCGCTATGAAAGCATTTATGGCACCAGATGAGTACGCACCGTGGTTATCCACCATCAATGTCGCTGTGATGCATACCCATACGCAGATAGCATTATCCACGATGTACGCTTTGCTATATACCGGTGCTACTTTGTATATCAACAAACAAAACAGCAGTTTATGGGCACATTTTACCGAGCGTTATGGAATGTTAGTGATGGACTCCAATGCTTTGTTACAAGGCGAAAAAATTCAGTTATTAACCAATGAGCAGCGACAATACAATCGCAAACAGGCAGAGCGTTTCTTTGATCGGAATTGGATTGCAGCCCAGTGGTCTCATATATTTGATAAGATTGATTATTAAAAAGATAGGGCGCATTTCGCAACTTGTCGGAACGACAAACGTTTCATTTCCCGCTTCCAATGCTGGCCAACTGGGGCTTTAACGATAATCAAACTCGCTGCTACAGAAAAACTGGTTTTTTTTAGCCAACACTGTATCTGTATTCATCCATTGCTCTGTCAATGCGTTTCTTATCTATATTGTCCTCGTAAAGCAAATAAGTACTTTTTAATGTATTCACGTTGGAATATAAGATTTCGCACAGTTGCTGGAAAATTTCAGGGTGGCTTTGGCTGGCGATTAACACAATCTCAACGTCAGACCCCACAAGAGCTTTAGGAGAATGAATAGTATAACCGTCAATGACTTTTCCCCATTTTTCGCTGTTATTATCAATAAACCCCCACATCTTTTCTCTATTGCTCGTTGAACTCACAAACGGTTGGTAATACTTTTGGTAATGAACATCGGTACCCCAAACGGTATACTTTTAACCGTTTAGCATCGAAGGTAAATTCGCGATTTTTTCTTGGTACCTGATAGATTAACTGTAGCCGTGTTCAATGATGTTAGAAGTAACTTCGACGTTTGCCAACTTCTTACAAGCGAATACAAGACAATATTTCTCGCTCTTATCGAGACAGATAGGCCCATCAAGATCGCCATGAAACTTAAAAAACGTATTAGAATGTGCCTGGTTACATACATATAACTGCATCTCTCCAAACCCATTTTTTAAATAGAATTGTGCAAGTGACTGAGGGTTAAAAGAAGTAAAATGGGGTTTGAGTGGGTCGACACATAAATGTATGAATTGCGAAGCCACCCTCAGAAAGGAGGTGAGTAACATTTTTCAGAGTCTGCGCCCTGTCAAAGACGTGATATCCGGTTGTCCCATCAATTACAACAGAGGCGATACCATGCAATTTTTGTGGAACGGGATCCGATAAATCATGAATGTAGGCGTAGGGCGTGTTTTTGAGCAGGTCGAGATTGATAATCTCTTTAAACCCAAGCAACTTGAGTAATATATTGCCCTCAAGATTCGAATCAAGCCTTCTCTTACTCTTACTATAAAAATCCGTGTCAGAGATATTATTCAACGGGAGATTGTTTTTAATGCTGAGGGTTATAACATCGCTTAAGGAGCCATGAATAGTTTGTGTCCCATAGAGTTTTCCTCTGTTCCGCTCGGTTAAACCTTCGCACCGAAGCGCTTAATTAAACTTCCCAATTCAGTTTTTCAAAAATTTTTTGGTTCACCTTTTTATTGAGTTTTAATAACATCTTCTCAGAGAAAAAGGATTTCCATTCGTTTGTTTTGCCTTTTCGGAAGTTCATTTTACCGGTTTCAGGCTTACCCGCTAAAGTAAACACATCAGGACTCACGTTTACAAACGAAGACAATTTTTGGGTTAGCGCTTCTGGTTCATGAACCAGTTGTTCATGTGTCGTGATGATCATGTTTTCAGATAATTCGGTCTTTTGAAAAACGTCATACCATCCTTCAATGAAATCTATCATTTTCTCGTAGAAAAGAATAAAAAACGCTTCCTCTAGGGAACTCATCCCCATGACTTTTAGTTTGTCTTCTATCGCTTGCTTCAACGCTCCTTCAAGTATAGGGTAAAACTTTAACCATGAGACAAATGCTTGGCGTGGGTCCCGAAGGTGAACGATGATTTTAGTGTTCGGAAATCGCGATACCGTATCGTTCAACAGCGAAAGGTTAAATGCTGATGGAGACAGGTGAGATTTTGTAAATCTACCATTCCTGAGAAAGTCACTGAGGATTGGTTGCGAAAGGCATTGGCCGTTTTCTTCATACCAGGTGCCGCCAAATGTTTTCAAGTCACGCGCAACAAGTGCTGATTCTAGTTGCTGCTGCATGAATACAGAGCCACTTTTGGGCATTGTGATTAAAAAAACAGGCCTGCTCAGCCTTTCCAATTCCTTTTGTGATATCAGTTTGACGCCATCAAAGCCTTTGAGGGTAACGTTACGCACTGCACGCAGCGTTCTGAAAATAGGTAAAACATCACTTACGCTGGTGGTAATCAGTGTGACGGGCGTATTTTCGGCAAGAACTGAGGGCCCTCCAGATTCAGAGCTACCGTTCCCATTAAAGTCAAAAAGCCAACAACGCTGTTTATCCAGGCTCAACTTTAATCTGACGTCCGCCGAGCGCTGCAGGTTTTTGGTGAAAATAAAATAGTCCATAGTCATCTACTCAATAATATATAAAAACGATTCACCAAATTTCATCAACTTTTTCGCCACTGAACTTATCAAACACAAAGTTATAAGTATTTGAATAATAGTCAACAATAGTCTCTCTCACTTTATCACTCAATCTGCCCGTTTTTTCCTGCCCATTAATTTTTTCTGCAAATTTCGGTGGCTGAAAGGGAACATTCAAGAAGTCACATATTTTCGTCATCGCTGCAGGCGTGTGAAGGCGCTCAAAAAATTCGTAATGAATTTGTGATGGCTCAAAAACCTTTTCGATAGTACGGATAGTTTTTTCATATCGGGTTCGAGCTTCGATATCACTGCGCTTATATCTTGATGCCACCAATTCTTCGTCAGTTCTGGTGTCTGTTGGTGAAAACTGATGCGGGTATATTTTTCTATGCATCCTGACTGCTGACCAAATCCTTTCAACGGGCTCTCTCATCACAAATAAAATTTGGAGGTTAAAGCCGAAATCAGCAAACATCTGTTTAATTTGGCGAAAATCGCTTTCTGATAACAAGGCATATTCTGGCGTTAGATCGCCCGCTACGTTAACATTTTTGTCACGCTTGAACAGTCCGTCAAAGTATTCAAAATACGCTCGGGGATTTTGATAAAAATTAATCAAGTCAAGATTAAAATCACAGTTTTCTGAAACGTTCTTATGAACATTCATAAAGTTACTGGATTTCTCCCTGGCAGCTTCAATCAGAACCTCTTTTTTACCGCCAAGCACTGCGTCAAAAAAGTGATACTCTTTTGTGAAGCCCATATTTACATTAGGGTGCGCCTTTAAATAATTATACAGCCAAGTGGAGCCTCCTTTCTGACACCCGAGCCCCAGCAGAAAGTTTTTTTCCATTACGATAACCTGTTAACTTTTATAAAAACACATCAAAAACATTTAACATCCGAAGGCTTCATTGTATTCGCCACATTGATTGAAATAATACTCTGTCTAACGCTTTACTGGCGCCAAATGCATTCCGACCATGCAGGAGCTTTGCATCATTAAAAACAAAACAGTCGCCGGTTTCTGAGGGTAAGGTTAACACCGCAGAGGTGTTCTCTTGTTCCGCCAGAAAGTCAAAAAAGGCCTGACACATCTTTTCAATATCCGCTGTGTTTTTTTGCGTCCGGTAGTAATTCCAGAAAATAGATGGCGAGTCGCCGGTTTTAATAATCGTGGTGATATGCTCCTCGGCACCATCCCCTTTTTTTATCGTAACGGGGATTGACGTCAAATCGCGAAATAACTCTGGCGATGTCGACTGTAAATCATCCATCAGTCGTGATAATGGATAAATAGTTTGTTCGCCACCAGTTTTTGCCTGCTTGTGCATCACAAAAAAGTTGAGCTCTGCCGGATCAGCAAACCAGGCATTGTCGGTGTGCAAAGGCTGCCGGGTGGCGCTGTAGGCATAAGATTGTGCCTTTTCGGGCTGGTAGGAAATCTCCCACCAATCGCGAATTTGCAACGATTCGGTACTGTCAAAATGACGCTTGTCTGGAATAAGTTCACACTCCTGTTCCAAAAAACGATACCACTGCTGGCGGTCCATTTTGCTTATGCCGTGCTTAAATACAACCGGGGTCTCTGCTTCAGCTAATTCGTGTAATAGGGTTTTGATGCCCTGACTATCCAAACCGCTGTCGCTCATGTTGATACTGATTATGTCCATGTTATTCACTCACTAATTTAAATTCGTTTAATTGCCGCGCTATTGCTGAGCGATGGGTCATCATCAACATGTCAACCAGGGATAGAGACGGTATAAACGCGTCGGCCAACTGAGGATAGGGGCGAAGCTCCGGCTTGATAAATGTTAATGAAAGACCAGCACTGGCAAAGTGTTTTGCATCATATAAGGCTCTTCCACCAGGCGGATTGACATACGTCAAACCATTAACGGCTTGACAAAGTGCAATAATTTTATCCTGGCCTTTGAGATTGGTGTCGTGAGGTACTGCTGATGAAAAGGCGAATTTCTGCACTAACCCAAGATACTTAAATACGCTTTCTATAGCGTTTGCGTTAATCTCTGCTACGCTCCCCATTGCTGTTAGAGTTGGCGATATCAGTGACATAACCTCACCATAGTGTGGTGCAGACTGGTAGGCATAATCAAAAACGCTTAGCAATTTGTCTTGCCGGCCATAGTCGTGTTGGTTGATAAATCGGTTTTGTGACACCTTTTCAACGGGCTTTGTAAACCGGTGAGGATGACCGTTCAGAAGAATGTTATTGCGGTTGATATAGCCCTTTTTAATGTAGTTCACATCATCAAGAAAAATAAAAAGATCCACAGCCTGGATAAGCTGAAAGTAACCATGATAAGGAAATAAATAGGGTTGCATGATGGCTACTTTCATGACACCACATCACGAATAACACTACAGACCTGCTCCACTTCAGCGATCGTCAGATAGGCATGCATTGGGATACACATGACTCTTGGTGCAATATCCCTTGCCACATTCAAGGTGTCAGGATAGGTTAGCTTATCTGGATAATAGGCGTGAAGCTCGGGGTGGAAATACCGTCTGAAGCCAATGCCATGCTGAGCAAAGGCTTCACCGACGGCCATCAGTTGCTCTTCACTGGCTAGGATCACGGGGGCGTATGCCCCATTGGCAGTGGATTCCGGATGCCAGTCAGGGAAAGTCACCACATCGTATAAAAGTGTCTGGTAGGTCGAATATAACTGACAACGATGTTGAAGTATGTCCGGCATATGGCGGAGGCAAACCAGTCCGGCTGCGGCCTGGTATTCGTTCATTTTGGCATTGATGCCAGTGCGATTGATAGCCGCGGTCTTGTCCATGCCGAAACAGATCATTTCGCGGGCGACATCATAATCGCGCTTGTGTTTAAAAGCTATTGCGCCCCCTTCAATGGAATTAAAAATCTTGGTGGCATGAAATGACAGAATGCTTGCATCTCCATAGTTGAGAATACTGTTTCCATCCAAGCGAATTGAAAAAGCATGGGCAGCATCAAAAATTAGTGTTTTGTTATGCTCAAGGCAAAGTGCTTCAAGGGCATGCACATTACATGGGTTACCATAAACGTGAGTCGCTACCACGCTGTCTATAGCCGGATTATGGCGGATGCCTCGCCGCACATGGTCGGCGTCAATATTCAGGCTTGAGCGCTCAATGTCGGCAAAACTAAAATTAATATTCAACCAGTCCATTGTTGACGCCGTTGCAATAAACGAAAACGGCGTTGTGATAGCGTGTTTGATATTAAAGGTGCGATACGCTATCTGCAAAGCAGATGAACCATTATTTACCAGTAATAAGTTCTCAACACCTAAATAGGCCTTTAATTCTTCCGTTAGCTGAGATTCAAGAGGGCCAAAGTTAGACAGCCAGGCACGTTCATTGACGGACTTAATGAGCTCATTAAATTCCTCTAACGGTGGTACAAACGGACGATTTAATGCAACCATAATTCGTTTATCAGTTCATCGAGTAAATAACAGCTGGCAAGTTTTTATCCCATAGACCTGGCATTGCAGTTCGACCATAGAAAGTCATTATGAATTGACAATCTGAAGGCTGATAACAGTAAAGGCTCGCCACAGAAGGAGCTGTTAAATAATAGCTAGTTCCGATCGTCCGGAGGGGAAAAGTGAAACCTGTCGTAAACAATACTAGGCATTCTACCCCTTTGGCACATGTTGATAGATAACGATATATTGATTTCATAGCCTTAAATCTTGTTCTCGCTTTATACTTCACGCATTAAATGCTTTTAGAAACGCTATCCGTATCAGAGCATCGTTACAGGTCAAATAAGATGCACAAAACACTATCGCTTCTTTCCATCGAAAAAACACTGTTCTCGTTGTATCGGAATCTTAGCTGTTTTCTTTAATGAAAGTTAGTGGCCAGCAACTTCAGTTCGCACAATTATTGCCGATACCTTAGTATCCTGATTAAATCTGAAGAACATAGCGCTACAGGAGCTCAACTTGTCTAATCATTTGTTATCACTGCTCAACAAAAAATTGACCACCATAGGTGTTGTTGGTATGGGATATGTAGGACTGCCCCTAGCCTTGCGAAGTGCCGAAGTATTCAACCGGGTCATCGGATTTGATATTGTGAAAGACAGGGTTCAGTCGATTAATAACGGTAATAGTTACATTGAGCACATATCTGATGACTCACTTGCGCAAGCATTGAATCAGGGGTTAGAAGCAACTACTAACTTTAGCAATATCTCCGAATGTAACGCCATTATTTTATGTGTGCCAACACCGCTTAACCAATATCGTGAGCCGGACCTGAGCTTTGTCTTAAACACCATGCTACAAATCCTACCTTATCTCAGGACGGGTCAGCTCATTTCACTTGAAAGTACAACTTATCCTGGCACAACTGAGGAAAAGTTGCGTCCGTTGATTGAGTCAAATGGGTTGAGGGTCGGTGAAGATTTATTTTTAGTTTACTCTCCGGAACGTGAAGACCCGGGCAATACGTCTTTCACTACTCAAACCATCCCTAAAATTGTAGGCGGGTCCACAGAGGCCTGTTTGGAAGTCGGTATGGCTTTGTATGAAAAAGTGGTTGATAAGGTGGTGCCGGTATCCAGCACTCAGGCTGCCGAAATGACTAAATTGCTGGAAAATATCCACCGTGCAGTCAACATCGGGCTGGTCAATGAAATGAAAATTGTCGCCGATAAAATGGGCATAGATATTCATGAAGTGATCGATGCAGCTGCTACGAAACCTTTTGGCTTTACTGCTTATTATCCTGGCCCGGGAATTGGCGGACACTGTATTCCGGTCGATCCCTTTTACCTTACTTGGAAAGCCAGAGAGTATGGTGTACATACCCGCTTCATTGAATTAGCCGGTGAAGTAAATTCCGCCATGCCCTCATGGGTGGTGGGAAAAGTGGCGGATGCATTAAATCAGCATAAAAAAGCGATAAACGGCAGCCGGGTCCTGATTCTGGGCATTGCATACAAGAAAAATGTTGATGATATGCGTGAGTCACCATCGTTGCAGCTAATTAATATACTCATCAACAAAGGAGCTCACGTCGAGTATTCGGATCCGCACGTGTTAAGGTTGCCCAAAGTACGCAAATATAATTTTGGGCTAGTTAGTGTAACGCTGACGCCGGAAGTACTCGCCAGCTATGATGCCGTTGTGTTGGCAACCGCCCACGACAGCTTTGACTACGGCATGATCGCTGAACACAGTCAGCTTATTATTGATACCCGTGGACATTACAAGCATACTTCCCCATTCATTATAAAGGCTTAATAGTAAGACGTAACGCCATGAAAAATTTCGCATTAATTGGTGCCTCTGGTTACATCGCACCACGCCACATGAAAGCCATAAAAGAAACTAATCACAATCTGGCCGTGTGTTACGATAAAAATGACTCGGTGGGTATTATTGATAGTATCTCCCCACAGAGTGAATTTTTTACTGAATTTGAACGATTCTATGATTACGCTTATAAGCTTAAGCGAACACCTTCAAAGCAATTGGATTATGTCTCGGTGTGTTCGCCCAATTACCTGCATCATGCGCATATGGCTGCTGGCCTTCGCCTAGGCTGCGATGTTATTTGCGAAAAGCCGCTGGTGCCAAGTGTTGAATTGCTCGATGATCTTAGTCTTATCGAGCAGGAAACCGGCCATAAGGTCTATAACATTCTGCAACTGCGTCATCACGACGCGATTCTGGCGCTCAAAAATAAAGTACAACAACAGAGTAGAGCCGGTAAGTACGAAGTGGAACTGACCTACATTACCTCCCGGGGTAAATGGTACATGGAAAGCTGGAAGGGCGATCCGAGAAAATCTTTTGGTATTGCCACTAACATCGGGGTGCATTTTTTCGATATGCTGCATTTTATGTTTGGCGATCTGGTCTGTAATGAACTGCATTACATGGATGACAAAAAAGCCTGTGGCTACCTTGAGTATGAGAAAGCGACAGTGCCTTGGTTTTTATCCATAGATGCCAATGATTTACCTGCATCGGTAAGAGGCAAGCAGTCTACTTACCGTTCTATAACAGTCGATGGCGAAGAAATTGAGTTTTCTCAGGGGTTCACTGATTTGCACACTATTAGCTATCAGGAAATACTGGCTGGACGTGGCTATGGAATTGAAGATGCCAGGCATTGTGTTGAAACTGTAAGCTATATTCAAAAAGGGCAAACCGTAGCACCACAAAATGGCCGAGCCCATCCATTTTTTAGAGAACTGGTACAAATTGATGAATGATATTTCTATACATGAATCTGCCATCGTGGACGCCGGCGCTCAGATAGGCCAGGGCTGCAGGATCTGGCATTTTGTGCACGTTTGCAGCGGGGCAAGCATTGGCAAGCAGTGTTCACTGGGCCAAAATGTTTTTGTAGGCAATAAGGTAGTTATCGGTGATAACTGTAAAATTCAGAACAATGTCTCGGTGTACGATAATGTGACCCTCCAGGATAATGTGTTTTGTGGTCCGAGTATGGTATTTACTAACGTGTATAATCCGCGCAGCGCTATTGAGCGGAAAGCCGAATACCGGGATACGCTGGTAAAGGAGGGCGCAACTCTGGGCGCTAACTGCACTATTGTCTGTGGGGTTACCATTGGCCGTTACGCCTTTGTTGGTGCCGGTGCTGTGATTCAGCGTGATGTGCCTGACTATGCACTAATGGTAGGCGTGCCGGCCAGGCAAATTGGCTGGATGAGTGAGTTTGGTGAACGTCTCGATTTGCCGTTGTCCGGTGATGCTCAAACAGTATGCTCTCATCAGCAGGTCGCTTATCGTTTATCCGGCGGCCAGCTCAGCAAGGTAAACAGCTAATGCAGTTTATCGATCTTAAAGCTCAGTATGAGTTTGCCAAACAGCGCATCGATCAAAGGATCGCCACCGTGCTTGACCATGGCCAGTATATTATGGGGCCTGAGGTAGGCGAGCTCGAATATCAGTTAGCGCATTATGTTGGCGTAAAACATGCCATCACCTGTGCTAATGGTACTGACGCACTGCAACTTGCACTGATGGCCATGGGAATCGGCCCTGGCGATGCCGTGATAGTGCCTACCTTTACTTTTTTTGCTTCAGCAGAAGCGGTGGCTTTTGTTGGAGCGACACCAGTATTTGCCGATGTTGATCCGCGAACCTTTAATCTTAATTGCGAAAAACTCGCCACTACGATCCGCCATGTGCAAGCCAACTCAGCATTAAAACTTAAGGCCATTATGGCGGTTGACTTGTTTGGTCAGCCGGCAGCTTTTGAACATATTCAGTCCATAGCGTCAGAGCACAATCTGCTGATAATTGAGGATGCGGCTCAGGGCTTTGGAGGTGAGCGCCAAGGCAAAAGAGCATGTGGATTTGGCGATATCGCCACAACCAGCTTTTTCCCTGCCAAACCGCTCGGATGCTATGGAGACGGCGGCGCCGTGTTTACGAATAATGATGAGTATGCAGCGTTAATAAAATCGCTGCGTGTACACGGTAAAGGCGCGAATAAATACGATAACGTCAGAATCGGTATGAATAGTCGTCTGGATACCCTGCAGGCGGCTGTCTTACTCGAAAAGCTGGCGTTGTTTCCTGCAGAACTCGAAAGGCGTCAGTATGTAGCTGAGTTATACAGTGCCGAGCTGGTACATAGCCCACTGTTAGTTACTCCGGAATGTGAGTCCAGCGTGTCTAGCAGCTGGGCGCAATATACGCTGCAGGCACAATCCATCAGTCGCAGTGCACTGCAACAGCGATTGCAGAGTCAAAACATTCCTACAGCGATATATTATGCAACCTGTATGCACCAGCAATTGGCATTTACGAGTGCTTCGCCAGCTTTTACTGATTTATCGATAGCAGAATCATTAGCGTCACGTTCTTTTAGTATTCCTATGCACCCTTACCTCGCAGATGAAGAGGTAGAGCGAGTAATTTCTGTTTTGCTAAACATGTCGTTATAGTTTTTCTATCAATGTATTTAAATGAGAGGCCACATTACGGACTTCCCGTAGTTTTTCATCATACACCTGATTTATAACGGTTTTAAGTTCAGTAGTAGAGACATCTTGTGTGCGTGGTAGGTACACTACTTTAACGATATCTTGCAGATCATCGAACTTTCCAATCCAGTCATCACCCATCGCGAATATTTCAGCGCCTTCTCGCTTAAGGTCTTCTCGCTTTTGTTCCCAACAATTTTCTTGAAAGACGCTGTCGACATAACGGCAGGAGAGCAAAATTTCCTTTCTGTCCTCATAAGGTATGACAACGTTTTTACCTTTCACCGTATTGAATTCATCAGAGGACAAGCCAACCACTAGCCTATCGCCTAAGCTGTGTAATCGCTTTAAAAGCCTTACATGCCCTATATGGAAAAGGTCAAAGGTGCCGTACGTCACCACAGTAGTCATAGCATTAATCTCTGAAAATAAACAAATTGTACACTCATAACTTATCGGCAAGTCAAACTATTCCATGAGCGTATAGATTTGTTCCTAAAGGTATCGACTATCATACAAATGGCTGACTACATTTTGCTCAGCTTTCTGCTAAACTTATAGAGTTACAAATTTTAGGAAAGCATCATGCAAGTTAATAGTTCAACATCCTCACTTCTCAGCCAAG
The DNA here is from genome assembly GCF_056160665.1 of Alteromonas sp. ABH4_453. NCBI lineage: Bacteria > Pseudomonadati > Pseudomonadota > Gammaproteobacteria > Alteromonadales > Alteromonadaceae > Alteromonas > Alteromonas sp. ABH4_453. The sequence continues at coordinate 65,739 of NZ_JBSWXP010000006.1, forward strand.
TGCAAGAGAAGCAAGAATCCTTGATGGAGAAGCTTGCCAGCGGTAAGAAAATTAACAATGCATCTGACGGCGCAGCAGCCCAACAAATTATCGATAGGCTGACTTCCGAAGTTGAGGGAAACCGTCAATCGCTAAACAACGTCTATGATGGTATTTCACTCGCACAAGTAGCTGAAGGTGGTTTAGGCAGCATTAATGATGATGTAAACCGTATTCGTGAATTGACCTTGCAATCAGGCAGTGGTGTTTTGAGTAGTGGTGATCGCCGTGCTATTCAATCTGAAATAACCCAGCTACAAGAAAATATCTCGTTTACCATAGAGCAGACGAATTTTGCTGGAAAGCCATTATTGTCTGAAAATGGTTCACTTGAATTCCAATCAGGTTCAAGTGCGGGCCAGTCAATCAGTGTCAATACACAAGATGTTGCTGCTCAATTAAACGGTGTGCTGTCTATCGATATTACGTCAGGCACCAGTATTGACGATGCATTGGCCGCAGCAGATGCGGCGATAGAAACTCTCGGCAGTGCGCGTGGCGATTTAGGCGCCACACAAAATCGTTTCGAAAGTGCTGCGCGCTCACTCACTCAAGCTAATGTAAATACCGCAGAAGCGCGAAGTCGTATTCAAGATTTAGATTTTGCGCAAGCGACGTCGCAACAAGCTTCAAACGACGTTTTAGGTCAAGCTGCCCTTACTGTTCAAGCGCAAGCGAACCAGCAGCAAAGCCAAGTTTTATCGTTATTGAGCTAGGCTAAATGGTGTAGGTTAGACCAAATTTAATCGAAAGAAGCAGGGTAACCTGCTTTTTTTATTGATATATTTCCCAAAACAGCGGTTGCGCTCCGATCTTTTGTCGTTACAATTTAGAAATGCGCTAAACTGTAAATAATAACAAAGCGTTCTCGGGGAATTGATGAAGAACATTTTGCTGATTAGTGATAATCAGGAACTTATTCAAAACTTGGAAACTATCGTTACCTTCATGGGAGAGTCGTGCCAGTCACGAGGCTTCAGTGAATGCGAGCGATACCTCCATGAAAGTGGTGCAGACGCCGTACTTATCGAGTACCGCTCGTCCACTGCCGTAAGTAATCTGGTAGAAAAGTTTCCACACATACCGTTTGTCGCTTTAGTTGAGAGCAATACACAGGCGTCTGCAAGCTGTAACCTGGTTAGTGTTATTGCAACACCATTAACCTACCCTGTTTTAACGCAGGCTATACATCGTTGCCAAGAATACTCTCGACGTAAACCAGGTTTATCTCGTGCGGCAGGTACAAAAACGCGGCTATTTAGAAGCCTAATTGGTAAAAGTGAGCAAATTCAAATTGTGCGGCGCTTAGTTGAGCAAGTCGCACCCACCGATGCCACCGTGTTAATTTTAGGTGAGTCTGGAACGGGTAAAGAAGTGGTTGCGCGCAATGTTCATTTCTTATCTGAACGTAAAGACGGTCCATTCATCCCGGTAAACTGCGGTGCTATTCCCGGCGAACTTCTCGAGAGCGAATTGTTTGGTCACGAGAAAGGCGCTTTCACAGGCGCTATTAGTGCACGTAAAGGACGATTTGAGCTCGCCGAAGGTGGCACATTATTCCTTGATGAAATCGGTGATATGCCGCTTCAAATGCAGGTTAAGTTATTACGTGTGTTGCAAGAGCGTATGTTTGAACGCGTAGGTGGGAATAAGCCACTTCAGTGCAACGTACGTATTATTGCGGCAACGCACCGCAACTTGGAAACCATGATAAGCGAAGACAAGTTTCGTGAGGACTTGTATTACCGACTCAACGTATTCCCAATTGACAGCCCTGCGCTCAGACAAAGAAAAGACGATATTCCCTTGTTACTCCAAGAGTTAAACAGTCGAATACAGGGCGATGGCGTAGAAGGTGTGCGCTTTACCGAACAAGCCATTGCTTCATTGATGGAGCACGAATGGGCGGGCAATGTCCGCGAACTTTCAAATTTAGTTGAGCGACTAACGATTCTTTATCCAGGTCAGATTGTCGACATTGCCGATTTACCTGAAAAATATCAGTATGGTGACGTACAGGCGTACGAGCCTGACTATCCCGAAGAAATGCTTGAACGCGAAGCGTTTAACGCGCTATTTGCTGAAGCTGCAGCGCAAGAGCCAGAAGAAGACGTTAGCCTGCAGAGTCACGACGGCCTAAACGGTATGGTGTCGTCTTCGTTACCTGCAGAAGGTGTTAACCTTAAAGAGTACCTTTCTGAGCTCGAAGTGAATCTCATAAAACAAGCCCTGGAAAACCAAGATTGGGTAGTAGCACGTGCCGCCGACAAGCTTGGAATGCGCAGAACCACGCTTGTTGAAAAAATGCGGAAATACGATATCCAGCGTACTGAAGAAGCGTAATGTCAGCTAATTGACGTTACGCTTTTTCTTGAAAATACCATCTATCCTACTGATAAATAAGTCAATATCAAGTTGGCATATCTTCTGCTTTATCTAAGCCATAGTTAAACAGCGTCTGCAATTTGACGAGGATAATATGGCTTTCAACAGCACACAACAATCTACAGAGTATCTCGCATCTGCCTATGCACTTAACGGCGGCTCGGCGGTATCTCAAGATGATTATCAAACGTCGCAAAATGATGATATTGAATCACTGAGATTGCAGGCGAGCCGACTCGAACATTTACTTCAAGTGATGCCAGCGGGTGTTATTGTAATTGATGGAAAGGGCATTGTTCGCCAAGCCAACGAGCAGGCAAAAGCATTGTTAGGCGAACCGCTGGAAGAGGAAGTGTGGCGCAGTATTATTACTCGCTCTTTCAAGCCACGCGCTGATGACGGCCATGAAGTATCGCTGGTTGATGGTAGACGAGTGAAGCTTTCAATTACCCCACTAGACAACGAGCCAGGTCAGCTAATTGTTATCACAGACTTAACTGAAACCCGTCAGCTGCAAGCGCGGGTTAGCCACATGCAACGGTTGTCTTCTCTTGGAAAAATGGTGGCATCCCTGGCCCATCAAATCAGAACTCCACTTTCTGCAGCTATGTTATATGCGTCGAATTTAACACGCAAAGGCTTAGGCGAAGAAGCGCAAACCCAGTTTGCTAATAAGCTGACTGACAGGCTTAAAGAGTTAGAAAGCCAAGTTAATGACATGCTACTTTTTGCTAAATCGGGCGAAGAGCAGGTGGTCAGCCAGATCAGTTTAGGTGAGCTGTTTTCCTCGATAGAGGGTAGTGCCCATAGCATGGTAGCCCAAGCGCAGCAGACGTTAACGTTTTCAGGATTTGAACAAGATCTTTCTATCACAGGTAACCTCACAGCACTCCAAGGCGCATTGCTAAACCTTATCCATAATGCAAGCCAAGTTACTCCCAAAGGAGAGCGTGTGCACGTACAGGCAACAGTGAGTGATCACCGTTTACATGTATCTGTGGTCGACAAAGGTCCTGGGGTTCCAGAGAGTCTAAAAAGCAAAATTTTTGAACCGTTTTTTACTACAAAAACGCATGGTACAGGTTTAGGTCTTGCGGTAGTGAAGTCAGTGGTAAATGCGCACAGCGGTTCACTTAACATCATTGACGTACCAGAAGGTGGGGCTTGCTTTAGCGTGTCATTACCGTGCTCGGCGCATGCTAAAACTTCACAAACATTGACTCATGTCGCGTAAGTCATAGGAGAGAATAATGTCTAAAACTACCATACTAATTGTTGAAGATGACGCGGGTTTACGCGAGGCGCTCCTAGACACTCTTTTGCTAGGTAACTATGACGTGGTTGCTGCCGATTGCGCGGAGCAAGCATTGATGAAGCTATCGTCACAGAATGTGGACCTAGTGGTTAGCGACATACAAATGGGCGAAATGAGTGGCTTAACACTGCTAAAAAGTATTAAAGCTAAATACCCGAATATGCCTGTGTTGTTAATGACGGCCTACGCCACTATTGATGATGCGGTACAAGCGATGCGTGATGGCGCAACGGACTACCTTTCAAAGCCTTTTGCGCCAGAAGTATTGCTAAACTTAGTGGGGCGCTACGCCCCTGCACAAAAAATTGAATCACGTACGCCAATCGTAGCCGACCCCTCAAGTTTGAAGCTACTTGAGCTTTCGCGGAAAGTCGCGAAGTCTGAAGCTACCGTTATGGTCATGGGTCCAAGTGGGTCGGGTAAAGAAGTTCTATCTCGCTATATTCACGACCAGTCTCCGCGAAGCGATGCGCCTTTTGTTGCCATTAACTGTGCTGCCATTCCAGAAAACATGTTAGAAGCCACTTTGTTTGGTTACGAAAAAGGAGCCTTTACTGGCGCTATTCAGGCCTGTCCGGGTAAGTTCGAACAAGCTCAAGACGGCACCCTGCTACTTGATGAAATAACTGAGATGGATTTGGCGCTTCAGGCTAAATTGCTGCGCGTGCTGCAAGAGCGTGAAGTTGAACGTCTTGGCGGCCGAAAAACCGTTAAACTAAATGTGCGAGTTATTGCTACGAGTAACCGAGATTTAAGAAAAGCAGTAGATGCAGGTGAATTCAGAGAAGACTTATACTACCGCTTAAACGTATTTCCTATTGAATGGCGTCCTCTATCGGAACGCCCGGGAGACATTGTGCCACTTGCGGAGCACCTTGTTCAGCGTCACGCAAGTTCACAGGGCCTAGGCACAATCAGGTTAAGTGCTGCAGCACGCAATAAATTGTCGCAATACAGCTGGCCAGGAAATGTTCGAGAGTTAGAGAATGTGGTTCAACGTGCCCTGATTCTTTGTGAAAACAATGAAATAGATGCAAGCGATTTAATGATTGACGAAGACATGTCGGCCCCGCTTGAAGTTACACAAGAGCAGGTTGAAGACAACAAATTGGGTTCAGAACTTCGTTATCAGGAGCACCAAATTATTCTTGATACATTAGTCTCGTGCAATGGTAAACGTAAGGACGTTGCGGAAAAACTTGGCATTAGCCCTAGAACCCTTCGTTATAAACTAGCGCGCATGCGTGAAGACGGCATTGAAGTACCAGCTTAATACTGCTGTTTTGAACCTCTCGTTCAACCCCGTTATCCGTCGCCTCTGTAGTAAAGAAGGCGGCGGTTTTTTGTTGCTCCCATCAAATCAAACGCCATAAATTTGGCTTATTCTCTCATTTTCTCTTTATCTTTATGATATTAAAGGGTTTTTAAAGTTGGCAAGCCCCTTGCTAAATCACTCATATAATTAGTTATTCGCCGTTGTTCAGGCGGTTTTTAAAGAAACGCTAGGAGTGGGTATGGACGTTAAAGCCAATAGTTTGTATCAAGAAATGCAAAACATGATAGGGCAAACTCGTCTTCAAGTTAACGAGCCTCAGCAGCAATCGCTTACTGAAGTAAACAGCTCTGCAAGCGATTTCTCGACCATGCTGAAGAACGCGGTTGACGGTGTAAACGGTATGCAGCTTGAATCAAAAGATGCACAGCAACGTTTTGAAATGGGTGACCCTAGTTTGAGCTTAGCCCAAGTCATGTTAGCGAAAGAAAAGTCTGGCATTGCTTTCGAAGCTACTGTTCAGGTACGTAACAAAGTACTTGAAGCCTATAAAACAATAATGAATATGCCGGTATAGGTGGAGTAGGTTATGGCTGAAGCAACAGGTACAAACCTTACGGTTCCTGATCAAAATCAAACAGCGGACAATGAGCCAGAGAATAAATCTGGTTTCATGGATACGTTAGGTAGCGCAGATATGATGCGCCAAATGGCCCTTGTGGTTGTTTTGGTTATTTGTGTGGCCATCGCAATCTTTATTCTTATTTGGTCACAAGAGCCTGACTATCGTCCCCTTGCTAAGATGGAAACCCAAGAGCTTATCGAAACTCTCGATTATATGGATGCGAATCAAATCGACTATAAGCTTGAAGGCAATACTGTTTATGTAAGAAGTGACGAATTCCAAAATATCCGCCTGGGTATGACACGCCAAGGGTTAACTAAAACCTCTGATGCAGGTACCGATATCATCATGCAGGACATGGGGTTTGGTGTAAGCCAGCGTGTTGAGATGGAACGTCTTAAACATGCGCGTGAACAGCAAATTGCCTCGACCATCGAAGATATCGCAAGTATTCAAAAAGCCCGTGTTCTTTTAGCTATGCCAAAAGAGAACGTTTTTGCTCGAAGAGAGAAGAAAGCGTCCGCAACAGTGGTATTAACCGCTAAACGTGGTGCCGTCATTGCTGGTGAAGAGGTTGATGCGGTCGTTGATATCGTGGCGTCTGCCGTACAAAACATGGAGCCGTCTAAAGTAACGGTAACTGACAGCAATGGTCGTCTGCTTAACTCAGGCTCGCAAGATTCAATGAGTGCCCGTGCCAGAAAAGAGTACGAAATTGAACGTCAGCGCGAGCAAGAGTATCTAGAAAAAATTGACGCTATACTGATCCCAGTATTGGGCATAGGTAACTACACGGCGCAAGCTGACGTTACTATGGACTTTACTGCAATGGAGCAAACCCAGCGCAGCTACAACCCAGATTTACCTGCGGTACGTAGCGAAATGATCATGGAAGAAAATAGCGTAGGCGGCGGTGTTGGCGGTATTCCCGGTGCATTATCAAATCAGCCTCCGCTTGATTCTAATATTCCAGAAAATGCGGTGGGCGGTAGTCAGCAAACTATGCCAGGACGCACAGCGAAAGAATCGACCCGCAACTACGAACTTGATACCACTATCAGCCATACCAAAAAGCAGACAGGTGTAATCCGCAGACTAAGTGTGTCGGTGGCAGTCGACTATACCCAAGTGGCGGGCGAAGACGGCGCTATAACGCCAACCCCGCGTAAACAAGAAGAAATCCTTAATATACGTAGACTGTTGCAGGGCGGCATTGGCTTTGACGTCACCCGCGGCGACTCGCTAGAAGTGGTTAGCGTACCCTTTACTCGTATGGATGCAGGTGAAATTGAAGATGCGCCTTTGTGGGAACAGCCTGGTTTTCTGCCAATTCTTAAGCTAGTTGTTGGTGGCTTGGTTATAATAGTACTTATCATCTTTGTAATTCGACCTATGCTGCGTCGTCTTATCAACCCAGATGAGTCTAACGAGGCAGATGAATTTGATGCCGATGAAGGCTTAGACTTAGGCGATGACACAATTAGCATGTTAACGTCTGACTTTGACGAAGGACAGGTAGGCTTTGCGCCAGATGGCTCACTTATGCTGCCTGACTTGCACAAAGACGAAGATGTACTTAAAGCCGTACGTGCCCTAGTAGCCAATGAACCAGAATTATCAGCCCAGGTAGTTAAGGGCTGGTTAATGCAAGACGAGTAGTGAGATAAGATTATGGCTGAAGAACTTGCCAATGTTGAAGAAGCGTCATACGACGTCAGTAAATTAGAAGGCGTAGAGAAAGCTGCCATCTTACTACTTAGCTTATCTGAAGAAGATGCGGCGCAGATATTAAAGCATCTTGAACCAAAACAAGTGCAGAAGCTGGGTTCTGAAATGGCGAAAGTGGACGATATGACGCAAACCAAAATCACGTCGGTTCACAAACACTTCATTGAAGAGATCCAGAATTACAGCACTATTGGCTTCCAGAGCCAAGATTTTGTTAAGCGAGCGTTAACTGCGGCGTTAGGTGAAGATAAGGCGGCAAACCTAATCGATCAGATTCTAATGGGCAGTGGCGCAAAAGGCTTGGACTCGTTGAAGTGGATGGACTCTAAGCAGGTAGCGAGCATTATTCGCAACGAACACCCGCAGATTCAAACCATTGTACTGTCTTATCTAGAACCTGAGCAAAGCGCTGAAATTTTGGCGCAATTCCCTGAAAAAGTACGTCTTGATCTTTTGATGCGTATTGCGAACCTAGAAGAAGTTCAGCCGGCAGCATTGCAAGAGCTAAACGAAATCATGGAGAAACAGTTCGCAGGTCAAGCGGGAACGCAAGCGGCGAAAATGGGCGGCTTGAAGTCTGCAGCGAACATCATGAACTACTTGGATACTGCGATAGAAGGTCAGCTGATGGACGCTATTCGCGAGCAAGACGAAGAGATGAGCCAGCAAATCCAAGACCTCATGTTTGTATTCGACAATTTGGTCGATGTAGACGACAAAGGCATTCAGGCAATATTGCGCGAAGTGCAGCAAGACGCGCTGCTTAAAGCCATTAAAGGGGCTGACGAAGAGCTTAAAGATAAAATTATGCGCAACATGTCTAAACGTGCTGCTGAAATGCTTGGCGATGACTTGGAAGCCCTTGGCCCTGTGCGGATTAGTGAAGTGGAAACGGCTCAGAAAGAGATCCTCTCTGTTGCCCGTCGACTTTCTGACTCTGGTGAAATCATGCTTGGTGGTGGCGGTGGCGAAGAGTTCTTATAAGAACGCCAATCCCGTCACTAATTTAGCCTAGGTAAACATATGACTGCCAAAAAAAGTTTCAGCGAAAACGAAGTAAATGAAGCTAAAAAGTGGGACTTACCCTTCGTTGACGATCCTACCGCACCGAGAGACAACGAGCCAACCAACGCGTTAAACAAACGCTCTGACTGGAAGTACGAGCCACCTGAAGTTGAAGAAGAAATTAAGCCGCCAACCGCTGAAGAAATAGAAGCTATACGCCAGGCAGCTTATGATGAGGGCTATCAGGAGGGTAAAGAAAAAGGCTTAGATGAAGGTAAACAAGAAGGTCTTGAAGCAGGTTTGGCAGAAGGCAAAGAACAGGGTCATAGCGAAGGCCTTGATCAAGGGTTAGAAGAAGGCCGCCAGCAAGTGGCTACTCAAGCTGAAGTATGGCAAATGCTCGCCGACAAGCTTCATGATCCGCTTTCGCAAGCTAATGATGAAACCCGAGACCAATTGGTAAAACTCGCTGTAACTCTCGCAAAAGCAGTTATTAAAGCAGAGGTGAGCACTAACCAAAAGGTTATATTGCAAGCGTTAAGCGAAGGTATTAAGGCGCTGCCGATTAATCAAGCTGACTATCAAATTCATATGAATCCAGAGGATATTGAATTGGTAAAAGCGCATTTTGGTGAAGAAGAAATTACCAAAAAAGGCTGGAATTTGGTTGAGGCCCCCGCTATGGAACGTGGTGGCTGCGATATTACCACTGTGCAAAACGCCGTAGATGTTTCGATTGAACGTCGATGTCGAAACGTTATCGATAAGTTTTTACTAAACCAAGGTTTATCTGATGACTAGCCCTTGGCATGCCCATTTTGAATCATTGACTAAACAAGTGACGTCGCCACCTGTTGTTGCCGCGGGAAAGTTAGTCCGGGGCATAGGGCTTACCCTTGAAGCAGTAGGTTGCCAGCTGCCGGTGGGAAGTCAATGTTTAGTGCAAACCATCGAAGGCGAAATAGAAGCTGAAGTGGTTGGTTTCGGTGATGATATTACTTACTTAATGCCCACCGAAGCAGTTCGCGGTATTGTTCCGGGAAGTCGCGTGATGCCGTTAAACCGACAAAGTGGTTTGCCGGTAGGCATGGGGTTATTGGGGCGTGTAGTAGACGGCAATGGTCAGCCCCTTGACGGTCTAGGCGAAATTAATGCCGAAGCCCGCGCGCCAACGACTCGACCACCAATGAACCCGCTTATCCGCCGTCCCATAAACACCCCAATGGATGTTGGCGTACGTGCCATCAATGCGTTAAATACGGTTGGCGTCGGTCAGCGGATGGGACTTTTCGCTGGAAGCGGTGTGGGTAAAAGCGTACTGCTTGGTATGATGACCCGGGGTTGTGAAGCAGACGTGGTTGTTGTGGGCCTCGTTGGTGAGCGTGGTCGAGAAGTAAAAGAGTTTATTCACGAAATTCTCACAGAAGAAGAGCGACAACGGGCAGTGGTGGTGGCAGCGCCAGCTGATACTTCACCGCTTATGCGGTTAAAGGGCTGCGAGACGGCGGTTACCATTGCTGAGTATTTTCGTGATAAAGGCATGAAAGTGTTGTTGTTGATTGACTCGTTAACCCGTTATGCGATGGCGCAGCGTGAGATTGCATTAGCTGTAGGTGAGCCACCAGCCACAAAAGGCTATCCACCTTCGGTTTTTGCTCGGCTTCCTGCATTGGTAGAACGTGCAGGCAACGGTAGCGAGCGACAGGGCTCTATTACGGCTTTTTATACAGTATTAACTGAAGGCGACGATTTGCAAGACCCCATTGCCGATGCCGCCCGCGCAATTTTGGATGGTCACGTAGTGCTGTCGCGAACCCTTGCTGATAGCGGTCATTACCCTGCTATTGATATTGAAGCGTCAATCAGCCGTGTAATGCCTATGGTGGTGAGCGAAGAGCATCAATTGATGGCGCGTCGTATTCGACAAGTTTATTCAAACTACAAACAAAACCAAGATCTTATTTCTATTGGCGCTTATGCGAAAGGATCAGACCCGCGTATTGATCTCGCGATTCGCGCAGAGCCCGCAATCAACGCTTTATTGCAACAGGAAATGAAGCAAGTCATACCTTATAGTGAAAGCCTAGAGGGCATGGCTGCCTTAGCTAAAGGGCTGGGACAAGGCTGATGTGTGTAATCGCAAAAAGGATAGAGCAAGTAGTGATAACGTTAGCTACGGTTGTGGGTTTAGAGTGCTATGTCTAAACAACTTGAGCGTTTAGCCGAATTTGAGCGTGAAAAAGAGCAGCGAGAAGCCCGCTATTATAAGCAGGCGCAGCAGAACGTTAATCAGCAAAAGCAAAAGCTAACCAGTCTTGAGCAGTATCGCGTTGACTACATAAAAGGCATTCAACAAACCGGTCAAGCGGGCGTCACTGCAACGTATTATCAGCAACATTTATCCTTTGTTGGAAAACTGGACAAAGCGTGTGAGCAGCAGATGCAAGTGATTGCTCGTGCGCAAATGGCTGCAGACCAGCGCAAACAAATGTGGTTAAAGCAACAGCAAAAAGTGAAAGCCGTAACCTTGTTACTTGATAAGAAAAAGTTGGTAGAACAGAAAAAAGAGGCCAAAGCAGAACAGGCCATGATGGATGAGTTTGCTACCCAACGATTTTTCAGAACCAAGCGCTCACCTTTCTAATCATTAGTATAGCCTTAAGCCATTTTGGCTCGACCTTTGCAAAACCAATATGAAATGGCTCAACGTGCCGAAATTACAGTTCAATAGTTATCACGGTTTAATAGTTTTTTTTGGAATTTCTATACCGTTTATAAGGTAAGAAATTCAATCAAAAATAGCATAACCCTTAACGCGAAACATAAGCGACGTAAGGGGCGAGATAGCCTTAAGTGACTGTAATTAAAACAAGCGTTGGTGGGTTTGCGATAATCTGGGTTTAAGATGCTTTGTTTAACGCCTAGTAAATAATTCGCATTACATTACGTCTTCTTTGGTGAAAGACGATATAAATGTAGGACGGTAGGACAATATGCAACAAGTTGCCGCACATAAAACAGAGATTGCCGCATTACCTTTTTCTGCTTCTAGCACAGCTAAAGCGGTCGAAACAGGTATTGGCACGCAACAGCAAGCGAATAGCGAAAACAACCAAGCATTTAATCGACTTTATCAGGAAGCAAGATCGAGCAAGCCAGATTTTGTTTTAAATGACAAAGGTGCAATACGCTCTCAGTCTGGGGAGGCAATCCGTTCGACCAGCTCACCAGCTCACTCTTCAGTTTCTAATGAGACGGTAGAGAAGGGTAAAGACCGAGATGCCGGACATACCAATCTTCCCGCTGAAAAGAAAGTAACAGACAATCCTGCTGAGTCTGCGCCGGCTAAAAAAGAAAGAACTGCTATCGGTTCAAATGATACAGCAGAAGAAAAGGCCAGTTTAACAGTAGATGACGCTGAAGGTGGTGTTGAACAAAAAGCCGTAACCGAAGCAGAGTTTGTCATTGGAGAAGGCGGCAAAAAAGATGCTGAGGCAGGTATTATAACCACACCGGGTACGCCAGATGGAAAGCCGGATAAGGTTGATGATGAACCCGACTGGGTTGCCTATGTTGAAACCCTAGCGGATCGCTTTGGTAAGGCTGATAATAGAGAGCAAGTTCAAGGGCCATCTGGTAACAGAACAACCGATGGTATTTCTGAAGTTTCGGATGAGACGGTTAATGTTCTTTCTGTAAAAGAAAACGGAAAGCTTTGGAAAATCCCAGACGGTGTAGATGCCAACGACGCGCCCTCGGTAATGGCACATTTACTTTCTCAGCTTAAAAGTGGGAATAGTGATGGGGATATCACTATCGAATCACTTTCGACTGACGCGCAACAAACACTGAATGCTTTAACTGAACTATTGATTGGCGCTGAAAGTGAACAAAGTAGCACCAATAGCGAAAAATATAGTGCCGGTAGCGATCAAAATAGCGCCGGCAGCGAACAAAATAGTGCTAAAGGCGAAGCGAACGCTGAACAATCAGAAATCCTTGCCAACGATAAGCTAGATTCAAATGCCAATGAACTTTCTGCGCTAATTGAACAACTCATGCAGCAAAAAGAAAGCGATGGCTATGCAGAGCAAGGCATGAGCGAGGGGGCAGAGGAAACACTGGCAGATAGTAAACATGCAGCAGATGAATCTCTTGTGTTAAGTTTGTTATCTGATGAGCTTAACGCGATGCAGCAATTATCTTCAGATGAAGCCAGCGCTCAATTAGAGGCATTGTATTCTGACGCAACCACGGACATAGCCGCTGAAGTAGCTATTGACGGAGCCGTTTTGGAAAGTGGCGGTATAAATACTAACGGAGCAGACAAAAATAAGGTAACAGTATCTGACAATGCACCGATGATGAGTGCACAAAGTACCATACCTCTAAATAATAGCTTTGAAATGACCGGTGATTCACAAAGCGACTTATTAACAGCTTTGAGTGAACTCTCCCCACAAAGCGCTCAGAAAGCGACAGAAGCATTTGCTGAGCGGGTGGTTGCGGCCATGCCAAGCGGTTCGCAACAACAGGCTGTGAAAACAAACATTATCGCTGGCATTAATGAATTTCAGCAACAAGTCCAACAAGGCAGAGAGCCCGGTATTGATTTGTCAGCTATTGTGGCTGATGCCGCAAAAGAGGCTGCAGTTAGCACCGACGCGATTGCTTCAATGACGGCTAGGGTCGATAACCAAGCAAGTCAGTTCCTCAACTTAATGACGCAAACGCAAGCCAGTGCGCAACAGGCGTTTGCAAATATGATGGGGCAAACCGATACGGTAATACAAGAAAACTCCCAGCTTCGCGCTGAAGCGTCAAAATCTCAACAGCAGTTTGAGGGCTTTGATAAAGCGGTCAACATTCATAAGCCAGAAGGACAGCAACAGCTAAACGAAAAAATTCGCTGGATGGTGAATGCGCGGAACACCATGGCTGAAATCCGCCTTGATCCACCTGAGTTGGGAAGCATGCAGGTGCGGGTAAACGTCGCAGGTGACGCGGCAAGCGTGAGTTTCGTTGTGCAGTCTCAACAAGCAAAGGAGGCGCTAGCTGACGCTATGCCCAAACTAAGAGATATGCTTTCAGAACAAGGCATTGAATTGGGTGATGCGCAAGTAAGAAAAGATAATTCTTCAAGTAACGAAAATGGCCAGCAACTTGCAGATGATAGTGGCAATAGAAATGGCGCCGGAAACCGCGGAGAAAATGACGGCTTAGACGATGTGGACGAAACGCGAATTGTCGAGCAGTCAGTGACGCGGGCAGCCAAGGGCGGAATTGATTTCTACGCTTAAGGCGGGGCAAAACTATTATCAATAGGTAGCATGGTGAGATTATTTTAAGACTGCTATGTTTGGAGTATTCGTTTAATTTTGAACGAACAGTTCGATGAGACGCTGCTTATTGCGAGTTAATTGTTGCTGCTACAGTGTTAACCATCTGTAGATACGAATTATGGCATTGCCATTTGCGGTGGAACATTGATAATACGTTTTTTCTTAATATTACTGATGAGTTACACATGGCTGATGAAGAGTTACAGGTAGAGGAAGGCGGTAAGAAGAAAGGCAAAATGATGTTGATCATCATTATCGCTGTGGTTCTTGTAGGCGGGGGGGCTGCCGCTTACTTCTTGCTTTTCGCGGGGGGCGATGAGCCTGCGGCCGAGGAATTGGCTGAAGCTGATGCTGCAGCAGCTGCTGCAAGCGCGCCGGCAGCGAGTACAGGTAACGCTGAAATTGGTACGGCACTTTATGTTGCTATGCCAAGACCTTTCGTTTTCAACGTGCCGGGTTCGGGAAGAGACCGATTGGTTCAAATTAAAGTGCAGCTATTAGTACGTGGTTCTGATAACGAAGAGTTAGCAAAGACGCATATTCCGCTAATCGAAGGGACATTATTGCAGGCGTTTAGTACGTCAAATGCAGACGATCTGGTTACCGAAGCCGGTAAAATCGAGCTTCGCGAACAGGCGGTAACCGAAGTGCAGAAAGCATTAAAAGACATTACGGGCAGCGATGTGGTTGAGCGCGTATTGTTTACTGGGTTTGTCATGCAGTAATGCAATGACCAAGTAAGGTAGAAGACGGTGAGTGATTTATTATCTCAAGATGAAATCGATGCCCTATTACACGGGGTAGATGATGTAGAAGAAGAAGAGGTTGGCGGTAGCGACTCTGATGCTTCTACGCTCGAGTACGACTTCTCCTCGCAAGATAGAATTGTGCGCGGGCGTATGCCTACGCTCGAAATTGTGAATGAACGTTTTGCCCGTCATATGCGTGTAAGTTTGTTCAACATGATGCGACGCTCTGCTGAAGTATCGATTAACGGTATTCAGATGATCAAATTCGGTGAATACATTCATACGTTATTCGTTCCAACAAGTTTGAACATGGTGCGTTTCCGTCCGCTTAAAGGCACGGGGCTTATCACCATGGAAGCCCGCTTGGTATTCATTCTGGTAGACAACTTCTTTGGTGGTGATGGTCGCTATCATGCGAAGATTGAGGGCCGTGAGTTTACGCCAACGGAGCGCCGTATTATCCAGATGCTGCTTAAAATAATCTTTGAAGATTATAAAGAAGCCTGGGCGCCAGTTATGGATGTGTCGTTTGAGTATTTGGACTCAGAAGTTAATCCTGCGATGGCGAACATAGTGAGCCCAACAGAAGTGGTGGTCATCAGCTCGTTCCATATCGAACTAGATGGCGGTGGTGGCGACTTCCACGTGTCATTGCCATACTCAATGTTAGAGCCCATTCGCGAATTGCTTGATGCAGGTGTTCAAAGCGATAAAGAAGATACAGACTTACGTTGGAGTAAGGCCTTACGCGATGAAATCATGGACGTGAAAGTAACTTTAACTACGCATATGCTAGACGTTGATGTACCACTTCGCGATGTGATGGAGTTTAAACCTGGCGATATCATCCCTGTGGAGATGCCAGAAACCATCACAGTATTAATTGAAGATTTACCCACGTTCAGGGCTAAGTTAGGTCGCAGTCGCGACAATTTGGCGCTGAAAATTGTAGAGAAGATTGCAAGACCGACTTCAGTGAAGTCTGAGCTACAGTTATTAACCCGCGGTGGGCGCATTATTGATAATGACGCAGAACTGCAAGTACTCGAAGAAGACCTGTAAGGTGAAGGGGAGTTCCCATGAGTGAAGACGGTATGGACGATTGGGCTGCGGCAATGGCCGAACAAGCCGAATCTGAAGCGGAACAAGAGGCTGGCGATAACGAAGACGTACAAGTTGCTGAACTTGACGAATTAACTGACGACGCGCCAATCACGCAAGAAGAGAAGAAAAAGCTAGATACCATTCTAGATATTCCAGTGACTATTTCGATGGAAGTCGGTCGTAGTCAAATTAGTATCCGAAATCTGCTACAGTTGAACCAGGGTTCTGTGGTGGAGCTGGATCGTGTTGCCGGTGAGCCACTAGATGTATTAGTTAATGGCACGTTGATTGCTCATGGTGAAGTAGTAGTGGTCAACGACAAATTCGGTATTCGATTAACGGATGTTATTAGTCAAATTGAGAGAATCAAGAAGCTTAGATAAAACTTCTTATAAAGTAAGGGGTTGCGCAATGCTGCCCCTTTTATTTAGCCAGATAGCTGTCGCGCAGTCGACCCAGTCAATCACCAATCCCACGTCGATACTGTCAATTTTCCTTTCTTTACTTGTCGTTGTTGGCGTCATTTTCGCTCTCGCTTATGTGATGCGTCGATTTAATGTCACTGCCATGGGTGGAAATCAAATGAAAGTCGCAGCCAGCATGGTTGTTGGCACAAAAGAAAAAATCATGGTGATTCAGGTAGGTGAAGAGCAGCACCTCATTGGTGTAACCAGTCACAACATCTCTCATTTAAGCAAATTAGATAAGAATCTCGATGTGCCTGTGAAAGGTGTGAACAAAACCACAGGCGAGCAACAAAATGGTGCCGATGCGTTTAAACAAAAACTTGTTGCTGCCATGGCGGAAAAGCTCAACCCGAATATAGAAAAGAATAAAACAAAGGAAGAGTCGAGAGATGCGTAAGTTTGCCTTGCTACTTTTAGTACTGCCCTTATTACTTCTTGTCGAGCCCGCCTATGCTCAACAGGGAATTTCTGCAGTCACGGTGACAACCAATCAAGATGGTTCTCAAGACTACACCATGACGCTTCAAGCGCTGTTTATCATGACAGCGCTAAGCCTTATTCCTGCCTTTATCATGATGATGACCTCGTTCACGCGTATAATTGTGGTGTTGTCTATTTTGCGCCAAGCTATTGGCTTACAGCAATCACCATCAAATCAGATATTAATTGGCGTTAGTTTGTTTCTATCTATGTTTATTATGGCGCCGGTGTTTGAAGAGGTGAACGAGCGAGCTCTACAGCCTTACCTTAACGAGCAACTGACCAGTTTAGACGCTCTTGAGCAAGCAAAAGGCCCCATGCGCGCATTTATGCTTTCACAAACCCGGGTAAAAGACCTAGAAACCTTCGTACGGATAGCTGGAGATGAAGGAAAATATGCCGATACCAACGAAGTACCGCTAACCATCCTTATTCCGGCTTTTGTAACCAGTGAACTTAAAACCGCGTTTCAAATTGGGTTTATGCTATTTATTCCCTTTCTCATTATTGACTTGGTAGTAGCGTCTATATTGATGGCCATGGGTATGATGATGCTCTCGCCTATGATTGTATCCTTGCCGTTTAAACTTATGCTGTTCGTGCTAGTTGATGGGTGGAACCTGATTTTCGGTACGTTGGCGACCAGCTTCGGTATGGGCGTCTAGGAGGGCTTATGTCACCAGAAGTCTTTGTAGAAATACTGCGAGAAGCCATGTTTATGGTTATCGTATTGGTATCTGCGGTGATTGTCCCAAGCCTCATCGTGGGCTTAGTAGTGGCAGTATTTCAGGCTGCTACCAGTATTAACGAACAGACCATGAGCTTCTTACCGCGCTTGCTTGTAACGCTTCTCGCGTTGAGTTGGGGCGGCAACTGGTTGGTGCAACAGCTTATGGACTTTACTTTCAGAATGGTTGATATGATCCCCCAGGTTGTGGGGTAGAAGGCTAAAGCTGTGGAAGTCGAACTCGCCACCATCAATCAATTCCTTGCAGACATGCTGCTGCCATTTATGCGCATTAGCGGCTTGTTCGTGGCCATGATTGGCTTGAGTGCTAAATCAATTCCCCCGCAGGTAAGAGCCTTGCTGGGCATAATGCTTACACTTATCATCATGCCTGTGGTGCCCCCGTCACCCATCGAAAATTTAGTGGATGTGGGCACATTTTTAATTGTTATTCAGCAGTTGTTGATAGGGATTGCCATTGGTTTTATATCAATGATGGTACTCAATACCTTCGTCATTGCAGGCCAAATCATAGCCATGCAAACCGGTTTGGGGTTTGCGTCAATCGTTGACCCGGTAAACGGTATTAACGTGCCCGCAGTGGGCCAATTTTATCTGATATTAGCCACCTTGTTGTTTTGGACCTTGGATGGGCACTTGTCCATGATTCAAATGATAGTAATGAGCTTCGAGGCGTTTCCCATAGGCGAAGCATGGTGGACCGCTGAACAGTTCCGCGATATTGCCCATTGGGGCGGTTGGATGTTTATATCGGCAGTGACCCTGTCTCTAGCGCCAATCGTGTCGCTTTTAATCGTGAATTTGGCGTTTGGCGTAATGACCAAAGCTGCACCACAGCTAAACATTTTTAGTATTGGTTTTTCCATTGCTCAGGTAATGGGCTTACTGATTATTTGGATAACTCTTGATAACTTTACTGCACACTTCGAAACCCAATGGTTCAGAGCTGAGCAGTTTATGTGTGAACTATTGAATATTTGTTCGTAGGAAAACATGGCAGATTCAAGCGAAAAAACAGAAGACCCCACGGGGAAAAAACTCGAAGATGCCCGAAAAAAAGGGCAGCTAGCCCGTTCCCGTGAACTTTCTACGACCCTAGTACTTATCGTCAGTGCTTTTATGTTTTTGTTTGTGGGCGGGTGGATTGCTGAATCTGTTTTTAAACTTACTCAGAGAATGTTCATTCTCTCTCGTGACGAAACCTATGATATTACCCACATGTTTGGCGCCTGGGGAGAAGCTTTTTCGGCGGTAGGCCCTGCCGTGCTGCTATACATGGTCGTTGCTATGATAGCGGGTATCTATGGCTCAATCGCGCTTGGAGGCTACAACTTTACCTGGGAAGGTGCAAAACCTAAGGGCTCAAAAATGAGCCCCATTCAAGGCTTCAAACGCATGTTTGGCACGAATGGCTTGGTAGAGTTACTTAAGTCTATTGCAAAAGTGGTGGTCATAATTGGTATGGCTATCGGAGCGTTACTGTTCTTCGAAGATGAAGCGCTGCATTTAGATATGGAGCTATATCCGGGAAACATCTTTCACGCGCTCGATATGCTTAAGTGGGCGTTTCTTATTTTAGTGTGCGGCATGATCCCTATTGCGCTCATTGATGTGCCTTATCAAATGTATAAGCACAACAAAGAAATGAAAATGACCAAGCAAGAGGTTAAAGACGAGCGCAAAAACGCGGAAGGCGACCCCATGGTCAAAGGTCGTATTCGCCGCTTGCAATATCAGGCGGCAACTAAGCGGATGATGCAGGAAGTACCACAAGCAGACGTTGTCGTGACCAACCCCACTCACTTTTCTGTTGCCATTAAATATGACGAAAAAGGGGTAAGAGCGCCCGTTGTAGTAGCTAAAGGTGCTGATGAGTTAGCAATGCACATCAGAAAAATTGCTACCGCTAACGACGTGCCGCTGATCCCTTCACCCATGTTAGCGCGAGCCATATTCTATTCCACTGAAGTGGACGACGAAATCCCTAACGCCTTGTTTATGGCGGTAGCGCAGGTGCTAGCACATGTTTATCAGCTTAAAGCACATAGGGCAGGGAAAGGGAAGCGTCCTAAGCCACTTAAACGAGATTTGCCAATACCACCTGAGTATCGACGCTAATTCACTTAATAGGTTGAAATTTTTCACCGATTTAGATGTGACGCTAATTTCATCGCGATTAGTCGAATCTAAATTTCTCTTTCTATAAAGCTGGCACGTTAGTTGAAAACCCATTTGAAGAGTCACATAAAGCGTCAATTTTCTGATAGAGAGACACCAAGCCATGCAGTTATCCGGTTATCTTCAGCGATTCGATAAAAATCAGCTGCAAAATTTTACCAGTGGTTTAGGCGCACCCATCGTCCTTTTGGCAATTATGGGCATGGTTATTTTGCCTATGCCGCCATTCTTACTGGACGTGCTGTTTAGTTTTAATATTGCATTGTCTCTCGTCATCATTTTGGTAGCAGTTTTAACGCAAAAGCCCGTCGATTTTGGCATATTTCCCTTAGTGTTACTGATTGCTACGGTTTTACGACTTGCCTTAAACGTCGCTTCAACGCGGGTTGTTTTACTTTATGGGCATGAGGGCGGTGACGCTGCAGGAAAAGTGATTGAAGCCTTCGGTGCGGTTGTTATCGGCGGTAACTATGCCGTGGGTATTGTTGTGTTTGCTATCCTTCTTATTATCAACTTTAAAGTTGTGACCGCAGGTGCCGGGCGTATTTCAGAGGTAAGTGCTCGCTTTACCTTGGACGCTATGCCTGGTAAGCAGATGGCAATTGATGCCGACTTGAATGCTGGCTATATAGACCAAGATCAAGCGCGACAGCGCCGCGAAGAGATTACCGCTGAAGCTGACTTTTACGGGTCGATGGACGGTGCGTCAAAATTTGTAAAAGGTGACGCGGTTGCTGGTCTTTTCATCATGCTGATTAATATTGTCGGTGGTCTATTCATTGGCATGATTCAGCATGGGCTATCATTCGGAAACGCCATAGAAATCTATACAATTTTGACTATTGGTGATGGTTTGGTGGCGCAGATACCTTCATTACTACTTTCGGTAGCCACAGCCATTATCGTGACCCGCGAGAATGAAACCCAAGAAATGGGTAAAGAGATCCGTGGACAGCTTGGTAACAACCAAGCGCTGTATATTGCTTCAGGCGTTTTGTTTGTTATGGGTATCATCCCAGGCATGCCCCATATTGCCTTTTTGGGCTTTTCATTCTTAATTGCTGGCTTTGCTTATTTTCAGTCGGTTCAAGCCAAGAAAAAAGCGGCAGAGCCTAAAGTTCCTGACAACGTGGTAAAAGACGAATCGGTCGCGCCTGAAGTAAAAGAGTTAGGTTGGGATGATGTTCAGCAAGTTGATACCATAGGTTTGGAAGTGGGCTATCGCTTAATTCCACTTGTCGATAAATCCCAAGGCGGTGAGTTGTTAACGCGTATCAAAGGCGTACGTAAAAAATTATCGCAAGAGCTGGGGTTCCTTATTCCACCTGTTCACATCCGCGATAACTTAGACCTTGAACCCAATACTTACACGATTGCTATGCTAGGCGTAACCATTGGTGATTCAGTTATTAGTCACGATGAAGAGCTTGCGATTAACCCTGGTCAAGTGTTCGGTAAATTAGAGGGGCGTGCGACTAAAGACCCTGCGTTCGGCTTAGATGCAGTATGGATAAAGCCTAATAAGCGTGAGCACGCGCAAACCCTGGGATATACCGTTGTAGATGCAGCTACGGTTGTCGCCACGCATTTAAGTCAGTTGCTTTCCAATAACGCGTATCAGTTACTAGGGCATGAAGAGGCCCAACAGCTTCTGGATATGCTGGCCAAACAGCACCCTAAATTGGTTGAAGGTTTGGTGCCGGATATTTTGCCATTAAGTACAGTAGTCAAAGTGCTGCAAACCTTGCTTTTTGAAGGCGTACCTATTCGAGATATGCGTACTATCGTGCAAACGCTTAGCGAGTACGGTACGCGTAGCCAAGACCCAGATGTACTGGTGTCTGCGGTACGTATAGCACTCAAGCGCCTTATCGTTCAAGAAATTACCCAGGGGGCAAAAGAGATACCTGTCATAACCTTGGCGCCAGAGTTGGAACAGATGTTGCACCAGTCACTACAAGCAGGTGGCGAAGATGGCGCTGGCATAGAGCCAGGTCTGGCAGACAAGTTGCAAAAATCATTGCAGCAAGCCAGCCAGCAGCAAGAGTTAGAGGGAGAACCTGCAGTGCTCCTTACCTCTGGCATGTTGCGACCCGTTCTGTCTCGCTTCTTAAAGTATTCTGTTGTTGGGCTTCATGTTCTTTCATACCAGGAAGTGCCTGACGACAAACAAATAAAAATAGTCAGTTCGGTCGGTCAATAATCTGACACTGGGTGATTGGAGAGGTTGCAATGAAAATTAGACGTTTCTTCGGCAAAGATATGCGTGAGGCGTTAAGCCAAGTTAAAGCTGAATTGGGCAGTGACGCTGTGATCATGTCAAATCGCAAAGTCGCTGACGGCATTGAACTTGTAGCAGCCTACGACAAAGAGCCTGAAGCCAAGCTTTTCACGCCCAAGGCGGCGCCACAAGCCGCTGCTAAAACACCTGGTCAAAAGGCTGTGCCTAGCCTAAGCGAAATCATTGGTGATGACGGGCCTGATAGCCTGAAAGCCCTGTTAGAAAAGCAGCACGGTGGAACTAATAGTGTAGCGAGTCCCGCGCAATCTAACCAACCAATGACAACAAACGCTAAGCACGCTAATGAAATTGCTTCGCACTTAGACTTTTCAGAGGCGTTTATTGACGATATAGAAAATCAATCATCTGTTGAAGATACTGTTAGTCAACACGCTTTCCCAGAACATCAAGCCTCAAGCATGGGCGAAACGTCGGTATCTCAGTCGGCAGAACTTGCACAAATCAAAGAAGAGTTAGCTTCACTTCGCGATGTATTACAGTATCAAGTTGCCGATTTAATGGAAGCGAAGAACAAGCGTCAAAAACCTGTTCATCAATACCTAGTGACGCGATTAACTGATATGGGTTTAAGTAGCGCGCTTGCAACACAGCTTATTAGCTATACACCAGCCCACTACAACGAACGTGACGCATGGGTTTATCTTCTTAACCTATTGGCTAATCGCATAAATGTTACTGGAAACGATATACTTAGTGCACAAGGTGCTGTTGCACTGGTAGGACCAACCGGTACCGGTAAAACAACTACTGTTGCGAAGCTTGCAGCCCGTTATGCGCAGAAATATGGTGCAGAGTCGGTTGCAATGATCACTATAGATACATATAGAATTGCAGCCTATGAGCAGCTAGCGACATACGGAAAGATCATTGGCTGCACGGTGAGAAAAGCACAGACTAGTGAAGAACTGGCTGATTTATTATTCCAACTTCGCCATAAGCGACTAGTATTGATTGATACAGCAGGTTTTAGTCAACGTGACAGTCGATTAATTAAGCAAATTAAGCAGTTCGACAACGGCCAAATGCCAAAAGTAAAAAAATATTTGGTAGCGCAAGCGAATACGCAATATCCTGCTTTGCAGAGAATTATTCAGGCGTATGATGATATTGAACTAAGTGGCTGTATTTTCACAAAGTTAGATGAATGCTACTCTTTGGGAGAGGTGCTTAGTGCAGCAGTTGAATACCAACTACCGGTTAGTTATGTCACCGATGGTCAAAAAGTGCCTGAAGACATTAAGATTGCAGAAGCGAAATCTTTGGTTTCCGCTGCTGCAAAGCTTTATAAAAAGTACGGTTTGAATCATACTAGTAGTAACAACGCAATTAAAACAGCATAAGCAGTATGATTGACGATCAAGCGAGTAGCTTAAGAAAAATGAAGCAATCACGGTTAATCAAAGTAATCGCCGTCACTGGTGGTAAAGGTGGCGTAGGTAAAACGAACATTACACTGAACACCGCTATCGCGATGGCGAAGCAGGGTAAGCGAGTAATGGTTCTTGACGCTGACCTTGGCCTTGCCAACGTAGATGTCATGTTAGGGCTAAGGGTTGAGAAAAACCTATCTCACGTGCTCTCTGGAGAATGCACGTTGGACGAAGTGTTAGTGACCGGTCCTCACGGCATTAAGATTGCGCCTGCCACATCAGGCACGCAGTCAATGGCAGAGCTTTCACCAACGCAACACGCTGGTTTGATCAGAGCGTTTAGCGAATTACGCTCTCAGATAGATGTGCTAATCGTCGACACCGCGGCAGGCATATCAGACATGGTATTGAGCTTTTCAAAGGCCTCACAAGATATCATGGTCGTTGTATGCGATGAACCAACATCTTTAACAGATGCTTACGCACTAATAAAAATTCTTAACCGCGAGCACGGAGTTTTTCGTTTCAAAGTCGTAGCCAATATGGTTCGCGATGTGCGTGAAGGTCAGGAATTATTTAGCAAATTAAGCAAAGTGACAGGGCGTTTTCTCGATGTTGCTCTAGAATTAGTGGCGACAGTGCCATTCGACGAGAATATTCGCAAGGCGGTGCGCAAGCAAACTGCTATTGTTGACGCCTTTCCAGGCTCTCCGGCAGCAGTAGCGATAACTAAGTTGGCAAGTAAAGCACTTACGTGGCCAATTCCAGCGCAGCCCGGTGGACACTTAGAGTTTTTCATTGAACAATTAGTTGCAGAAAAAGCCGTAGGAAGTCAGCGTTGAACAGCAAGGCAGCCGCTTATCAACAACAAACAGATAAATCGCAGTTAGTCGAAAGACATGCGCCTCTGGTAAAGCGAATTGCGCATCATTTGATTGCGCGACTGCCTGCCAGCGTACTTGTTGATGACCTTATTCAATCAGGCATGATTGGGTTGCTAGAAGCCGCACGAAACTTTGACGGCTCTAAAGGCGCAAGTTTCGAAACCTTTGCAGGAATTCGGATCCGTGGTGCCATGCTCGACGAAATACGAAAAGGTGATTGGACCCCGCGTTCTGTTCACCGTAACGGCCGCGCCATAACGGAAGCGATATCTCAAGTAGAGAGCGAGACAGGGCGCGATGCACGAGATTCTGATATTGCTGACAAGCTTAACGTAAGCTTGCAGGATTATCACCAGATGCTTAATGAAGTAAATGCCGGAAAGCTGGTGGGTATTGAAGATTTAGGTGTGTCGGAAGATGTTATTACTACTGAACAAAGTAGAGGTAGTGACGCACCGTTAGAAGATTTAATGCAGGGTGCTTTTCAAAAAGCGCTTGCCCATGCAATTACGACATTACCTGAGCGAGAAGCGATTGTACTTTCACTTTATTACGATGAAGAACTAAACTTAAGAGAAATAGGCGAAGTTCTTGATGTAAGCGAGTCGAGAGTCAGTCAAATTCATAGTCAAGCCATGTTAAAACTCAAATCACGAATGAAGTCGTGGCAAGCTGACGAAGAATAGAGATTAATAACAATTAACCCCTCACTGGAGGCTATTTTGGACAAAAGCATGAAAATTCTCGTGGTCGATGACTTTTCTACCATGAGACGAATCATCAAAAACCTGCTTAAAGATTTGGGTTTTGCCAACATCCAGGAAGCGGATGACGGAAGCACTGCATTACCTATGTTACAACAGGGCGATTTCGACTTTGTTGTGACCGATTGGAATATGCCTGGTATGCAGGGCATCGATTTGCTTCGCGCTATAAGAGCAGACGACAAGCTTAAGCATTTGCCTGTGCTTATGGTTACTGCGGAAGCGAAAAAAGAGCAAATCGTTGCAGCGGCGCAAGCAGGTGTAAACGGTTATGTTGTAAAACCGTTCACAGCAGCAACACTAAAAGAAAAATTAGATAAAATATTCGAACGTTTAGGTTGATCCAGACGCTCACCAGATAAATGAGGTTCACTGGATGTCAACGAATGTAAACGTTCCAATATCGTTAGAGGAAGCAAAACAACTTGTCGCTTTTCTTGAAGAAGGCGATAAGACTTCAGCTAACGCACTACTTGAAGCCGTCTCAATGAAAGAGAATGTTGAGTTGTTTGCTGAAGTAGGAAAATTGACGCGTCAACTCCACGACGCGTTGAATAACTTTCAAATAGACGACCGCATCAAAAATTTAGCTACAGATGACATTCCTGATGCGCAATCCCGCCTTACCTACGTAATTGAAGAAACTGAAAAAGCTGCTAATACTACTATGGATGCCGTTGAGGCGAGCATGCCGATAGCAGAAATGCTGTCGGAGCGGATCGAAAAGGTCATGCCAGAGTGGAAGAAGCTTATGAATCGCCAAATCGAACTAGGTGAATTTAAGGCTTTATGCGCAGACTTAGACGAATTATTGGAAGAAGGTTCGGCTCAATCAGCTAAACTTACACAACTGCTTACCGAAGTGTTGATGGCACAGGGCTATCAAGACTTAACAGGGCAGGTTATTCGTCGCGTTATCGACCTTGTTAAAGAGGTAGAAGATAGTCTTGTAAACATGCTTACCATGTTTGGGGAACGCGACGGTACAGAACACACTAAACCATCTAGCGATAAGGCCGATAAGGTTGATGGTGTAGAGGCGGAAGGCCCAATCATTGATGCTGACCAACGAGACGATGTCGTTTCAGGTCAAGATGATGTAGATGATCTTCTGTCTAGCTTAGGTTTTTAGGGGAGCGGGTGCATGTCGTTTGATGTTGACGAGGATATATTACAGGACTTTTTGGTTGAGGCCGGAGAGATACTTGAACAATTACAAGAACAGCTCGTTGATCTTGAGAACAATCCTGAAGATGCGGATTTACTAAATGCAATTTTCCGCGGCTATCACACAGTAAAAGGGGGAGCTGGCTTCCTTTCTCTCACTGAGTTAGTTGAAATTTGTCACGGTGCAGAAAACGTTTTTGACGTAATGCGCAATGGCCAAAGAACGCTAACACCTGAATTAATGGATATTATTTTGCAGGCCACGGATGTGGTCGTTGAAATGTTCGAGCGCGTAAAAGCGCGCGAACCATTGGAGCCTGCAGATGCACACCTAGTGGACGTCTTACACAAATTAAGTCGCCCAGAATCTCCAGATGAAAACATATTCGATAACGCTAGTGCGCCCGCTGCCGAGCCAGAGGTGGTTGCTGAAGAGCCTGAGTTAGTTATAGAAGAGCCAGCACCGTCAACGTCTGATGCTAATGACAGTAGTGGTGGTATTGACGAAATTACCGAAGATGAGTTTGAGGCTCTTCTTGATGAGCTTCATGGTTCGGGTGCCCCAGGGCAGTCAGCACCAGCTAAAAGCGAACCTGCTAAGTCATCAGCGCCGGCGGCGAGTTCAGATAGCGATGATATTACCGACGAAGAGTTCGAAGCACTGTTAGACGACCTTCACGGAAAAGGTAAATTTAGCAGTGAAGAAAAGGCGGCTGCGCCAGCACCAGCATCTGCAACGCCATCTTCATCAGCAACCAGCGCAGGTGACGAAGAAATTACCGACGATGAATTCGAAGCGCTACTAGACCAGTTACATGGTTCTGGCCAAGGGCCGACTAAGCAGGGCGCGGCGTCAACGACGCCAGAGCCTCCTGTAGATAAAGCAGCAACAGAAGCTGTTCAGAAAGCAAAACAAGCTGCGCCAGCCGCGCCTAAAGCGACACCAGCGCCTAGCGCTGCAGCGCCAGCTAAAACAAGCGCACCTGCTGCGCCTAAAGCAGCGCCGAAAAAAGACGAGAAGAAGGCGGCACCTGCTGCGCCTCCTGCTGAGACTACAGTACGTGTAGATACCAAGCGCCTTGACCAAATCATGAACATGGTAGGTGAACTCGTACTAGTGAGAAACAGGCTCATTAGCTTAGGTATCAACAGTAACGACGAAAGCATGTCAAAAGCCATCGCCAACTTAGATGTGGTAACGGGTGACTTGCAAGGTGCGGTAATGAAAACCCGCATGCAGCCTATCAAGAAGGTGTTTGGTCGTTTCCCTCGTGTTGTTCGAGACCTCGCGAGAAGCTTAAAGAAAGAAATTACCTTAGAGTTGGTGGGTGAAGAAACCGATTTAGATAAAAACTTGGTCGAAGCTCTGGCCGATCCCCTCGTGCATTTGGTGAGAAACTCTGTCGACCATGGTATTGAGATGCCGGATGACCGTGCTGCTGCGGGTAAGCCTCGCATGGGTACGGTTCAGCTATCAGCATCTCAAGAGGGCGATCACATTCTTCTTACTATCGAAGATGATGGTAAGGGAATGGATGCAGAGAAGCTAAAAGAGATCGCTATTAGTCGTGGCGTATTAGATGCGGATGCAGCAGCGCGTATGTCTGACGTTGAGGCGTTTAACTTGATATTTGCACCAGGCTTTTCCACTAAGACTGAAATTAGCGATATTTCTGGTCGTGGTGTGGGTATGGACGTGGTTAAGACCAAAATTAACCAGCTCAACGGTACCGTGAACATTGATTCGCAGCTAGGAAAAGGCACGCGACTAGATATCAAAGTCCCGCTAACATTGGCCATTCTCCCGACGCTAATGATTGTTGTAGGAAAACAGACCTTTGCGTTACCATTAGGTGCGGTGAACGAAATAATAAACATGGACATCAAGAAGACCAACACGGTCGATGGCCAGTTAACAATGATTGTTCGTTCAAAAGCAATTCCTTTGTTTTTCCTTGGTGAATGGCTAATCCGAGGTCCCAAAAATATCGATAAAGAAAAGGGGCATGTTGTTGTGGTACAAATTGGTACTCAGCAAGTTGGATTTGTTGTAGACGCGCTAATAGGCCAAGAAGAAGTGGTTATTAAACCGCTTGATGCATTGTTGCAAGGTACGCCCGGTATGGCGGGAGCAACAATTACGTCAGACGGTGGAATTGCACTAATTTTAGATATTCCTAGCCTGCTAAAACGGTACGCGCGTAAACCCATCAAGTAAGGCGATGAATTAACAGGAATGATAATCCATGGTCTTTAAAGTCCTAGTCGTGGACGACTCGACCTTTTATCGCCGCCGAGTAAGAGAAATACTTGACGGCGATAGAGAACTTGAAGTTGTTGGGGAAGCGAGAAATGGGCGTGATGCACTCGACAAAGCCGAGGCGCTTAAACCCGATGTAATAACCATGGACGTTGAAATGCCAGTTATGGATGGTATTTCGGCCGTTAAGGCCATCATGGATAAACGTCCTACACCTATTTTAATGTTCTCTTCACTAACGCATCACGGCGCCCAAGCGACGCTTGACGCGTTAGAAGCGGGCGCGTTAGATTTTTTACCCAAAAAATTCGAAGACATCGCTCAAGATAGGAAAGATGCTTCGCGGCTACTTTGTACTAAAGTTAGGTTGATAGCGCGAAGAGGACTGGGGTTGAAGCGCCCATCCTTTCGCAATATTGAGACCAGAAAGCTTCCTGATAACGCGCCTAAACAAGCGTTTTTCAAAACCTCGGGGTTACTTTCTGGTCATAAAGACGCGGCTAAGCAGCCTACCGTTTCGTCTGTAAGACCAACAGGGAAGCAGTATAAATGTTTGGCAATAGGGGCATCAACAGGTGGGCCTGTAGCACTTCAAAAAGTGCTTTCTCCACTTCCTGGAGATTTCCCGTACCCCATTTTACTTGTGCAACATATGCCCGGCACCTTCACTAGTGCATTTGCACAGCGCCTAGACAGCAATTGCAAAATTGCTGTGAAGGAAGCTGAGCATGGCGATATTTTGAAACCTGGGCATGCTTACCTTGCGCCCGGAGGCAAGCAAATGCTTATTGAATCTGTTGGTCACAACAAGCGAGTTTCTATTGTTGATGCAACTCAGGCCGATAAGGTGAGCTATAAGCCAAGTGTAGATCTCACGTTTAGCTCTTTAGCTAAAGCCTATGGTGGGGATATTTTGGGAATCATATTAACGGGTATGGGAGCAGACGGTAGAGAAGGCTGTCGACTACTTAAAGATAAAGGTGCGACTATTTGGGCACAAGACCAAGACTCCTGTGTGGTTTATGGTATGCCTCAAGCTGTCGCCTCGGCCAACATATCGAGTAAGAATATTAGTATCGATGATATGAGCAGTTGCGTTCAAACCGAAATGCGATAGCACTTTGAATAGTAATGGAACAGCAATTATGAAAGTGTGGACGGTAGCAAATCAAAAAGGCGGAGTAGGTAAAACTACTACCACCGTAAGCCTTGGTGGCTTGCTTGCTCAAAAGGGCAAGCGAGTGCTTATGATTGATACTGATCCACACGCATCGCTTAGCTATTACTTTGGCATTGATGCAGAAGCGACAAGTCATTCAGTTTACGACATTTTTATTAATTCTAATGAGATTTCTGCCGATAAAGTAATGGACTGTCTCAGCCCTACAAAGCTCGACAATTTATACGTGCTACCAGCGACCATGGCTCTGGCAACCTTAGACAGAACCATGGGTAGCGAACAGGGTATGGGTTTAGTGCTAAAAAAAGCACTCGCAAAAATAGCTGATGAGTTTGATTTTGCCATTATCGACTGCCCACCTGTTTTGGGCGTGTTGATGGTCAATGCATTAGCGGCATGCGATAAGGTTATTGTGCCGACTCAGACAGAATATTTAGCGCTTAAAGGTTTGGATAGGATGATCCGAACAATGGAAATAATGGGGCGCTCGTTAAATAAGTCCTTTGACACCCTGATTATTCCAACTATGTTTGATAAGCGTACAAACGCCGCATTGGCGTCAAGAAAACGATTAATGAGCGATTACGGGGAGCGCGTCTGGGAAGGAGTGATTCCGGTTGATACGCACTTTAGAGATGCAAGCTTGGTACAGCTTCCTATCTCTGCTGCGTATCCAAAGACGAGAGGTGTAAATGCCTACGAGAAACTGCTAGCCGTATTGGAGAAATAACAAAAGCATGAGCAAGCAATCGCCATTTGCCCGAGAAGAAGTAATGGAGGCATACCTAGACAGCCTTCTTAAAGAGCCAGAAACACCTGAAGATGTGACTGTGCGCACGGCAAAATTGCTTGAGCAGGCTTCTCAGCAGATGGCTGAAACAGCGCTCGCTTCAACAACAAATGAAAGTGAGTCACCATCGAATGAGCAAGAGGCGATAGCAGAGAAGGTTACATCATTAATTGAAACGCAAAAAGTCGAGACGGTTGATGATGAACAGCAACATTTTTACCCTGAAACTTCAGCAGAGCAAGAAGAAAACGCTGCGTTAAATCGCGCCGAAAAAATAAAAGTTCCACTAAAGGATACTCTCGGCTTTCGTTTTCAGGCGCTATTCTTTGAGGTGGCGGGATTAACACTTGCGGTGCCATTAACATCGCTAGGTGGTATCCACCAAATTGAAAAAATAGGCCCTTTATTTGGAAAACCTGACTGGTTTATGGGTGTAATGTTGCACAGAGAGTCTAAACTAAGTGTTGTTGACTCTGCAAAATGGGTAATGCCGGAAAAATATGACGAAAACCTCGCACAATCACTCAACTACCGATATCTTATAATGTTAGGAGAGAGCGTGTGGGGTTTAGCAAGCGAAAAGCTTGTAAACACAGTCAATTTGACTACCGATGATGTTAAATGGCGCGAGTCCACAGGTAAGCGTCCCTGGTTAGCAGGGATGGTTAAAGAAAAAATGTGCGCGTTAATTGACGTTGAAGAATTAATATCTATGCTTAACAAAGGCTTAGGCAGTAACGACCAGACGCCATAGTATTGGGAGCCAGGTTCATGAGCGACGAAAGAATGAATAATAATGCTACCGACAGCAACGACGAAGTCCTTCAATGGGTGACGTATCGCTTAGGTGAAGAAACTTACGGTATTAACGTAATGCAGGTACAAGAAGTCTTGCGTTATACCGAAATAGCCCCTGTACCCGGTGCACCAGACTATGTGCTTGGTATTATCAACTTGCGTGGTAACGTTGTAACGGTTATTGATACACGTGCTCGTTTCGGATTACCTCCAACAGAAATTACTGACAATACCCGTATCGTTATTATTGAGTCTGACGAGCAGGTGGTTGGTATTCTGGTGGATAGTGTAGCCGAAGTGGTGTACCTGAAATCTTCAGAAATTGACAGTGCGCCTAACGTTGGTACTGAAGAGAGTGCTAAGTTTATCCAAGGTGTAAGTAACCGCGACGGCGAACTGCTTATTCTTGTAGATCTTAATAAATTGTTAAGCGACGAAGAGTGGGATGAGCTTAGCAACATCTAAATAAATGAATAGGCGGTATTGACTATAATACTGCCTACATTTCCCCAAGGGTTATGTCCATGGATTGGCAGCTTGCTGCACCTACCTTATTAGAACTCATACTGTGTATTCTTGTAGTTATACTCATCGCCGCGATGGGTGTGCTGTATTCACACATTAAGCAGTTGCGTTCTGCATTAAGCGAAAGTCAGCAAGCCAACGCAGAGGCTATTGCCCGTGCAGAAGCGCTCGCTAAAAATGCAAACAATCAACAAACTGAGGCCCAAGCTCGTACATTGGTTATTACTCGCCACCTTCAAGAGCTAGAAGAGAAACAAACTGATATTGAAAACCAGCTTCGAGAACTAAAGCTTCAAGACCCTTCATTACGTTTATATCAGCGTGCTGCAGACTTAGTTAAGCAGGGGGCTAGTATTGACGAGATTATTGAAGCCTGCGATATTCCTCGCGCTGAAGCTGAAATGTTAGTAATGGTGCATAAGCAAAATAGCTAACGTTTTCCCACCAGGTAAAAAAAACGTTTAGACGTCTAGACGTAAAGATGTTGACATATCGCCAGTTATAGACACAATACAGATATTGTAATTTATCACTGGAGTCCTCTATGCCAATTCGTATTCCTGAGCAGTTACCCGCGCAGAACGTACTACAAGGTGAAAACATTTTTACCATGGACATGGACAGGGCTGCCAATCAGGATATTCGTCCTCTTGAAGTCGGCATTCTTAATTTAATGCCGAACAAGATAGAAACAGAAGTACAGTTACTTCGCCTGCTGTCGAATACGCCGCTACAAATAAACGTAGACTTGATTCGCATTGATAATCAAGCACCCAAAAATACTCCACAGTCACACATGGATGCCTTCTATCACGACTTTTCAGCAGTCGCGAACAAAAAATACGATGGGCTTATTGTAACCGGTGCGCCTCTTGCGCTTATCGATTATGAAGAGGTGAAGTACTGGGACACTATGACGACAATACTGGAGTGGGCGCAGCGACACGTTAACTCTACTCTGTATTTATGTTGGGCTGCCCATGCCGCCATGTATCACTTTTATGGTATTACACGTGAAATCAAAGATGAAAAGTTTTCTGGTGTCTTTAAACATCAAGTAAACGACCCTAACAATGAACTGTTAAGAGGCTTCGACCCAACTTTTCACGCTCCCCATTCTCGTTACGGGCATATTGATACTTCGCTGTACAACAGTGTTGATGGGCTGAGCGTTGTAGCGGAGTCTGACGATGTAGGCGCTTATATTGTAGCGTCAGAAGACAAGCGTATGGTGTTTGTAACGGGTCACCCAGAGTACGATCCAGATACGTTAAAAGACGAATATTTACGGGATATTGCCGCGGGACAAACGCCGTCAATGCCGAAAAACTATTTTCAAGGGGATGATCCAGCCAAGTCTCCTATTGTACAGTGGCGCTCGCACGGCAGCCTATTGTTTACAAACTGGCTGAATTATTATGTCTATCAGACCACGCCTTACGATTTAAGTCAGCTTGCTGAAAAGTCACAGCCAAAGAGGTAGCACGTGAGCCAAAGATCACATTCAAACGCGCAGGCAACGCTTACAGAAGCCGCTAATAAACGCATTCTAATTTTAGACGGTGCAATGGGCACTATGATCCAGCGCCATAAGTTAGAAGAAGAAGACTATCGCGGGAAGCAGTTTGCCGACTGGCACTGCGACGTAAAGGGCAACAATGATCTGTTGGTCCTTACTCAGCCAGATATTATTTACCAAATTCATTGCGATTATTTTGAAGCTGGTGCGGATATTATTGAAACGAATACGTTTAACGCCACGACTATCGCTATGGCCGATTATGATATGCAGGCCCAATCGCGGGATATTAATTTAGCCGCGGCTAAATTAGCGCGTAAAGCTGCCGATGCATTCACAGCTAAAACCCCCGAGAAACCGCGTTTTGTTGCCGGTGTATTAGGTCCAACAAACCGCACGGCGTCTATTTCACCTGATGTTAATGACCCAGGTAAGCGCAATGTCACCTTTGACGAACTAGTGGAAGCGTATAGTGAGTCTACCGAAGCACTTATTGAAGGTGGCGTAGACTTAATCATGCTTGAAACTATATTCGATACGTTAAACGCGAAAGCAGCTGCGTTTGCCGTGGAGTCCGTATTTGAAAAACTGGGTAGGGCTTTACCTGTGATGGTATCAGGTACTATCACCGATGCTTCAGGGCGTACGCTCTCTGGTCAAACCGCAGAAGCGTTTTATTACTCAATGCGACATATTAGCCCATTTTCCTTCGGCTTAAACTGCGCATTAGGCCCGGATCTATTGCGTCAATACGTAGATGAAGTGGCCAATGTTAGTGAGTGCTTCATATCCGCACACCCTAATGCAGGCTTACCTAATGAATTTGGTGAATACGATATGGAAGGTCCAGAGATGGCCGAGCACATCAAAGAATGGGCGCAGTCAGGGCTAGTAAATATCGTAGGTGGCTGTTGTGGCAGTACCCCAGAGCACATTCGCGATATTGCTAACGCGGTCGAAGGTATTGCGCCACGCAAGCTACCCGAATTTGAACCTAAAATGCGTTTGTCAGGCCTAGAGCCGTTTGTACACTAGGAGGGCATAATGAGCGCAGAATTTTCTACATTTATTAATATCGGTGAGCGCACCAACGTTACAGGTTCAGCTCGTTTTAAACGCCTTATTCTTGAAGGTGATTACGAAACTGCACTTGATGTCGCAAGACAGCAGGTAGAAAACGGTGCCCAAATCATCGACATCAATATGGATGAGGCCATGCTTGATTCAAAGCAGGCCATGATCACCTTTTTAAACTTGATAGCCTCTGAGCCAGATATTAGCCGGGTTCCTATTATGATCGACTCGTCTAAATGGGAAATTATCGAAGCAGGGCTTAAGTGTGTCCAAGGTAAAGCGATAGTCAACTCAATTAGCTTAAAAGAAGGGGAAGAACTTTTCTTAAACCAGGCTAAGCTGATAAAGCGCTATGGTGCTGCAACTGTGGTGATGGCATTCGATGAGACCGGCCAGGCTGATACAAAAGCGCGCAAAGTTGAAATTTGTGAGCGTAGCTACAAGCTGCTTACAGAAGAAGTCGGCTTTCCACCTGAAGATATTATTTTTGACCCGAATATTTTTGCAGTAGCAACGGGGATTGAAGAGCACGATAACTACGCGGTTGATTTTATTGAAGCGACCCGCGAGATTCGTAAAACCTGCCCCTATTCACACATTTCTGGTGGCCTTTCTAATATTTCGTTTTCATTCAGGGGGAATAACCCGGTTCGCGAAGCGATGCACTCGGTGTTTCTGTACCACGCTATTCGCGCCGGTATGGATATGGCTATAGTTAACGCTGGTCAGCTAGAGGTGTATGACGAAATACCCGCCGAACTGCGCGATGCGGTTGAAGACGTGATTCTAAATCGCAGAAGCGATGCTACCGAACGTTTGCTTGATATTGCACCTAATTATCAAGGTGATGGTAAGGCTGCCGCGAAGGAAGATTTATCCTGGCGCGAGCAAGAAGTGAATAAACGCTTAGAGCATGCGCTTGTTAAAGGCATTACCGATTACATCATTGAAGATACCGAAGAAGCGCGTCAACAAGCTGAACGTCCACTACACGTTATCGAAGGGCCGTTAATGGACGGCATGAACGTGGTAGGGGATTTATTCGGTGAAGGTAAGATGTTCCTTCCGCAGGTAGTAAAGTCGGCCCGCGTAATGAAAAAAGCGGTAGCTCACTTACAGCCCTTTATTGAAGAAGAAAAATCAGACGATGCAAAGAGCAATGGCAAGATTCTTCTCGCTACGGTAAAAGGCGATGTTCACGATATCGGTAAAAATATTGTGGGCGTGGTACTTCAGTGTAATAACTTTGAAGTAATTGATCTTGGCGTGATGGTGCCAGCAGCTACAATCTTACAAACCGCAAAAGACGAAAATGTCGATATGATCGGCCTGTCAGGTCTTATTACGCCATCACTTGATGAAATGGTTCACGTAGCTAAAGAAATGGAGCGTCAGGGTTTTGATATTCCGCTTCTTATTGGCGGTGCTACTACATCAAAAGCGCATACCGCAGTAAAAATCGAACAAAATTACCACGCGCCAGTGGCTTATGTTCCAAACGCAAGTAGGGCAGTAGGCGTATGTCAGCGTCTTCTAAACAAAGCGTCTCGTGATATTTACGCGCAAGAACTGGCAAAAGAATACGACACGGTACGCGAACAGCACGCCCGTAAAAAGCCGCGCAGCAAGCCGGTAACGTTAGCTCAGGCCAGAGAAAACGCTTTTAAGCCAGATTTTTCGATTTTGCCAGTAAAACCTGCGAGCCTAGGTGTAACACCGGTAACCGCCGATTTAGCTACGCTGCGTAACTACATTGATTGGACTCCCTTCTTCCTAACTTGGTCTTTAGCAGGAAAGTACCCGCGTATACTCGAAGATGAAGTAGTGGGTGAGCAGGCCCAGTCATTATTTAGTGATGCCAACGCCATGTTGGACAAAATTATCGAAGAGAACAGCCTTCAGGCGAAGGGTGTTATCGGCCTGTTTCCGGCTAATCGGGTTAATGACGACGTTGAAATTTATACCGATGAGTCGAGAGGCCAGGTGCAGGGCGTTGCCCATCATTTGCGTCAGCAAACCCTAAAAGACAAATTCGCAAATTATTGTTTAGCAGACTTTGTAGCTGAAAAGTCGAGTGGCATAAATGATTATGTGGGCGCTTTTGCTGTCACCGGCGGTATAGGTGAAGACGAGCTTGCTGATAGCTATATTCAGGCTAGCGATGACTACAACGGCATTATGGTTAAAGCGGTTGCAGACAGGCTTGCCGAAGCGTTTGCAGAATATCTGCACGAGCAAGTACGTAAGCACTATTGGGGTTACGCTGCTAACGAATCACTAAGTAACGAAGACCTTATCCGCGAAAAATACCAAGGCATTCGACCGGCGCCAGGTTATGCCGCGTGTCCAGAACATACTGAAAAGCAGCTTATTTGGGATTTATTGTCAGCCGAGCAGCATACAGGTATGAAGCTGACCGAAAGTTACGCCATGTGGCCGGGCGCGTCGGTATCGGGCTGGTATTTTGCTCACCCTGATTCGAAATACTTTGCGGTCGCCAAAATTCAAGCCGACCAAGTAGAAGATTACGCCACACGTAAAGGCTGGACCTTAGAAGAAGCCGAGAAGTGGTTGGGCCCTAACCTAAGTGATTAATGCTGATTAGGCTGGGAAAGTATATGCAAATTGAAAAGCCTTTCAGTCAGGCCTGTGAAAACAACAAGCGCGCTATTTTAAGCGTGCTTGAACAAGCTTTTGCAAACTGTAAGCAAGTGCTGGAAATAGGTAGCGGCACGGGGCAACACGCCGTTTTTCTGGCTGAACACTTACCCCATCTTGTTTGGCACACTAGCGATCAACCGCACTATCACGAGGGAATTGTTACGTGGCTGAGCGATTCAACCGCGTGTAATGTAAAGGCTCCCGTTGAATTCACAGTAGGACAAGACGTTTTTCCCAATCTCGACGTAGATGGTGTCTTCACTGCAAACACCGCACATATCATGCAAAAAGAAGAGGCGAAGCTACTAATGGAGTCAGTAGCATCGCACTTACCCAAAGGGGGCATATTTTGTCAGTATGGCCCTTTTACACACAGCGGCAAGTTCACTTCTGAAAGTAACCAAGCCTTCCACATTTCGCTGCTAGAGCGAGGATATGGTGGTTACCGCGATATTAACGAGCTAACTGCTTGGGCAGGCAAGTTAAGCTTGCAAGACATAATCGACATGCCCGCCAATAACCATATGCTTATTTGGCAAAAACGCTAGAAAAGCATCTCTTGCATCAATGAAAGGAGTAGCTATGAGCTTTAAAGTAAACCATTATTTCGACAATAAAGTGAGCTCGATTGGGTTTGAATCTGCAAACGGCCCCTGTACCTCGGGCGTGATGTCGCCGGGTGAATATACATTTTCTACATCACAAAAAGAGCTAATGAAAGTGGTTGAAGGTGAGCTAGTTGTGAAGCTTCCGGGAAGTGACGAATGGCAATCTTTTGCTACAGGCACCAGCTTTAATGTACCCGCCGATGCTTCTTTTGACGTAAAAGTGTCTACGCCAACCGCTTATCTTTGCTTTTACAGCTAATTCTTAAAAGCGTTTAATTCACTCTGTATTTAAACTTTCGTAGAATTGACTTTCAGAGGTTGTAAAATTTCTCTGTATATCTCAAAGTATTAGAAGTGCAAGCGAGCTCGGCTCACTTGCGCTTTTATACTAATAAAACTAAACCTGAAATGTGTGCGAATTATCAGGGCCTGTTGACCTTTGATGTACAAATTTTGGTCTAAATGGAAGCCTTTTAATCGCGAAACAGTCCTGCAAGCCTAGTGGGCTAAGTTAAAGGGCTGTGACAAAGAGTAAAAGGCTTCCATAACGACCCCTTCGGGCAGCGCCTTTGTGCCATCTATACTGCGTTGAATGTTTTCGACTTAGAACCACTAAACCGTCAAACATCCGCCTTGTCTAGATGGCACAAAGACCGCTGTAAAAATGTACAACAAAGGTCAACAGGCCCTAGTGCTGGAATACACCTTTCGCATGTTGTGGCGTTTAGTACACAATGAGAAGTACAAATGAAATCCATATCACTCCAAAAAAAGTTCATGCTTATCGTTGGTGGTAGCATAGCTTTAATGTTACTCATCACGGCGTTTTTCTTGGTCAATACCGTTGCAGATAACACCCGCAGTCGTGTAGAAAAAGAGGTTAAATCTCTTGTCGCCCGTGAAGCAAATGATGTTGAAGGCTTTTTCGCAACCTATGGCGGCGTTGCTAGAGCGTTCCTAAGTAGTCCTTTTCTAGAAGATTTTTTTACGCGCCATAACACGCGAGGAGCGCCCGAAAGCCAACTGACTCAATCCAAAGATATCTATGCCACATTTGAGGGCATCAGCAGTCAAGATCCCATTATTAAATCGGCGTTCTTTGGTTCAGCTAAGACGGGTGAATACTTCTATGAAGAGGGCCGAGTCGGCGTCGAAACGTCAGGCCCTGATGCCGGCAACCCTAACGCCGGTTACTTTGCTACTAAGCGACCGTGGTTTACTACTGCCGTTGAAAAAGGAAAGTTATATGTTACGCCTCCTGCTGTCGATTCCCAAGATGGAAGCGTATCTGCAGTAGTACAAACCCCGATATACAAAAATGGAGCGTTACTAGGCGTTGGCGGTGTCGATATTCTTATTAGCACGGTGGGTAAGGTCATAGATGCCATTCGTTATGAAGAACAAGGCACGGCGTTTTTACTCGATGAAAACCAAAACATTGTTTACTTTCCAAAACAGAGCAAAGCGTTGCCACTAAGCTCCTCTATTCAAAACTTTGACAGTGTATTTGATGATACCGAAGGTTTTGGCAAGTTGGCGGGTATTATCGCAACCAATGAATCTGGGATTGTGCCCCTAACTTGGAAGGGAAAAGACTATGTTGCGGTTTTTGAGCATGCTAAGTTAATCAACCCACAAATGAACTGGTCGCTGGGTATTCTTGTTCCTGCAAGCATTATAGATAGCCCAATAAATAGTGCCATTACTACGGCAATTATCGTCGCCATTGTTATCATTGGATTAATAGCATTTATTACCTATTTGGCGAGTGCGAAAGTTACTCAGCCTTTGGTGGAAATGCGCAACGCAATGGCGGAAATAGCACATGGCGACGGTGATTTAACTAAGCGTTTGGAAGTTAAAAGCAACGACGAGATCGGTGCACTAGCCATAGAGTTTAATACCTTTACCGATAAACTCAGGTCGCTACTTAAAGATACTGCCGCTAACACCAAGGCCGTTTCTGATGCGGCTGACCATCTTCGAGACGTAAGTCACGCTACCAGCAAAGAAATTAATCAAGAGCGCAGCCAAGTGGACAATGTGTCTGCGGCGGTCACACAGATGGCCGCTACCGTCGTTGAGATTTCAAAAAATGCGGCACAGTCTAGTAACGCCGCAACTAAAGCAGACGAGCTAGTACAAGTTGGTAGCGAGCAAGTGCAAGATGCTATGAGAGAAATTCGCGCACTGGCCGACGCGATTAGTCAGGGAGTTGAAGTTGTAGGCGGATTGAGCAATGAGTCTGACAGCATTGGTGCCGTAGTCGATGTCATCAACAGCATAGCTGAACAAACTAATTTGCTTGCCTTGAACGCGGCCATTGAAGCGGCAAGAGCTGGTGAACAGGGACGCGGTTTTGCCGTCGTCGCAGACGAAGTTCGCTCGCTGGCAAGCCGTACACAAGAATCGACCACTGATATACGAAAAATGGTTGAGCGATTACAAGCAATGTCTGAACAGACCAACAGCGTCATGCAGGAAGGTCAATCCCGTTCTCAATCTGGTGTTGATAAGACAGAAAAAGTTGTCGAAACGCTTAAAGATATTACACAGTCTATAGGTTTGGTTCACGAGCAAAGTACTCACATTGCTCTTGCCACCGAGCAGCAAACAGGTGTTGCTCAAGACATTAATAAGTCGCTCGTGGCAATCACAAGCTTAAGTGACAAAACTAGTCAACACGCTGAAGAGTTAGCGGTGGAAGCGACGCAGCTCAGTACTGTCTCTGGTGACTTAAAAGAGCTGGTGGGGCAATTTAAGATTTAGTGCCTCTCGTGGCTGAAAGTACTGCGTATTCAGTTATATTTTAAAGCAGTGGTTTCCCGCTTGCCATTTTAGATGGCAAGCGATTCATCCACTCCTGTAAAGCAATGGCACCTCCACCGTAAAGCTTAAAAGGATTATGGTTTGTGGCTTTGAGAAAGAGCAATGAAATCATCTACAAACCCTAATACGTCCTGCGTTTTTCTATGACCCAAATATAAGGTTTTCGATATACCCTGCTCTCCAAGAGAGCGGTACGCTAAAAGATCGCGCTCTTTCGATTCTTCAATCAACCACTTAGGCAGTGCCGTAACTCCACGCCCCGCTGCAACCATTTGCAAGATAATCTCAGTCGTCTCAATGGTCTTGTGCTGTTTAACCGTACAATTGGCGGGAGTTAGGAAGTGGGTAAATACGTCCAGTCGACTATGTTCTACCGGATATGTAATTAGGGTTTCATTGATTAAGTCTTTCGGAGATATACATGACTTATCTACTAAGCTGTGGTGTTTTCCCATAACCAGTACCTGCTCGTATTCGAATACTGGCGTATAGGTAATAGTATCTAAGTGGAGCGGGTCGGGGGTGAGTAAAATGTCTATGTCGTACCCGTGTAGAGCCTGTAATCCGCCAAACGAAAATGCTCGGCGTACATCAACATCAACATCGGGAAAGGCTTTTAAAAAAGGCGCGACAACTTTTAACAGCCATTCGAAGCATGGGTAGCATTCCATTCCAATACGTAATATGCCCTGTTTACCATCGGCAAATCGGCGCAATTGGGCTTCAGTATGCTCGAACTGGGGTAAAACTCTATGGGCTAAGCCTAAAACACTTTGCCCTGCTTGGGTAAGTGTTAGCTTTCTACCTTCTTTCTTCCAAAGCGGTACGTCAAAATGCGCTTCTAACTTTTTCATTGCGTGGCTTAGCGCAGACTGGGTGAGAAAAAGGGATTTCGCAGCTTCGGTCATAGAACCTTCAGCGTCTATCGCCCTTACTATTCGCAAATGCTGTCTGTCAATCATAGTCAATTACAACCCGTTTATCGTTTTTGAAGAGGATGTGGGGCAGAACTAACAATAGTTACTGCGTCTGACAAGCGACTTTCAATTATTTCTTTTATGATAATCGATATTTCTCTAAAGGTTTTTCGCCCTGGCGCTGTGTTTCTCCACGCTAACGAGTGCTGGCGTTCAATGGGCATATCTGCGATTTCACACACATGCAGTGCTTCAGGTTTGTGTAACTCAGAATGGATATAAAGCCCAGGTAAAAAGGCCACGCCCATCCCCATTACCACCATTTGGCGCAAGGTATCTAGGCTAGTGCCTTCGTAATCACGCTGTAAATCGGCACCAATTTCATCGCAGATACGCTGTACTTGGTGGTGAAAGTGATGCCGGTCTTCTAGCGTTAGTACTTTTTCACCACTTATCTCGTGTGGTTTAACATAGGCTTTACCCGCTAATTTATGGTCGGAAGGCGTTACAAATTTTAACGGTTCTTTAAAAAGCGGTTGCGTAATCAATTGAGAATTTTCACCCGAAAGTGGAGAAAGAATTAAGTCGTATTCGCCACGCAATAAACCGTGTTGCAGCGCATTGGGCGCGCCTTCACGGACGTAAAAACGCAAGCCGGGCTTACGCTTGTGCAAATCGGGTAATACAAAAGGGAGGAGATAAGGTCCGAGTGTAGGAGGGATCCCTAATCGGAATGTAACTATTTCACCTTCTGACAGGTCACGCGCTATCTCGCCGAACCTTTGAGATGCTTGTAGCACTTCTTCAGCCGCATCAAGCAGCGCCTTACCTTGAGGAGATAAAAGTGTTCCGGTGCGTGAACGCTCAAATAATGTTAAGCCCAATAAATTTTCCAAAGCACTGATTTGACTGGTCAGAGTTGGTTGGCTAATGCCTAAAATTCCCGCAGCCTGCCTGAAACTTAGGTACTTCGCCACAGCGACAAAATAGCGGATCTGGTTAATCGACGGGGTCTTTCCGTTAAATTGCATGGTGAAAGCCGCCTTATGTTACTAAACTTATAATTGTTAGTGTTTAACAGGTGATAGTATTTAGCTATCGCGAGTTAGTATATTAAACTATTAATCTATCAGGTGAAACTGGCGTAATTACATAATCATTACAATTATTAAAAAATTGGGAGTTATATAT
This sequence comes from Alteromonas sp. ABH4_453, assembly GCF_056160665.1. Classification (NCBI taxonomy): domain Bacteria; kingdom Pseudomonadati; phylum Pseudomonadota; class Gammaproteobacteria; order Alteromonadales; family Alteromonadaceae; genus Alteromonas; species Alteromonas sp. ABH4_453. Next base: position 108,016 of record NZ_JBSWXP010000006.1, read on the forward strand.
GGATCACGTTATCTCAGGTGTTGCCAAATTTCAGAAAGAAGTTTATCCAAACAAAAAAGCTACGTTTCAAAAGCTAGCTACTGGTCAGAACCCTGAAGTACTTTTTATTACGTGCTCTGATTCACGTATCGACCCTAACCTCGTAACACAAACTGACCCAGGCGAACTTTTCATTTGCCGTAACGCAGGCAATATCGTTCCTCCTCACAGCAACCAAACAGGCGGTATGACTGCATCTATTGAATTTGCAGTTGCTGCACTGGGTGTTTCTCACATTGTTATTTGCGGTCACACCGACTGTGGTGCGATGAAAGGTGCGATTAACCCAGAAGCTTTGAGCTCACTACCGCATGTTAAAGAGTGGTTAGGCCATTGTCGTGTCGCAACTGACGTGGTTAAAGAGCGTTGCGGTCATTCTGAACTTTCTATTGATGATTTAGAAGCGGTAACGAAAGAGAACGTTGTTCAGCAAATTCAGCACCTTCGCACTCACCCTGCTGTTGCTGCCAAAATCGCAACAGGTCAGGTTAAGCTTCACGGATGGGTTTATAACATTGGTTCAGGTGAAGTGCTTTACTACAACACTGAGTCTGGTGAATTTGATGTAATGGACGAGTCTACTGCCGAAGCACAACTTGCTCGCGGTGAATAAGGTCTGTAACCATGGTAAAAATTAACCTTTCAAATTTACGTGGCGATTTTACCGGCGGTTTAACTGCTGGTATCGTTGCTTTGCCACTGGCGCTTGCACTCGGTGTTGCGTCAGGCCTAGGCCCAATGGCGGGCCTTTATGGTGCTATCGCGGTTGGCTTCTTTGCTGCACTTTTCGGTGGTACACCAGCTCAGATATCTGGTCCAACGGGACCAATGGTTGTTGTTCTTGCCGGCTTGTTTGCAAGTCTATCAGGCGACGCCAGCCTTATATTCACCGCCGTGATATTAGCGGGTATATTCCAGATTGTTTTTGGTGTTCTTGGCGTTGGTCAATACATTCGCCTAGTGCCTTACCCGGTAATATCAGGCTTTATGTCGGGCATCGGTGCAATCATCATTATCCTGCAGTTGGGTAGGTTATTGGGGCACGAGCCTCCGGGCGGTACGATTGGCGCGTTGTCCTACCTACCGACCGCACTTGCCGATATCGATTTTGCAACCTTGGCGCTTGGCCTTGGTACTTTGGTTATTGCCTACAAATGGCCACCGCAACTAGGCAAATATGTGCCTGGCGCACTGGCTGCACTAATTATTGGAACACTAGTAAGCCTTGCGCTATCAGTGCCTGTTCTTGGTGACATTCCTACAGGCCTACCAAGTCTGCACCTTCCAGTATTTGACCAAAGTAAAGCACTGCTTATTCTTGAAGCCGCGTTTATCCTAGCTGTGCTGGGAGCCATCGATAGTCTACTTACATCTCTCGTTGCTGATAACATGACGCGTACCCGTCACGATAGTAACAAAGAGCTAATCGGCCAAGGTATTGGTAATACATTTGCTGGTTTGATCGGCGGTATCGCAGGTGCAGGTGCAACCATGCGTACTGTTGTAAATATCCGTAGCGGTGGTAAATACAACATTTCAGGCATGGTTCACGCGCTAGTGCTTCTAGCCATTGTGTTAGGTCTTAGTCCGCTAGCGGCGCAAATTCCTCACGCTGTACTTGCAGGTATCTTGGTTAAAGTTGGTTTAGACATCATAGACTGGAGCTATCTGAAACGTGCTCACAAGGGACCACGTTGGGACTTCGGCCTAATGCTTATGGTGCTTGCGCTAACCGTATTTGTAGACCTAATCACAGCGGTTGGTGTGGGCGTTGTATTTGCTGCACTTGCATACGTTAAGCAAATCGCGCAACTTCAAATCGAAGAGCTTAAGAAAATCCCTGAGTCGCTTAACGACCCTAAGGAGAACGAGCTTTTAGAGTCACTCAAAGACAAGGTTTCAATTTTTAGCTTTGGTGGTCCACTAAGCTTTGGTGCAGCCGCAGACTTAGGTCACCACGTTCGTGAGCGAGTCAATCCGGGTTCTAAAGTCACCATTCTAGACTTCTCACGTGTTCCACTCATGGATGTATCGGCAGCAATGGCTGTTGATACAGTAACTTCAGATGCACTTGCTGCTGGTCGTCAGTTAGTTATTTGTGGTGCAAACGCTGAGGTCAATAAGGTGTTAGAGGGCGTAAACGAAGCACACCCTGGTATACCTAACTTTGAAACCTTGCACGACGCCTTGCTTTATGCAGAAAAGCAAGTAGCCGGGACTGAAAGCAAAAACACCAGTTTTCAAGCCGCCACACAGTCGTAAAGTAATACCAAGGTAAGATAAACCTTTCCCTTTTAGCCCTCACTTACGAGGGCTTTTTTATGCCTACAGATCAGCTATTCTCATCTTACGGCGAGAAATAATAGAACGCAAACAAGCTTCCGTGGCAAATTTTGTACTGTTCATCCCTAAATTAATTTGTGAATTTAATTAATTGATCGTTCAATTAAATTTAACGTAAGTGTAACAATACCCATCTAGAGTAGTGCGCAAATAAAATACAACTACTTTGGGAAACACATGAAATCAAGGAATAAATTATCTATAGCGGTACTTGCTGCTCTATCATCTATGGCTGCGGTAACAGTGCCTTTCCAGGCTCTTGCAGAGGAAGTAGATCGTGCTGACGAAGAGCGCATAGAAGAAATCACGGTTGTTGGGCGAAGCGTCTCTTACGCTAACAATGCAACAAGCGAGGATATGTTTAAACAACAGGCTAACCTTAGCAGCGTTTTAGCCGCAGTCGACAACCTCCCTGGCGTCCTGATTAACGAAGGTGATACCTTTGGGGCTGATGACTGGTCAACATCTATTGTTATTCGTGGTTTTCAGGTGAACCTAAACGAACAGCAAATAGGTATGACGGTAGACGGCATTGCCAATGGTAATTCAAACTACGGCGGTGGCGCAAAAGCAAACCGCTATATTGATACTGAAAATGTCAAAGGCATAGAAGTTTCTCAAGGTACGGCGGATATTGCTTCCCGTTCACACGAAGCCCTAGGCGGGACACTTAATTTCACCACTATTGACCCATCCATGGAGCAGGGTTTAGTCGCTAGCGTCACCGCTGGTGAGTTCGATGCGTCAAAATACTATGTTCGCTATGATACGGGCGAAATCTTTAAAGATACCTACGCGTGGATCAGTCTTTCAAGTCAAGAAAGCTCTGACTTTATGCAGCAGGCGGCAGAGAACACTCGTGATCACTTAGCCATGAAGTTTATTTCTACCGTTAACGACGTGTCTCTTTCAGGTTACCTGTCTTATGACGATACTCACGAAGATAACTATCAGCGCATTTACGGGTTGGCTCAATATGAGCAAAATCCAGATTGGGACCAGTTAACTGACGAGTGGACAGGCGTGCCTTATCAAGATCAGGCGTATCGTCGAGGCTGGTCTACACTGCGCGAAAACTTATTCGCTTATCTACAAGCAGAGTTTACGATTGATCAGGTCGATTTCATGACTAACGTGTATTATCACGACAATAAAGGCCGCGGTGAATGGGTGCCACCTTATATCGTCGACATCACTGATGACGGCGCAGAAGGTCATTCAGAACTTGTAGTTGGCAACACAGCCCTCGGTGGTCAAGAAATTGGACAAATTTACTTCGTTGATAGACAAGGTAATCAGTTAAGCCCTATTGAAGGCTGTCAAAGTTCACTAACTTTCCCTTACGGTGGAGCAGGTGCACAGTACGACCCTGGCTGCCACGAGCAAGGGGCTATTCCAGTGGGCTCATATCGTCACACTCATTATGATAAAGAGCGTTTTGGCATTAATGCTGATGCAGTGTGGTACACCAAAATTGGTGATTTTGATAATACCTTACGTTTTGGTCTTTGGTGGGAAGACTATGAGCGTGGCGAGTCTCGCGATTGGCATAAAATCACCAACTCGTCTATTAGCGTCGATTATGATAATGTGCCTTACTGGGTGCAGTACGACAGAACCTTCCCAGTTGATACCTTGATGTACTATGTGGAAGATGAACTTGACGTAGGCTTTGCCCGCATTCGCGCTGGTGCCAAGAAGTTTAACGTAGACATCGAAAAAACGGACAACTTTGACTCAGTTAACAACTTGTCGGTGAATACTGATTCAGATACGTTGTTTTCAGCCGGTATTGTCGCGCCTTTACCATATGAAGGCTTGGAGGTTTTTGCCGGTTATGGAGAAAACTTTGCGGCAATTAAAGATGCGCAATTAGAGCGCAACGATACTGACCTTCGCTTTATAAAGCCAGAAACAGCCGATAACATTGATGTTGGATTCCGCTACTCATCACCAGGGTTCAACGCCAGCGTGACCTACTACAATATTGAGTTTAACGACCGTATTCAATTTACCAGCAACGAAACTCCTGAGGGCATAGACTTTCTTGAAGCGGCCGCCGGTGGTTATAAGAATGTGGGCGGTATTGAGTCTAGCGGTTTTGAAATTTCAGCAGACATTATGCTAACCGAAGAGTTCTCGTTGTTCACTTCTATTACCTTAAGCGAGTCAGAATATGTTGCGACGGTAGGTAGTTCAGGTACGCAATACGATACACTTGACGATGCGCTGGCAGCCATCGCTGACCCTGAAAACCCTGAAATGTCACTGGTAGCTATTGAAGGTAATACGGTTATCGGTACGCCTGACACTATGGCGGTAATTAGCCTTGATTGGGCACGCGATAACTACTTTGCAGGCCTGTCTACCAAGTACGTTGATAGCCGCTACCTGGATATTGATAATGCAGCACAAGTTGATGACTATATCGTTAGCGACTTCTATATTGGCGGCTTTATCGAAAACATTGGTTCAGGTGCTGAAGAGCTAGAAGTGCGTTTAACAGTAAACAACCTGTTTGATGAAGACTATGCGTCTACCATTGCACCAGGTGCATTTTGGATTGGCGCACCTCGCGCTGTTGCAGTCAACGCACGCTTAACCTTTTAATCGTGATATCATACCTGCGACAGCATAATGCTGTTGCAGGTTAATTTTTAGATTTAAGGTTTGGAGTTGTAGCATGCCCAAGGTGGGAATGGAGCCAGTTCGTAAGAAGCAATTAATTGAAGCAACGCTAGAAGTGATGGCAGAGGTTGGCTATCACGGCACAACGATTAGCTTAATTAGTAAAAGAGCTGGGCTTTCTTCAGGGATAATCAGTCACTATTTTGGTGACAAGCAAGGCTTAATTGAAGCAACAATGCGTCACCTTCTCGATGCGCTAAAAATCACGCAGCGTATTGAGGCCCCCCTAGAGCGGATTGATTTCATTATTGATAATAACTTTTCACAAACGCAGGGGGCGAGTTCAGCCACTAATACCTGGTTTAACTTCTGGGCGTTATCGCTACACAATGAAGGCTTGCATCGTTTGCAATGTATTAACCACAAACGCTTAGAACGTAACTTAGCGTTTAGCTATCGCATGTTACTTCAACCTGAACAGGTTAAAAATGCCGCTGCGTCCACCGCTGCACTCATTGACGGTTATTGGCTTCGTTATTCCATGGGCAGTGTAGGTAATGGCGATTTTTCAGAGGCTGTAGCCCGTTGTAAGCAATACGTTCGCGATTTAGTTGCCCAATACGGGAAATAAATAAGCAGTCGCAGTTAAACTGGAGTGGGCAATATAAATAAAGGCTCGCTGCAGATACGTTAAAGCATAAAAAAACATTGAGTTAAGAAGAAAGAAAAGGGCGGTATGACATTAGTCGTACCGCCCTTTTATATTTTAAGCAGTTGATACCGAATGCATTGAACCATTCAGCGTAGTGAGCCTGTAAAAGGCTCACAAAACTGTGCACTCAACGAGTTACCAAATTCTTACACGCTCTTCTGGCGCAAGATAAAGTGCATCACCTGGTTTCACATCAAACGCTTCATACCATGCATCATGGTTTCTTGGAGCTTGTGCACGATAACGACCTGGCGCGTGTGTACCTGCGCGAAGTTGATTCAACATGCTTTCTTCCGTGCGTTTTTCTTTCCACACTTGTGCCCATGCAAGGAAGAAACGCTGATCGCCTGTTAGGCCGTCAATTACCGGCGCTTCTTTGCCGTTAAGGCTAAGTTTGTAGGCGTGGTAAGCCATGGCTAGACCACCCACGTCACCAATGTTTTCACCCAAGCTGTTGCGACCATTTACGAAGTTACCTTCGATAGGCTCGTACTGGCTGTATTGCTCGGCTAGCATATCCGCTTTTTCTTCAAACGCTGCGCGGTCAGCATCGGTCCACCAGTTGCGCTGAATACCGTTTGCATCTGACTTCGAGCCTTGATCGTCAAAACCATGTCCCATTTCGTGACCAATTACCGCACCGATTGCACCGTAGTTAACTGCTGCGTCGGCGTTTGGATCAAAGAATGGTGGTTGCAAAATAGCCGCTGGGAATACAATTTCATTGAACGAGCTATTGTAGTAGGCATTAACCCGCTGCGGTGTCATACCCCAGCGATTGCGATCTGTTTTCTCTAGCTCACGTTCTACCGATTGGTCTTGGAAGAATGTGCGTAGGTTTCGAACATTGCCTACTAAGTCTTTGTCGCTGATGGTTACGCCGTCGAAAGACTGCCATTCGTCTGGGTAGCCAATTTTAGGGTTAAATGCCATTAGCTTTTCTTTGGCATTTACCTTGGTTTCTTCGCTCATCCAGTCTAGGTTTTCAATACGCTCACCTAGTGCTGTACGCAAGTTCTCAACCAGCTCCGCCATCTGCTCTTTTGAGCTTTCTGGGAAGTATTCGTTTACGTAAATCTTGCCGATAGCAAAACCAAGTGACTCAGTACCAGACATTTGGCTCACTGCGCGCTTCCAACGAGGACGAGGCTCTTGCTGACCGCTTAGTGTACGACCAAAGAAGTCAAAGTTGGCTAGGTAGATATCTTCAGAAAGGAAGCCCGCATTGTTTGAAATAGTGTGATACTTCAAGTACGACTTCCAATCGGCTAAGTCAGCTTCATTAATAATCTTAATTACGTCTTTTACAGGCTCTGGTTGTGAAATATTCAACTCAGGCACCTTATAGCCGGTTTGAGCAAAATACGTGTTCCAATCAAAGCCGGGGTATTCATCAGACAGTTTGCTACGCTCAATTTGATTAAGAGTAAGGTCGCGGTCACGGCGTTTTTCGCGAGGCCACTGAATGTCTGCAATTTGTGTTTCAAGAGCAAGAATGTTTGCTGCTTTTTCGGCGGCGTTTTCTTCGCCTGCAAAATTAAGCATTTGCTCGATGTGTGCTACGTAAGCTTCACGAATTTTAACAAAACGCTCGCTATCACTTAGGTAGTAATCGCGATCAGGAAGACCTAAACCCCCCACGCCAACACTTAACTGATATTCGTTCGGGTCAAGGCGGTTGTACCACATGCCACCGTAAATAGGTGTGCTTGAACCTACCAACCAGCTGTTGCCAAACGCTTTGGTTAGGTCAGTTCTGTTCTCAATACTATCAATAGACGTAAGTACGTCTTTAATTGGCTCAATACCTTTCTCGTTGATAGTATCGGTATCCATATAAGCAACGAAAAAGTCGTGAACAAGCTTCTCTTCTGCATTAAGAGAAGACTTTTCCATTAGCCCATCAATGATATTTTTAACTTGCTCTTCACTGCGCTCTGCAAGACCCGTAAACGCGCCGTAGCGAGTTTTGTCAGCGGGCAGCTCGTAGTTGTCGTACCATGTACCGCTCGCGTACATGAAGAAATCGTCACCAGGCTTTACGGCTTCGTTGCGAGCGGTCAAGTCTACGCCGAAAGAACCTAGCTCTGCTTCACCTTTCATCTCTGGTGCTTCAACTTTGCTGGTTTGGTCTTTTGCTTGCTCAGGTTGGCCACAACCTGCAAGGCCTAAAGATGCCGCAATTGCTACGGCAAGAAGTTTATATTTCATCATTTTTCTCGTTGTGATTATAAGTGTCGTCGTTAGGTGCAGTGACACTCGTTGTTTTTAAAGTAGGCACAAATTCCTTGTTAAACGGTAATGCATTCCGTGCCTGATTAAAATAGCTTGCGATATGCGGCGTTTCTCGCTGTAAAAAGTCTGCTACAGCAGTGTGAAACGACACATGTTGTAATTTGTGATGTGAACGGCAATAAATGGGCTCGAAACCACGAAGTATTTTATGTTCACCTTGGGTTCCAGGGTTAAACAGCGGAAGTTTTTTCGCGATCGCAAATTCAATGCCTTCAAAATAACAGCAGGCAAAATGTAGCCCGTCTATTTCTTTCAGTGCTCCCCAATATCTGCCATACAGTCCTGTCTCATCGTAGAAAAAGAGGGCGCTGGCTACTGCTACCTCATTCTCTATTGCCGTAACGATAAGCATGTTATCGCTCATGCTCTCGACAAGCTGCTCAAAGAACGCATCATTCAAATATCCCACGTGACCGCTTCGTTTTAAATAGGTTGCTTTGTAACACTTTGTGAAAAACTGCAGTGTATCTGGACTAATCTCATTGCCGGTATGATGGATAAAGCGGACGCCTTGCTCGTTCAGTTTACGTCGACTTTTCTTGATATCTTTTCTTTTGCGGGAGGTAAGCGCGTTAAGAAAATCGTCGAAATCACCATAACCGTAGTTATGCCACTGAAACTGAACCGCGTATCGGGTCAGGTAGTGGTTGGAATTACTGGATTGAACTTTAAATTGGTCATTAGGCAAATCATCGGCTAATTCACTGGCCTCAGGTTCGCCTTTACCAATAAGTTGAGCCGAGGTGCTTTCATTTGGGAATAACCAGTGAAAAGAAGATAAGGTTTCACCAAATACGGATTCTACGTACGTTGCCACCGTACCTTCCAGTTCGTGTAAAAGCGCCGGAGTAAGCACAATGTGCCCATCACAAAGCAGCCTAGAACCTGTTACGGGCGTGAAGGGGATGGCCGATATCCATTTAGGATAATAGTCGAGACCGTGCTGTGCATAAGCATTAGCCCAAGCGTGGTCAAACACGTATTCACCGTAGCTGTGAGTTTTCAGGTAGCCGGGAATAACGAGATTAACAGCCTCATGCTGGCTCTGCGCTATAGCAATATGGCAAGGCTGCCACCCAGATTCATTGCTACACGAGCCGCTGCGTTCTAGCGCATGCAAAAATTCGTACGAAAGAAAAGGGCCCGCTTCTTTTGCGAGGTATTGCCAGCGCTCTTTAGAGAGCTGTTCAATCGAATCTATTATTGTTATGCGATAGTCAGATGCTGTCATGCAGTTTACATCATGTAGAGGTTAAGTGCTTAAAACGCTAGATAGTCGCAATGTACGAGTATTTAACGCTAAAATAACGCGGTTTCTACGTTAATACAGAAGAGTAAGTTTACAAAAATGTCAGAGTTCGACCGAAAAATCATTACCGACGCGATTACTCGCATGCTGGCACGACGAGAGCATAGCTTTAACGAGATTATGCGAAAGTTGCAGCAGAAGGGAATAGCGAGTGATGTTTTCATGCCTATTCTGGAGGAATTCAAGGATGCTGATATCCAAAGCGATGCTAGATTTGCAGAAAGCCGAGCTCGCGCACTGTACTTAAAAGGGAAGGGACCCCGCGCGATAAAATTAGACTTGCAGCAATATGGTGTAGATGAAAGTACTGCAGAACACGCAATGAGAGACATTGACGCTGACTGGTTTGAAAGTGCTAAAAAAGTAAAAGAGAAAAAGTTTGGCGAGTTTTATGAAACCGAATTCGCGTTAAGACAAAAGCAGAAACAATTTCTTCAATATCGTGGCTTTTACCAAGAACACATTGAATATGCGGTAAGCGCGAACGAATCTAACTAAAACTGCTGGTTTACGCCCATGTTTCCCGACAATTAAGTGCCGTTAGCGATTCGTTTTATGAATATTGGCTATTTTCGTCTGTATAAAGTGAAATTTGAGCCTATCTTACCCCCGTTACACTTAACAAAATTGCGTTATCCGTGGTATTGTTGCGCAAATTTGTGTGCATTTTAATTATCCAGAGAATTATAGCGAGGATTGGCGTATTGCGTATTCGCAAATTGCCCCGATTATAAAGCTCATTAGAACAGGCAAATCGCACGTTTCAAGAATAGAATAAAGGAAGTTAGGTTTTCAATGACATTATCAACTGCTGACTTACGTAACAAGTTTATCGATTATTTTAAAAGCCATGGCCACCAAGCGGTGGCGAGCTCGTCACTGGTACCGGCAGATGATCCCACACTTCTTTTTACCAACGCGGGCATGAACCAGTTTAAAGACTGCTTCTTAGGTGCGGAAAAGCGCAGCTATACCCGTGCGGTATCGTCGCAGCGCTGCGTTCGCGCAGGTGGTAAGCATAATGACCTTGAAAACGTAGGTTACACTGCGCGTCACCACACCTTTTTTGAAATGCTGGGTAATTTCAGCTTTGGCGATTATTTCAAAAAAGAAGCGATAGAGTTTGCATGGAATTTCCTTACCAAAGAAATTGGTTTGCCAGAAGAAAAGCTCTTAGTCACCGTTTATTCTGAAGATGACGAAGCTTTCGACATCTGGGAAAACCATATTGGTGTTCCAAAAGAAAAGATTATTCGCATTAGCACGTCAGATAACTTCTGGTCTATGGGTGATACCGGTCCATGTGGTCCTTGTTCTGAAATATTCTACGATCACGGTGCGCACATTTGGGGTGGTCCTCCGGGAACACCTGAAGAAGACGGCGACCGTTTTATCGAAATTTGGAACCTGGTATTCATGCAGTTTAATAAACAAGCTGACGGCACCATGGAGCCACTCCCTAAGCCTTCAATCGATACCGGTATGGGCCTAGAGCGTATTTCCGCTATTTTGCAAAACGTGCACAGCAACTACGAAATCGACCTTTTCCAAAACTTGATCAAATCGGCAGCATCAATTGTTGGTAGCGAAGACTTAGAGAACAAGTCACTTCGTGTTATCGCCGATCACATTCGTTCGTGCAGCTTCTTAATTTGCGATGGTGTAATGCCATCAAATGAAGGGCGCGGATACGTACTACGCCGTATTATTCGTCGCGCTGTTCGCCACGGCTATCAGCTTGGCGCAAACGACATCTTCTTCTACAAGCTTGTAGCATCACTTGCCAAAGAAATGGGTGAAGCATACCCAGAACTTGTAGACCAACTGCCGGTAATAGAAAAAGTATTGCGTGTTGAGGAAGAGCAGTTTAGCAAAACGCTAGCCCGTGGTATGGCTATCCTAAACGATGCACTAGAAACCTTGGAAGGCGATACAGTGCCGGGTGACGTAGTGTTCAAGCTTTACGACACCTATGGTTTTCCTACTGATTTAACCAATGATGTAGCGCGTGAGCACGATCTTAAGATTGACGAAGAAGGTTTTGAAGCTGCCATGCAAGCGCAGCGTGCTCGTGCACAGCAGGCTAGCAACTTTGGCGCAGACTACAACAGTAAACTCGCCATTGACCACACAACCTCATTTACTGGGTACACCGATGTAGAAGGTCAGGCTAATGTGGTTGAACTTATTGCCGACAATGCATTTGTTGAGAAGCTTGAAGACGGTCAAGAAGGCGTTGTGGTATTAGACAGCACGCCGTTCTATGCTGAAAGCGGTGGTCAGGCAGGTGACAAGGGTGTGCTTCGCGTGGCAAACGGTGAATTTGTTGTTACCGATACTCAAAAAATGGGCAATGCGTTTGCACACAAAGGTGTTGCTAAAGGCTCGGTATCTAAAGGTGATACGGCAACCGCAGCGATTGATGCAGCAAATCGTGAAGCTATCAAAAAGAACCACAGTGCTACGCATTTACTTCATGCAGCATTGCGTGAAATTCTAGGTGAACACGTAACCCAGAAAGGTTCATTGGTTGAAGCGCCGCGCATGCGTTTTGACTTCTCGCATTTTGAGGCAGTAACGGCAGAGCAGCTTGCTGAGATTGAAAGACGAGTTAACCAAGAAATACGAGCAAACCATACGTTAGCAACTGAACTAATGGATTTAGATGAAGCCAAAGCATCAGGCGCTATGGCGCTATTTGGCGAAAAGTACGACGAAAAAGTTCGTGTGGTAACCATGGGGCCATTCTCTGTTGAGTTATGTGGTGGTACTCACGTTACGCGTACTGGTGACATAGGTTTGTTCAAAATTACCAGCGAAGCGGGTATTGCATCGGGCGTTCGACGTATTGAAGCGGTCACTGGCGAACACGCACTTGAAGTTGTGCAAACACAGCAAGCGACACTGTCTTCATTGTCTGCATTATTAAAAACAGACAGCCAAAATGTACTTGATCGTGTAGTTTCTCTACAAAATCAGACTAAAGAACTAGAAAAAGCGCTCAATTCTGCGAAACAAAAACTGGCGAGTCAGCAAGGTGCTGATATGCTTAGTAATGCAGTAGAGATAAATGGCGTTAAAGTTCTTATTGCTAATTTGGAAGGTGTTGAAGCGAAGTCATTGCGTTCAATGATGGATGACATTAAAAACCGAATTGGCGAAGGGATCGTAGTATTAGGTGTGGCTAATGACGCGAAGGTGAATCTTATTGCTGGCGTTACTAAAAACCTCACTAGTAAAGTTAAAGCGGGCGAGCTAGTTAACTTTGTTGCATCTCAAGTAGGTGGCAAAGGGGGCGGTCGTCCAGATATGGCGCAGGCCGGCGGTGATCAGCCTGAAAACTTGGCCCAAGCGCTAGATTCGGTTAACGCTTGGTTACAAGATAAGCTATAATTATTTTTGTTTATAACAGTGAGTTTTTGAAGTGACGCAGAAACAGGGAATCACTGTCGCTTCCATCGGGTCGTGCCGATGGGTTGGCAAATCTTAATGGATGATGTTCAGTATTAAGGAACAGGAGCAAGAGAATGCTTATTTTGACTCGTCGAGTTGGTGAAACGCTTATGGTTGGTGACGATGTAACCGTTACCGTACTAGGTGTAAAAGGGAATCAGGTACGTATCGGTGTGAATGCACCAAAAGAAGTTTCTGTGCACCGTGAAGAGATATACATGCGCATTCAAGCAGAAAAAGGCGGTCAGCCAGGCTCTGCGGAATAATTGCATAATATGCTTCATTGGAAAAGGTCAGCTTAAGCTGGCCTTTTTTGTTTTAAGTGAGTAAATCTTATCGGGCTTTAACGCAAGTCTATTGTTTCTGTTCTATTTCGCCAGAAATGACGTTGTGATGTCTCGCGCTAACGACCAAGTTAAGTCTCTGGGTCGTGCACAGCTTTTTTCTAGCACTGTGCCTTCTGGGTGGACGATTTTAAAGTCGAGACATATACCGCTCTATTTGAGGTTTTGGAGCGTTTTTAAAGAACTGAAGTAAGTAATACGAATCAGCGTACTTGGTTATGAACAAATAAATTCAAAACTTTTTGATATTATTTTTGAAAAATTGACTAAATTATTAAGATGGGTCAGTTAAAACTGCAATGAAGCTGCGCATATTCAAATGCAAATTAACGAGGGTCGTTAAATAAAATTCGGTTTAATTGCTTGTATTGCGAACAAATTACTGGTTTTTTGCTCGAATCGTTTAAAATGGCAGCGGGTGAACAATTTCTTTATAAAAAAGGTTTGACTCAGGCCAATGAATCCGTAAAATGCACCCCGCAGTCAAGGAGAGGTGGGTGAGTGGCTGAAACCAGTTCCCTGCTAAGGAACCATACGCATATACGCGTATCGAGGGTTCGAATCCCTCCCTCTCCGCCATTATTCGTTGGCAGTGACGGCCAACAACAAGTTTTGCGCGTGTGTAGCTCAGCTGGATAGAGTACCTGGCTACGAACCAGGCGGTCGGAGGTTCGAATCCTTCCACACGCGCCACTTATTTTAAAGCGTCACCTTTTGAGGTAGAATTCAAAAGTACATAAGTTTACGCGTGTGTAGCTCAGCTGGATAGAGTACCTGGCTACGAACCAGGCGGTCGGAGGTTCGAATCCTTCCACACGCGCCATATTGAAAAACCCACCTTTTTAGGTGGGTTTTTTCATTTCTACTCCTTTATTTTTGTTCTCTCCACTTTCGTCTAAGCGCGCTGTTTAAATTTTAAGCTAAACTTATTGTGTCTAACAGCAGTAAAGCGCGAGGTACGCTATGGCACATCCATCTACTACTTTTCGATTTTTAGCAGAACCTACCGACGTCAACTTTGGCGGTAACGTTCACGGTGGCATTGTAATGAAATGGATTGACCAAGCAGCCTATGCCTGTGCCGCGCAGTGGTCCAAATGTTACTGCGTCACGGTGTCTGCTAATGGCATACGTTTCATAAAACCTATAAAAGTAGGCCAGCTAGTTGAGATAACCGCATCGTTGGTACACACTGGTGCGTCAAGTATGCATATCTATGTTGTGGTTAAATCGGGCGACGCCACGGAAAATACCACGTCGGTCGCAAATCGCTGTTTTATAACTTTTATGGCGGTGGACTGTGAGGGAAGTCCAGTAAATGTGCCTGCATACGTACCTGAGGATGAACGACATATGCAGCTAGAATTAGTGGCGATGCATGCGAAAGATTTCGCTAAACAGCTAGACAGTGACTTTACGGAAAATATAGGCTTTCATTAAGGCGTGAGTATAAATGAACGTAAACGCAGGTTGCTGGTATCGGCAACGCTTATGCTAATTCCTAAAATATGCTTATGTTGCAAATTTATTAAAGAATAATGCATTAAGTTTCATTTTTGCGGGTTTTATTCATTTTAAAGTGGTTTTTTATGCTGCTTTGTTGTGTTTTTAAAAACCACGTGATACTTATTCAGGTACAAAATAACAACAGGATTGAATATGGATTCGGGATCCGTCGCTAGCCTACTCTTTGAAGCAGGTTCTCTTATGCTTATAGGAATGGTATTTGTTTTCTCATTCTTAGGGCTTCTTATTGTGGGTATTCATCTCATTGCCCGATTTTGTGAAGCTTTTCCCGGTGAAACAGCAGAGCCTTCAGCTAATTTAAAAGGGCCTTCAGCTAATTTGCGCCGAAACAATCAAGCGGTACAACCAGGAATAGACGGAAACGTTATCGCAGCTATTTCTGCCGCAATTCATACCCATCGCCAAAATTCTAAAAAATAAAGCCTAATCAGGAGTTACCATGTCTAAGCCTCTGGCCCTTACCGAGCTGGTTCTGCGTGATGCCCACCAATCTCTTCTTGCTACGCGCATGCGTATTGAAGATATGCTTCCCATAGCGGAAAAACTAGATAAAGCTGGCTTTTGGTCAGTTGAATCTTGGGGTGGTGCTACATTCGATGCCTGTATTCGTTATTTAGGGGAAGACCCTTGGGAGCGCATCAGAAAGCTAAAAGCAGTCATGCCTAACACAAAACAGCAAATGCTGTTGCGTGGTCAAAACCTATTGGGTTACCGCCATTATGCTGACGATGTTGTCACTCGCTTTGTAGAGCGTGCTCACGAAAGTGGCGTAGATGTATTTAGAATTTTTGATGCCATGAATGACATTAGGAATTTGAAAACCGCAATAAAAGCGACCATAGACAGTGGCGCTCACGCGCAAGGGACAATTTCTTATACGGTAAGCCCTGTGCACAACCTTAAGCTTTGGCTCGAAATGGCGAAACAGCTTGAAGACCTAGGGGTTCATTCTATCTGCGTAAAAGATATGGCTGGGCTTTTAAAACCGTACGAGTGCGAGGCATTGATTACCGGATTAAAAGAAACGGTTGATGTACCTATTGCCATGCAGTGCCATGCCACAACAGGGTTGAGTACGGCGACGTATCAAAAAGCTATCGATGCCGGCATTGATATGCTGGACACGGCTATTTCTTCAATGAGCATGACTTATGGTCATAGCGCAACTGAGACCATGGTTTCTATCGTAGAAGGTACAGAGCGCGATACGGGTATTGCACTACCCGAACTAGAAGAAATTGCCAGTTACTTCAGGGAAGTAAGAAAGAAATACAGCAAGTTCGAAGGCAGTCTCAAGGGGGTAGATGCACGTATTCTTTTGGCTCAAGTACCGGGCGGAATGCTAACCAACATGGAAAGTCAGCTTAAAGAGCAGGGCGCTGAAGATAAATTCGAAGAAGTGTTAAAAGAAATTCCACGGGTAAGGGAAGATCTTGGGTTCATTCCTCTTGTTACGCCAACCTCACAAATCGTGGGCACGCAGTCAGTGCTTAACGTACTCACCGGCGAGCGTTACAAAAGCATTACAAAAGAAACCGCAGGCGTTCTCAAAGGTGAATATGGCGCTACCGCAGCACCAGTAAACAAGGAGTTGCAGGCGCGTGTGCTTGATGGCGCAGAGCCCGTGACATGTCGCCCTGCTGACAATATTGCACCAGAGCTGGATACACTGAGTAAAGAGCTTGATGAACTGGCTGAGAAAAAGCAACTATCGCTGTCAGACGATAAAATTGATGATGTTTTGACTTATGCCTTATTCCCGCAAATAGGCCTAAAGTTTATCGAAAACCGCGGCAACCCTGATGCGTTTGAACCTGCACCTAGCGCGCAAGAGTCGCAAAGCTCGAGTGCGCCTAAGCCTGCTGAAGCCAAGTCAAGCTCACAAGGGGCTACCGCGAGTGAAACTTACGACGTAAACGTAGATGGAAGAGTGTATCGCGTAGAAGTGGCACCTTCAGGTACGCTGACGAGCGTTACACCTGCTAGTGGCTCTCAGACGCAAGCACAGCCTCAAACCAATAGCGCTGCGCCATCAGACTCTACCGCTTCTCAGTCTATTGATGCACCGCTTGCAGGTAACGTCTTCAAAGTCTTGGTGAGAAACGGCGACAGCGTGTCAGAAGGCGATGTGGTGATGATCCTTGAAGCCATGAAAATGGAGACAGAGATCCGCTGTGCATATACCGGTACGGTCACCGACATTACGGTTAGTGAAGGCGATGCCGTCACCAGTGGTCAACCGTTAATCTTCTTGGGGTAGTACATGGATAAGTTAATGGTACTTTGGGATAGTACCGCGCTTGCGCACTTTGAAGCCGGCCAGCTGATAATGATGGCAGTGGGGTTCGGCTTGTTGTACTTGGCCATCGTTAAAAAGTTTGAGCCATTGCTTCTACTGCCCATTGGTTTTGGTGCATTGCTTACGAACATTCCAATTGCTGGTTTTTCAGAAGCGGGCGGGTTGCTGCACTACATATACAAAATCGGCATAGATACAGGGGTGTTTCCTCTGCTCATCTTTATGGGCGTAGGCGCAATGACTGATTTCAGTGCGCTTATTGCTAACCCCAAAATGTTGTTACTTGGCGCGGCTGCGCAGTTCGGTATTTTTGCTACCTTGTTTGGCGCGATAGCGCTGAACCTTATACCTGGCTTTGAGTTTACGTTAAAGGACGCGAGCGCCATTGCTATCATAGGTGGCGCGGATGGGCCTACTGCCATTTTCCTCGCCTCACGGCTTGCGCCTGATTTGCTTGGTGCGATTGCAGTCGCTGCATACTCTTATATGGCGTTGGTGCCTATTATCCAGCCACCGATAATGAAAGCGCTGACCACAAAAGAAGAGCGCGAGATAAAAATGGGTCAATTACGACCTGTATCAAAGCGAGAGAAGATTATTTTCCCACTCGCAGTGCTGTTTATGACTATCTTGTTTTTACCTGCCGCTACGCCGCTTGTTGGCATGTTCTGCTTCGGTAACTTAATGAAAGAGTGTGGCGTGGTAGACAGATTGAGCAAAACAGCCCAAAACGAGCTCATCAATACGGTCACTATTTTCCTTGGTTTAGCCGTAGGATCAAAGCTATCAGCTGAAGCATTTCTCACGGTCGAGACCTTAGGCATTTTGGGCCTTGGCGCTATTGCGTTTGGTATAGGTACTGCTGCGGGTGTACTTATGGCTAAGCTAATGAGCAAGCTGTCTGGTGGCAGTATAAACCCGCTGATTGGCGCTGCTGGCGTGTCTGCTGTGCCAATGGCGGCTAGGGTAGTGAACAAGGTTGGGCTAGAAGCAAACCCACATAACTTCCTACTAATGCACGCAATGGGGCCTAACGTGGCAGGCGTACTCGGAAGCGCGGTCGCTGCAGGAATCCTTTTGGCACTTGTCGGGTAAATTCTACGACCGCGTTAAAAAAGGGGCATCTACAGCCCCTTTTTTAAATTTTTAGCACTATTTCAGCAAAGGATATCGACTAGAGTGAAGATGACTAGCGCATTCAATTTCATGGGCTAAATCAGCGTGAAAGAAAGAAGTGTTCGCGTCTATGAGAATGGAAGCTAGCGTTTTATCTTATCGTATTTTGAGGCACTAGCGATTGGTATGCGGTTACTAGCTTCTTAGTACGAGTATGCTGTGGCCACCTAAAGATGGTCTCGGTCTTCCCTTCCTCTACAATTTCGCCGCTTTCCATTACGATAATTCTATCTGCAATGTGGCGCACAATCCCTAAATTGTGGCTAATAAAAATAAAAGCTAAGCCCAACTCTTGTTGTAGCTGCAAAATAAGGTTTACGGTTTGCGAACGAATAGTAGGGTCTAGTGCTGCAAAAGGTTCATCAGCTACTAACACTTTAGGTTTTAATACAATGGCCCTGGCTAGCGCTACGCGCTGCTGTTGTCCATCAGACAGCATATGACGGTAAAAGTAATAGTGTTCGCGTAAAAGTCCTACTTTAACCAACATATCTTCAACAATTGGTTTGCGTTCGGCTTCACTTAGCCCTGTATTTAAACGTAAAGGTTCGTCCAGAATTTTGCCAACGGGCACTGCCGGATTCATAGACTCAGCACTGTGTTGCAGAATCATCCGAATGTCGTGTGTGCGTTTTCGCTGCCCATCTTTTGACTGGTACTTAGCTAAATACTTGTGGGTGTTTATTTCGATTTCACCGGCATCGGCGGGCAGTGCACCTACTAGTAATTTTGCAAGTAACGATTTACCTGAACGGTTTTCACCAATAATGGCGATAGTTTCTCCTCGCTTAACGCTCAAATTAACCGGCCCAAGCTGAAATACTTCAGGCCGTTTTAACCAGCGCTTCTTTTCGTTATGTATAAACGTAAGATCTTTTACCTGCAAAATATCCATCACGGCTTCTCCATATGTAGAGGGTAATGACAGCTGTAGCTATGATCGTGAATTTTTCGTACGGCTGGCGTTTGTACACATGCGCGCTGAGCTCGTGGACAGCGTGGCCCTAATCGGCAGCCAATAGGCAAATGTTGAAGCGTTGGAATAGAGCCGCTTAAGGTTGGTAGTGATGACTTCGGTGGCAAATCTTTTCTGAAACTCGGTGCACTATCTAGCAATGCTTTGGTGTAAGGATGAAGCGGGCGCTTCTTAATGTGCTTCATTTTTCCCGATTCCACAGTCTGCCCGGCGTAAAGCACTGTCATTGAATGTGACATACTCGCAATGGCAAGCAAATCATGGCTGACAAACAAAATGGATAGGGAGCGAGTTTGATTAAGACGCGTAAAGAGTTTTAGGATCTGCGTCTTGGTTGTGGGCTCCATGCCTCGGGTGGGATCATCTGCGATAAGTAATTTGGGTTGAGACACCAGCGCCATTGCTATCATGAACTTTTGCCCAATATCAGCAGGGATTTGATGGGGGAATGCGCTCAAGTAATGCTTGTGGTGCTTTATCCCCACTTTGTGTACAGTGCTTATGGCTATTTTTTTTCTGTGCTGCGCACGTTGCCAAAACCAGCTACCTTCAACGAATTCATCAGGAATACTTTCTTCGAGTTGCTCGCCTAACGTTGCCGACGGGTCGAGCGCCGCTTGTGGGTTTTGAAAAACCACCGCGATTTCACGACGCATCACTTCGCGACGTTGTTGAACCGACATGCCTAAAAGGTTTTCTCCATTCCAGCTCATACGGTCGGCGGTTAAATTCCACTGATTTGGCAGCGCTCCACAGATTGCCGATACAATAAGACTCTTACCAGAACCCGATTCGCCCACAAGTGCACGGATCTCGCCTGAACTCACTGACAAATTTACTTTATCCAACGCTTTTATAGTGCTGTCACCGTTCTGCATTTCTAAGGTGAGGTTTTTGATATCAAGCATCGGCATATTAGTGACTCACTCTTTTTCTTAGTGAAGAACGCAAGCCGTCACCCACGATATTGATGGACAGTACAACAAAAAATATCGTCATGCCGGGGACGGCTACGTTCCAAGGAGCCAAGTAAGTTACATCCAGCCCGTCGGCTAGAATAACGCCTAGTTCAGGTAACGGTGATTGTGCCCCTAAACTTAAAAAGCCCAGCGCTGAAATATCAATAACCGCGATAGAAAGGGCAAGGGTTCCTTGCACAACCAGCATTTCCGTCATATTGGGTAAAATAGAGTGAACGAAAAGCTGCCATTTGCTAGCGCCATCTAATGTGGATGCCACGATGTAGTCTTTCTTCATCTCAGCGCGCACAAAGCTTCGCGTGTGATGTACAAACTGAGGAATTAAAGCCAGCGTGATTGCCCACATACTGTTGACCAAGCCTGTACCCAATATAGCAACGATAATAATGGCAATAAGGAGGGTGGGTATAGCCATGAGTGCATCGAGTAAATGGTTAACCACACTGGATCGCACTCCTCTTAGCATACCAGCGAGCGTTCCGAGACTTACGCCCATTAACATAGCAAGCACAACAGTGATAAATGCTGAGCCTAACGTAGTTCTGCAGCCATAGATAATACGAGTAAACAAGTCTCGTCCCAACGCGTCTGTGCCAAAAAGATGAGAAATGGAGCCATTAGCTAGCCAGCTTGGCGGTATTAATAACCCATCAATATTTTGCTCTATTGCATCATAGGGTGTGATGACAGGAGCGAACAATGCACATACAACAAACAGCGCCAGCATGATTAAGCCGAGCATAGAAATGTGGCTCGCTTTAAACGACGCCCAGGTTCTTTGCCACGGCGATGGATGGAACTCTTCTTCGTACAAACTAAACTGTGGCACGTTCGTATTTCTCTCTACTTGGGTCAATCAAACGGTTAAATAAATCAACGAGGATAGTTAGGGTAATCACCACCGTAGATACCGCCATCATACCGATACGCAGAGCGGGGTAATCTCGTTGATAAATGGCTTGAATCAACCAGTTGCCAATACCGGGCCATGAAAATAGGGTTTCAACAATCATAGCATTCGTAATAAGCGTAGTAATTTGAATGGCCATTAACGGTAAAATAGGAAGCAGCGCATTACGAAGAATATGACGGAAGAATATTTGCCAGCTAGAAAGCCCGCGTGACACGGCAGCCGCAATGTAAGGGCGATGCTTGACATCTATAACAGAGCGCCTAGTTATGCGAATCATTGAAGCCGTGGTAATAGCACCAATCGCAAACGTAGGTAGTGCTAAATGCGATAGGGCATCTTTAAATGCCAAGGATTTGTTTTCGATATCTGACAGTAAAACGTCAAACAGAATAAAGCCCGTAATTGGTTCTATGTCGTAAATCAAACTTATGCGACCAGATAGTGGTGCCACGTCTAATTGCAAACTAAATATGAGAATTAGCAGTAACGCAAACCAGAAAACGGGGAAAGAATAGGTAGTAATACTAGTGCTATTGATTAAATGATCAGACGTTGAATAACAGCGAATACCCGCATAATACCCTAAAGGTATTCCAACAAATAAAGCCATTAACATCGCATACGTTGCTAATTCTATGGTAGCGGGCATGGCAATACCTACTTCTTCTCGAAGCGGCAGACCAGAGGTAAAGCTGTATCCCCAGTCCCCCGTCAGTAGATTACCCACGTAGTAGAAAAATTGAAAAACATAGGACTGGTCTAGCTTAAATTGTTTTTCAAGTGCCGCGCGCTGAATTTCGTTTTGAGGCACAAGTCCGGTCAAGTTTTCGAGGGGGTCGCCTGGGAAAAGGTATGCGAGTGAAAACGAAATAATTGTTAACACTAAAAGCGTTAATATAAATAAAGTGCAGTATCTTACGAGAATCTGGATCACAGTGTTTTTTCTACCCCGCCAAAACGCACACCACCGAAGGGGTTTATTGTCATGCCTTGTAGTTCATTTCTGTATGCTTGATAGCGATAGGCATGGGCAATGGGCACCAAAGGAAGACGCTCGTATAATAAACGATTCACTTGTTTATAAATAGCGGTACGTTCTTCAATATCATCGGTTTGAAGGGCTTCATTGAGCAGCTTATCATAGTCGTCGTTACACCACATCGCCCGGTTTGTGCCCGATGGTATGGCGCCGCAGCTCAAAAGGGGGCGATAAAAATTATCAGGATCACCGTTATCCGCAGACCAGCCAATTAATACTGAGTCGTGCAGACCTTCTTGAAGATGGCGCCTGAATGTAGTCCAATCGTAGCTTACAATAGTGGCCTCTACACCAACGTCGCGAAGGTAGCGCTGAATAAGCTCAGCCATTTTATTCGCGTTTGGGTTGTACGCGCGTTCTACGGGCATAGCCCATATCGTCATTGAAAATCCAGGCGCTACACCTGCATCAGCCAGTAATTTACGTGCCAATACCGGATTGTAGGCCGTGTCATCAGCATCATTTTGAAACGCCCAACTTGCCGCAGGCAACAATGTTTTCGCTCGCGTAGCGCTATCGAAATACACCGCTTCTAATAGGGTGTTCTTATCAATAGCGGCAGCGAGTGCCCGTCTTACATCAGGGTTGTCAAATGGCGGGCGTTGGGTGTTAAAGGCCCAAAAGCCAATGTTAAGGCCCGGTTTTTCGGCTAGTGTCAGGTCACTTTCGGTGCGAATCACTTCAAGCTCAGTTTGTGCAGGAAACGCTGTTGCGTCACATTCCCCAGTCATTAGCTTGGCCAATCTAAGTGAGCTTCGTGGGGTTATATCAAAAATGAGTTGCTCGACCACGGGCGTTTCCGGCTTTTTTTCTTCCATTGCTTGTATGCGCCAATAGTTGTCATGGCGTTGATACTTAATAAAGTGATCTTTGCGATAGCTGTAAAATTTAAATGGCCCGGTGCCAATAGGAAGTTCGTCAATTTGGCTCGGTGTTCCGGCCTTTGCAAGCGCGTCGGCATATTCTTCTGACAAAATTACGGCGAAGTCTGTGGCTAAATTTGATAAAAATGAGCTATCGCGTTGTTTAAGCGTTATTTCAACGCGATAGCCGTTGACACGCTCTACCGATTCAATATTTTGAGCAAGACCAATACTTTCAAAATACGGATAACGCCCGCCTGATACATAGTGATAAGGATGCGAACGCAAACGCCATCGGTTTATGCTAAAAATAACGTCGTCGGCATTGAAATTCCGTGTTGGTTTGAAATAGCCTGTTTTGTGAAACCAAACGTCTCTGCGAAGCTGAAAAGCATAGGTAAGTCCATCATCGCTTACCAACCAACTACTCGCTAAGCTTGGCACAATGCGACCTGAGCCCGGATCGAAATCGAGCAGCCTATCGTACAGTTGGTGAGACGAGGCATCCGAGGTAGTACTTGATGTATCGAGCTGGGGGTTAAAAGTAACTGGATTGCTTTCAGAGCAGTAAATTATGCCTGTATTGTAAAACGCTTGCTTATTTTGTTTAGCACAAGATGCAACGAGAAGCGCCGTACATAAACACAATGACAAACGCGTTACCAAACCAAGGGACATGCTTTACGCCTCAACGTTTTCAGCGGAAGAATCTAATAAGTTATATTTTTTGAGATAGCCTCGTAGCTGATGATAAGTTAGGCTCAATTTTTCAGCGGTTTTCTTTTGATTAAACTGACTATCAGCAAGTGCCTGTTTTATCATATCTATCTCATGTTGTTGAGAGCGTTCTTTCAAATCTATGGGATATTCTACAATTTCTTGCTTTGGAGCTGGGGCACGCGGAGTAACGTCGACATTTTCTGTCCGCTCGCCAACAAATGGTGTGTCTGTCTGTACTTTTTTGCTAACCGAGTCTGATGTGCTCACTCTGTCGTTTGTTTTTACTCTGCTCTTTGGACGATAGACAGACTCGAAAGGGTCAAGCACTATTTCATGTACTGGAAGATGAGGGTTGTTGGTTCTGTAAACCGCTCGCTCGACCACGTTTTTGAGCTCACGTATGTTACCAGGCCAATCATAGTCAAGTAGCGTGCGTTTGGCTTTCTCGGTAAATCCGCTAAATAACTCCATCTCCATTTCGCGGGCCATATTAATAGCAAAATTTTCAGCTAACATCATGATGTCTTCACGACGTTCGCGAAGAGGAGGGATAGTAATAACGTCAAACGCAAGTCGATCCAAAAGGTCGGCGCGAAACTCACCAGCGTCAGCAAGAGCCGGTAAATCCTCGTTTGTCGCTGCAATAAGGCGAACATCAGTTTTTACTGATTTGCTGCCGCCAACTCGCTCAAATTCACCGTATTCAACGACACGCAGTAGCTTTTCCTGAATGAGACCTGATGTGTTAGCCAGCTCGTCCAAAAACAAGGTACCGTTATGAGCGACTTCAAAACGGCCCTCACGACGTTTTGACGCGCCAGTAAACGCGCCTGCTTCATAACCGAAAAGCTCACTCTCTAATAAACTTTCGCTTAACGCTGCGCAATTTAGCTTAATATAGTTTTGATCCCAGCGTTTTGATAAGAAGTGCAGGCGCGCAGCAATCAGCTCTTTACCAGTGCCTCGTTCGCCGATGACGAGAACGGGTTTGTCTAGCGGTGCAATCTGTGAAATTTGCTCTAAAACTTCTAGAAAACTATTTGCTTGGCCAAGTAAATTGTCTTGCTGTCGATACCTACTCATTAAATCCCTCAAAAATTAGTCATTTCGACCAATTAATAGTGTAGAACAAAATAAATTGATAAACGAGTATTATTTGTCTGCGTGAAAAATGTATAAAAAATAGTAGGTTAGCATCGACAGAAAGTTGGCAAGTATATTGAATACTACCTATACCAAGAGTAACCTATTTATCAAGTGTGGTGTTTTCTAACACTTACCATTTTTAGCAAGAGGTAATTATTATGGGTATCTTCTCGCGTTTTACAGATATTGTGAATTCGAACATTAATGCGATTTTAGACAAAGCCGAAGATCCTGAGAAAATGGTTAGATTAATCATTCAGGAAATGGAAGACACATTGGTTGAGGTGCGCTCTGCATCTGCAAAAACTTTAGCCAATAAAAAGGAAATAGCGAATCAAATTGCAAAGTATGAAAGCGATGCAAATGATTGGGAAGCAAAAGCAGAACTAGCGTTAAGCAAAGATAGAGAAGACTTAGCACGCGCTGCGCTGCAAGAAAAGAAAAAGTCTGCAGAAGCTGCAGAAGCGCTCAGTAAAGAATTGGCCGTTGTTGAAGAACAAATCAGCAAGCTTCAAGATGAAATTAGCCAGCTTCAAGAAAAACTTGCGGATGCCAAGAATCGTCAGAAAGCGATTATTATGCGCCAGAAAACGGCTAGCTCACGTCTTGAAGTGAAAAAGACGCTAGATAGCACTAAAGTTGATAATGCGATGGGACGGTTTGAGCAGTACGAGCGTAAGATCGATGATCTTGAATCCCAAGTAGAAGCCTATGATTTAGGTAAAAAGACACTGCAAGACGAGTTTGCCGAGTTAGAGGCTAGCGATAAAGTGGAAGACGAACTTGCGGCGCTGAAAGCGAAGGTTAAAGGTGCGAATAAAAGCACTGAAAAATCAGAATAATAAGAATAGTGTGTACCCTCCTGATGTTAAATTGGAAGGAGGGTAGTTACATCAGAGTTTGTAGGAGAGATTGAGATGGATGAAGGTACAATTGCAGTGTTGGTTATGCCCCTTGTGGTGTTCTCAATATTCGTAGCTCCCATATGGCTAATTTTACACTACCGCAGTAAAAAGCAGGTCAAC
Organism: Alteromonas sp. ABH4_453; assembly: GCF_056160665.1. NCBI lineage: Bacteria > Pseudomonadati > Pseudomonadota > Gammaproteobacteria > Alteromonadales > Alteromonadaceae > Alteromonas > Alteromonas sp. ABH4_453. Next base: position 133,803 of record NZ_JBSWXP010000006.1, read on the forward strand.
CAAGGATTGAGTGCGGAAGAGCATGCATCCTTACAAGACCTAGCCGAGAAAGCTGAGAAAATGAGTGAGCGAATTGAGACATTAGAGGCCATTTTGGATAGCGAGGCGCCTGAGTGGAGGAATAGAGCATGAGAAATGGTAAACAGCTCTATCGAAATCCAGAAAATGCAAGGATTGCAGGCGTCTGTTCAGGGGTAGCCGAGTATTTTGGCCTTGAAACCTGGTTAGTTCGAATTTTAGTAGTAACAGGTTTCTTTTTGTTGGCTGGACCTTTCATCTTTGTTGCTTATATTGCAGCTTGGTTCATTCTTGATAAGAAGCCCATTGGGTTGAAAAATGCGCCAGCACAACCTGTTTTTTCAAAGGGTAAAGGTTGGACAAATCCTAACGGTGGTCAGGTAAAAAGCTCAAAAGTCGAAGTGAAGACGAAAGTGTGGCAAGCGGGTGAGCCACCCAAGCAAGCATTTCATGATATTCGCAATCGCTTTGAAAAAGCTGAAGTTCGCCTTCGCAAAATGGAAACATATGTAACGTCTCGAGAATACCAACTTAATAAAGAAATTAGTCGTCTTTAATTGGCATTAAACTTCACAAACGTTTCAAGTTGAAACCGCTCATGGAGAGCGGTTTTTTCTTTTAAATCAATGACTTTAAATTTCAATGTAAAATTCTTGTTACAGGTGAAACGAAAGCCCAGTGAGAGCTTGCACTTTTCGACGTCGCGAATTTCATTAGACTGATAGGCAGTTATCAAACACCTATTGGTTACAGAAGTTATGCCAAAATCAACGCAATACCAGTCGAGACAATCTGATGAAAATGGCATTATCCATTGGTCAGATGAAGAGAATCAGATTTGGTCTGAACTCTATCAGAGACAAATTCCGCTGGTGAAAGAAAGAGCGTGCCAAGAATACTTGGATGGTCTCGACTTGTTGAAACTAAACAAAAAAGCAATTCCACAGCTGCCAGACATCAATAAAGTATTGATGGAGAAAACCGGGTGGCAAACAGCCGAAGTACCAGCATTAATTAATTTTGGTGAGTTCTTTAGGCTGTTGGCGAATAAGCAGTTCCCTGTGGCAACCTTTATTCGTACTCGCGAAGAATTTGACTACTTGCAAGAGCCCGACATTTTTCACGAAGTGTTTGGCCATTGTCCGTTATTAACGAATCCAGCATTTGCCCACTTTACCCACACGTACGGCAAGTTGGGTTTAGCTGCTAGCAAAGAAGATAGAGTCTATTTGGCGCGCCTTTATTGGTTCACAGTAGAGTTTGGGTTGGTGCGCGCGAGGGATGAACTTAAGATATATGGCGGCGGCATCTTATCTTCACCTGGCGAAACCATATATGCATTGGACAGCGACACTCCATTGCGTAACCCGCTTACTGCAATTGATGCGCTTCGAACACCTTATCGCATCGACATTATGCAGCCTTTATATTACGTTCTGCCTGAGTTTGACCATCTCTTTGAATTAGCCGAAATGGATATCATGGCGCTTGTGGAAAAAGCTAAATCCCTAGGGCTATTTTCCCCGCTTTTCCCTCCTAAAGAGAAAAAAGCTAGCTAACACTATTGTTAAATAAATGTGTTTTATATACGATGCCGCTCATTGAAGCGGTATTCGCGTTTGAAGGCATTGCTTAGCCCATTACTCCTTGCTCTGAGCGTCTTTACTGATTTTTTCTGCACAAATTTAATCATCTGTAACATTTATCTTGTTATCTTTTTGTAAAAGTATGATATTCTGTACAAATATGTTTACAATGAAGCTATAACACTCTATGCGTCTAGAAATAAGCTGTCAGGACCGTCTTGGTATTACCCAAGATGTTTTAGATATTCTCGTTACTAAAGAAATAGACTTACGCGGTATTGAAATTGATCCCGCAGGTAAAATTTTCCTTAATTTTCCCAATATTGAATTTGCAGATTTTCAACATCTTATGCCTCAAATTCGTCGTATTGATGGGATCGATGATGTGAAGACGACCCTTTTCATGCCAGGCGAGCGTGAAAAAAATCAGCTGTCCGCGATCTTAAGAACGCTGCCCGACCCTGTGTTCTCTATTGACGCTAAAGGTAACATTTTACTGTGTAACGAAGCGGTAAGTGCTGGGCTTGAGATGCCAAGCAGTGAAATTGTAGGTACAGAGATCACCGAGGCTGTTAAGGGATTCAACTTTACTAAGTGGATGGATGGAAAGTCACCAGGCCCACAATCTTCAAAAGTGAAGTTCATTCAGCAGGATTATCTTGCCGATATGCTGCCTATAACTGTACCTGATGGTGAGCAAAATATGATCATGGCGGGTGCGGTAGTTATCTTGAAATCAGAAATGCGCCTTGGTCAACAATTTACTGCTTTTCACCAGTCGCCCACCGACAGTTTTGATCGCTTTATTACTCAATCTCCGTTTATGAAACGCGTCGTTCATGAAGCGAAGCGAATCGCTGATTTAGACGCTCCTATTCTAATATTCGGCGAAACAGGAACGGGTAAAGAAATGATTGCTAGAGCATGCCATCAGTCTAGCCGCCGCAGCGAAGGTGCGTTTTTAGCGCTTAACTGTGCGTCATTACCTGATAGTGTGGCAGAAACTGAGTTATTTGGTTATGCAGCGGGCGCATTTAACCAGCCAAACGCAAAAGTAGGTCTGCTGGAGCAGGCGAAAGGAGGTACTTTATTACTTGACGAAATAGCGGATATGTCTTCACAGCTTCAGGCCAAATTACTGCGCGTTCTTGAAGATGGTGAATTTAGAAGAGTAGGAGATTCTGAGCCCGTTAAGGTAGATGTTCGATTCATTTGCACTACCTGTCGTGATTTAGGTCAACTTGTAGAAGAAGGGAGATTTAGAAAAGAACTCTACTACCGCTTAAATGTACTAAGTCTAGTTATGCCATCATTAAAAGACCGAAGACAAGATATCGTGCCTCTTGCCGAATCTTTTATTGTCCAACACAGCACAAAGCTAGGCCGTCGCCCTGCGAAGCTGAGTAAATCATGCGTTGATTTTCTGCAGCAGTACCCATGGCCCGGCAACGTAAGACAGCTGCAAAATGCATTATATCGCGCGTTGTCACTGCTTGATGGGAAGGAAATAACGAAAGAAGATATTCAACTTCCAAGCTGTGCCCCTAGTGTTACCTATATAGATGAAAACTTTGACGGAACATTAGATGAGGAAGTGAAGAAATTTGAGAAGGACCTGCTCAAGCGATTGTATCCTTCCTATCCGAGTACTCGCCAATTAGCCAAAAAGCTAGGCTTGAGCCATACTGCTATTGCGAACAAGCTGCGAGAGTACGGCATCAACAAAGCGACGGTTAAGCTTTAACTCATCCATGTGCTGACCTTTGTTATTTGGCTAGGGTCAGCGCGTTTCGTTATTGTCCTTTTTAATTGAATAGCACAACAACATTACCTGTTACGAAAAATTTACATTGCCTGTACAGCAAGCCTGCTGTGCCATATCTATATGACTGGTGGTGTAACGCGTACATCCTTTCTTACAGCGAAATAAAACTTCGTCGCTCTAACACTTCTCAAGTTATACCCACTAGTGGCATAACTATACCTAGAAAACTAACGCTTATGCACAGAGCTGGTGGGCTGAAGCATCAAATTTGTTGTTCAGGTCAATTGAACTAACACTCAAGCTATAAGCGCAGAAAGTAAATTATTCGTCGAGGAAAGAACAATGAAATTAGCGACCTACAAAAATGAAACCCGCGATGGCTGCCTGATGGTAGTGTCTAAGGATCTTTCTCGCGCGTGCAGTGCACAAGACATTGCGAAAACGATGCAGCAAGCATTGGATAACTGGAAAGAGATTGCACCTCAGCTCCAGATGAAATACCAAGCACTCAATGATAACACGTGCGACAGCGTACCCTTTGACGCGTCTCGCTGCGAGTCACCGCTGCCAAGGGCTTATCAATGGGCTGACGGAAGTGCTTATGTGAATCACGTAGAGCTTGTGAGAAAAGCAAGAAATGCAGAAATGCCGGAAAGCTTTTGGACTGATCCGTTGATGTATCAAGGTGGTTCAGACGATTTTATCGGACCTCTTGATGACATTATATTGCCAAGCGATGACTGGGGAATAGATTTTGAAGGGGAAGTAGCGGTTGTCACCGATGACGTTCCGATGGCGTGTTCACCAGAGCAAGCTTCAGAGCGTATCCGCCTTGTTATGCTGGTTAACGATGTCTCGCTTAGAGGGTTGATACCTGGCGAACTAGCGAAAGGGTTCGGCTTCTTTCAATCAAAACCTGCTTCTAGCTTCTCTCCTGTGGCAGTAACACCAGATGAGTTAGGCGATGTGTGGAAAGAGAGTAAAGTTCACCTGCCTTTACGCTCAACCTATAACGGTGAATTGTTTGGCAAGCCAGAAGCGGGTCAGGACATGACATTTGATTTTGGTCAATTAGTTGCACATGCAGCGAAGAGCAGAAACCTAGGTGCAGGCGCTATCATTGGCTCAGGCACGGTTTCAAATAAGCAAGGTACTGATCACGGTTCAGCAATTAGTGAAGGCGGGGTGGGTTATTCATGTATTGCTGAAGTTCGAATGATTGAAACCATTCGCGACGGAAAACCTTCCACGCCTTTCATGCAGTTTGGCGATCGCATTCGCATTGAAATGCTTGATAGAGAAGGTAACTCAGTATTTGGTGCGATCGAACAGCAGGTAAAACCACTGAGTTAACAACTTAGCAGGTTGAATTAGGCGGATACAAGCATTTGAGTGGGTAAATAGGTTTCACCATAAAAACGCACTGTTGTTTTCCGCACTATTGTTAATGAAGGAAGTTGACTGCAGATAAACAAGTGCGAGCAGGCGCTTCTTGAACACTCATTTGATAAGTGGTGAGTACATGAGCATAAAACTATACGGCTATTGGCGTTCAACTGCTTCGTATCGAGCACGCATTGCGCTTAACCTAAAAGGTGTTGAATATGAGTACGTACCAGTACATCTTGTAAATAATGGTGGTGAACAGCATAGCAGTGAGTATTCACGGCTGAACCCCGCACGCCTTGTTCCAACTTTCGTCGACGAAGACGAAGATATTATACTTAATCAGTCATTAGCCATCATTGAATATCTTGATGAGAGATACGAAAGTGAACACAGGCTAGTGCCAGAGCACTTAACAGATCGGGCGAGAGTGAGAGCGTTGGCGCAAGATATCGCTTGTGATATTCAGCCGATTGGCAACCTTCGCGTGTTAAACGCCCTAAAGGGGCATTTCGATGCATGTCAAGACGATGTAGCTAAATGGGCCGCTCACTGGATCACGCTTGGTTTTGATGGCATTGAAAAACGCTTACAAACTCAAGCGGGTAAATATTGCTTTGATTTCGACGTGACGTTGGCTGACATATGCCTAGTGCCGCAAGTGTATAATGCACAGCGCTTTAATGTGGATATGAGTCGCTATCCGCTAATTAGTAAAATTGTGAAAAACTGTAACGAGTTGAGTGCATTTGAACAGGCACGGCCTGAAAACCAAGCAGACGCAACTTGAGTGATGGGGGCAGAGTCGTGACTCTAACCCCATAATTTTTTACTACTGTCGCTTAATGGGAAGTTCGGTGGTGTTTTTCACTTGCTTCAATGCAAATGTTGAACTTAGGTGGTCCACAAGTGGCAGATGCGTCAACTTCGTTTTAAGTAAGAATTCGTACTCTTCAATACTTTCCACTATCACTTTCAGCAAATAGTCTTTTTCGCCGCTAGTGGTGTGGCACTCTACTATTTCATCAATGTTCTGAACTGCATTTTCAAAGTCGGTCAGTGAGTCACCGTCATGGTTTTTAAGCGTGACATAGATAAAGACTGATACGCCTAAATTAAGTTTTTTGCTGTTTAGCAAGGTAACTTTACCTAAGATAATTCCGTCGGCTTCCATTCTTTTTACGCGGCGCCAGCATGGCGTATGTGACAATCCAACACGCTGACTTAAATCTGCCATTGATACCGTGGCGTCCTGCTGAAGTACACGTAAAATCTCACGGTCAAACTTATCCAATTTCATTAACACTGTTTCCGTCGTTTTTATGATGTTTATTATATATCAAAAAAAATTCTAGGATAACTGTCCTAGAAAAATAGTATTCAAATCTATTGCGTTTCAGTTTGTAAAATTCATTAACAAACTTTGCAAGGCCTGTCCTCAGAGCAATCAGATACACTTGGCAAAATGTAGTCGATGTTTGCGAGGCCGACTCAAAGGCGCCAAGTGTATCGCAAATCGTTATCATACTCTCACATTGACCCAAACGAGCACTGTTTAGAATTCGTGACAGCTCTGGCTTGGGTAAGCTTTAACTCATTACAGTATTAATAGGGAAAATATGTCAGTTTTTGATCACCCAGAGTTCGATAATCACGAGCATGTTGCGTTTTATCACGACGAGAAGGCGGGCCTGAGTGCCATTATTGCTGTACACAACACTAATCTTGGCCCTGCACTTGGCGGCTGTCGAATGTGGCCTTATGTCAATAGCGGTGAAGCGTTGACCGACGTACTGAGATTATCTAAGGGAATGACTTACAAAGCCGCAATGGCTAACTTAGAGCTTGGCGGCGGCAAGTCGGTGATAATCGGCGATCCTCGTAAAGCCAAATCGCCAGAAATGATGAAAGCAATGGGTAAGTTTGTAGAGTCATTGGGTGGCAAATACTTCACCGCCGAGGACTCAGGTATTTCTGTAACAGATTTGCAAACAATGGCAACGGAGTCTGACTACATTGCGGGTGTTAAAGCGCAGTATCACTACGCCGGTGAAGTTCCAGATGGAAACCCTGCACCGTCGACTGCCTATGGCGTGTTTGTTGGTTTAAAGGCTACCGTAGAGTATGGCTTGAAGCGCAGCTTGGATGGCGTCAGTGTGGCCATCCAAGGAATGGGACACGTTGGGTATCGACTTGCCAAGCACTTACACGAGCAGGGCGCTGAACTGTATGTCGCTGATATTTATCCGGAAGGCGTTGAAAAAGCGGTGGCTGAATTTGGCGCAACTGCAGTGGCACCAGAAGAAATTTTGAGTTTAGACGTTGACGTGTTAGCGCCGTGCGCATTAGGTGCCGCGATAAACGATCAGACACTACCGGCAATAAAAGCAAAAGTGATTGCTGGTGCAGCTAATAATCAGCTGGCACGGGAAGATATTGGTGAATTGCTTCAGCAACGCGGTATCTTGTACGCACCAGATTACGTAATCAATGCGGGTGGGGTTATCGACATCTTCCATCAGCGTATGGAGTCAAGTTCTAACGAAGCACTTCGCACACATATTGAACAAATTGGCGAAACGCTAAAAGAAATTTATACCCGCGCAGAGCTAGAGGGCGCCGCGACTAACCGTGTTGCAAACCTTATTGCTGAAGAGAGATTTTCTATAAAGGGTTGAAAACTCAAAGCCAAATAGTCATAATGCGCCCCGCACTCAGGCAGGGGCGAATGACTTTGCTTAGAATGCGAGTTTCTATGGTGGGCTTTTGGTCCTCCCGCAATGATACTCTGTGAACCCGGTCAGGCCTGGAAGGGAGCAGCCGCAGCAGACGACTCATGTGCCGGGATGTGGCTGGAGGCCCGCCACCCAACTATTTACTCTGCTTCTTCTATTTTGTCTTTTTTGCTTTTTTCAGTTTCGTCTAAATATTTCAAACCCTTGCTTATTGCGTGCTCAACATTCATTTCCATCTGATTGCGTTCACTTTGCGGCAGATAAAATGCCATGTCGACCTCATATCGAATATAGCGAGGTGGAACCTGATTTAACGCAAGACAACATAAGTCGGCCAAATAGTCGGGACTTTTCGTTTTATCAAGCCCAAGCTTACTTATCCTTTCTAATACAAGATGTTCATAATAGTTGTGAATGTCATCATCTAGTTTCACCTTCGTTCCCCTTATAGTTTTTGTAAGCATCTTGCTTTAGCGGTTTGAATATTATGCGAGCAATAAGTTGCGCAAGAAGCCTCTAGCATAAAAGAATCTTTAGCTTATACAAACCCTTCAAGCTTGGAATGGATACATTCGTTTACGCCCACCGCGATACGAAAATGCCCTAAGCTATGTAACCTTATAATATATAGCTTGTATTCTGGGGATGTCGAGGTGACGGTGGTAGAATTACCTAGTTAAAACCAGTATTAAGGCAGCACTAAAATGAAAAAGAATATAGAGCCCTGCTATTACGGCGATTACTTACATTTAGACAAAGTATTGGGCGCACAAGAATTGCAGAGTGAAAAATACGGTGATGCTGCGCACGAAGAGATGCTATTTATCATCGTACATCAAGTTTACGAACTGTGGTTTAAACAGGTTCTTCACGAACTCAATGCCGTTATTGATACCTTTAACCAAGAAACGGTAAAAGATCAGCAGTTAACTCTCGTTGTACATAGACTCCAGCGAGTCATACAAATACAAAAATTAATGAATGATCAAATTGCTATTATGGAAACCATGACGCCACAGCAGTTTTTGTCATTTCGAGATTACCTAGTACCTGCGTCTGGTTTCCAAAGTATTCAGTTTAAACGCTTAGAAATTTCTCTTGGTTTAAAACGCGATTTTAGAATCGATTTCGATAAGCAAAGCTTTTATAACCGACTGACCGATAAAGATAGGGCGCTACTAGAGAGCCTCGAGAGCAAACCAAGTTTGTTTGAACTGGTCGATAACTGGCTATCTAGAATGCCGCTATTAAAAACAGAAGGGTTCGATTTTTGGCAATACTACAAAAGTGCAGCTGAAGAGATGTTGAAAGATGACCACCACACCATTTCTACCAGTGATATGTTGTCGGAAACCGAAAAACGCCAGGAACTGAAAGACCTTCAAGCCACTACGGAAAACTTCGACGCCCTGTTTGACGAAGCGAAATTCGAAAAGCTACGAGGTGAAGATAAGTTCCGGCTTAATCATAAGGCGCTATTGTCTGCGTTATTTATAAAGCAGTATTCAGAAGAGCCTATCTTTAATCTTCCGTTTCAACTTATTACTGCATTAACTGAAATAGACGAGCAACTCACTATCTGGCGCTACCGTCATGCAATGATGGTGCAGCGCATGTTGGGCACTAAGATTGGGACCGGGGGGTCTTCTGGGCACCATTATCTAAAGAAAACTACTGAGTCTAATCGTATCTATTTAGACTTTTTTAACATGGCAACATTTTTACTGCCTAAAAGTGCGTTGCCTGAGTTACCTGAATCTGTAAGAAAGCAGTTAGGTTTTTATTTGCAGTAAACGTTGATATGCGTAAAAATGCATTTATATCAGTTGTTTATCGTAAAGCTGAGGCGAGTTCTACGGGTAATCGCTCAAAAGAATCGTTTCGTCGCAACTTGTCCTCAAATGAGTTGATTACTCTGCTCTGTATAGTCAATTATCCTTTTGGATAATATTTGTTATCTATAATAAATACAATGATTTAGATTGGCTTAATTGATTTTTCATAAAAGCTTAATACTAAATCGAGACTAACCAGGGAATACGTACATGTATCAAATCAAGAGAAGTGCAGTTGCATTAGCAGTTGCACTGTCAATTGGTGCAATTGCACCAGCTTTAGCAAATAACACCAATGGCTCTATTCAGGGAACATCTGTTCAAGTAAATGGCAGCAGCCTTGCCAATGTTACTGTTACCATCGAAAACTTAGATACGGGTCTTACACGCTCTGTACAAAGTGATGAGTCAGGAAACTTCCGCTTCCCATTACTTCCTGCTGGTAACTACAAAGTTACCGCCGAAAAGAATGGATTTCGTACTACCATTCAAGAATCTGTAAAAGTTGGTATTAGCGGCAAAACAAATCTAGATATGCGTCTTGCAAGCGATGACGTAGAGCGTATTGAGGTTACTGGCACCACTATTGCCATGGTTGACGTGACGAGTTCAAGTACTGGTATCGTAGTAGATAGCGTAACGTTAGATAGAGTACCGGTTCCACGTAACCTGACTTCTGTAGCGCTATTAGCACCAGGTACTACTCAGGGTGACTCAGCATTTGGAGATTTGCCTTCAATTGGCGGCGCGTCTGTGGGCGAAAATGGTTACTACATTAATGGGTTAAATATCACTAACTTCCGTACTGGCGTGGGATCAAGTGAGCCACCGTTTGATATGTACGAAACCTTTGAAGTAAAAACGGGTGGTTATTCAGCAGAGTTTGGACGTGTAACAGGCGGTGTTATCAACGCTAAAACCAAAAGTGGTACTAACGAATTCAAAGCGGGTGCCAACTTTTACTGGGAACCAGATGCACTCCGTGAACAGCGTGATTCTTCACGCAACAACGTAAATGGCTTGTACCGAATTGACAATACGCAAGATGAGGTTGATGAATGGGATGTCAACGTATGGGCAAGCGGTGCACTAATTGAAGATAAGTTGTTCTTCTATGCATTATTTAACCCACGCTCAGCGGAAAACAACTATGCAGGTGAACAGACAAATACCTCTGGCGGTGTACTTCAGAATGGTTATTTTGAAAAAGATGATGATGCATTCTGGGTTGCCAAACTTGACTGGTATGTTACGGAAAATAACATTTTAGAAATCACGGCATTCTCTGATGAGCGCTCGACAGAAATCACGACTTATGATTCTGTTGACGCCGGTGAATATACTAATGGACGTGTAGGTTATGAAGACGAAGGCGGCTTAAACTACACTGCCAAGTGGACGAGCATTATTAATGATGACTTCTCAATTTCTGCTCAGTATGGCATTAACAAACAAGACAGAACTGTACGAAGCGAGCTAGATGGCAACCCAGTAGTTTATTACCGCTATGACAGCACAGCGTCATTTGTTCCTACAAACACATGGGCTAATTTCACCGCGGAGCAAGGTGATGATGAGCGTGAAGTTATTCGATTAGACGCAGATTGGTATGCGGGCGACCACTCGGTACGATTTGGTGTAGACTACGAAAAACTTACTTCAAACAGCAACACAGTTAACTCGGGTGGCGCTTATTATCTGTATTACGTAGATGACAGTGATGCTGCCAACGAAGAAATTTATCAGGTCCGTTATCGCGACTATAACGTAGGTGGCCAGTTCGACTCAAAAAACTTTGCTTTTTATGTTCAAGACCAATGGCAGGTTACTGACACCTTGGTCATTAACGCTGGTATTCGCAACGATACGTTTGAAAACTTTAATGCTGACGGTGAGTCTTTCGCCAAACTTGACAACCAGTGGGCACTTCGTCTAGGCGCAGTATGGGACGTATTCGGTGACGGCGAGACCAAAGCATGGGCAAGCTACGGCAGATACTACTTACCTATTGCTGCAAACACGAATATTCGTCTAGCAGGCGCGGAAACTTATACTCAAGAATACTACGAGTTTGAAGGTTTCGCTGATGAAGCCTTGGGTATCCCTAATCTGACGGGCGCTAAAACCCAGCCTGATGATGTATTCGCTGACGGTACCGCAAAATCACCGGATGAAATTGTAGATCAGAACTTGGATTCAATGTATTCGGATGAATTTATCGCAGGTTACCAATTCCAATTGAGCGACGAATGGAGCATGTCAATTCAAGGTACATATCGTGAGCTTTCGACCACTATAGAAGATATGGCAATTGATGCGGCTGTTATTGAGTGGGCGGCAGCAAATGGTTACGGTGATGTATCTGATATCTGGGATGGATTCCACCAGTATGTACTAACAAACCCTAATTCTGATATGCGTATTGGTACTACCGAGTTGCCGGGTGCTGAAGGTGAGTTAGTCTACATGGACCTAGCAGCTGAAGACTTGGGCTACCCTGATTCAATTCGTAAATATGCAGCGGTAGACTTTATGTGGCAGAGAGCATGGGACGGTGTGTGGATGCTTAACGCAGCGTATACGTGGTCACATAGCTGGGGTAATAACGAAGGTTATGTACGCTCAGATAACGGACAGGATGATGCAGGTTTAACAACGTTATTTGACCAGCCTGGCTTGCTTGATAACGCTTATGGTGACCTACCTAATGACAGACGTCATCAAGTTAAACTTTACGGTGCTTATGCCGTGACTGAAGATTTAACCCTTGGGGCAAACTTACAGCTTTGGACTGGCCGCCCTATAAATGCATTTGGCTATCATCCTACCGATCTTTTTGCTCAAGCTTATGATTCAGAGTCGTTTTTTGCCGGTGGTGAGCCAGCGCCTCGCGGCTCGCGTGGCCGTACGAGCAGCTATTACTCAATCGACGTTTCAGCGTCTTATAATATTGATATTGGCGAAGAGCAAACATTGGTAGTTCGAGCTGATATTTTCAATTTGCTTAACAACGACCGTGTTACAGAAGTTAATGAAATATACGATGATGAGAGCTCGGCTGATCCAACAAATCCTGATGTCAATCCAAATTATGGTCTACCGACCGCATGGCAAACACCTAGATATGTTCGCTTTAGCGTAAATTACTCGTTTTAAATAATGACATAACCAAAATAAGAATAGGCGCGGGTATATGTACTTTAGGTGTACACCGCGCCTTTTTTATTGGTCAGTTTAAAAAGTGTACTGGGAGGTTGTTTTTTGCGCTTTCAATGTTAAATGTAAGTTAATATTTACGAAACAAGGTAAAAATAGAAAAAAAAATTGAACTTTTACGGAACACCCGTCTGATCTCAGTTGACCGTTCGCTTAGGATGTGGTTATTATCAAAGTGAGGCTTCGACCTTACTAATAATAATTCGTTATATAAACGATTTAAGAAACACACACTAAGAGTTTTAGTGGTCCAGGGAGACAATACATGTTTACAAACTCTAAGCTGGCTAAGTCAGTGAAGTTAGCGTGCGCATTCGGTGCAGCATCAACTATCGGCTTCACAGGCGCAGTTAACGCACAGGAAACCGAACAAGCAGCGGACGCAGTAGAAAAAATCGAAGTAACGGGTTCTCGTATCCGTCGTACCGACATTGAAGGTGCAAACCCAGTTACAGTTATGTCACGTGTTGATATCGAAAAATTCGGTATCACTTCAATTGGTGACGTTCTTCAGTCTATTCCAGCAGCTGGTTCTGCTATCAACACCAATAATAACAACGGTGGTAATGGTACAACGACTATTAACATCCGTGGTATCGGTTCAAACCGTACGCTAGTACTTGTTAACGGTAAGCGTTGGTCTCCAGGTCTAACTGGCTCTGTTGACCTTAACAATATCCCAGCATCTATCATCGAGCGTATCGAAGTACTTAAAGATGGTGCATCAGCGGTATACGGTTCTGACGCAGTAGCAGGTGTTGTTAACATCATTACACGTCAAGATTTCGAAGGCGTTCACGCGTCTGGCTATATAGGTCAGTATGACGAAGGCGACGGTAACAAAGAGCAGTGGGATATCGGCTTTGGTACCGCTAACGACAAAGGTAATGTTTACGTAAACATCAGCTACGTGGAAGAAGAGCCTACACTAGCGGGCGACCGTGAAATCTCTGCAGTACCAACTTTTGGTACGCCAGAAGGTTTCGGTGGTTCATCGGCTCCTCCTCAAGGTCGTTTTTGGACTTTTGACCAGGCTGACACTAGCTTTAATCAACAAGGCGACGGTAACGGCGGTCTAGAGCCGTGGGTTGAACCAACAAGTCGTTTCAACTTCGCGCCGTTTAACTACCTTTCTACGCCGCAAGAACGTACTAACATTTATACTCAGGCACGTTATGAGCTTACAGACAACTTATCTGTTAACGTAACGGGCTTCTACGGTAACCGTAAATCAGAGCAGGCTCTTGCGCCTACTCCGCTATTTATCGGTACTGCGTTTGGTGATACTGGCTTCACATTATCAGCTAATAATCCTTTCAGCCCTTACGATTTTGACGTTACGACAGACCAATCAGTACTAGATGCAGATCCAAATGCACGCGAAATGTTCTTATTCGGTCGTCGTATGATGGAAGCGGGCTTCCGTAGCTTCAAACAAAACGTTGACCAGTTCCAGTTTAACGGTGGCTTCGAAGGTGTAATTGAATTTGCTGACAGAGAGTTCTTCTGGGATGCAAACTACACATACGCTGACATCACTCAGAACCAGTTGACTGATGGTCTTCTAAACATGAACCGCGTAGCACAAGCTATCGGCGACCCAGCTAACTGCACGGGCGAGTGTACTCCGCTAAACCTATTCGGTGGTTCAACAGACATCGGTGAAGGTACAATCACGCAAGAAATGCTTGATTACATCACGTTCACTGCGCAGGACGAGCAAAGCACTACGTTAGAAAGCTACTCTGCAAACATCTCTGGTGAGCTTATTGAGCTTCCAGCTGGTTACCTAGCGTTCGCATCAGGTTACGAGAAGCGTTGGCAGGAAGGTTATGACCAGCCAGATGCAATTATCGCTGCGGGTATCACTTCAGGTAATGCGCGTCAGCCTACCGCTGGTGCGTTCAGTGTAGAAGAAGTTTATCTAGAACTTGCAGTTCCACTACTTTCAGATATGCCTGGCGTAGAACAGTTGGATCTAGAACTTGCTACTCGTTACTCTGACTACAGCAACTTCGGTGACACAACTAACTCTAAGGTGGGTATCAAGTGGCGCATCAACGAAGACCTATTAGTACGTGGTACTTGGTCTGAAGCGTTCCGTGCTCCTTCACTACAAGAATTGTTCCGTGGTAACAGCGATAGCTTCTCTCCATTGACAGACCCATGTAATGGTGGCGCTGCTGGTAACCCTGACCTTCCAGGCTGTGCAGGCATCCCTGCTACTTATTCGCAACCTAACACGCAAATCCGTACTACTATCGGTGGTAACGCGAACCTTAAAGCTGAAGAAGCAGAGAGCTTCACATACGGTTTCGTATACTCTCCTGAAGCGGTTGAAGGTCTATCAATCACGTTTGATATCTTTGATATCGAAGTTGATAACGCGGTTTCTACTGTAGGTGCGCAAACTATCCTTAACGCGTGTGCTGAAACAGGTGTTAACCTTTGTTCACTAATAACACGTGGTGCTGGTGGTAACGTTGTTGACCTATTCAACGGCGCAACAAACCTTGGTGGTCAAACTACTTCTGGTTTCGATTACAACGTGGCGTATAACTTTGAAACTGAGTACGGTGATTTCCGCATCAACTGGGATGGTACTTATGTTGACGAGCGTACTACTATCGTAATCGACCCAGTAACAAATACATCTACTGAGTTTAACGATGCCGGTCTTGCGGGCGACCGTGACGTTGTTCCACGTCTACGTACCAACTTAGCAGTTACTTGGGCATACGACGACTGGACAGCTAACTGGCTAGTTCGCTTCATCGGTCACACGACGGAAGAGTGTTCAATCAGCGATTCACTTGACCAA
The DNA here is from genome assembly GCF_056160665.1 of Alteromonas sp. ABH4_453. Lineage (NCBI taxonomy): Bacteria > Pseudomonadati > Pseudomonadota > Gammaproteobacteria > Alteromonadales > Alteromonadaceae > Alteromonas > Alteromonas sp. ABH4_453. The sequence continues at coordinate 149,165 of NZ_JBSWXP010000006.1, forward strand.
GAACTATGTAGCGATCCAAGTGAAGAGATTGGTGGCGATAGCTTCAACGAGCTTGAAGATATGGCTTATCATGATGTATCACTAGGTTACGCGGTTAACGATAACCTACGTATCACTGTTGGTGTAAACAACCTGTTTGATACTGACCCAGAAGTTTCTTACTCGACGTTTGCTAACAGCTTTGACCCGTCTATGTATGAAATCCCTGGACAATTCTTCTACTCACGAGTAAACCTTAACTTCTAATTGAAGTTGTAGATAGAATTTAAAAAAGCCTCTTCGGAGGCTTTTTTGTTATGTGGACGACAGTAAATGAATATAGAGCAGTGTATCAAAAATGCTAACGAGGCCCACTCGTCAGGCGAAACCGTTGAGGCTATGCGATGGCTCAAGCAAGCAGGTAACTTGGGAGATCTTAATGCAGCTTTAGACTATGCCTATTTCAAGTCAGGGGAGAACCCAGCAGAATCGGTGGAGTTCTTAAATGGTGTAGCTTGTGCAGACAATCCCGTCGTTCAGTTCCACAAATTGCAGATTGGCTATTTTGGTGAAGTGACAACGAGTATCAGTGAAGTCGCTAAGACGCTACTTACACTTGGTAACAAAGGTGTCATTGAGGCTTACTTAGTTGCCCTATCTTATCTATCGGTAAAAAACGCTACATTTTCTTACGTTGCGGACAAAGTGTGTCACCTAGCACCGAATATAAGTAAACAGCTTAATTTGGTTTCGTCGATACAAGATATTATTGACGAGGGTGTTGAACGAGAAGCCATTAAAGAAATATCCGAATCACTACATAGAGAACATAAACCTTCAAAAGTGCTAGATAACTCCCTGCCTATTGAAGTTTACGAAGGCATACTATCTGAATACGAATGTCACTATCTGATTACGAAGTTTAGCGGACTGCTGCAACCTTCAATGATTGTAGATCCTTTAACGGGAGAGGGTAGGATTGATAGTGTTAGAACAAGTTATGTAGCGATAATAGCACCTAACCATTGCGACTGGATTACCCGCAAGCTAGACAAATTAATATCACAGGTAACGAACACACCAAGATGTAATGGTGAGGCATTGAATATGTTGAGGTATGAGCCGGGCCAGCAGTACAAACCTCACTATGACGGATTAAACGAAAAAAACGATGCGCTAATGTTTAAAGATGGCAAACAGCGCATTAAAACCGCGCTTGTGTACTTAAATACGGTCAACGAGGGAGGGAAAACTCTTTTTCCAAAGCTTGGTATTAGCATAGCGCCAACAAGCGGAAATATGGTTGTTTTTTCTAACACAGATGAACACGGTAAGTTATTGTTAAATAGCTACCATGCCGGTACGCCAACTGTTTCAGAAAATAAATGGTTAGTTACAAAATGGATTAGAGAATGTACAACCATTTATGGTAGTGTAGTTTACGGTACTTATACTAAGGGATAACACGGATGAAAAAAGTAACAAAAATAATTCTTGCATCAAGCCTTGCTCTAACACTAGGTGCATGTGGTTCAACCAGTAATCAAAGCTCTCAATATGCGAAAGCTGATACCAATGCAGAAGACGACGGTATGGTCTGCAAAATGGAGAAAAAGATAGGTTCAAACCGCATGCAACGCGTTTGTTACTCAGTAGAAGAACGAGAGCAAATGCGTGAAGCCGGTCGCGATGGCTGGCTGCGTATGCAGCGTGGAACAGAAACTGGCGGCGGTGACCTGTAAATACATCGAATGTTAGTTTAATATGGGAAGCAAAACGCTTCCCATATTTGTATGACTAAAAAAAACAATAATAACAGCTTTGAAGAAACACTCGCGCGCATCACTGCCGCAATAAATGTGGGCGACTATAACGATGCCCTTTTTCTTTACAGTGAAGTTTATTCGCTTTGGCCTGAGTATTTGTCGCCAGCATCGAACGTATTACTTTCTAAATCTCAAGCCACACATATTCATAACGCGGCTAATTTAGCCCGGCGTGACTTATTTGGAAAAACACAGCCGATTGGCTCGAGTGAGAGAATTAAGCGCGCGATTTCGATGTTTTGTGGCGCCGAACAAAAGAAATTCGATAAGGCCTTCCAATCTCCCAGCTTTCTATTTGTTCCAAGCCTCCCTTCCGCTCCCTTTTCGGATGTAAATGAGGTGGAAGGACTTGAAGCATTTATAGATTCGCTGAGTGCATACAAAGATGTATTTATTTCTCGTTTATCACACGCTAACGAAAAGTATATTCATGATATCGGCGAGGTGCCAGATACCGAGGAATGGGCACAGTTAGCGCAAAAATGGAATTCGCTACATCTTATAAAAGGCGGTAAGTTTACCGAAAATGGAGATAGCCTTCCTGAAGAAATAAAGGCGCTACTCAAATCGCCAATTCTGGCGCACTGTCCGGTACACGCGCCAGAAGTAGTGATATCTGTGCTACAGCCACGTACAAAAATTCCACCTCATTTCGGCATATCTAATATTAAGTGGACGTTGCATATACCACTGATAGTTAACGATAGTTCGTATTTACACGTTGCTGATAAAAGAGTGCATTGGAGTGAGGGTAAAAAAGCTATTTTGTTTGACGATAGCTACCAGCATAGTGCAGAAAATCAAAACGAAACGTCCAGAGCAGTATTAATTCTAGATATATGGAATCCGCATTTAACTCTTAAAGAGCGAGAGGAAGTTGCCCACTTTATATCTGAGTATGGCGAATGGTCAGCGCATTATGGGGCACTTGCTTCATTGGATAGAAGGTTATACGAATAATGCAGTCCCACCCAAATATAGTTATTCCAAATCTTATTAATGCTTTCAACAGAGGTGATTTCCTTTTTGTCATTAATATGGTGAAAAAAAATGGGGTGTTAACTCGTGTTGACCCCGTTGTCTCACAATTACATGGCAGTGCGTTAAGAAAAATAGGTCGGCTTGATGAAGCGGTTAAAGTCTTTGAAAAAGGATTAAAGCTGTTTCCTAAATCTACTGACCTAATGAATAGCTATGGAAATGTGTTTCTAGACAAAATGCAAAGCGATAAAGCTGTCTTATGGTTTTCAAAAGCGTTAAAAATCAAGCCTAACGCGTTTGATTACAAGTATAATTTAGCGAGAGCTTTGTATGCTGCTAAGCGCTATAGCGAAGCTGAAAGTCATTGTCATCAGCTGTTGGCAAAGCAGCCAAATAAAAACACAGTGTTACTGTTAATGGCATCAGTACTTGTGGAGAGTCAACGTGACGGCGAGGCTGAGCGTTATTTAAAGCAATTATTATCCAGCGAGCCACAAAATATAAAAGCGCTAAACAATTTAGGAAATATAAAACGCAAAAATAGCCAGCTTGATGAAGCAATATCGCTCTACCAAAAAGCACTGTCGACGGGAAATCCAACTTCAGAACTTTTTCAGAATCTAGCGGCAGTCTTTGCGCTTAACGGAGCATTAAATGAGGCCTTTGCTACCTATAAAGAGGGGATTAAGGTCTTTCCGGAAAGCGTAAGTTTGCACAAAGAATATGCTCATTTAGCCTGGGTTCAAAACCTTGAAGCACCTTTTGCTCTTTTAGAAAAAAACTTATCGATTAACAACCCTGATTTAATTTTGGCATATACAGAATTGATGATCAGGGCAGAAGAATTCAATCAAGCTAAATTATGGCTAGAAAAGCTTTTTGAAGCCAAGCTACCGGCTTATCAAATCGCTATAACGGCGAATTTGTCAAACGCGTTAAGAGAGCTTGGGGAATTCGAAAAAGCGCTTGCAACCGTTAGTGCTAAAGCGTCTAAACCCACTTTAGAGACGCTCCCTTTACTCGTTGAGAAAAGTTATTCATTACTGAGTCTTAAAAGGTACAAAGAAGCGATAAAGACACTTGAGTTAGTGTGCCGAATCGCTCCGCTTAATCAGGGGTATTGGACATTACTATCTACAGCGTACAAAGCCAATGGCGATGAAGCTAAATATAGTCACTTGTGCGATTATGAAAGGTTTTTAAGCGTAGCATCGTTGCTTGAAAATGAAGGTATGAACAGAAAATTTATTAACCTTCTTAGAAAGCATCTAAATACACTTCATAATGACGAACGGCACCCTATAGGGCAATCCCTTCGCAATGGCTCCCAGACATTTGAAAACCTTTTCGATTCAACGCACCCAGTTATTAAAGAGCTAAAAACCGCTATTGAAGAAAGGGTGAAATCATTTTTATCAACGCTCAGCAATGAGAAGAAACATCCATTCTTATCTCGACTAAGCCAAGATATCGATTTTATAGGCAGTTGGTCAGTTAGGTTACGACAGAAAGGGTTTCATAAATCTCACTATCATTCTGAGGGATGGTTAAGTGGCGTGCTTTACGTAGATGTGCCCGCCGAAGTTAAAACAAACGGGAACGGCTGGTTGGTTTTCGGACGGCCAGATATTACCGGCGTCGATATACAAGAAGATTTTGCAATTAAGCCACAAGAGGGAAGTATTACTTTATTCCCCTCATATATGTGGCACGGCACAAATCCAATTTTATCTGATGAGCAGCGATTGACGGTGGCTTTCGATATTGTGCCACATCTTGGTTGATATAGCCTTTTAGGCTGGTTCTAATTTAAAAGCAAGTGTATATCGAGGCATGTAGCAAATACGGTTTGGTGGTCTACCTACATGTTTGATTGCTCCATGAAATACCACAGTCCTTCCAGGCTTAGGTGTGCAGGCGAAAACGCAATCATCTTTACTGTTGTAAAAAAGTGTTTCGCCACCCCACTCTATATCCCATTCAGGGCACAGGTAAACCAATACCGTAAGTTCATCTGATTCAGGCAAACAGTCAGTATGTGTAAAAAGCATATCCCCATAGGACGCATAATTAACATAGCCTCGATATGCTTTGTAGTGCTTACCGGTGGTATTGAATATTTCCTTAATAGCAAGTTGATAAACTGCTAATCCTCGCACTTGTGTATCATTAAGCTCTACTGCCCAATGCTTGTATTGCGCAGTATCGGGACGCGCGATTTCAGTATGTTTGAATGCGCTAATTTCTAAACCTTTAAATATACCAGTTGCTTCTTCAAGAGAGCATAAATTGTCGAATACCCAAACAGGTTTGTCATCAATAGTGTAGCTATATGCAGGTGCGATCATAGTTTAATCATTCTTGTTATGTATAGGTGCGGTATAAATAACAAATTGTGTATAGCAAGCCAATGTTAAATTACACGATTATTTTTTTACACTTTAGATTTGATTAAGGCCAACGTCATCTTCAAAAAAGTTAATTGTTGAGATAACAAGCTAAGCAATATTGTAATAGTCTTGATGCTTTTGAGCTATTGCAGTGAATTTTACTGCACGCGTTTGCATTTCACCTTCAGTTTTATGCATTTAAACGTTTAATTTAGGATAAATGTTAAACGATTAAGATGTGTCCAGGTTAATGCAGAATGATTTTGAATGCACATTCAACCCAACTGGGCGGAAAATGAGCAGTTAAACCTAAATCTGTTAGGTGTAAATAGTGTGTTACTTGACTAAACGTAACAATCCGTGTGAGTATACTACGTTCGTAGTACTGAACATTGACGTCAGTGCTACATTCCTGAAACAAAATTGTGAAAGTTTTATACGCCCCTTGCCCGAATATTTTCCTTATCGGCGAGGATTCAAATAAGAAATTTGGTTGGGAACTATGTCCAAAATGAGCAAGAGAACTCTTATTGCTTCTACTGTTATGGGTGCATTCGCACTAACAGGTAGTGCAGTCTCTGCAGATACGCTTGAAGATCTTCATAAAGAAGAAGCGAAAATCCACGCGGCTGCAGCGAAATCTCAAGAAAAAATCAACACGTTGTTTGAACAGTCTCAAGAACTACTTGTTGAGTATCGTCAAACAGTAGATGAGACAGAAAACCTTAAAATCTACAACGATTACATCGCTAGCCTAGTTGCAGACCAGCAGCGTGGAATCGACTCTCTACAGCGTCAAATCGACAGCATCGAACAAACTAAGCAGGGCATTGTTCCTCTTATGTTCCGCATGATTGACAGCCTAGAGCAGTTCATCAAGCTAGACCGTCCAATTCGTTTGGAAGAGCGTCTACAGCGCGTTGAGCGTCTTCGTGACCTGATGGCTAACTCTAACGTTACTGTTTCTGAGCAGTTCCGTCAGGTACTAGAAGCTTACCTAGTAGAAGTTGAGTACGGTACTAAGATCAATTCTTACCAAGGTACTATCGATGATGCGGGTACTGAAGTAACTGTTGACTTCTTTAACCTAGGTCGTACAGCTTTACTAGCTCTTTCTCTTGACCAAACGCACGCATGGGTTTGGAACAATGAAAGCCGCACTTGGGAGAAGCTAGGTGATGAGTACCTTTCTTCAACTATTGACGCAGTAAAAATGGCTAACGGCACCATTCCTGCGGCTCTTGTTAAACTACCAATTAGCGCAGCGGAGTAATTGTTAATGAAACCAGTATTCAAATCTCTTTTAGCCGCTGCGACAGTTGCAGTTGCGGCAACCGGAGCGCAAGCTCAGGAAGCAAAGAGCCTGAAAGATCTTTTAGACCAGGTTCAACAGAACCGTGTTTCTGAAGCTCGTCTAGACAAAAAGCGTGAAGCTGAGTTCCAATCAGCACGTGCTGACAAGCAAGCGCTTCTACGCAAAGCTCAAGCGAACCTTAAAGCTGAGCAAGACCGTGGCGATCGTCTACAGAAGCAATTCTCAGATAACGAAGTAACACTTAACGAAAAAGCCGCTGAGCTTGACCAAGCTACTGGTACGCTTGGTGAGATGTTCGGTGTGGTACGTCAAGCATCTTCTGAAGCTTACGGTCGTATCTCTACATCAATCGTTAGTGCACAGTTCCCTGGCCGTAGCCAGTTTCTAGCGGAAATGTCAGAAGACTCTAAAGGTCTTCCTAACATTAAAGAACTAGAAGACCTATGGTTTGCACTTCAAAAAGAAATGACTGAAGGTGGTGAAGTTGTTAAGTTTACTACTGAAGTAGTTAACCTAGACGGCGGTTCTTCACAGCAAGAAGTTGTTCGTATTGGTACTTTCAACCTTGTTGGTGAAGAAGGTTACCTAGCATACGATGCTGAGTCTGAAGTTGTTCAGCCTCTAGGTCGTCAACCAGACGGTCACTTCGTAGCGTCTGCTGAAGATCTAATCGACGCGACTTCAGGTTTCACACCTTTCTACGCTGACCCTTCTCAAGGCGGTATCCTTGGTCTATTGAAGCAAAAAGCGACAATGTCTGAGCGTTATCACGCGGGTGGTCCAGTAGGTTACACAATTACGCTAATGCTAGCTGTTGGTCTACTAATTGGTCTTTATAAGATGATCACGCTTACCATTACTGGTGGTAAAATGCGTTCACAGCTTAAAAATGTGAACAGCCCATCTGAAGGTAACCCTCTAGGTCGTATTCTTAAAGTTTACCAAGAGAACAAAACGGCTGATGCAGAAAACCTTGAACTTAAACTTGATGAAGCGATTCTTCGCGAGCTTCCTAAAATTGAAAGCGGCATCAACGTAATCAAGATTTTCGCAGCGATTGCTCCTCTACTAGGTCTACTAGGTACAGTACTAGGTATGATCGAGACGTTCCAAACTATCACACTATTCGGTACTGGTGACCCACGTATGATGGCAGGAAGTATCTCAATGGCTCTTGTAACTACTGCTCAAGGTATTATCGCGGCTCTGCCTCTAATCCTTACTCACAGCATCGTAGCTTCTCGTAGCAAGTCAATCATCCACATTCTTGATGAGCAAACTGCGGGTATCGTAGCTGCTCACTCAGAGTCGGAGAAAGCGTAATATGAATTACCTGATTGGATTATTCGAATCGGTCAGGGACTTTATCGCTACCGGCGGTGACGTACTTTACTTCGTTGCTGCCGCGCTCTTTCTCATGTGGGTTTTAATGATTGAGCGTTACTGGTATTTAACCTCGGTCTTCCCAAAGGTGAAGAAAAACATCATCGCGAATTGGGATGCCCGAGCAGATACCACATCATGGTATGCGCATAGAATCCGTGACGCGTGGATTTCTCAAGCGTCAGACGATCTAAACGCTAGAATGCTGATTATCAGAACCATTATTGCAATGTGTCCACTAATCGGTCTACTTGGAACAGTAACCGGTATGATCAGTGTTTTCGAGACAATGGCAACACAGGGCACCAGCAACGCACGTCTAATGGCGGCTGGTATCTCTATGGCGACTATCCCGACAATGGCGGGAATGGTAGCCGCGCTATCTGGACTGTTCATCAGTTCACGTCTTGAAGCGAAAGTGAAGCTGGCAAGAGAAGGGCTAGTTGATAGCCTGCCACATCATTAGAGAGAGAGATTATGGCTCGAAAAGTCAGAACCGAGGAAGAAGATGCACAGATCGACATGACGCCCATGTTGGACATCGTGTTTATCATGCTGATCTTCTTTATCGTTACCACTGTTTTCGTTAAAGAAGCAGGGATCGAAGTCAACAAGCCAGATGCGAGCCAGGCGATTCTTCACAAAAATGCAAACATTTTCATCGCCGTAACGGAAGACGGAAATGTATGGCTAGATAAGCGTGAAGTAGCGCCGGACAGCGTAAGAGCGAATATTGAGAGACTGCTAACCGAGCAGCCAACTGACTACGTAATCATCCAAGCTGATGTAAAAGCAAAGCATGGTTTAGTAGTTGAAATTATGGATCAGGTTAAAGCCGCTGGCGTTAACCGAGTCTCGGTAGCGGCAAGGGGATAAGATGTTACGTATACTTGTATCTATTGTATTAGGTGCTGCGGTTGCATTTGCCCTTTTCGTTCTAATGGCCAAGTTGATTGAAAATTCATCTAGACCAGCAGACGAAGTACCGCCTGCACCGGTTATCGATATTGTAATGCAGGAACCAGACGACCAGACGCAAACGCGTACTCGTGTTCCACCACCACCGCCGCCACCGCCTCCACAGCCTCCTAAAATGGAGCAAGTAGAGCCGGAAACAGCGGAACCTGATGCAGATGGCTTTAGCTTAGCTATTCCAGCTATCGACACAGGTGGTGTTGGTGTAAACATCGGTGGTGTTGGTGCAATGCAACGTGACGGTGAAGCTACACCTATCGTTCGTATCGACCCGAAATATCCACCTGATGCAGCCCGCGATGGCCGTGAAGGTTGGGTAAGACTGTCTTTCACTATCAACGAAGTTGGTGGTGTTGAAGATATCGAAGTTATTGAAGCTGAACCTAAGCGCGTATTCGACCGTGAAGCACGTCGTGCTCTACGTAAGTGGAAATACAAGCCTAAGATCGTTGATGGCAAGCCGGTTAAACAACCTGGCATGTTCGTACAGCTAGACTTTAAACTGGAGCAATGATCATGATGAAACGTACATTCAAAATGTCAGCCGTTGCTTTAGTGCTAGGCGCAGGTGCGGTGCTTTCAGCACCCGCTGCTCTAGCGCAGTCAGCACCTGTTGTTTGCCCTGGCTATGAGAAGGGTAAAACAACGCTAGTAGGTGAGCGTACCGGTAAGAAAGTTCAAAAAGCTTATGAGTTTTATGGTGCAGACCAAGTCAATGAAGCACTGAATGTTCTTTATGAAATCGACCCTTCAGACGATTTTGATAAAGCTTATGTTAAGCGTTTTATTGGTAACTTACTTGCTGCGCAAGAAGGTCAAGGTGTTAAAGCGTTAGGGTATTTGGTTGAATCAGTTGAACCAAAAGTACTTAACGACCTTGAACATTCTCAAACACTTAAATTGTTAGGTGATTTGAGCATGCAGGAAGAGAAGTACACTGATGCCATCAAATGGTACAACGAGTGGATGGACTTCACGTGTAAGGAAGACGCTGACGTTTATACGCGTTTGGCACAGGCTTATTTCGAATCTAAGCAACTAGCTAAGATGGTAGAGCCAGCAGATAAAGCAATTGCTTTGTATGAAGAGCCAAATAAAAACCCGTATGTACTTAAGCTAACGTCTTACTACGAGCGTAAGATGTACCCTGAGACTGTTGCTGTGGCGGAAGATCTTGTTAGAACTTTCCCTCAGGAAAAGACTTGGTGGTCGCGTCTAGGCTTTTTCTACATCTTAGTTGAAGACTATAAGAAAGGTCTTTCAACGCTAGAGCTTGCTTACATGCAAGGTTATCTAGAAAAAGAGTCAGAAATCAAAACGCTTGCTCAGCTTTATCAAAGCAACGGTATGCCTTACAAGGCGGCTAAGTTGCTTGAAAAGCACTCAAAAGAAGGTTTGCTTAAAAACGATGCGGATATGTTAGCTAACATTGCTAATGCATATCATCAGGCCAAGAACTTCAAAACAGCGGCAAACTTGTATGCACAAGCTGCAGCTAAGAGTTCAGACCCTGAGCATTATCGTAAGCAAGGTACACTTTTACTTGTAGCTGAAGACTATAAGGGTGCTATCAAAGCTCTTGAAAATGCTCTAGAGCGTGGTGCCGAAGACCCGGCGAAGATTCACTTCACATTAATGGAAGCGAATTTCTATGCGGGTAACTTCAAGTCTGCGTACAAGCATGTACAGGAAGCTAAGAAAGATCGCTCACTACGCCGTAACGCGGCTGCGTGGGAACCTTACATCAAGGAAAAAGCTAAAAACCGTGGTATTAACATTTAATATTCGGTTTTAGCTCAAAAGCCTCCTTCGGGAGGCTTTTTTTGTCTTTAGCTAAGGTTTGTTTACTCCAAAGGTGAAGCAATAAAAATATAAATTCGTTTTTCAACGAACAATAGAAGTATTCAAATCTTTTTGAATAGCGTTATTTAAATTAATTTATTGAATCGAAAGCGGGTTGGACAGTCGTTCTAATTAAGGATGTGACCTCTTTCAATCCATTTACTTTTATATCGTGATCTTTTAATAACGCCTTAATACACCCTATTTCTCTATCAGAACTTGTAAAAAGCGCTTTCAAGTAATCCTGTGAGTCTATAATGTTTACTAACTGGTTGAGTACAGTAAGCGATTCTTCCTGCTCTAAAGCCAAGTCACTGTATTTCTGTCCTCCGCTTTTTTGACGCGACTTATGGTCATTCTTGTTGCTCATCGGTTCTATTTCGCAAGCTAACTTTTTTAAGATGGGCCACACATCGTCTAGTGGGCGTGTTCCTAGAGTAAAGTGAATAAGCTTGTTTACATAGGTTGAAAGAACAGAGTGGGGAAGTTCATCTAGCTTTGCGGCACTGTTGAGGCTAGTTTTCAACGCGATAAGCCTCGTAACCATAGCTTTTGCACTAGAGGTTTTCGGTAAGATAGCTAAAGCACTGGTTTCTCCACTGGCTTTGTTTGGTTTTCTCCCATAATCAACAATTTGAAAACCCTGGTTAGACCAAAACTTGTCGAGTTTAGCTGTTGTCCCGTACGACGTGCACAAAGCATCAATGGCTTTATCATGAGTTATTTCAATCAATTTTTGAACAAGGTAGCTACCAATCCCTCTGGCTTGGAGCCTCGGCTGTACTGCTATACGGTTAATTCTCCAGTAATTAAACGTTGCGGCTTTAGGGTCTGCCGACAGTAATGTTAACCGCTGTGCACCTAGGTGACCCTGTGGACGGCGACGCCCCGATGCAATCTCACAAGATAAAGCGCCCAAGCTGTTGCCTCCCTCAATATTGATTATTGCCGCAGCAAGCACCAACCTTTCTGTTTTAAGTGTGGCAACAAGCACGTCTGGGCTGTCTAATAAACGCATGAAGTCGTCAGGCGTTGTTTGGTAATGTGCAAGCGCAAGAAGTGACATCACTTGTTGAAGCATGTGTTCAGCCATATTTTCAAATGAACAAATATTGAAACTACAGACCTTCATCAACAACTCACTGTCTTCTTGTTCTAAAAGTGCGATGTTATTTTTAGCTCGGTTTTCAGAGGCGAAGAGGCACGGGGTATCTTTCTTGGAATATTCTTCAAACAAACAGGTGTGATTTAAGAACCTCTCAACAGGATCGTTATCAAACCAACGCAGCGGCGTTGACAAACTTAGGTGCTCAACAGTGTTAGGTAAGTTAGGAATGAGTTTGTGAATGAAACCATTTCCTGAGCCTTCGTAACCTTGAAGCGTAGTACTTAATACCCACTGTGGGTTATGGGCCAACATACGTGCTAAAACAGGCAATGGTAAGGACGCTGCCTCATCAACCACAACAAGATCGAAAGGGGCATTCTTACTGCAACCATTGTTATTGCAATAAGAAGAGGAAGAAGGACTGCTGCTATAAAGAAGCTCACTGTCTGGGGGGACCCATTTAACCGAACCTAGAGGTGTTATTTTGTGATTAATTGGCGTTGGTTCTTTGTCATCAGAGAAGCCATAAGATGACAAAAGCGGGGGGGATATCGAAGCCTTGTGATTATTGACACGCGACATTAGGTTAGCAACGTTACTCACTTGCTCGCTAGTAAGCAACACGTTTTTTCCTTCGCTGATCAAGCGATCGATGAATATACCTAATAGAGAGGATTTGCCCCGTCCCCTTGGAGCAGTGACGAGAGCATTTAATTGGTTTACTGAGAATGCTTGATACAAACTTTCATAGGCATCTTGTTGTTCTTGCGTTTTAAACCGCGCACTTTTAAAAGCGTGTTGCTTAGGTGTTTGCCCTACGCGATACCTTTCTACATCAGGCAGAATTGTTTCAGTTTCTGTATGAAAGGCTACATACTCGTTATTCCGAAGGCGTTCAATAAAGCGGGCGAGGTAACGGCTGCGAGCAAGCGTAAAACCTTCTGAAATAAACGGCACAGAAACATTTTCGACCCACTCTCTGAAATCTGGGCACACAAGTACTAAACAGCCTTGGCGTTTAACAGTACCTGCTACAGCCATCATATCTCCTGGCTTGAAAGTATCGCGGCAGTCCAAGATAGCCGTGTCGTATTCGCAACCTAGTACCTGTTTGCGCTTTTTTCCTTTCAGCGTGTTGCCAGTAAAACTTGCAATGCTCATAGATGAAATGTCATCCGCGAGCGAGTGTATGCAGCAAAGTGCGGCATTACAGAAAGCATTTCCGCCAGAGACAATAAGTATTTTTCGGTGAAGCGGCGGAGTGACGTTTGAGCCATCTTCACAATAAGGGGCTAATAGCCATTCGCGTAATTGAGTTAGCGCCATGAATCAGTTTTTTCGGTATAATCTAATGCTATAGTAGCGATTTATTATGAGGAATTCGAATGCGCTTTCTTTCTAGGCGTCTAGTTATGCCAAACGACCTTAATTACGCCAATTCTTTGTTCGGTGGCCGCGCGTTAGAATGGATAGACGAAGAAGCTGCAATTTGGGCTATTTGTCAGTTAGAAACTAATTGCTTGGTAACTAAGCATATTGGTGAAATTAGTTTTGAATCACCGGCTATGCAGGGAGATATCGTAGAATTTGGCCTAAAAACTAAGGCTGTGGGTCGCACGTCTATTACCGTAAGCTGCTTAGTTCGTAACAAAGCCACCAAGAAAACTATTTGTTTTGCAGACGATATCGTTTTTGTAAAGGTTGACCCAGATACCCGTCAACCAACGGCACACGGCAAAACCTTGGAAGGGTTAAAGGCTCAAACTGACGATGAAGTACGTCGCCTAAATATGAATATTGACGCTGAATAGCCCTCAGCTTTCAACGCCTTATATCATATAAAATTTATGACCTTAGCTTAATGTGTTATCTGCTTGACGGCGTGTATCGAACTGGTAGACTCCGTCGCAGTTGTTGAGTTTGCTAGTTTTAGCTACGCAACACTATACCAAGGGGTGTCCGTTTTCGGTCTGAGATCCACATTCGTGGGAACCCTTAAACCTGATCCGGATAATACCGGCGTAGGGATGGTTCACAATATAGCCTTATCACCTGCCGTTAGACCCGGATCTTTTTTCTTAAATAAGAATAAGAGATCCCATGTATAAAACACTTTTCACTCTTTCACTACTTGCGTGTTCTGTTGCATCTTATGCACAAGAAAGCAAAGAAAACAGCATTTCAAATAGCACGCCAACTGATATTGAACGCGTCGTTGTAACAGGTGATTTTCGTCAAACCACACTCGACCAGCTAAGTGCTAGTGCGACTATTTTAGACCAAGCACGTCTTAGCAGTAGGCAGCCTAGCCATATAGACAGCGTGTTAAACAGTATTCCAAATGTGAACTTCGCTGCAGGCGCATCTCGTGGCCGCTTCATACAAATACGTGGTATTGGTGAGCGTAGCCAGTTTGCCGAGCCTATTAATCCTTCTGTGAGCTTTATTGTCGATGAATTCGATTTTTCTGGTCTTGCCGCAGCAGGTCTTATTTTTGATACCAAACAACTAGAAGTTTATCGCGGGCCTCAAGCTACGCTCTATGGTACGGGTGCCCTGGCTGGAGCGGTAAAGCTTACCAGTAACAATGTAGGAAGCGACGCGCCAGATTACGTTGAGGCCCGCATTGGCAATAAAGATAGTTACCGTATTGAAGGTGCCACTGGCGACGATATTAATTCTGATTGGGGATATCGCGTTGCACTGGTGCATGACCGTAGCGATGGTTTTGTAGAAAATACGTTTTTAGGTAGAAGCGACACTAATAATATCGATGAAACTGCATTGCGCTTCGCTGTAGAGGGCAGTGTAGACGAAAGAACCACGCTTGCACTTACTTATCGCTGGTATGACATTGATAACGGTTACGATGCATTCTCGTTAGACAATGACAACAAAACCCTGTCTGACGAGCCAGGCTTTGACGAGCATCAAACCCACGCTGTAAGCGCGCGCTCTACAACCAATACAGCAGCGGGCGACTTTATTCTAATTGCCACCCATGCTTCTCACAATATTGCTTATGGCTACGATGAAGATTGGACTTTTACTGGCTTTCACCCATGGGGTTACACATCGTTTGATGCGTACTACCGCGATGTTGAAACTCAAACCGGTGAGTTGCGTTTTGTGTCGTCTGACAGTGCTGCACTTTTTGATGGTATGACCGACTGGACAATAGGCGTATTTTATAAAAACACGGAAGAAAAGCTCCTACGTCAATACACGTATCTTGATAGTGACTTTGCCAGTGAGTATACCCCAACAACTACCGCTATCTATGCTCAGACTGAAAGCCGTTTGAATGACAATTTAAAGTTAGTAGCCGGTTTAAGAGTCGAAAACTATGACTTTGATTATGCCGATAATAATCAGCTTACACGGGCCTTTGATACCACTATGGTCGGCGGGAAATTAGCGCTTCAGTATACACAAGGCGAGCACTTCTATTACGGCAGCATCTCGCGTGGCTATAAAGGTGCAGGCTTTAACCCAGATAGCCGCGTGAATGACAATCAGCGATTCTTCGATGAGGAATACAACTGGAACTACGAAGTAGGCGTAAAGGGCCCCTTATTTACACCAGACCTAATTGCCCGCGCTGCAATTTTCTACATGGATAGAAAAGATACCCAGGTAAGTGATTTTGACGTTATCACCCGTGATGACGGCACGGCAGGGTTCGTAGATATTATCGATAATGCTGATTTAGGAACAAACAAAGGGGCCGAGCTGGAGCTTAGTTGGTTTGCTACTGATAATTGGCAGCTAGATACAAGCGTTGGTTACCTAAGCGCTACTTTTGAAGGGTATACACTAGCAGACGGCACTGAAGTGTCTGAGCAAAGACAGGCTCAATCACCTAAGTGGACCGCAAACCTGTATAGTGAGTACGCACTTACAGATAGCATGCTTTGGCGTGTAGATGTAGATTACAAAAGCGAATACCGTTTCTCTGATGGCCATGATGTAACCGCGCCAAGTACAACACTGGTTAATTCGGAGGTTGTGGTGTTACACGGTGATTGGCAGACCTCACTGTGGGTTCAAAATGCATTTGACCGCGAGTATTACACGCGAGGGTTTGGTGGTTTCAGCAATGACCCTCGCGATGAATACGCCTTTGAAGAGCCATATTACCAAATAGGTAACGGTCGTCAGTTTGGCGTTACGGTAAAGTACGCGTTTTAAAATAAAAGGAAACAGACATGCAAGTTATGGTTGAACTGTCGTTGTACCCATTGGTTAACGAATATATTCCACCTATTCAAGATTTCATTGATAGGTTAAATAGCTACAGTGATATCATGGTTTCGACAAGTTCAACCAGCACGCAGGTTACAGGTGACTATGGTGTGGTTATGAAAGTACTTGGTGAAGAAATGCAAAGAACCCATGAAGAAGTAGGGCAGGCTATTTTCGTTGCTAAGTTTTTAAATTTTGATGCCATGCAATCTAGAAAATAATCATAATGGCTAACTTCTTTTCTGAGTTCACTTCTCAAATTACCGCTACTTCACTGTTAGAGTGGGTAGCGGTTGTCCTCGCTATTGCTTATGTGCTGTTAGCCGCAAAACAGAACAGCTGGTGTTGGCTGTGCGCCTTTGTGAGTACCGCAATTTATACCTGGCTATTTTGGCAGGTGACGTTGCCATTTCAGTCTGCGCTTAATTTCTTTTACATGATAATGGCGGGATACGGTTATTATCAGTGGTCGAAAGGGTCGGAAGACGGCGATGTTAAGCCAGTGCTTCATTGGCCGCTGTGGGCTCATTTGCTCATTGTTCCGAGTATGTTATTGCTCGCTTGGGTTCTTTCTGAGGTGGCAGGCTCACAGTTCAATAGTGAGTACCTACTATTAGATGCGAGCATTAATTTATTGAGTGTAGTCACAACATTTATGGTGGCGCATAAAATTCTGCAAAACTGGGTTTACTGGTTTTTCATCAATTTAGCGTCCGCCTATTTATACCTGCAAGTGGGTTATGCATTATCTGCTTGCCTGTTCTTAGGCTACGTTGGTTTTGCGGTATTTGGGTATTACCAGTGGCTAGTACAATATAAAAAACAAGGTGAACAGGTTGGATATCATCGCCACGCTGCAAAAGGCGCTTAATCTTAGCGACAGTGCGAAAATTTCGTCACACCCTGCTGGAGCGGTAAATCACGTTTACCGCGTTCAAGAGCTCGCGGATAGTCAGTTACCCTTGATCGCAAATAACCTCCAAAGTAGTGGGCAACCAAAGTCGGATTGTAACTCTGTCGACTTAGCGGTGAAATGGATGGGCGATGATGACTTTAGTGGGGTTAATCGTGCGCACCAATTTGCTTTGCAGCAACAGCTTTATAGGTTGGGAGTAGCGCCGCAACCTATATGGTTAAGCGATGATGAAACCATCTGGGTTGAGCAGTGGCTAGAGCACAGCGACAGTGCGACGCTTTCAATGCTTGAGCTGGCCAACACCCTCGCTCGTATTCATTCTTTGCCCATTACCGCTAGGTCATTAGATTTAGCATCAAGATGGCAGCATTATATTGATGTTGCACAGCTCGATATGAGCAGTGAACTTTATTTAAAAGCCCAATCATTGCAAAAACAAGTAATAAAAAGTGAACAAGACGATGACGACTATGTGTTATGTCATAATGACTTGTTAACTAATCACTTATTACTGAGCGCAGATAACTCACTCAAAATTATTGATTGGGAATATGCTGCCATGGGAAACCGCTACTTCGATTTAGCAAGTTGCTGCCTTATCAATAAACTTGAAATCAATGAAAGTAGAGAGCTCGTTAAGCATTACACCAAGCTAATGAATATCGATGAGCAAGAGGCGATAGCGAAATTTGATCTGCACACCGAGATTGTCGCTATTACTAATGATCTGTGGTTTGCTGCGCTTAACGCCAATAAAGTTTAATTGTCATAAACTGCTCCGTATTTAAAAGTGACGCTGTATAGAAGTCAGTTTAAAAGCGGGCAATAAGACAAAACACAGGTGATAGATAAAGCCTATTTGGTGTTATTCGATTGAAAAAACAGCGCATTGCGTGTTAATTGAGCATGCAGTGTATGGTAGTGATAAAAAGGCTTTACCTTTTTAATGTCATCCGTATAATGCACAGCGCGCTAGGGGTGTAGTTCGAATTGGTAGAACAGCGGTCTCCAAAACCGATGGTTGGGGGTTCGAGTCCCTCCACCCCTGCCACTTTCTCTTCTTGTGAACGTTTGCGTTCAAATCCTAAATCGTTTCTTTGTTAAATTCTTCTTAAAGCCTATTGGTTTCTTTTGCTAGAGCTTAATTTGCTGCAGCTGTTTTATTTCCTCTTATACCAAGCGCTAGGCATTATAAATTTGCGAATAATGCTTAAGAATCAACCCTTATGAATTAACGCTTGAGCATTAAACAGCAGGTGCAATCCGAGCAAAAGAACGCGATAGTTATTCAACCAAGCCTGCAACTTTAGTAAACTAAACAAATACTATGAACTATCCACGTTAGGTGTTTTTGCGCAATGTCTCTTACTTCATATCAGCAGGCGGTTTTACAAGAAATGGGGATCCCGGTTTGGATCACCAAAGAAGCCTACACTGAGCTAAAGCTGGAAGACCAAGCGAAAAAAAACAATACTAATGCAGTACAACGCAACGTCGGCACTGGTAGTAGTTCATCGACACAATTACCCTTCAGCCAAAACGCTCAAACCAATAAGCCACCTTCAACGCCAATCTCTCAAGAAGAAAAGCAGTCACGCCTTGCCCAATTAAGGGCAAATGTAGGCAGTAATGCAAAAGACAAACCTAAGCCTAAAGATGCTGTCGCAGCCAAAACGCCCACTCGTCATGTGCCATTAAATGGGGCAACTGAGAAAAATGTCGCGAATAAATCAGAAGTTGCGCAAGCTGAAGCAAAAGGGGCAGTATCGCCTGAAGGTATTCCGTTAAGTGCCGAACAGAAAGCAAAATCACAGCAATGGCTAAAAGACTTACAGCTAGCCTGTGTTCAGTTGGGTATACCGTCACAGTGGGCTAGCACCATAATGATTGGCCGTACGCTATCGGTAACCGAAACGGCCATTATATTGCCAGCCACACCGCTAAAACTCACAACTGTGCAAAAAAGGGAGCTGTGGGCGCAGCTTATCAGCGCAGCACGCGCATTAATCCACTCTGCTAATGGCCAGTAGTCGCGTCGATGAAGTTAACAATCGTACCGCCACAAGGCTTTAACGAGCACATTGAACTTGCGCATGCTATCCATCAAGAGGCACAAGTGTCGCCTTGGAAACTAAGTACCTTCGCAGACTGTTTCACCAAACCCTATTACGGGGTGTTTGCCTTTGATAATGACAAGATTGTTGGCTATGCCATTATGCTTGAAGTCGTTGATGAAGCTACGCTGATGGATATTGCGGTAGACAGTGGCGCTAGAGGCAAGGGTATAGGTCGCGCTTTAGTTGATTTTGTCATTGAGACATCGGTGAATAATGCAATGCGTGAAATGTGGCTAGAAGTGCGTGAAAGTAATGATACTGCTATTGCGCTGTATGAGAGCTCCGGGTTTGAGCATATAGAAACCCGCAAAAACTATTACACCGTAAAAAGTGATAATGACGGGCATGACAAGAGTAATGGAAACAGCGCACAAAAAGAAAACGCTAAAATCATGAAGTGGACAAATCCCACCTTAGCCTAGTGTTTGTAATCCTAGGCATATACGTTTCGCGTATATCAAAGCATTATCTGAACTCAGCATACGCTTCCAGACCATAGCCGTGCGTGTTTAAATTAGAACACGTCCCAATTAACCAAGGTAGAAATAGCATGGCTAAAGTGCTCAACAAGGCTTTAATCTCATCAAAACGATTTGCTATAAATGTGGTTACCTATAAAGAGGGTCATAGCGTGTTAGAGCATAATGACCCTATGGGCAGCGGGCGTTACTTTAAATTTAATGTAGTACTAAAAAAGCCGAAGCGCGGCGGTCAATTTTGGGCAGAGAAAGTCATCTTTAATCTCTTTAACCGCATTTACTTTTTTCGGCCAGATAAGTACATGCACAGCGTAAGCAAAATAGAAAGAGGGGAGCGGAAGCTGCTGTCTGTTGCATTGTACCTGTAAGTCAAAGTGTTTATCAGTGATTAACCACCCGTATAGCAAAGTTTCCACAAGGTTTTAAAAAGTTGACCATTTGGTCGATAAATTGGCGTATTTACACGGTCAGGAAGGTTTTAATCCCTTGCTAATTCACTTATATTTGCGCCCTTAAAATTCTCCGCCTACATTCAGCTTACCGGGCGGTAGAAACTTCTCTTAACGCAGTTCGTGTAATTGGATTTTTTAAAACGCATGTCTTCATCATCGGTGGCGGAAAAAGAGCAATCAAAAGGTATTAAAATGCTTTTGGTTGCGGTGTTGTGCTTAGGACTTAATTGGCCTGGTATGAAGTTAGGTCTCGAGATTGTGGGGCCTGTATGGATGGTGTGCTTACGTTTTTTGTTAAGTCTTCCCGTACTTGCGTTGTTTGTATTAATCACCAAAAAACGTTTACCGGTGCTCAATCGTAAAGATCGCTCGGTGGTGTTTGTCGTTGCCTTTTTCCAGTTTATCCTATCAATGGGGCTTATTACTGTCTCACTGCAGTTTATTCCTGCCGGCACGGCCAGTATTCTTATTTACACCACACCGCTTTGGATGCTGCTTATCGACACCCTATGGTATCGGCAACGCCCGCCTTCTAAGCGATTAATTCTAACCGGTATATCTACCATTGGCTGTGCAATGATTTTATTTGCTTCGGGACAACCGGGCGCATGGCTACCGCTCTTTGGTATGTTGCTGGCATCTGCATTGTGGGCGGTCGCTATTCGAAGAGTGTCTTTTCACAAGTGGAAGGGAAGCGTCATTGAAGCTGTCTTCTGGCAGTTTACCATCGCAGGTCTCGCCATGCTTGCTATTGCACTGATAGTTGAACGAACACCTAATTTTGGGGCTTACGATATAAGCGATTGGTTACTGCTGGCGTACATTGGTCCAGTGGCAACGGGTCTCGGTTTTGGACTCATGGTAGCGGCGGGGCCTAAATTACCCCCAGATAAAATCGTGCTTATTAGTACACTTACGCCGATAGTGGGCTATGTAAGCTCTGTGATATTGCTTAAAGAAACGCTACTGCCTATGGTTATGGCCGGTGCAATATTGATGATAGCCGCGCTAATAGTAAATGGCCTTCCTCAAAGCACACTTAAAAAGATATTAGGTAAAGGCCACGCGAAATAAAGGTAAGTTAAAGAGTTAGTCGAGGCTGTATAAAATCTAAAAACGCAGAGATACGAGACGATACTGCACTATTTTTATAGTATACCGCTTGTACCGGCTCTCTGCGGTTTGGACTGACGATATCGTCGCGAAATAGCTCTACCAGCGAGCCTGCACTGATATCTTTGTGTACCATAAAGTGAGAAAGTAACGCGATACCTTGACCTGCCAAGCACAGCTGGCGAATAGTTTCGCCGCTTGACGCACGAAGACTGTACTGCAAGTTAATATCTTGCTTGAGCGGCCATTTATTTAGACTTGGTGAGTCGCTAAAGCCAATCAGTTTGTGTTTGTTTAGCGTGCTAATTCCATCCTCACCTTCAGATATAGGATATTTTTCAAGATACTGTGGGCTCGCCACAATATGCAGCTTACTTTTTCCTAAACGTCTAGCGTGCAAGTTAGAGTCGCTTAAATCACCAATACGTATTGCGATATCGGTTTTATGTTCTAGCAGGTCGATAATGCTGTCGTGACTGGTGATATCGAGTGTTATGTCAGGAAATGCTTCTCGAAATTCACCCACTAACGGCGCTAGCTGGTGGAATACAAACGGGCTCGCAGCATCGACCCGAAGTTTTCCGGAAGGGGCGCGCTTTAATAGTCGTAATGCTTCTTCACCTTTTTCTAATATATTTAGCCCGTCTCTGGCATATTGCAGGAAAAGCTCACCTTCTTCTGTTAGTTCCAACCGTCTGGTAGTGCGATTCAATAGGGTTACATCTAAGCCATCTTCAAGACGGGTAACCGCTCTACTAACTTTTGCAACCTGCTGATTGAGTAGATTGGCAGCACTGGAAAAACTACCTGTATCCACAACGGTTAGGAACGCTTCTAAATCTTCAGTTTTTGATGAGACTGGCATCGCACACCTTATATTTTCAAATATCGCAAAAGTATTTTGTCATTAGTGCTGTTTTTTGCAAATAAATTTATCGTCAAACTGTACGCACTTTATTAATGGCTTTCAAAAAACGGTGTAGTTATTCGTTCTAGAAGCCAATGGTGGCGTTGTTAATCAAGCCACCTCGTTAATTACTTTTTGAGGATAATTGAAATGCCTATTGCATTATTTGCGTTAACGTTAAGTGCGTTTGCTATTGGCACAACAGAGTTCGTAATAGTGGGGCTTGTCCCCACCATTGCTACCGATCTTGGCGTTACGTTACCGAGCGCAGGCTTACTGGTAAGCTTGTACGCCGTTGGTGTTGCCGTTGGCGCACCGGTTCTTACCGCCCTTACGGGAAAGTGGAATAGAAAGCATGTTCTACTTAGCTTAATGGCGCTATTTGTGGCTGGTAATATTCTTGCTTGGCAAGCGCCTAGCTACGAGAGCTTAATTTTAGCTCGCATTTTGACAGGCTTAGCGCACGGTGTGTTCTTTTCCATAGGGTCAACTATTGCTACAGGGCTAGTGGCGAAAGAAAAAGAAGCCAGTGCTATTGCCATTATGTTTACGGGCTTAACCGTCGCCTTGGTTACTGGCGTACCTTTAGGCACCTGGATTGGTCAAAACTTCGGTTGGAGAGCAACTTTCCTTGTGGTTTCTGCACTTGGCACGCTTGCGCTAATAGGCAGTGCGTTGCTGGTACCGAACAATCTTAAACAAAGTAAACCGGCCACCTTGAGTGAACAAATGAAGGTGTTGGTTCAGCCTCGTCTGGTATTAGTGTATCTAATGACGATATTGGGCTATGGCGGCACATTTACGGCATTCACCTATCTCGCTCCTATATTGCAGGAAGAGGCGGGGTTTGCGCCCTCAGCCATCAGCTTAATTATGCTGGTTTACGGTGTATCTGTCGCGGTAGGCAATATTTATGGCGGCAAGCTTGCTGACAAAAAAGGCCCAATCCGCGCGTTAACTATCATCTTTTCAGCCCTTGCAGTCATCTTGTTTGCCCTGACGTTTACCATGGGCAGTAAAGTTGCCGCAGTGATCACCGTTTTAGTGTGGGGCGCCTTTGCTTTTGGCAATGTCCCAGGACTTCAGGTGTACGTTGTTCAATTAGCAGAGAAGTTTACCCCAAATGCTGTTGATGTAGCCTCAGGTTTAAACATTGCGGCATTTAACATTGGCATAGCAGTGGGTTCAATTCTGGGCGGTGCAATTGTCGACGGTATGCAGTTATCAGATACCGCATGGATTGGTGCACTTATTTCTGTCGCAGCCTTGGTCGTTACTCGCTACAGCGGCTATTTAGACAAGCGTGCACTCAGTACTGCAAATACGGCGAATAACACAACGAGCGCGTAGGGAGGTCACAATGACGACAAATACCTTTGATAAGCTTGCACAACATACGTTCTCTGTAGGTGTAGAGCTTCCGCTAGATAACGACTGGGCGCATTTCGACGCCACAAAAGGTACGCCATTCGGCGTACCTGATATGACCGAGCATCACAGTCGTATTCAGCTAGCCGACAAATTAGGGTTTAAAGCCGCGTGGGTACGAGATGTACCAGTTTACGATCCTAGCTTTGGTGACGCCGCTCAGGTTTTCGAAACCTTCACTTACCTGGGCTATTTAGCGGGTATCACAGACAATATTTTATTAGGCACAGCCGCTGTTGTTTTACCTCTTAGGCAGCCATGGCTTGTTAAAAAGGCGGCAGCAACAGTGCAGCAGCTAAGTAACGACCGCCTTATACTCGGTGTCGCTAGTGGAGATAGACCGGTTGAGTATCCGTTGTTCGATGTCGATTTTGACAGTCGCGGCGAGCAATTCAGGCAGTCACTTGAAATTGTAAAACACGGTGAGAATGCCCTTAAGCCTGGCATGTCGCTGTTACCGCGCTCAACCACGCCGCCTTTGTACGTTGCAGGGCTCGCTCAGCAAAGCCCTCAGTGGGTTGGAGAAAATATGGACGGTTGGTTGGCGTATCCAGGTACACCGAACGACCATGCAAAGCGCGTAGAACTATGGCGAAATGTTGCGGGCAACAAGCCGTACGTTAGCTTTATTCATCTTAATTTGGTTGAAGACGATGAAGCGCCCATAAAACGCCACCGATTCGGGGTTGAAACTGGTGTAAATGGGCTTATCAAAGAACTCAATGCAATGAAAGAAGCGGGGGTTGATCATATTGGCCTGCACTTCAGACGTAATACGCAACCAGTAGAAGACGCGATGCAGCGCATTGCTGACAACGTATTACCTCACTTTCATAAATAACGGAACCAACAAGGAGGCATCATGCCGAATTTAAATCAGTCACAATCTAAAATTCCTTCGCTAGGTGTAGGCACGTTTCGCTTAAAAGACGATGAAGCCTATAACAGCGTGACGATGGCACTTGAAGTGGGCTTCCGTCACATTGATACGGCGCAAATTTACGGCAATGAAGAAGCGGTAGGTCGCGCTATTAAAGACGCTATTGCAGAAAATCTTGTTGCACGTGAAGACCTTTACGTCACCACCAAAGTGTGGAATGACAAGCTGAATAAAGCAAGCTTTGTGGATAGCGTAAAAGAGAGTTTGGAAAAGCTTCAACTGTCGTACGTTGACCTGCTACTTATTCATTGGCCGTCACCGGAAAACGGCGAAAGCATGGAAGAGTACCTAGGTGAATTGCTGCGCGTTAAGGAACTGGGACTCACAAAAGAAATTGGTATTTCTAACTTTACCGTGGCACAAATTGAAGAAGCGGTGAGTATCTTGGGCGAGGGCGTTATTTCCACGAATCAGGTAGAGGTGCACCCTTACCTTACTAATGGAAAAGTGCGTGCAGCGTGTGAGAAACACGGTATCACAGTGACGGGATATATGCCGTTTGCTGTGGGTAAAGTGCTAAAAGACGAGACCATCATTGCAATTGCAGATAAGCACGGCGTGAGCACTGCTGAGGTAGTGGTAGCCTGGGAGCTGGCCCATGGTTTAGTCACTATTCCATCGTCGACTAAGCGCAAGAATCTGGAAACCAATTTCAAAGCGCTTGAACTTACCTTAGGCGCTGACGATATCGCAAAGATTGACGCGCTAGATTGTGGCGACCGTCAAGCTAACCCAGATTTTTCACCTGCGTGGGACTAATCGGAAAAATCACTGTGTTAAGGAGCTTTTATGCAAGCTAACGTTTGGCAATTTGAACAAGCTGGCGCATCTCTGGTAAAGCAGGTACGCGAGTTTTCTGAGCCGAAGGCAGGGCGTATTGTCGTGCGCAACTATGCTATTGGCATTAACCCAGTTGACTGGAAATTTATCGATGATAATCCGCGCGACTGGGAAAAAGGGCATATTCCCGGTGTGGACGGTGCGGGTGTTGTTGTCGCTGTAGGTGAGGGCGTTGATAACAATCTATTGGGTAAGCGTGTGGCTTACCATCATAGCCTAGGTGAAAACGGAAGTTTTGCCGATCACAGTGAGGTGTATGCTAGCCGTGTAATGGTCGTGCCGGAAAGCGTTGATTTTGCACTAGCTGCTGCCTTGCCATGCCCAATGCTTACTGCCTGGCAGGCGTTTAGTAAAGTGCCGGTAAGAAAAGGGGCTGATGTGTTGGTCAGCGGTATGGGCGCAGTTAACAAATTGCTGGCACAAATGCTTTCCCAAGCAGGTTTTAGTGTGCATGTTATCTCAGGTAGCTTCTCGCAAGAGCAAGCCGATGAGATGGGAGTAAAAGCCATCCATCGCGGTAAACCCGAAGGACAAACATTTTACGCGCTTTTCGACGCTAATGGGCCAGACTATGCGGCGTCACTTGTACCGCTTCTTGAAGCTACTGGTCACGTGGTGAGTATTCTAGGCAGGATTGAAGAGCCTGTTGATGCGCCTTTCACGCGTACTATTTCTTATCATGAGATAGCGCTAGGTGCGCTGCATGATTATGGCGATTTGTCACAGTGGCAGCGTTTGGTGAAAGACGGTGAGGCGTTACTTGAGCAAGTTGCTGCGCAAACGTTGGTTGTCGAAATACCTAACGTGTTTGAATTCGATAATTTGAACAACGCGCTGCAATTTTCAAAAGAAGACAAACGAAAGGCGGTGGTAACCGTGTCATAAAGCCGGAATGATTAGGTTTCTTCCTTTATCTTTGGCAAGGTAGAGGGCTTTATCAGCTCGCCTAAAGGCTTCGACAATATCGTCGGAGCCTTTACATAGTGTCCAACCTATACATGCTCCCAGTTTCCTGTCATCTATCGATGCAATCGCTAACTGATTAATGGCACGGTGGACGATTTCCAATTGTTTTGCAAATTCCTCGGCTTCGCTAGACTGGTTACCATTAGGCTGTGTGACGTGCTTTGCAATGGCAAACTCTTCTCCACCATAGCGCGCTGCTACTTGTCCCTCATCATTAAGCGGCGCAAGAATGTTAGCAATGCCCTTTAGTACTTCGTCACCTACATCGTGCCCAAATGTATCGTTGATATTTTTGAAGTGATCTAAGTCGATTAGCGCAATGGCTAGCGCGTTATGGTCGTGTAAGCTTTTATCAAACGTATTGTCTACGAACATATCCAGCGTACGTCGGTTGGGCAACTCCGTTAAACTATCTTTGGAAGCCAGTTCTGCCAAGGTGCTATTCGTTTGTTCAAGTGCAAGGGTACGCTCTTTTACCAGCACTTCTAATTTAGATGCCCGCTCACTTTTTAATAGTGCCGCTTCTTTTTGTGCGTCTCTTTCTCTTTGCACAACCTTAACCATGTAGTTCGCGGTAAGCGCGACTATAAACAGACAGGTCATCACGAGCCCAGTCATGAAGGTGGCGATAGGCTCTAAATAAAGCTCAACCTCAAAAAGTGCAATAATAGTAAGGACTAAGGTACTAAATGTTACTGGAAGCATAGCGGCTGCTAGCCATTTGGCTCTATCAGAGCCCCGTTTATGCTCTACAAAGATAACGAGAGCTGCAATCAGTATATAAGGGAAAAAGAGAATAACAGGGAGCTTAAGAGCTATATCGAGCCCCATGCTTTGCCAAAACAAAATACCCATAAATGGCAGAATTACGCAGAATCGTTTAACCGGTTTTGCTCCGTAAACTTCGTGGTTGTCTCTGGCCAGTGTCTGAAACAAAACCCAAAAGGCGGTAATTAAAACAGAGTAAATACTTACAGCATAGCTAATGTCGTTCAAACTTGGTGTATTAGGCCACAGTAGTTCAAATGCATAGCCAAAAACTCGGAAGAACCAAAACGTTGTGGCAAAGATAAACGAAGCAAAGCTAAGAAAAACTAAATTGCGGCTTGCAATAAAACCCAATGTACAAAGAACAGTAAGCAGCCCCATTGCGCCGAAAAACGCCATATCACGCTGCAAGGTTTTCATGTAAAGGTTGCTATAATATTCCGGTGTAGCAACAGAGAAACTGTATCTAAGTATCTCGCCTGACATGCTGCCGGTGAACTCGGTATAAGACAAAGGCTGCAATACAGACGGGAAGTGATAGTTGGGCGTGTTTACCGTACGAGTGTTGTAAGGTGTATCGTCTCCTGTTTCCCATTGTTGGGTACCGTCGGTGACAGCGAGTGTTTTAATTGCAGGAAAGCTTATTGAAAACCAGACAGGAACTTGCGTATCTAATTGGTTGTAAACGCGAACTTTAAAATGTAAATACTGTGAAGGCGACCTTGCTATCACATCAGCGCTATAAAACCACTGTTCATCGCCTGTAAGTTCAGCGGAGTTGCTTACTGCAAAAACGACATCGCTGTCTAAAGACAGCATAGACTGTGGATCATTAAAATTAGCTGCGTTAGCGGTTTGGCAAAAGCATGCTATTACAAGCCATGCGAACAATATTCGCAGCATCCATCGTCCTTGTAGTGTTGTTTTTTTTGGTTTAAAAACCAATATAGCACATTGTTTAAAAATGTAAGCCTTCAAAAGATAAAACAAAAATACATAATCATCAGCTTATGTTTTTAGAGCACTGCTCAGTCTAGCCTGGTATCAGTAAGCTTAAGAAAATGTGTGGTGCCGTGTAGATTGATGTTGATTCAGTAGGCTATGTACAACAAAAATAGCACACAGGCTCAATGCAATGGCTACCGCAACAGACGAGAACCGATAAAGCGCACTGTATATAATATCTTGTTGGGGGGAAAGTGACTGTCCGTACAAGATGCCAAAGGTGGTCAGTACGCCAAAGCCGGTCCCCGCGCCACCACCGTTCAAAACGTGCTGCCGACTTATAAAAAAGACCAATATCCACAGGCTAAAACTAGCGAAAAATAACGTATCGCTGTAATCCAGCAAAACCAGCTGAGCGATCAGGGCTAAATTGCACCCAATCAAGGTGCCTATTGCTCGCTGCCAACCGCTCAAGGTGGCCCCTTTCCAGCAAAGAGGAAACAGAATCAGTATGCTCGCTGCTTGCGCCGAAATAGAATCAACTAAATCGAAGGTTTGAAACACAGCAAAAGATAACGTAGCTACTGTCGTGCATAAGATGACTTCGTGTCGGATGCTCGCTTGGTCTTTAGACACCTTAGGGGGTGGTGTTCGCGGTGCTTCATCAGGAAATACAAGGTGCAAGACAAAAGCGATGGCTAAAGCAAGTAAAATTGCGCCAATATTTGAAATCACCAAAGGGTAAACGTCTATTCCATCGTTACTGTAACTTGCGAAGTGCAATTGTAAAGACAGACCAACAAGAGAAAATGCGCCAAACAAAAACAATGTACCCTTACTCATTTGCCAAAATAAAAAAGCAAAGGTTGCTGCGATTAATGGTGTAATAAGCAGCGGATGGGAGCCAAACAAACCATACACTACTAGCACAACCATTGCCGGGAACACGGTCGCTGCAAGAAACTGTCTTATTATGTGCCCATTTAAAACAGCTACCAGCCCTAACAATAAGATGGGATAAAGGGTAAAAAATATTGGGTTTGGCCAGTCCATCGCCTTAGATATCGTAAACCCGAGGGTCGTGCCGCTGGCAATCCTAAGCATCTGTTGAACATCGTTTTGACTGAGTTGTGTTTTCATAACCTGCTTTAGTAGATGTAATGCAATAAACTGATAAAGCGAATTTGAACATTCGCGACAAAACTTTCTACAGGGTTATCAGGAACAATTTGAACCGTCGCCCGTGCACCACTCGTCAGATGAATTAATGGTGCTTCACTTTCTTCTAAGCTGATGTGAACACGCTGGCGCTGCGCGTCACGTACCCATCGGTTCGATTTCTCAACTGCGGCTAGCGTGCCGTTTGCTGACAGTTGGCCATCACTAACGCCAGCCTCGAAATCTTCCACCTGCGCCGCAAAGACCTTCCCAGGTATCGCGTCAAAAACAACTTTAGCACGCACGCCTTTCTCTACATTGATTAGCGACTTTTCTCTAAAGTCAGCAACCAGGTCAAGCCTATTATCTACAACAGATGCAAGGGGAACGCTTTGTTTGGCATAGGTTCCTTTTGTCACCTGCATATTTGCCATAATACCGTCGTGTGGAGCCTTTATTCTGGTGTATTCCAGATTTAATTCGGCAAGATTTTGCCCGTTGCGGGCTTCTCGATATTTGAGGTTACGATCTCCTCTTTCTCCCCTAGCAACAATCTGCTGGTTTAACTCAGCTTTAAGTGCGCTTAAATCTGCCTCGGCGCTTTGAAGTTGAGCGTTAGCTTTATCCACGTCTTGTTGAGAAACCACGCTGCTTTCTATTAAGGTGTTTAACCGTTGATAGTCACTTTTGCGCTCTACGAGTATGGCAGTGGCGGCTGCTATTCTTGCCTTCATTGCGTCCACTTGGGCGTCAATTTGAGCGTTTTCTTGTGCCACATTTGCTAATTCAATCTGCGCTTTTTCAAGCGCGATATTGTAGGGTGTATCGTCAATTTCGAACAATACTTGCCCTTTTTTAACATGTTGATTATTGCTAACTAATACCTTAGTGATTGGGCCATTAAGCTGAGGTGATATTTGTGTAACCTGATGGTATACCCTCGCCTGAGGTGTCATTGGCATGCGGATATCAGCAACTACAAAATATATAAAACAGGCAGCAAAGGCTACTAACGCCAGTTTTACGTACCTTGCAAAAGCTTGGTCGGGTGTTCTTTCACTCACTAATTTGCCTCCAGAAGCCGAACGGCATTTTGCTCAATTTTGTTAATGCATAGAGTCATTATATTTAGCTCCTCATCGGATATACCTTCATAGACCTCGTCCCGCAGCGCGGCCAGCGTGCTTTCAATATCCTTCATACGGCTTTTTCCCATTGGTGTGAAATAAAGCAAACGGCTTCGCTTATCGGTGTCGCCAACAACGCGTTTGATCAACCCCGCCGTCTCCAATTGTTTGATTGTTCTAGTGAGACTCGGCATCTCTATTTCAAGACTTTCTGCTAACATTTGTTGGGTACATCCTTCGCCAAGCAAAGCCATATGGATCATTACACGCCACCTAGATTCAGTGAGGTCAAGGTGGGCTACAGATTTGGTGACTGTTTTTCTGCACCTTCTTGAAGTACGTGCAAACAGCGCGATTAAGTGAAGTGGCATAGGTTCTGAAAACGTCATCGTGATACCTGATAAAATAATTAGCATGCTAAGTATTTTATTTGATTAGCTTGCTAAGTAAATGGTTATGGGACGAATAGGTTAATAAGTTCGTCGAGCGTTTACGTGAAGGTTTTCGTAAAATTAAACGTTAAAAACTTAAAGGCACCTTTGAAATTAAACCGTCGATTCATTTAACCCGTCATAAGATAGGTGCTACGTAATTTCGCTCTACTGTTACGCCCAGTAAAATGCTAAAATCCGCGCAATTAATTACCAAGCCGTATCAAGCGTTTCACCGCAATATACAATTTGCGCGGACAAGCATTGCCTATCCGATATAAAACGCGCCTGTAAGTTATTGGTTTACAGGGATAATAGATAACGAAGATAAGTATTGATGTCAGATAAGAAACTTCTAGAAGAGATTAAAAAGCGACGTACGTTCGCAATCATATCGCACCCGGATGCGGGTAAAACCACCATTACTGAAAAAGTATTGTTGTTCGGACGTGCGCTTCAGACCGCCGGTACTGTAAAAGGTAAAAAATCAGGTCAGCATGCTAAGTCTGACTGGATGGAGATGGAAAAAGAGCGTGGTATCTCGGTAACCACCTCAGTTATGCAGTTTCCATATAGCGATCACTTGGTAAACCTGCTGGATACCCCGGGGCACGAAGACTTCTCTGAAGATACTTATCGTACGCTAACAGCCGTTGATTCATGCCTTATGGTAATCGATGCGGCGAAAGGTGTAGAAGACAGAACTCGTAAGCTTATGGAAGTTACTCGTTTGCGCGATACGCCAATTGTGACTTTCATGAACAAGCTAGACCGCGATATTCGCGATCCTATGGAACTGCTTGATGAAGTAGAAACCGAGCTTGATATCCTGTGCGCGCCAATCACGTGGCCAATCGGCTGTGGTAAGAGCTTTAAAGGTGTATATCACCTTCACCGCGATGAGACTATTTTGTATCAAAGCGGTCAGGGTCACACTATTCAAGATGTGCGTATCATTAAAGGGTTGGATAACTCAGAGCTTGATACGGCAGTAGGAAGCGACCTTGCCGAAACTCTGCGCGACGAGCTTGAGCTTGTACGCGGTGCATCGAATGAATTTGATCAAGAGCTATTCCGTGAAGGTCAGTTAACGCCCGTATTCTTCGGTACGGCATTGGGTAACTTTGGCGTAGACCACATGCTTGATGGTCTGGTTGAATGGGCGCCAGCCCCACTAGGCCGCGAGACAGAAGAAGGCACTATCGAAAGCACTGATGGTAAGTTCAGCGGCTTCGTATTTAAAATTCAGGCCAACATGGACCCGAAACACCGCGATCGTATTGCGTTTTGTCGTATTGTGTCTGGTAAGTATGAGAAAGGCATGAAAATGCGCAACAGCCGCTTAGGCAAAGATGTGCGTATTTCTGATGCACTGACTTTCTTAGCAGGCGATCGTGCTTTACTAGAAGAAGCTTATGCAGGCGATATTATCGGCTTGCACAACCACGGTACTATTCGAATTGGTGACACCTTTACTTCGGGCGATAACTACCGCTTTACTGGCATTCCAAACTTTGCGCCAGAGCTATTTAAGCGTATTCGCTTGAAAGATCCGCTTAAGCAAAAACAGTTACTTAAGGGGCTTATTCAGCTATCCGAAGAAGGTGCGGTACAGGTATTTCGACCCCTTGCAAACAACGATTTGATTGTGGGCGCGGTTGGTGTACTTCAGTTTGATGTGGTAGTGGCACGACTTAAAGCCGAATACAATGTAGATGCACTTTACGAGCACGTGAACGTTGCAACAGCCCGTTGGGTTTACGCGGATGATGAGAAGAAACTAGACGAGTTCCGCCGCAAAGGTGAGCAGAACCTAGCCCTTGATGGGGGGGATAACCTAACGTATATCGCGCCAACAATGGTGAACCTGCAGCTGTCGCAAGAGCGCTACCCAGATATACAGTTTACGAACACGCGCGAAAATTAAGCTAGTAAAGATTAAATAAAGACACAAAATATTATGAACATACATGCACTATTAGTTAACCGTTTCACTGAAGCTTTACAAGAAATGGGCGTAGAAAATGCGCCAGTGCCAGTTTCGCGCAGTGCTCGACCTGAGTTTGGTGAGTATCAGTTTAACGGCGCTATGGCGCTAGCCAAGCAGCTTAAGCAAAAACCACGTGATATTGCAGAGAAAATTGTTGAGACTGTAAAGCTCGACGATATTGCCAGCAAACTAGAAGTGGCTGGCCCTGGTTTTATCAACGTACATTTAAATGACGAATGGCTGTCTAATCAATGTGAATTGTCGCTAACCGATCCACGTCTAGGGATTGCTAAGTCAGCAGAGCAGAACATTGTCGTAGATTACTCATCGCCAAACCTAGCCAAAGAAATGCACGTGGGTCACCTGCGTACTACCATCATCGGCGATGCTGTGGTTAAAGTGCTTGAATTCTTGGGCCACAATGTAATTCGTCAAAATCACATGGGCGACTGGGGCACGCAATTCGGCATGTTGCTTGCGCACCTATCAGACAAGCTACAAGATGAAGTGGCTGAAACTGCGCTCTCTGATCTTGAAGACTTTTACCGCGAAGCCAAAGTACGCTTTGACGAAGAAGAAGGTTTTGCCGACCGCGCCCGTGAATACGTAGTTAAGCTGCAGGGCGGTGACGCTCAGTGTCTGGCGCTGTGGGAAAAGTTCATTGACGTGTCTATTGCTCACTCCGAAGAAGTGTACGACAAGCTAAATGTAAGCCTGACCCGTAAAGATATTATGGGTGAGTCGGCTTACAACGACGATTTAGCCAACGTAATCAGCGACCTTAAAGCGAAAGGCCTTGCAGTAGAAGACCAAGGTGCACAGGTAGTATTTATTCCAGAGCTTGCTGATAAAGAAGGCAACCCTGCGGTTTACATCGTTCAAAAGTCGGGCGGCGGTTATCTATACGCAACAACAGACCTTGCGGCAATGCGCTATCGCAGCGGCAAGTTAAACGCTGACCGTACGCTGATTCTTACTGACGCGCGTCAGGCACTGCACTTCAAGCAAACTGAAATTGTAGGCCGTAAGGCAGGCTTCATGAAAGAAGAGCAAACTTACGAGCACTGCCCGTTTGGTATGATGCTAGGCAGTGACGGTAAGCCATTTAAAACCCGTACCGGTGGCACGGTTAAACTGGTCGAATTACTGGATGAAGCCGTTGAGCGTGCGGGTAAGCTTATCGCAGAGCGCGACAACGATTTAAGCGAAGACGAGCTTAAAGAAGTCGCTCACAAGGTGGGTATTGGCGCTGTGAAATACGCTGACCTATCTAAAAACCGCACAACCGATTACATGTTCAACTGGGACTCAATGCTAAGCTTTGAAGGTAACACCGCGCCTTATCTTCAATATGCCTACACCCGTGTGAAAAGCTTATTCAGAAAAGCGGGTGTGGATATGGCCACCATGCCAGTAGATATCAATATTGCTGAGAAACAAGAGCACGCGCTAGCTGTATTACTTATGCAGTTTGAAGAGGTGATTGGTACAGTATCTCGTGAAGCAACGCCTCATGTACTGTGTACTTATCTCTATGATGTGGCTTCAGCATTTATGTCATTCTACGAAGCGTGCCCGATGTTAAAAGACGGTATTGAGCCAGCTGTACGCGATAGCCGTCTAGCGTTGTCAGCTCTGGTTGCCAAGACGCTAGAGCAAGGATTAACCCTACTTGGCATCGAAACACTAGAAAAAATGTAGTGTTCGCGGTACAACATACATATTGATAACAAAGAGGCTGACATTGATTGTCAGCCTTTTTTTATGCGAAACATAAGCGTCAACCCTACAACGCTCGTTTGCGCTAATCGTGATCGTTATACCAGTGGGCATAGATTATTGCGTACTCAGCGAGACTTAAAATGTTCGTAATCGCGGCGTGTAACCGCAGGTACAGTGGTATAACATTTCGATTAGAACCGATAGGGCGATAGCTTCCTATAAATCAGACAACTAGAACACTACTTAAATTAACGACAGGAAACTCAAATGACTAAGATCCTTGCATTTGCAGGTAGTACCCGTAAAGGTTCATTCAACCAAGCTATTATGAAAGTTGCCGCAGAGGGCGCACGTGAGGCTGGCGCAGAGGTTACCGTTATAGACCTAGCTGACTTTCAAATGCCGTTGTTTAATGAAGATGAGGAAGCAGAGTTTGGTATGCCTGAAAAAGCACAGGCGTTCAAAGAATTGCTAATGAGCCATGATGGTTTTCTTATTGCTTCACCAGAATACAACTCAAGCTATCCCGCACTGCTAAAGAATGCCATCGACTGGGCATCGCGCATGGGGGAAGGCGAAAAGCCATTACAAGCATATCGCGGTAAGGTGGCTGGAATTATGGCTGCGTCTGCTGGTGGGCTAGGCGGCATGCGCGTGCTGGTGGTACTGAGAATGCTACTTGAAAATCTAGGTACTATGGTGCTGCCGAACCAAAAAGCTATCGCGAAGGTAAATACGCTTATGGAAGATGGCGCAATTACGGATGAAAAGACGATTAAGCAGCTTAAAAATTTGGGTAAAGAAACGGCTGAGTTGGCAGGTAAAGTGTCTTAGACGAAAGCGACCTTGCTAGAGTAACCCCAAGGGGCTCTAGCTTACCAGTCAATAGGACAGTTTATACATTCGTCCATGAAAGTGCCCTGAAATGTTGCGTAGTGGATGCGCGTGCCGGTTAGGTTCGCTCGATACAAACTTGCATCGTTCAGTTTTGCTTCCTGAATATTGGCGTTAATCAGTGAAGCACCTTCAAAGTTTGCTTTGTTCATCCAAACCCGCTCTAAGCGTGCGGCACGTAAGTTGGTGTTTACCATTGTCGCACCTGATAAACGCGCTTGGTCCAAGTTAGCACCTGAAAAGTTGGAGTTAGTGAAATCAACCCCTTGACCGAAAAGCGCCCAGCCATCTACGGCTTCTAAGTTAGCGTTGCGAACTTTTGAGCTGCGTAAATCTGCGTGTTTTAAATTGGCGGTAGCTAAATCAGCGTGATCTAGGTTACTTTTCTTAAACGTCGCATAGCTTAAGTTGGCGTGCCTTAAATCTGTTTTGTTGAACTTAACGTTGGTGAATACTGCCCCGTGCAAATTTGCATGGCTCAAATCAGCACCGCTTAAGTCTGTATCGCTACACACTGTCTTTGGTTTTATTTCACATCCGTTGATAATTTCCACGTCATCTTCGAAATCGGGAATGGCACTGGCAGTTGCTGAATATAGGACAACTAATAATATAGGGAGTTGTTTGGTTGCTTGAAAACGTAAGCGCATGAGAGCTCCTTAATGCCGAGAGGCGTTTTCACCGCCTCTCGGTTTGGTTTGTTGCAAAGATAAAGCTATTGTTTAGCTACGTTTTGCTTTTTATTGTGATTAGGAAGTTTAAATACCCAGAACGAACCACCTTGCGCGACAGGTTTGGTGAGTTCAGCCATATCTCCTCCCCATAGAGGTACTGCACCACCATACCCTGACGCTAAGCCGATGTATTGCTCACCATCCTCTTCCCAGGTTATAGGGCATGAAATGATGCCCGAGCCCGTTTGGAACTTCCAAAGTTCTTCACCGGTTTCCTCATCGAAAGCTTTGACATAGCCATCGCCCGTTCCGGTAATAATGAGTCCGCCTTTCGTCGCCAGTACCCCAGCCCACATAGGAAGTTTCTCTTTATGCGTCCATTTTATTTCACCTGAAACTGGGTCTACGGCACGAAGTACACCCACGTGATCGTCATACATGCGTTTAATTCTAAAACCCTGTCCTAGGTAAGCAGCACCTTTCTTATAGGTCACTTCTTCTGTCCAGTAGTCTTCTTTCCAGTGATTTGCGCCCATATAAAACCAGCCGGTATTCTGGCTGTAGGCCATCGGGTTCCAGTTCTTCCCGCCCAAGAAAGGAGGCGAAACCTCTATTGATTTTCCTCGTTTTTCACCAGGCTCAGGCAGTGGCGGGCGCTGTCCGTCTACTTCGACTGGGCGACCCGTGTCAGGGTTTATATGTGTGGCCCACGTAATGTTATCTACAAAGGGAAAGCCTCTGATGAATTCACCGTTTTGCCTGTTAACTACATAGAAAAAGCCATTTCTGTCTGCATGAGCCGTCGCTTTTACGAGCTTTCCATTATCGTAATAGTCGAATAAAACAAGTTCATTGTTACCAGAGAAATCCCATGCGTCATTAGGTGTATGTTGATAGAACCATTTAACCTCACCAGTGGTTGCATCTACACCCACTTGGCCGGAAGTATAAAGGTTATCCCAATCTCGCGGATCGCCGCCTTTGGCGGTGCGTTTCCATGTATTCCAAGGAGCGGGGTTACCTGCACCTATGATGATAGTGTTAGTTTCAACATCGAAGCTTGCACTCTGCCATGGTGCGCCACCACCGTGGTGCCATGCCTCAACCATTTCGCCATTTTCATCTTTCGGCCACGTTGTCACTTCGTATGAACCACCAGTAGGCGTGCTGTCTTTTCCATTTAATCTGCCCATGTGGCCTTCAACAAATGGACGCATCCAAATCTCTTCACCGGTTTCAGGATCGCGTGCAAATAGTTTTCCTACAACACCAAACTCATCACCGGATGAACCGTGAATAAGCATGACCTTTCCTGACTTTTGGTCTTTAACAATCGTAGGTGCCCCCGTCATGGTGTAGCCTGCACGATAGTCTTCAAAGCGCTTCTTCCATTTTACTTTGCCCGTTAGCCGGTCAAGGGCAACAACGCCAGCATCCAGCGTACCGAAAAAGACTAAGTCACCATAAATTGCTGCGCCGCGATTTACCACGTCACAACAAGGTCGAATACCTTCTGGAAGGCGGTGGGCGTAGTCCCACAACTTCTTACCTGTTTTTGCTTCATAGGCGTAGATACGGGAGTAGCTACCGGTTACATAGACAATACCGTCGTACACTATTGCCTGGGACTCTTGACCCCGTTGCTTTTCATCACCAAAACTCATCACCCAAGCCGGAGATAGCATGTGTACATTTTCTTTGTTGATTTGGTCGAGTCCGCTGTAACGCTGAGCTTCTGGACCCATACCATACATCAGCACGTTCTCAGGCGTCTTGGCATCATTTTCAATGTCTGCCCATGTCACGCCATCGTCCGCATATAAATGTGAACTCGTACCTAAACCAATAATTACGCTTAAGGCCAATGAAGCCTTTGAATAGAACTTAGCCATAGTTTTATTTCCACTGTTACCTTGATGTTGTGTTAACAGTATGTAACTAAGTAGAGGCCCTGATAAACGGATTCCGTCCTTCAAAATACGGGAAAAATTCCCTTAGATTGAAGTGTAATGAAAACGCTAATATATTGATTTGCATTAGGTATCTTTATCATGAGACAAAGTCAGTACCAAAGGGGTATAAAAAAGATACGAAAGTACAGGGAAGTTTTCCCGACCTTGTTTAGTGGCGCTTGTTTAGCTGGCAATTTTGATATAACCCTGCTTTATGGCAAGGTGAACAAACTCGGCATTTGTCTGTAGCTCAAGTTTTCGCTTGAGCTGGGTGATAACGTTTGAGACCGTCTTTTCAGAAATATTGAGGCTTTCAGCGACCTGTTTTCGGCAAAGCCCATTCGCTATGCCAAGGAATATATCCAACTCTCTTTGTGTCAGATCTGTTAAGTTGCCTCCAGAATGTGACAGGTTGAATGTAGCGAGCTCAATGGCAGTATTGTGTTCTAAATAACGGCGGCCTTTAATGATAGATGTCACCGCGCTTATCAGTACATCAGGTTCACTTTGTTTACTAACATAGCCCATTGCCCCTAGTTTCATAGCTCTATCGATGATGGAAATATCATCGAACATGCTGAACATAAGTACTTTTGCGTGCTCCCAGCGCTGAACAATATATTCCGCTAGCGTGAGTCCGCTGGTGGTTCCTAAATTAATGTCTAAAATAATGAGGTCGAAGTGGTTCGCACGAAGTGCATTTGTGGCTTGCTGCGCATTTTTTGCATTGGTGACGACAGCGCCTTCGAGTACCGAAGATAACAGTGTAGAAAAGCCTTCTCTCACTATTGCGTGATCATCAACGAGTAAAATTTCCATAGCTGCGCTTTATTCATATCACCATAGAATGAGCATGCCACGGTAGGCGTGTGAGACGAATAGCACTTTAGTGCTCATTCATCTCACACTTTAGTAGGATATAAGTTAATTCAAACCGCGCTGTGTTTCTAAGTAGCTGGCAAAGCTGCCAAGCCAATGGCTGCCCATATAGTGCATGTCACCAAACACCGCGTTGAGCCCGGCCTCACGATGTGAACTTAATGCTTTCTTAAGCACAGGTAAGCGTTTGTCACCTTCAGGCAAAGCTTGCATTATGCCTTCTATCATCCACGCTCGGCTGATGTTCAGCCCGTCTAGGTGAGCGAGTTTACCATCCGTCTTGTCAGTCACTGTAGCGGGAGCTAGCCAATTTGATGTTCTAGCTGTGAGGCTAGGAAAGAACGCTGAAAGCCATTGGCTATAGTCCTTTTTAGACATTACTCTTCGCATTAAATCAGCTTCGGCCAAACACGGTGATAAGAAATCTTGTCCTGAAGGTTCGTAGGCAAGAGGGCACTGTGTATCGTCCTGATAGTAGTCTTTCACCCTGGACGTTAACAGCGCTTCAAACTCCTTATTACCTGCTGTTTTCGCCCAATCCAACATTAAGCCAAAAGCAAAGGCGGTTTGGCTATGCTCACCCGTTCGGATTGGGTAAGCTAATTTGGGTAACCATGCGCTTACTCTGGCTACAATTTCGTCCTCGAGAGGACGTAAAGTATTTAGCCATTTTGTTGCTTCAGGAAGGGAAGATTGACGTAGTTCAGCGGTTAGCTGCAGGAACCAAGCAAGACCATAGGGGCGTTCAAATGAGGCATTGTTTTCACGCTTAAGGCTCGTCAATTCACCTTGGATATTTTTAGGCGTAAAGCTGATGTTGAGCTTTTCAATGATCTCATCCTTATCCACTGCATCTTGCGCAGTGTTTAGCATTCTTACTAAAAGCCAATGGCCATGAACCGACGAGTGCCAGTCTAAACAACCATAAAATGAAGGGTAGAGTTGATTTGGTGCCTTAACGTCATCGCCGTTATTCATCATGTGTTTTATTACATTGGGAAACTCTTGATGAATACAGTGAAGTGCAAGGTTGGCAAAAACGCTTTCGTAGTTGCTGTTAGAAGTATCAGCGTTGGTGGTCGCATTTGCGGTTTGGTTAATACTAGTACTGCTTGTGTTCGCGGCATCAATAGTCGACGTACTGCTAGCAAAAGCAGTATTTGCAGTAACCGTGGTGGCTAGTGCAGCAGTGCAGTAAATAAGGTTCTTTATTTTGAGCATAATATTACGCGCTTTATCAATGATATGAGTATGCCACCAATGTATAGTGTTAAACCTTTTGAATAAAGTGCTGCGCGATACATAACGCCCCAGCACTTTAAACAGCAGAAACAGGCTATTTAAGCAGGGGCTCCAATGGCCTCTAGTTTGGTGGTGTATTCAGCGAATGAACCAATGGTCTTTTCTACCCAACCAGCATTATAGTAAGTTTCACTATACCGCTCTCCGCTGTCGCACATAAGCGTTACAATCGAGCCCATTTCTCCTCGCTGCTTCATTTGTTCAGCAATACTTAGTGCACCCCATAGGTTTGTGCCAGTGGAGGGGCCGGCTTTTATTCCCATGGTATTGTTTAACCAATGCATAGTAGCAATACTGGCCGTATCAGGAACGGCAATCATGTCGTCTATAACGTCGTGCTGAAATGAGGCTTCCACTTTAGGACGTCCAATCCCCTCTATGCGGCTTCCACGGGTAGCGGTAAGTGTATGATCCTTATTTTTGAAGCTATCAAAAAACACACTGAATTCTGGGTCTACTACAACGAGTTTTGAAGAAAGACCTTTGTAGCGAATGTAGCGGCCTATGGTTGCTGATGTTCCGCCTGTACCTGCACTCATAACCACGGTGTGTGGTACAGGGTGGGGCTCGGCTTTCATCTGCTCAAAAATACTTTCAGCAATATTATTATTGCCGCGCCAGTCTGTAGCGCGCTCAGCGTAAAGGAACTGATCCATAAAGTAGCCGTTAAGTTCTTTCGCTACCTTAGTGGCTTCGCTGTGCATTTGTGTAGGGCAATCCACAAAGTGACACTGTCCGCCATATCGCTCAATAAGCGCGATTTTACTTTGGGCGGTAGATGTAGGCATAACAGCAACAAATGGAACGCCAATCATTTTAGCAAAATAAGCTTCAGACACCGCTGTACTGCCTGACGAGGCTTCAACCACAGTCGTTCCCTCTACAATTTTTCCATTACAAAGGGCGTACAGAAAAAGGGACCGGGCTAGACGGTGCTTTAGGCTGCCTGTTGGATGGGTGCTTTCATCTTTAAGGTAGATATCAATATCTTTAAAGGCGATCTGCTCTAATTTGATTAAGTGCGTATCAGCCGAACGTTGATAATCTGCATTGATAATATTGATCGCTTTTGAAACCCAGCTTTTCATAACTCTTCTCTCTTTCTATTGAGTTCTTGGCCATTACTTAAAAATGCGCGCTGCAGTTGAAGTTCAGGGGCGCTATATTCTCTTAAGGCCAGAAAAAGATTATCAGTACAATATGAGTAATGGATTCTATTATTCCACTGTATGGTTGTTATTGTGCAATTTTATTTTATCAATGTTTTTAATTGTGCACTTATTTTTCAAAGTGATGATGGCGACATAGTTTGAGATATTAAAACTAACCCAAGATTGTGACGACAAGGGCAAAAAAATAGCCGTAAGTGAGGTAACTTTAGGTAAGGTTCATTGCCCCTAGCGCTAAACAGATCCTGGCTATTCTTCAGTACAAAATAGTATAGAATCCTTGTCTATATTGGTATCGTTAGCAAACGACTTTATTTAAAGGTAACAACATGAAAATTAGGGCGCTTTTCTTTGTCACTGCTCTTTTCCCCGCGTTATGCGTATCCACGTTGGCTTATTCGCAAGAAGAGCAAATGCTAAAAGTTGCTACGTTTAACGTAAGTATGGAAGCCACCAACTACAAAGCATTAGGTATGGAGTCGAGCGACAAAGTACTTCAACACGTTCTATCTACGGGCGAGCACCCTCAAGTTCAAAATATTGCTGAGATCATTCAACGTGTGAACCCTGATATTTTGATGTTGAATGAGTTTGATTACATTGCAGATAAACGCAAAGGGGTTGAGGCTTTTATAAAGAACTACCTGAACGTTTCTCAGCGTGGCCTAAAGCCAGTGGATTACCCCTACACCTACGTAGCGCCAGTAAACACGGGCGAGCCTACCACCTTCGACTTAGACAATAATGGTAAGGCAGAAGGTTTTGGTGGCGACGCTTATGGGTTTGGTTTATATCCAGGTCAATACGGAATGGCGCTACTGTCAAAATACCCTATTGATGTGGAGAGTATTCGTACCTTTCAGAAATTCAAATGGCACCATATGCCTCATCCACAAATACCTATAATCCCTGATGAAAATGGCAGCGTGGATAAGGGCACTCCTTGGTACGATGTAAATGAATGGGCGGGATTGAGGTTAAGTTCAAAGTCTCATTGGGACGTACCAATTAAAGTGGGTGATAAGACCGTACATGTGTTAGCAATGCACCCAACGCCACCGAATTTTGATGGGAGCGAAGACAGAAACGGAAAGCGTAATTTCGATGAAATAAGGTTAATGGCGGATTACCTGTCTCCCGACAAAGGCGCATATATCTATGATGACACGGGTGAGAAAGTTAGCCTATCAAATAATACGCGCTTTGTGCTTGTAGGTGATTTTAATGCTGCTGATATCGGGGACAAACACAGAGAAGGTGTAATAGAACAGCTAACTGAGCACCTGCTCGTCAATAACGACACAATTCCAACAAGCGCAGGTGGTGCGGGCGCGTCCGGCGCTGCGTTTAGCAAGCGTTTTACTGCCTATTGGGGCGCCAGAGCCGACTATGTTCTACCATCTCGATATGGGTTCGATGTACATGATGCAGGCGTTTTTTGGCCAGCTAAAACAAGTGACCTGTATCGATTAGTTAAAGACCGTGCTGCCAGCTCAGATCATAGGTTGGTCTGGGTAAGCTTGTCGCTAGAACAAGATAAATAAAGGCCATCAAACGATTGCTTATTATTTGAGTGTTGTTTTATATCACTTGGGATGGCCGCGGCAAGCGGCCTTATGTAACTCAACTTAGCACATTTTAGTCTATCTGCGCTTCTCGGTTTTGGTCTGACACCGAATTAAATATTGTGAAGTAGGCCACTACCGCTAAGTTAGCGACAAACCAAAGGTCTTTAATAACGAATTGCCCTAAACGGTTTACGACTGTTGTACTGTTAAAGGTATCCGGCACAGTAAACAAAAATGTTTGGGTCATCAAAAATACGGATAAACAAGCGATTCCACTCGTAATGATCATTAGCTTGTTCTTAGTGCAAATACCTACGCCCAAAACGAGCGCAAAAAAGACGTCAAAACTACCTATTACATTCGATGCTCCCTGTACACTGAACACATCATAAAGCCACGACATAAACGGCGAGGTTTCTACTAACCCAACAATAGCATTGGCTTCAAACTCGAAAAACTTCATGCTTCCTATCCATAGTAAAACCATGGCTACAGGTGCAAAGTTAAGGTAAGTCAGCTGTTTATGAGAAAGTTTGTCGCGATAAAACAAGAACAGGAAAAGCGGTAATACTGCGAAGTACTTAATGATGCCTTGACCGCTGCCAATAATCGGAAAGCCCCCTAAATCGGCCATCCATCTTGTTGGTGATAATAACGTCAGCAATGGAATGGCAGTTACAAAAGCGGCATATAGTGTTACTGCTTTTGCTGAAACAAGGTTAAAACGTGCTGCAATGGTCATTAACGGTAGTAACAGCAATGCGATACCAGAAAAAGCACCAAGGGCACTCTCGCTCAACACAGTGTCTAACGAGTAGAAATTAAATGTAGCGGTTAGTGCATTGGGGTTTGCACCAAGTAAAAATGTTAGGCCAAGAACTGCGAAGCTAAAAGTGAGCAATGCGGTGACCATGTTTTCGGTTTGGTTTAGTGTCATAAAGCGTCCGTAAATACTGCTAGTTTTGCGAAGTGTATGTAGAGACCCGTCGAGGTAGCACTAAAATTTCATAGGTTTGATAATTTACTAGGCATAGCGCAATAAGCAAATAAGGATTTATCGACAAAATAAGAACTTATCTAATAGCGGTGGTCATAAGTATCGCAGGTTTAAAAAAGCGTGGCTTTTAAGTAGTGGTTGTTTAAAAAGTAAAACAAATAGAGGGAAAGAATGAAACAGGCAAGCGTTAAGATACAGCATCTGTTAAGGGCCTGGTTGGCAGTAGGCTTGAGTGCAACGTTAACGGCTTGTGGCGCTCAGCCCCCAGAACCTATTGATGAGCCAATCGCGAGTGTTGAAGACGTCGAAAGATTAGAGCAAGTTGTTGATACCTCTTTACCGTTGGTACAGCAGGCCTATTCCATTGAGTCTGAAAAAGTGTGCGATAAACACGGTGGTAACTGGAAGAAAGTAGGCCGACAGCAGGCGCATGCTTGTGTGCTACCAGCAAACGATGCTGGTAATGCGTGTAATGACAGCAGCGAGTGCGAAGTGGCTTGTGTTACGGAAAACAATAATATGGAAGCGGGAGAAAAGGCGCGCGGCGTGTGTT
The DNA here is from genome assembly GCF_056160665.1 of Alteromonas sp. ABH4_453. NCBI lineage: Bacteria > Pseudomonadati > Pseudomonadota > Gammaproteobacteria > Alteromonadales > Alteromonadaceae > Alteromonas > Alteromonas sp. ABH4_453. Next base: position 193,496 of record NZ_JBSWXP010000006.1, read on the forward strand.
TAGAAAGTACGGACTTATTCGGCTGTCGAGCCTATGTGTCTAACGGCGTTGTGGAGCATACCTTGTGTGTTGACTAATAGGTTGTTTAGCAAACGAACGTTGAATGAAGCGCACGCCATCGGCAATGCGCTTCACAACAACGCGGGTTAATTAACGTTGGGGAACTCGATTTTGTCCAGTTCGCTCGCCGTTTCATTGCACTCACCTAATAGGTGTAGCCTATCTTTGGTTTGGTGTGTATCTATTTCTAGAAAGCCCGTTTGGCAGTAACCGGTCTCATCCAGTTTCTCATCAAGAGATGTATAAAGTTGCTCAGTCATTCTATCGCTGCTATGTGACGAGCCTTCGCGACTTTCCTGTCCTTGGCGACCGCCACGACCACTTCGTTCGCCTCCCTGACCACGGCCGCCTTTACCGCCACCTTTGGCACCGTCACGATGCTGCATTAACGGAATGCTAAAGGCGAAGAGCTTGGTACCGTCTTGCTTGATCTTCGTTTCAAAAAATATTTCATCCATGTCTAAAGGTGGAGGCCTATGAGCGCACGCACTGACAATCAAAGAGGTCGTTATTACTAATAGTGTTTTATTCATTTTATTTAACGCTTATTTGAACCACGTCACTTTGATATTCAAACGCCTCTTTAGTTGCAGCACCCACTGTAAGTTTTAAGTAAAGTGTGGATTTGTTTTTTAAGGTTTAGCATTCTCGCGGTGCGCTTATTGTGCAACACTTGCGTATTCATATTTTAAATCACTTGCATCCGCAATTTGCTTATTTACAGGGATAGGTTCCATGCTTTCCAACATCATTCGCTTTGCGAAAAACATCGTCGTGTCATTAATTGCAATCTTTGTGTGTTTTGGTGTGCTCGACTTCTTGTGGCTTGGCGTCATTGCGGATGGCTGGTATCAAAGTGAAATGGCTCCTCTGCTTAGAAGTCAATTTATCACGTGGCCTTGGGTGGTTTTTTACCTCATGTATGGATGTGTGGTGTTTGTACTTGCTGTGGTGGCGAACAGAGATAAGTCGCTACTTTATGCTGGGATCGATGGCGCGTTTCTAGGGTTGGCCAGTTATGGCGCCTACAATTTAACGGCGTACAGCATTATTGAAGGTTTTACTTTGTTTATTATGTTGATTGATTGGGCGTGGGGCACGTGCCTAACCAGCGCAAGCGCCATGGCCGGCTGGTTAGGGTTTCAACTGGTTAAGGGAAAGAGTAGCGAATAATGCGTTTTAACACGCTGGCGTATTGTTTTAAAAAGCCGCCAGTGTTGTAGTGCATGCCGTGTTCTTCGAATACGGCTTTTACCTTGGGCGCCATCTCTCGGTAGCGTCTGGCTGGGATATCTGGAAACAGGTGGTGCTCAATTTGAAAGCTTAAATGCCCAGTAAGCACGTGAAACAGGTTTCCGCCCTTTATGTTCGACGAGCCCAGCGCTTGTCGGTAGTACCATTGCCCTCGGGTTTCATTAACACAATCTTCTTGTTTAAACGTTTCCACGTCGCCAGTGAAATGGCCGCAAAAGATAATAGTAGATGTCCATAAATTGCGTAGCAAATTGGCGATAAGGTTGCCGGTAAATACCCATAAAAATAACGGCCCAGCTAACAAAGGAAATAGTACATAATCTTTTACTAACTGACGTGCGCCTTTACTAAAAAAGCGTTTCTTAAGTTCATTATGGGTAACTTGATTCTTGCGGTTGTCTTTCTTCTTTCCAAAGAAGACCCGTTCTGCAGCCATCTCGTGATAAGACACGCCCCACTGAAATAAAACACTAAGTACGATATAAGTTGCGAACTGCCATAGGTTTTTTACACGCCATCTGAAATCATTAGACAGGCGAAGCAAACCATAGCCAAAGTCTCTGTCTTTCCCAATAATATTGGTATACGTGTGATGCTCGTAATTATGAACGCGATTCCAGCTCGAACCATCGCAGGCGATATCCCACTCATAGCCTTTCGAATTAATGTGTTTGTCGTTCATCCAATCGTACTGGCCGTGCATCACGTTGTGGCCTATTTCCATATTATCGAGAATTTTTGCTGTAGCTAAACTCAATACGCCGGCAACCCAGAGCAGCGGTTGAATGAACCCCAACATTAAAAGTATCCGTCCGCTCCACTCGCAAATTCGCTGAACAAGAATAATACGTCGGATATAGGCCGCATCTTCAGCACCCACTTTTCGTTTAATGTCAGCTTTAATTTCATCAAGCTGAGCGGCAAGTAACTCGTAGTTCGGTTTCTCTTTAGTGCTCGTTGGCCGAATTGCTTTGGTTTCACTTATCGGAAAATGCGCTTGTTCGATGGCTGCTTCACGGTGTTGTTTGTCTATTGAAACGCTAGTGTTCATAGTTGAATCTCCAAATCAGTAACGGCTTGTGATACACACAACTGAATAAGTTGCTCTGCACTATCTGAAAGTTCGCCAGTACGGGTGTCTCTTACCACGCCCCGTTTCTTAACACATTGGCATTGATGACAAATTCCCATGCCACAGCCATAAGTCACAGGTTGTTCTGCTTGCTGAAGTTGTATAAGTAGGGTTTGCTGATTGTCAATAGCCAAAGATTGGCCATTGTGAACCAAAGAGAAGGTTTCGTTTTCGGTAAGGCTGGTGTTGCTCACCACAGGAAGCGCAGCGAAGTGCTCGCTCGAAACAGGGACGTTGACCGTTTTTGCATAACTTTCAACTTGCTCGAACATGGCATGTGGACCACACACTAACCAGTATGCATTGGCAAAGTTACACAAATGCGCTTCTACGTCTCCGTCTTTTTGCTTGCTCAAAATATCATAGGTGAAGTGCTCACAGCGCTGACTTAACGCTGATATTTCATTGAGTAAGACATGCTCGCCTGGCTTAGCAAAATAAAGTAAGTGTACCGGTGTATGGTTTAGCTGCGCGTTGTTAACGGCATCGTCAAGCATGGCAATGAAAGGAGTTATACCCGAGCCGCCTGCTATCATAAGTAGGGGCTTTCCCACCTTCGGCCAGATAAATTCCCCCATAGGGGCTGAGATATTTACCCATTGATTAGGCACACAAGAGTGAAGATAAGGTGTTAATGCGCCCTGAGCTTTAACCTTGGTTACAAGGCGAATCTGCTTTTCTTTTTGTCGGGTGTTAGCACCACTCGCTATGGTAAACACGCGAGTGGTGAGCCTGCCATTAATTTCTATGGTTAATGCGATATGTTGCCCTGCAATATGCGTTGGCCAAGACCTCTCTGGTATAAGTAACACCTCGAGCATATCCGTTCTCAGTTTTTTTACGGTCACAACTCTAGCTCTGAAATATCCATCGCGCCACGCGGGTCTAACTTGCTGCATCAGCACTTCCCAGTAGCCCTTCCAAGAGGCATGGTGAAAAATGCGATCAGTGAATTTATCTAGTAATAGTCTCAATGTAGAAATCACACCTGTATTTCGTCGGAATATCTTAAATACAAAAAGGATGAAAATAGTTTAGCTTACACTTGTACGCCAACTCAGCGAACAAGTGTAAGCTTAATTTTTTCTGCGTCAAGAGGAGATGCATGAAATTTGGGATAACGTCGTCGAAATGTGCCGGTACTTTTGTGAAAAATGCAAAAGTGCTTTGTTAAAAGTACGGGTTCTAATCCAGCTTTAGGGTCTTATATTTACCGCTATCTAAACGTGTAAATTGCAAGAATAAAGTCCAAAGGATCGTATTATGAAACTATTTGAAACCCTATCGCTGGCTGGAAAAACGCTGAACAATCGGGTTGTTATGCCGCCAATGACCCGCTCCCGCTCAACACAGCCGGGAGATGTGCCCAACACCCTTATGGCTGAATATTACGCTCAGCGCGCGAGTGCAGGGCTTATTGTGAGTGAAGGCACACAAATTTCGGCACTCGGTAAGGGTTATGCGTGGACGCCGGGTATTTATACCAAGGCGCAAATCGATGGCTGGAAGTTGGTAACAGATAAAGTCCATGAAGCGGGTGGTGTGATGTTTGCGCAACTTTGGCACGTGGGTCGTGTTTCTCATCCATCAAATACAGAAGGGCAGCAGCCAATTAGCGCATCGGCGATTCAAGCAAAAGGCGTAAAAGTATTTGTTGATGAAGGCGGCAACCCTGGCTTTGTTGAGTCGGTCATGCCCCGAGAAATGAGCATTGAAGATATAAAAGCCGTGGTGGAAGAGTATCGCGTTGCGGCGCGCAATGCCGTAGATGCCGGATTTGATGGCATTGAGTTGCATTCTGCTAATGGTTACTTGCTTAACCAGTTTATTGATTCTCAGAGTAATACAAGAACTGATGAATACGGCACAAGTGTACAGAACCGTATTCGATTCTTGAAAGAAGTGGTGCAGGCTGTGTCTGAGGAAATTGGCGCTGATAAAGTAGGTGTACGTTTGGCGCCCCTAACAACATTAAACGGGACGGTCGACGACAATCCCGAAGAGACCTATCTTGCGATTGCTTCTATGCTTAATAGTTTCAAGATTGGCTATATGCATATTGCTGAAGCCGACTGGGATGATGCGCCGCAAATGCCAATATCATTCAAGATGGCTATTCGTGAAGCTTATAGCGGTCTGCTCATTTATGCCGGAAAGTACGACACAGAGCGTGCCGAACAAGCTCTAACTGAAGGGTGGGCAGATATGATTGGTTTTGGTCGACCTTTCGTGGCGAACCCAGATTTACCCTACAGACTAGCGAATAATGTACCGCTGAATGAGCACAACCCCGATACGTTATTTGGCGGTGGTGAGAAGGGCTACACAGATTATTCTTTTGCTAAATAGCCGGAAATTCCAGCGGGTGTGTAGAAAACACTTTGCTCAGGAAAAAGGGGCAATCCATGAAAAATGAGCATGGCTCTTTTTTACCAGAACGAACAGCACTTAAAACATGTTGTTCGTTCTAATTCTTACTTTCGTCAGTCAGCAGTTAGACTCATTACGTAACAGTTATACGCAGTGATGTGTTAACACCGTTGATACTCACCGAGTCATTTCTGCACTTTACGGTTAATATTTACGATTGCGATATAGCCAAGTGAAAATTCCGCTTCCCGCTATTAACATTGACGTGGCAAGCCACAATTTAGAAATGGGCGTGCCGTTGGGGCACTGTAACGCCATCGTTGCCCCGGCAAGGTTCTGGCAGTCGACGAGTTGGCCCAAGGCCAATACAAAAAGACCGAGAAGTACGCCGATAACGGCATAAGATAAATTATTGAACGACATACTTTTCCTAAAAGATTTTCCAATCAATTCGCACACTAAACGCACGCGACAATTAGCAATAATGCTCCAAACTAGTGCAGCTGAAGGCTGCCTTTTCAAACATTTACTCTATTCGTATGGGCTAAGACAGCCTAGCCAATAGTAGATGCGCGCCATTGAACGGCAAAAATGTTCGCTTCAACGAAGGCGCTTAAAATCCATACGAAAATTTGCACAAACTCAGTGTCGCAATATTTGCGCCAACCCCTATCAAAATTCCTTCAAATTCGGTACTATCCGCGGTCTTAAATTTTTAACGAAATAAGCGGACTATGTTTGAAATAAACCCCGTTACTAATGCGATAAAAGATATCCGCGAGCGCACCGAAGCGCTTAGGGGGTATCTTTGACTTTGATGCAAAGTCAGAGCGTTTAGAAGAAGTTAGCCGAGAGTTAGAAAGTCCTGATGTTTGGAACGATCCAGACAGAGCGCAGGCACTTGGCAAGGAAAAAGTGGCCCTTGAACAAATTGTTGAAACGATCCATAAGCTTGATCAGGGAACTGAAGACGTTGAAGGTCTTGTTGACTTGGCCGTTGAAGCCGAAGATGAAGATACCTTCGTTGAGGCCCAAAGTGAACTTGAAGGCTTAATTGAACAGCTAGAAGTGCTTGAGTTTCGCCGTATGTTTTCTGGTCCAAATGATGAGAACGACTGCTACATTGATATTCAGTCGGGCTCTGGTGGCACAGAAGCGCAAGATTGGGCGAATATGCTGCTTCGCATGTACTTGCGTTGGGGTGAAGCCCACGGTTTTAAAACTGAACTTATTGAAGTATCAGACGGTGATGTAGCCGGAATTAAAAGCGCAACTTTGCGTATTCAGGGCGAATATGCATTCGGTTGGCTGCGCACAGAAACTGGCGTGCACCGTTTGGTTCGTAAGTCACCGTTTGACTCGGGTAACCGCCGTCACACGTCATTTTCATCAGCGTTTGTATACCCAGAAATTGACGACGATATCGATATAGATATCAACCCGTCTGACTTACGTATAGATACCTATCGCGCATCGGGCGCAGGTGGACAGCACGTAAACAGAACGGACTCTGCGGTACGTATTACTCACGAGCCAACGGGTATTGTGGTGCAGTGTCAGAACGACCGCTCGCAGCACAAAAACAAAGATCAGGCGATGAAGCAGTTAAAAGCCAAACTTTATGAGTTTGAACTGCAAAAACAAAACGCCGAAAAACAAGCGATGGAAGACAGCAAGTCTGATATCGGCTGGGGAAGTCAAATACGCTCTTACGTACTTGACGACTCTCGCATTAAAGACTTGCGCACTGGCGTGGAAACACGCAACACTCAAGCCGTGCTAGATGGCGACTTGGACAAATTTATTGAAGCCAGCCTGAAATCTGGGCTGTAAACCGAACAACGAAGTGAAAGGTTATGACTGACCAACAAACAGACGATAACAAATTGATTGCAGAGCGCCGTGCTAAGCTAAGCGCTATTCGCGAACAGTGCCGTGCAAACGGTTTCCCAAACAGCTTCCGTCGCGAAAACTATGCGGATGAGCTTCAAGCTAAGTTCGGTGAATTCGACAAAGAAACGCTACAAGAGCAGGGTAACAAAGTAAGCATCGCTGGCCGTATTATGGCAAAGCGTGGCCCTTTCATGTTGCTTCAAGATATGACTGGCCGCATTCAGGCATACGCAGATAAAGACACGCAAAAAGCGCTTAAAGCAAAATATGGTGCACTGGATATTGGTGACATTATTGGCGTGGCGGGTGACCTACATAAGTCAGGTAAAGGCGACCTTTACGTGAACATGGAGCAATACGAGCTGCTAACCAAAGCACTTCGTCCATTGCCAGAAAAATTCCACGGTTTGAGCGACCAAGAAACGAAATATCGCCAGCGCTACGTTGATTTGATCACAAGTGAACAAACGCGCAAAACGTTCATGATCCGTAGCAAGATTGTAAACGGTATTCGCAATTATCTTACCGAACGTGACTACCTTGAAGTAGAAACGCCAATGCTTCAGGTTATTCCTGGTGGCGCGACAGCGAAGCCGTTTGTGACTCACCACAATGCGTTAGACATCGATATGTACCTGCGTATTGCACCAGAGCTTTACCTTAAGCGCCTAGTGGTTGGTGGTTTTGAGCGTGTGTTCGAAATTAACCGTAACTTCCGTAATGAAGGTCTATCAACCCGTCACAACCCAGAGTTTACTATGCTTGAATTCTACCAAGCGTATGCTGACTACAATGACCTGATGAACCTTACAGAAGATATGCTGCGCACGCTGGCAGAAGATATTCTTGGTACAAGCATTATCAAAAACACAACCAAAGACGCTGAAGGCAACGTAACGTCTGAAGTTGAATACGATTTTGGTAAGCCGTTTGACCGCTTAAGCATGGGCGAAGCTATTCTTAAGTACTGGCCAGAAGCTAACGAGGAAGCTATTCGCGACCCAGAGGCGAACCTTGACGCGCTTAAAGCAATGGCAAAACAGCTTCACATTAAAGAACCTGAAGTTGATGGTATTTGGGGTGCAGGCAAGTATCTTTGTGAAATCTTCGAAGCAACCGCTGAAGAAATGCTTGAGCAGCCTACGTTTATTACAGAGTATCCGTGGGAAGTATCACCGCTTGCGCGCCGTAACGACAACAACCCGTTCATTACCGACCGTTTTGAGTTTTTTGTAGGTGGACGTGAGTTAGCGAATGGCTTTAGCGAGCTTAACGACCCAGAAGATCAGGCGGAACGTTTTGCGAAGCAAGTTGAAGAAAAAGATGCTGGCGATGATGAAGCTATGCACTTTGACGACGATTACATTCGTGCGCTTGAATATGGCTTACCGCCAACAGCGGGTGAAGGTATCGGGATTGACCGTTTAGCTATGCTATTTACTGATAGCTCAACAATTAAAGACGTTATCTTGTTCCCACACATGAAGCCTCAGGCGCCAAAAGACGCGCAAGATGCGGGTGAACAAGAATAATCTTAATCCTTAAATAGCGTGATTTAGGTGCTCGGCGCTGTTAAAGCTTCAGCGCCTTAACACGCTCTACTAAAAGGGTATTCTCGGGAACGGGAATACCCTTTTTTGTTGCCATATCTACAATGTAACCGTTAATGGCGTCTATTTCTGTTTGTCTACCGTGGGCCACATCCTGATGCATGCTTGAGTAGTTTTCTCCGGTCGCCTTGGCTACAGACAGCACATTTTCATGAACTGACAGTGCATCAAAATCTAGCCCGTAAGCATCCGCTACCTGAGTAAACTCATTGCAAATTGAAATACGGCTTTGTTCAAATTCAGGCTTAGCAATGTACTTATTTTGGATATTGTGAAGCGCCGTTAGTGGGTTAATCACGGCATTAACGGAAAGCTTCGTCCATAGTGCTTTTAGAATATTACTTTGGTATTGCACCGGCGGAAGTGCGTTATCTAACGTCGAAATTGCGCTGGCTAGTTTTGGCGCTATTTGTGAAAGGGCGGCCAATGTTTGAGGTGATGGCTTATCTACATTTGGCGCACCAATTTGCGTTGCGCCAACGCCAGTATACTTAACATGAAAATCGCCGCTCGACGCGCTTACTTTTAATGCGCCATGACTGGTTGTAGCAAGAAGCAAAGGATAATCGCCGCCAAGTAAATCTCTTGCGACCTCAAGCCCGCCCATACCGTTGTGAAGTAACACAACGGTAGGTTGCTGTGTGAGATAGGGAAGCCATTGCAATAGGGCTGCTTTAAGTTGATATACTTTTAAGGGGAATATCAGCACATCACTTTCAGGTAACACGATAGGTGAAGGTTTGGCTGGTTTTAGCGCAGTGGTTTGGCCGTTTTGCCAATGTGCGCAAGACGGCATGGTTTTCATGTCTCTGGGGTAGCACTCATACGGCACGCCGTTTTTCTGGGCGCTCGCAGCAATTAGGCTTCCTATGGCACCGCCGCCGACTATATTTAGTTTACCCATTAGCACCTATTTAACATTCAAAGTAGCTTCTATTTTATTATGACTATTAGCACCTATTAGGTTAGCACCTATTAGGCCGTTTGCGTTTTACCCTAGCACGCCGGCAAAAAGCGTGCGGGCAGGGAGGGCCATGGATAAGTTTCGGGCGCATTAAGCCCGTTGTACCAAGTCTGCACATCGGCTTCGTTTAAGACTTCACCTGTATCGAAAGGTGCAGTAACCGATAATTCACCAGAAGACAAAGGAAGGTGCAAATGCCATGCATGAAGATACAGCCTGTCTGACGTTTCACCCCCATAAAGTGTATCACCTAGAATAGGTGCGCCAATGCTTTTAAACGCCACACGAATTTGATGGGTTTTCCCCGAGTGAGGCTTTACGATAAAGCCTCGTGTGCCGGGCTTAGCCGCGCTACTGAAAAACTGAGTGATAGCCGGGTTTTCTAAAGTTTTTAGCAAAATCCGCTGGCCGCCTCGACGATTTTTCATGTCGCCCATTATCGTGCCTTGCTTTTTTTTGGGCTTTTGGCTGCTCAAAGCCAAGTAATATTTGCTGATGCGCCTTGATGAGAAAAGATCGCCAATTTCTCCGGCTACAGCCGCGTTTTTAGCAAGACACAAACAGCCCGACGTGCCCGTATCTAAGCGGTGGCAAAGATGCAGTTCTGTTACGGCTAACTGCTTTTTTAATCGGGTGACAATGCCGTCAATTTTTTCTGGTTCGCCGTTTTCGGCAATATTTTCTCTAACATCTGCCTCATTATTGGCATCGTGCATAGCAATGCCAATAGGCTTGTTAACAATAATGAGGTCTGTATTTTCAAAGAGAACGGGGATCGGCTGCACTAGCTATTTTCTAACTCTGAAATGGCTTCTTCATAGTCAAGTTCGTCTACCGCATCGATAATAGCCGAGCGCTTTTCTTGTGGTAGGGCAAGGGCATCTAGCCATTCATCCAGTTTGTCCTGGGCGATAAACTCGCTCGCTTTCAGCGCTGTCATTAACTGTTTTCGCGCTTGCTCAGCTGCTGCTCCATTCGCCGGTGCCGGGGCAGAAGCTGTGACTTCTGGCTCTTTGATCAACGCATCAACCGCAGCAATGGTTTCATCTAGTACTGCGATAAAAGCAGGGTATTGTTCAGCAACGCGTTTGTCGTTTCTAAAGCCGCTTTCTACAGGCTTGCTCGCATTGTGCAAAGCAAACAACCCTAGGTTTCCTGTCACGCCTTTTAGCGTGTGAACAAGAGAGTAAGCCTCATTAAAATCACCCTTAGCAACATGCGCCTGCAAGTCAGCATCAAGAGAACGGTATTCGTCCGTAAACTTACCAAGTAGGGTGAACAACAGTTTTTTGTTACCACTTAGCTGTGACATTCCAAAATCAATATCGACTACTGTTGTTGACTGATCCATGCAACTATCCTTTTTATTTCGCAACTTCTATTGGGCTATTTCTATTCCAAATGGAAACCGTTTGTCAGTTCATTCGTATCACTTAGCGAATTCAACTGGCTAAAGCCTATTTTACAAAAGGCTATGAAGTGTAAGTGTATTTCAGAAATACACAAATTAATACAATCATAGCAAAGTCGAAGCAAGTAAAGCGCTAAAAAGTCTGGTAGTCTTCGAAAATTCGCTTGCGCTATAGAGATAGCAACCTCTGTTTTCACCCAATAAGCCAAGTACCACTCAGTAAATATAGAGTGAAAAGGCAGAGTGAAGAATGTGTAGTAATTTAAAAGGAATCATCATGTCAGGAAAACTGACCCTACGTACCTTCGTTATGACCATAGGCGTCATTGCAGTAACAGCGTGTCAGCACGTACAGGAAGAGAAGACAAATAACCAACTAAACACAGTAGCTGATTCGTCGAACACCGTGTCTATTCCTTACGAAAAGTACACATTAGAAAACGGACTTACCGTCATTCTCCACGAAGACCATTCTGACCCACTGGTTCATGTTGACGTTACCTATCACGTTGGCTCTGCGCGAGAAGAGGTAGGTAAATCGGGTTTTGCTCACTTTTTTGAGCACATGATGTTTCAAGGCTCAAAACACGTTGCCGATGAGCAGCATTTTAAGGTGATTACAGAATCGGGCGGTAACTTAAACGGCACAACCAATACCGATCGCACTAACTATTTTGAAACAGTGCCTGCCAACCAATTAGAAAAAGTCCTTTGGTTAGAGTCTGACAGAATGGGCTATCTGTTAGAGGCCGTAGACCAAACTAAGTTTGAAAACCAAAGAGAAACGGTTAAAAACGAGCGTGCGCAACGTGTGGACAATCAGCCCTATGGATTGCGTTTCGAGCTCAATGGTGAAGCGCTATATCCTGAAGGGCATCCATACTCGTGGATGACTATTGGCTATGTCGAAGATTTAGACCGGGTTGACGTCAATGACCTAAAAGCCTTTTTTAAGCGCTGGTATGGCCCGAACAATGCGGTCCTAACTATTGGCGGCGATATCGACGTAGCCAAAACCAAAGCGTGGGTGAATAAGTACTTTGGGGAAATCCCAACAGGACCGAAAGTAGAAGAGCCTGAGCCTCAGCCAGTAACGCTAGACGAAACCCGTTATGTAACGTTAGAAGATAAAGTTCATCTTCCGCTTCTGCAAATAACTTATCCTACAGTGTATGGTCGCCATGAAGACGAAGCGCCTCTGGACGTATTGGCCGATATTCTAGGCGGTGGAAAAACCTCACTGTTTTACAAAAACCTAGTGAAAGAAGGCATGGCTGTGCAAGCCGTAGTGTCTCACCCTTGCCGCGAACTTGCCTGTGAATTTCAGCTACTCGCTTTGGCTAACCCTGCAAAAATCACCTCACTTTCTACTCTCCAGAACGTACTGAATGAAACCCTAAAAGAGTTTGAGACACGTGGTGTAACGGCAGATGATTTAGCGCGTACAAAAGGACAAATTGAAGCGCGTACGGTATTTGGCTTACAAAGTGTATCTGGCAAAGTTTCAGCCCTCGCCGCTAACGAAACCTTTTACCAAACGCCAGATTTGATTGCCGAAGATATTGCGCGCTACAACGCCGTAACTGCTGAAGACGTTATGCGTGTTTACAATAAATACATTAAAGACGCCAACAGCGTTGTGTTAAGCGTGGTGCCAAAAGGGCAGCTTCAGCTCGCTGCGGCTAAGCAGACCTTTGAACGTCCGGTGAGAAATATTGAAATCGATACAGTAGAAGTGTCTGATGACGAAGCCTTTTCCAGTGCCCTATCTACCAATACCGCCCCTAGCTTTGATAGAAGCGTAATGCCGAAAGCCGGTGAGGCACCGGTTGTGGAAGTTCCAGATTATTGGGAAGCTGAACTTGCTAACGGCATTGAAATACTTGGCGTAACCAGCACCGAAACGCCAACGGTAACGCTTACATTAGGCATGGATGGAGGCATGTTGCTAGACCCTGAGGGTAAAGCGGGTACGGCCTACTTAACCGCGTTACTTATGAATGAAACTACAAAGCATTACAGCAATGAAGAGTTAGCCAGCGAACTTGCAAAACTGGGTAGTGCTATCCGATTTAGTACTGCAGGTCGATACTCACAAGTGTACGTCTCTACTTTAACCAAGCATTTAGATGAAACCCTAGCGCTGTTAAAAGAAAAGCTGTTCAACCCTGCGTTCACTCAAGAAGATTTCGACCGCATGAAAGAGCGTGTTGTGCAAGGCTTACAGCAGCAAGCGAAAACGCCGTCTAGCTTAGCTCGCCGCGCGCGTGACCTCGTTCTGTTTGGTGAAGATAACCGCGTGAGCCTGCCGGATGAAGGCACGCTGCAAACTGTGCAAAATATCACGTTGGAAGATGTTAAAACGTTTTATGCCAATTACTACTCGCCAGAGAAAGCGAGTATCGTCGTTGTTGGTAACTTGCCGAAAAAAGACATGGTGAATACACTAGACTTTATTGGTCAGTGGGAGGGTAATACCTATGAATTTGCTGATTACAGCGACTTTCCCAAGTACGAAGAAAACCAAATTTTCCTAGTGGATAGCCCAGAAGCGGTTCAGTCGGTAGTATTTATTGTTGATAGAAGCTTACCTTTTGATGCGACAGGCGATCACTTTAAGTCTCGCCTTATGAACTTCCCATTAGGGGGAGCATTTAATAGCCGCATAAATCTGAACCTTCGAGAAGATAAAGGCTTCACCTATGGAGCAAATAGTGGTTTCGTTGGTGGCAAAACCCTTGGCTGGTTTGAAGCAAGTACCGACCTCACTGCTGCTAACACAGGTGAAGGTATCGCTGAAATTTTAAAAGAGATTAATCGCTACCGCACTGAAGGTGTAACCGAGGAAGAAATTGCCTTCATGCGCAATGCCTTTACGTTAAGCGACGCACTTGAATTTGAAACACCTACCAGTAAAGCGCGCTTTTTAAGGCAATTGCTTAGCTATGGTCTTGATAAAGGTTATCGTGAAGAGCAGCTTGCTATTATCAACAATATTGATAAGAAAACGATGGATACCTTGGCAAAGCAATATTTGAATCTTGATAAGATGCAAATTATTGTAGTAGGCGATAAAGCTAAAATTTTGCCTCAGTTAAACGCGCTATCGATGCCAATTATCGAGTTATCAGTAGAGAGTAATACCCGAGAAACGTTAAACTGATAGATTGATTTTTGTTGAATTTACATTATTGCCCCCCATAACAGGGGGCTATATTGACATAACGGACCACCATTTTGACTGTAGACTCATCCCGTTTTGAAGCGCGCATTGCTGCGCTAAAGTCACCCGAATTTCTCGCTGCGCTAAAAGATATTAAGCGCGGCGTTGAGCGCGAAGCCCTTCGTATAAACCCGAACGGTACGTTGGCACAAACACCCCATCCTAAACCGCTGGGATCTGCGCTGACTCACAATTCAATCACCACAGACTTTTCTGAATCGTTGCTTGAATTCATTACGCCGCCAGAAAACAGTGCAGCCAAAACGATTTCTCAGTTAAAAGATATCCATAAATTCGTTATTGATAATATTGGTGAAGAGCAAATATGGCCGCTAAGCATGCCGTGTTTCATCGAAGATGAAGCAGATATTCCTATTGCTTATTTTGGTGAGTCAAATGTAGGAAAAATGAAGCGGGTGTACCGCATAGGGCTTAAAAACCGCTACGGCAGCATGATGCAGGCTATTGCTGGCGTTCATTTTAACTTTTCCCTTCCCGAAACGTTTTGGAAGCTATGGGCTGAACTGAACGGTAAAGAATATTCGCAAGATCAAGTATCGGCGGATTATTTTGGGTTAATTCGCAACTATCGCCGTCTTTGCTGGCTAATACCTTACCTTTACGGCGCATCCCCCGCACTTTGTGGTTCGTTCCTAAAAGGTAAAAAGCACGCTTTGCCGTTTAAGAAAGTGGGTAAAGGCACGGTATACATGCCTTATGCCACGTGCCTTCGAATGAGTGATTTAGGCTACACAAGTGCAGAGCAATCGTCGCTTAAGATCTGTTACAACAAGCTAGACAACTATGTCACCTTGCTGCGCGATGCGATGAATACGCCTTCATCCCGTTTTAGCCAGTTTGCTGCAGGCGAAGAGGGCAATTATCAACAGTTAAGTCGCAACATCATTCAAATTGAAAATGAACTGTACTCGCCCATACGCCCAAAGCAGCCCACTCAGTCAATGGAAAAGCCAACAGACGCTTTGGTTAGACGCGGTATCAGCTACATTGAAGTGCGCGCTCTAGATGTAAATCCATTTTCGGCAATTGGTATTTCACAGACGCAATTCGATTTCTTAGATGTTTTCTTAGTGGCGTGCTTACTAATGCCAAGTGCAGAACTTGACGAAGCGCAGCTTAAAGAAGCTAAAGAGAATATGAATAAAGTGGTGTTAGAAGGGCGAAACCCTGATTTGCTCCTGCAAAATGGCGGAGAAAATATTTCACTACCTAACTGGTGTGCCTCGCTGTTTAAGTCCTTCGAGCAAGCGGCCGAATTACTCGATTTGGCCAATGATACGTCGCGTTATACACAAGCGGTGAACGTCGAGGCTGAAAAGGTGGCGGATCCGGCGCTAACGCCGTCAGGTAAACTACTTGCTACTTTGCTAGAAAGCGACAAAGATAATGGCGTGTTGGGCTTAGAACTGGCACAAGCTTATCAAGCTGAGATGAAGTCTTTTGAATACACGGATACGGATGCTGCTGGTTTTGCTGCCCAAGCTGACGTGTCGTTTGCTGCTCAAAGAGAAATAGAAGCTGCTGATGTGAAAGACTTTGATACATTCATTCGTGATTATTTCGCTGAGGCCCCAGCAAAAAAAAATGCCTGACATAGGTCAGGCATCGAAGGGTTCCAGGGAAACACACATTTTACTAGAACATTAGTTAAGACAAGCTATGAACCAAAAGTTCAAAAAATTGGTTGTTTTTTTATCAACTCTCATCGTTCTTTTTCCACTGTTTATCGCTGGGTGTGCAACTACGCCTCCTAAAGACATCAGTAATTTGTGCGAAATATTCTACGAAAAGGACGATTGGTATGATGCAGCTGCTGATGCCCGCGATAAATGGGGTGTGCCTATACATGTTCCAATGGCTATGATGTATCAAGAAAGTTCCTTCCGCCATGATGCGCTTCCACCGCGAGATTACGTTTTCTTCGGGCTTATTCCTTGGGGGCGTGTTAGTTCGGCTTATGGCTATTCACAAGCGAAAACACCTACCTGGTCTGACTATATGAGAGAAACAGATAACAGTGGTGCAGATCGTGATGATTTCGAGGACGCTATCGACTTTATGGGATGGTTTATTTACAAGTCGCAAAAGGTGAACGGTATTTCTAAATGGGACGCCTACGCACAATACCTTAACTATCACGAAGGATGGGGCGGGTACAAACGCAGAAGCTATGATAGAAAGCCGTGGCTTAAGAAAGTGGCGTCAAAAGTTAAAGCGCGCTCGCTGCGCTATGCTACTCAACTTAAAACCTGCGAGGAAGATCTTCAAAAAGGTTGGTTTATGAAGCTGTTTAGCTAAATTAAAGAAGCGAGAAAAAGCGACGTTATAGTCGCTTTTTTTATGCGTCTATGAACGTTGATTAAAATAAGTAGTAAAATATATTCAAGAAAAAATTGAGGGATAGACGGGCGTCTATCCCTCAGCGACGCTAAGCCAAGACCGTTTTTTACCCAACGTCGAACAGGCATTTACAAGATAGTGCAAATGAGAATGATTTGCAATAACTTTTTGTGGATTAATTTTATCCCTCAATATGCAACAAATTTATCTGGCCCTAATCTTGTTCTATACTTTTCAAGTGGAGGAACGTATGGATATAGATAAGTTTAGTGCGCATGGAGAAGTTCACGCTCATTTTCAAGCAGAGCAAAATATTCTACATATAGACTTAGTAGGTCCGTTTAATCTTGAGTTCATGCAAAAGTATGAGCGTGTGGTTGGCGCACAAAGAAAGAATATTGATACACCGTGTTGGGGAAGCTTAGTAAATGTGCATGGTCTGGCACTTGCGCCGATGGAGGCTACTAACACTGGGCAAGAAATTGTTAGTAAAGCCGTAGCATTGGGACTAATCGCCACGGCAGTGGTGCTTCATGAACCAGAAGGTGTGGCAATGCAAAAGAAGTTTTGGTCTCGTGTTTATGAATCTTCAACACTAGCGTTCGAATACTTTGACGACACTGCTCAGGCAACACTGTGGTTGAGTGAAAAAGTACTTGCTTGTCTGCAGGCTCACAATGTTAACCAGTTCAATAATGCCAGACGATAGCCATAACAATCCTAACAAGGCGAACTCGTCCTGTTAAAACTGATCTTTGTTCAGAGCTCCACTCTACCAATTGAATGAAGGCATAACAGGAGGTAGCCATGGTAGGTAGTCAGCATCAATACCGTTTTTTCAACGTTAATAATGTTCTATTTGATATACCAAGCAATGTATACGACGATAGCGTTGTCGATGGATGGTTTAGGAATATCGCAAGAGAGGGTCAGAAACTTGATAAGTGGGTAATTCTATCTATACCCGATAAGAGTTTAACGATTACACATACTGCCGCATCGCAACTTTGTTCACGGCTTCCCTTTCTAAGAACCTATGGGTGTTTGGGTTTTCTTTTGCTTGCCAACCATGTAAACGCCAAAATCTTTCAACACAGTCTTCGAGCAACACCCCCAAATTTTGATATCCAAGTCAGTGAATCGATGGAACAGCTATGCCGTAATGCAGAAGCGTTGCTTGGATATGAGGGGGAACCTGAATATATTCAATCGTTACAACTAAGTATGGCAAAGCCCCAATTGTGATGGCGCGACAAATATGCGGATTGGTATTAACTGTATGTTGACCTGGATCAAATAATTAGGCCGACAGCTAACGACTAGAAATCGAATTTGATCTGGATCATATCCTCTATCTAACGCCTCCTCTACTATTTACTCAGTTGAAGAGGAGATTACTTATGTTGTGGACTATGATGAAAGACCCTGTGGTATGGGGCTCACTACTCGGTATAGGCATTATTGTAGCGATGATGATGTATTACACTTATTTGTTTATGCACAACAGTGCAGATGAAGACAAATAAGTCACCATGTAGGTCTACCAAGGCGCAATTAACGCTTATTATTTTGAAGCGGAACATCAACAAGCACTAATAGTGCTGCTTGACCGCCGTATTCAAGGGGCGCTTGATGAAACGCACGTACGTGTGGATGCTGAACTAAGTAGTGGGGCAGGGCGGCTTTTAACACGCCCTGACCAAATCCATGCATTACACAAACGCAGTCAATCAGTTCTTTTCTTGCCGTGTGAATGAGTGCGGCAAGCTCGGCTTTTGCCATTTCGCGGGTTAGGCCATGTAAATCTAAAGTCATTTCTGGCGAGTAGTCGCCACGGCGCAGCTGCTTCAAAATATGTGTAGACTCACCTTCTTGGCAAAAGCGCATGGGCCCTTCTTGCGGCAACGCTGCCTGGTACATATCAGAAAAGTCGAAGCTTGCCGCTAATTGCTTGCTGTGTTTTAGATGTTCACCTTTTACCTGCTGTGACTTCTTAAATAACTCAACTTGCTTATCAGGCTCAACTTTATCTTGTGATAAAGGCGTCACCCCCTGCATAGCATCGGCAAATGAAAAGGTGTCTTCCTCGGTATCCGTAGACGTGTTTCCATTGCGCGCGCCTTCCTGTCTCGCCAGACTTTTATGGCGATGAGGTTCAGAAAGTTGCTTCTTTAATGCTTTGAGCTCTTTTTTAAAGGTTTTCATAAACACTAGCTTGGGTTAATACACTCGAGTTTAACGATTCAAAACGCCTAAATTATAACGAATAGAAAGATTCGGTACGTAGTTAATTATGTGAATCGGTATGAAGTTTGGGTATGATACCAGCTTTGAAATTTTTGATGTACCCAAACGCCATGACCGATAAGTTTTACCTTGAAGAAGCCATTGAAGATCTGCATACCCTGTTAGATATGACACGATGGGCAACCAGCCGTTTTAACGATGCGGCTTTGTATTTTGGTCATGGTACTGATAACGCGTGGGACGAAGCGACAAGCCTAGTTATGCAAGCTTTACATTTGCCTCACCCTATACTCGAGCAGGTGGGCGATAGTGTAATGGCGTCTCGCTTAACGAAAAGCGAGCGAGAGAAGATTGCAGAGCTTGTTTTAAAACGTGTGCAGACGCGCATGCCATTGCCCTATATCACTAATGAAGCCTGGTTCTGCGGTATGCCGTTCTACGTAGACGAGCGCGTGCTTATCCCACGTTCGCCGTTTGCCGAACTCATTCAAAACGAATTTGCGCCTTTTGTTGAGTCAGCGCCAAACACTATTCTCGACATGTGCACAGGCGGTGCTTGTATTGCTATTGCACTTGCTCATGCGTATCCAGAATCGCAGGTGGACGCTGTAGATATCAGCACAGATGCCTTAGAAGTGGCTGACATTAATATTCAGGAGCATGGTTTAAGCCACCGCGTGTATCCAATCCAGTCAGATCTGTTTTCAAGTTTAGAGGGGCAGAAATACGACCTTATCGTGTCCAACCCACCTTATGTTGACGCAGAGGACATGGCTGATTTGCCAGAAGAGTATCATCACGAGCCTGAACTTGCCCTTGCCGCAGGCGACGACGGTTTAGACCTTGTGGACATTATGCTTAAAGATGCGCCAAATTACCTTAATGATGGCGGCTGGCTGTTCGTAGAAGTAGGCAACAGTGAAGTACACATGAATGAAAGGTTTTCTGGCTTAGAAGTCATTTGGCTTGAGTTCGAAAATGGCGGTTCAGGTATTTTCGCCGTACAGAAAAACACATTAGTACAGTATTTTAGTAGTAAGGATTAACAGTTAATTATGTCAGGTAACAGCTTCGGAAAACTTTTCACTGTAACCACGTTTGGTGAAAGCCACGGCATTGCAATTGGCGGTGTAGTAGACGGTTGCCCTCCAGGTCTTGAGATCACAGAAGAAGATCTTCAGGTGGATTTAGACAGACGCAAACCAGGCACTTCGCGCTATACCACTGCGCGAAGAGAAGACGACGAAGTACAAATTCTATCTGGCGTATTTGAAGGCAAGACCACAGGCACTAGCATTGGTTTATTGATTAAAAATAAAGACCAGCGAAGCCAAGATTACGGCAATATCAAAGACCGTTTTCGCCCGGGCCACGCCGACTATACCTACGATCAAAAATACGGTAGCCGTGACTATCGCGGTGGCGGACGTTCGTCAGCCCGCGAAACAGCTATTCGCGTAGCCGCTGGCGGTATTGCGAAAAAGTACTTGAAAAAAGTGCATGGTATCGAGGTGTTGGGTTATTTGTCTCAGCTTGGCCCTGTAACGGTAGATAAAGTTGACCATAGTGTGACCAACACTAATCCGTTCTTCTGCCCAGACGAGTCTAAGTTAGATGCGCTGGACGAATACATGCGTGATCTTAAAAAGTCTGGTGACAGCATTGGCGCGAAAGTGTCGGTTGTAGCTAAAAATGTCCCTGTGGGTCTAGGCGAGCCTGTTTTTGATAGGCTGGATGCTGAAATAGCACACGCTATGATGGGCATTAACGCGGTGAAAGGCGTTGAAATTGGCGATGGCTTTGATGTTATTAATCAAAAGGGCAGTGAACATCGCGATACGTTAACGCCTGAAGGGTTTACGTCTAATCATGCCGGTGGCGTGTTAGGCGGCATCTCTACTGGTCAGGATATTGAAGTACACATGGCGCTTAAGCCAACCTCAAGTATTTCTGTACCGGGTAAAACCATTAATAAAGACAATGAAGAGATTGATATCGTCACCAAAGGTCGTCACGACCCGTGTGTGGGTATTCGTGCTGTACCTATTGCTGAAGCCATGCTGGCGCTAGTGTTAATGGATCACTTGCTACGTCACCGCGCGCAAAATATGGGCGTGCTATCAACGACTAAGCCGATTGCAGGTCAGGCCTAGCAATTTTTAAAATCGCAAGATCGCAATGCCAATACCGCGACGTTAACGCGGATTAAAAATACACGCAGCATGAGCGCATGTTGCGCTAATCAATTTTACTATTCGCCACTACCCGTTTTGCGCTAGTGGCGTTTTTGCATATGGAGATGTGAATTGTCATCAAATGGTCTAAACAACGCCAAAAGCGCTGATCCAAGCGCAAAAAGTAGCAAAACTGCGCTCTTTATCCTTGCTATTACCTACTGGCTTTACTTCGGACAACTTGGCGTACTTGTTCCATACTTGGGGATCTTTCTCGATGGACGGGGCTTTTCTTCTGCCGAGATTGGTGAGCTTTTTGCCGTCATTACCCTAGCGCGTATTTTAGGTCCTGGCTTGTGGGCAGGCGTTGCTGATAAAACGGGAAACGCTATAGGCGTCATGCGTTTAGGCTGCTTTCTTACGGTGCTGACTTTTAGTTCTGTCTTTTACTTCACCAGTTTCTGGGGGCTTACGTTGGCGTTCGGATTAATGATGATGTTTTGGACAGCGGTATTGCCTCAGCTAGAAGTCATCACTATGAATACAGTGGCGAAAACCAAGGCTACCTATGGGCAAATAAGGCTATGGGGAAGTGTTGGATTTATTTGCTTGACGGTAGGTGTGGGTAAGGCCCTAGATATTTTTACTACCGATACTCCTGTGCATGCCAGTGTTGGTGTACTAGCGCTTTTATTTATAAGTACCTTGTTCATACATGCGCCCAAAGAAGCTGCACCTGAAACGTCTACGGCGGGCAGTATTTGGAAATACGCCAAACAAAAACCTTTCGCCATCTTTATATTCGCTTCAGCGTGCTTGCAAATTAGCTTCGGCGCGTATTACGGCTTTTTTGCCCTCTATATGCGAGACCTTGATTACAGCGGACAACAAACCGGCATATTTATCGCGCTGGGGGTACTTGCTGAAGTGGGGATATTTCTTGTTGCCCGCAGGCTTATTAGTCAATTTGGCGTGTGGAATTTATTGTTTGTAAGTATCGCGCTCACAGGCCTTCGTTGGTACGTAATGGCGGCATTTGCTGACAGGTTTATGGTGATTGTATTAAGCCAGCTTATTCATGCATTAAGCTTTGGATTAACCCATGCGGTATCGGTACACTTTATCCACCAGTTTTTACCTAAGGCGTATCACAGCCGAGGGCAAGCCGTTTATATTAGTGTAGCCTTTGGCCTTGGCGGCGCATTGGGTAATTACATGGCGGGGCAGCAATGGCAGCAGGGCACTAACGCCTATGAGACGTTCGTTACCGCAGCCGTTTTTGCAGCAATAGGCGCACTGTCATTGCTACTGTGTTCCAGAAAAGAAATGGAAAGTGCAAAGGCGGCTTAAAATCTTGTTCTGAGGGCTGACCGCAGGCTTACGCCTGCGGTGCGCGTTTACACTCCGATATTACTTCAATACCCTCATCACCATTGTCTTGTTCTAAACGTACATCAAATTTCCAAAGTCTATGCAGGTGTCGCATAACTTCATCTTTTGAATCGCCTAGCGGAATACCCCGCTGAGGAATATAGCGCAGAGTCAATGACCGATCCCCACGCACATCCACGTTATGCACCTGAATGTTGGGCTCTAAATTACTCAAATTGTATTGGGCGGAAAGCTTCTCTTTAATAATTTGATAACCCCTTTCATCGTGGATAGCACTGACTGCGATAAAGGGTTTAGCAGTATCATCTTCAAGGGCGAATAATTTAAAATCTCGAATCACTTTTGGCGATAAAAACTGACTGATAAAGCTCTCGTCTTTAAAGTTTTGCATAGCGAAATGCACGGTTTCCAGCCAGTCCTTACCCGCAATACTGGGCAAATATTTATAGTCTTCCTCAGTAGGCGACTGACATACCCGTTTAATATCCATGAACATGGAAAAGCCTAACGCGTACGGATTGATGCCAGAGTAATAAGGGCTGTTGTACTCGGGTTGCATCACTACACTTGAATGACTGTGCAAGAACTCCATCATGAAGCGGTCGCTGACCAAACCCTCATCATACATCTCATTGAGGATATGGTAGTGCCAAAAACAGGCCCACCCTTCATTCATCACTTGAGTCTGTTTTTGCGGATAAAAATACTGCGAAACTTTCCGTACAATACGCACAATCTCCCGCTGCCAGGGTTCAAGTAAAGGTGCGTTTTTTTCAATAAAATAAAGCAGGTTTTCTTGCGGCTCTTGTGGAAAACGAATTTTTTCTTTGTGTTTACTATGGGGGCTATTTGGCAGGGTGCGCCAAAGCTCATTTACTTGCGATTGCAGATAGGCTTCGCGCTCTTCTTGTCTGTTTTTCTCTTCTTGCAGTGAGATTTTCTGCGGGCGTTTGTATCGGTCAACGCCATAATTCATCAGCGCATGGCACGAGTCGAGCATATTTTCGACCTCGTCATAGCCGTACTTTTGTTCGCACTTGGCAATGTAGTTTTTAGCAAATACCAGGTAGTCGATGATAGAGCTGGCATCGGTCCAGGTTTTAAATAAGTAGTTGCCTTTGAAAAACGAATTATGCCCGTAGCAGGCATGGGCCATCACCAGCGCCTGCATAGTAATAGTGTTCTCTTCCATTAAATACGCAATGCAGGGGTCAGAGTTAATAACAATTTCGTAAGCCAAGCCCATTTGCCCGCGACGATATTGTTGCTCGGTTTGAATAAATTTTTTGCCAAAGCTCCAATGGGTATAGTTGAGCGGCATGCCTATGCTGGCGTAGGCATCCATCATTTGCTCGGCGGTAATGACCTCAATTTGATTGGGATAGGTGTCTAGCTTAAACTTTTTGGCGATGCGATCGATGTGTTGCTCATACTCTTCGATAAGCGGAAATGTCCAGTCGGGCCCATCGCTTAGCAAATGTCGTTTTGATGATTTAGCCTTGCTGTTTTCTGTTGCGATAGCGTCGGTTGTCATATTAGGCTCCTTGCTGCGCATCTTGCTCAGAGCGTTTGAATAGCTCTCTGAACACAGGATAGATGTCGGCCTGGGTTTGTATGTGCTTACATACAAAATTATCGTGAGTGGCGGCGACTTTCTCGTATTCACGCCACAAGCTTTGATGTTGCCTTTCTGTTATTTCGATATAGGCATAATAGCGGGTGGCCGGCAGCAGTTTAGTTGTAAGCAAATCGCGGCATTGTGGCGAATCGTCAGCCCAGTTATCGCCGTCAGACGCCTGTGCTGCATAGATATTCCAGTCTCCATCGCTATAGCGCTCACGCACTACTTCATCCATTAGTTTCAAGGCACTTGAAACAATAGTGCCGCCAGTTTCTTGAGAATAGAAAAACTCCTGCTCGTCTACTTCTTTAGCCTGAGTGTGATGGCGAATGTATACCACGTCTACGTTTTCGTAAGTGCGACTTAAAAATAGATAAAGCAAAATATAGAAGCGTTTTGCCATTTCTTTAGTGGCTTGGTCCATAGAGCCAGACACATCCATTAAACAAAACATCACCGCTTTACTTGAGGGAAGCGGCCGTTTGTCATAGTTCTTAAAGCGCAAATCGAAAGTATCAATAAAAGGCACGCGGGCAATTTTGGCTTTAAGTGCGTCTATTTCTTCTTTTAGTGCATTTATAGCCAGCGTATTGTCATGCTTGTCTTCTACAAGCAGTACCAGTTTTTCTTCAAGTTCTTTGAGTTTCTTTCTATCACTTCCGCTTAGGGCAATACGCCTTGCTACAGAACCTTTGAGTGAGCGAACAATATCTAAATTACTTGGCACGCCATCGGTCTGATAACCCGCGCGGTAGGTTTCAAATTGGGTAACTTTATCGAACTGATTTTTCTTTAAATTTGGAAGCGCTAAATCTTCAAATAGTAAGTCTAAGTATTCGTCTTTGGATATTGAAAATACGAACTCGTCTTGCCCTTCACCTTCATTGCTAGCGTCGCCTTCACCTGCGCCTTTACCACCGCCACCAGGCGGCCTGTCAATTTTATCTCCTGCGGTGAATTGGTCGTTACCTGGGTGGACAATATCTCTGCTGCCACCTCGCCCGGTATGAAAAATAGGTTCAGAAATATCTCTGGCTGGAATGCTAATTTGCTCGCCAGAATCTAAGTCGGTAACAGAACGTTTTCCCACTGCATCAGATACAGCGCGCTTTATCTGCTGTTTGTAACGCTTGATAAAGCGCTGGCGGTTTACCGTACTCTTGCCTTTACTGTTTAACCTTCGGTCTATGAAATGCGCCATACACACCTGCTTGAGTTGTTGTGAACCACAAGTACCGGTACTAAAGCGCGCTTAGCGCACGCTTTAGTACCAATTACGTTCTAGAAGCTTCCAGCCTTTAGGTTATGACGCTTTTCGTACGCGTAGGTACCATTCACACAGCAAGCGAACTTGTTTTTGCGTATAGCCTTTTTCGGTCATACGATTTACAAAGTCGTCGTGCTTTTTCTGCTCTTCTGCTGAGCCTTTGGTGTTAAAAGAAATAACGGGCAGTAAATCTTCCGTGTTAGAGAACATCTTCTTCTCAATGACGGTGCGAAGCTTCTCATAACTTGTCCACGCGGGGTTTTTGCCGCCGTTATTTGCACGGGCTCTCAAAACAAAGTTAACGATTTCGTTACGGAAGTCTTTCGGGTTGCTAATCCCAGCGGGCTTCTCTGTTTTTTCTAACTCAGCATTAAGCGATGCTCTGTCAAACAGCTGCCCGGTTTCTGGGTCGCGATACTCCTGGTCTTGGATCCAGAAATCAGCATAAGTCACATAGCGGTCAAACAGGTTTTGCCCGTATTCAGAGTATGACTCTAAATAAGCGGTTTGAATTTCTTTGCCTATGAACTCCACATAGCGGGGGATCAGGTAGCCTTTTAAAAACTCCAAATACTTATCAGCGGTTTCTTGGGGGAACTGTTCCCGCTCAATCTGACGTTCCAATACGTAGAATAAATGAACTGGATTCGCTGCCACTTCTTGATGATCGAAGTTAAACACGCGAGAGAGGATCTTAAATGCAAAGCGGGTGGATAGACCCTCCATGCCTTCGTCGACACCGGCGTAGTCTCGGTACTCTTGATAAGACTTGGCTTTCGGATCGGTGTCTTTCAGGCTCTCGCCATCATACACTCGCATTTTAGAAAACAGACTGGAGTTCTCTGGCTCTTTCAAGCGCGATAACACAGTAAACTGCGCTAAACACTCTAGCGTGTCTGGCGCGCAGGGCGCGCCCTTAAGCTCGCTGCTATCGAGTAATTTTTTATAAATGTGAATTTCTTCGCTTACTCTTAAGCAGTAAGGGACTTTAACAATATAAACACGGTCTAAAAACGCTTCGTTGTTTTTATTGTTTCTAAACGATTGCCACTCAGATTCGTTTGAGTGTGCCAGTATTAATCCATCGAAGGGAAGGGCAGAGAAGCCCTCTGTCGGGTTGTAGTTACCCTCTTGTGTAGCAGTTAATAGGGGATGCAGCACCTTAATCGGTGCTTTGAACATCTCTACAAATTCCATTAAGCCTTGGTTGGCTTTACACAGCGACCCTGAATAACTGTAAGCGTCTGGGTCATTCTGTGCATATTGTTCTAGGCGGCGAATATCAACTTTACCCACAAGAGCTGAAATATCCTGGTTATTCTCATCTCCAGGTTCGGTTTTAGCTATGCCCACCTGGTCAAGCACCGATGGATAAACCCGAACCACTTTGAACTGGGTAATATCACCATTGAACTCATGAAGGCGTTTGCGAGCCCACGGTGACATGATGGTTTTTAGGTAGCGCTTAGGAATGCCATATTCTTTTTCTAATATGTCGCCATCTTCTTTGACATCGAATAGACAGAATGGATGATCATTCACTGGTGAGCCTTTAAGCATGTAAATAGGCACGTGCTGCATTAGCTCTTTAAGTCTTTCAGCCAGTGACGATTTACCGCCGCCAACTGGGCCAAGTAAATAAAGTATTTGTTTCTTCTCTTCAAGACCTTGTGCGGCATGCTTGAGGTAAGAGACGATTTGTTCAATGGCCTCTTCCATGCCATAGAATTCTGAAAAAGCTGGATAACGAGAAATGACGCGGTTAGAGAAAATGCGGCTTAGCGCCGGGTCGTTTGCAGTGTCGATTAGTTCTGGCTCACCGATGGCTTGTAACAAACGTTCTGCAGCGTTTGCATAAGCACTTTGATCTTCCTTACAAATTTCAAGGAACTCCCCAATGGTGAACTCTTCCTGTTTTCGCTCTTCATAGCGACTTTGATAGTGTTCAAAAATACCCATGAATACCCCTTAAATACGGAACCCCGTAATTTCAGCTTAGTAGGTATTTGGGAAAAGGATAGTAAATATTGTGTATAGTTTTTAATCTTTTCGTCTAATAAAAAATGCAACTTTAATAAGAATTTAGTGTCTGTTAATGAAGCTTTTCACATAAACAAAAGCCCCGCTGTAGAGCGGGGCTTTCTATTCGTATTCTTTAACGCTATGTAGCACGAGTTGCGCACTACAAACAGGCGTAAGGCTTACGCAAAGTTTTTGCTTGCGAATTCCCAGTTAACCAGTGCCCAGAAATTTTCTAGGTACTTAGGACGCGCGTTACGGTAGTCGATGTAGTAAGCGTGTTCCCAAAGATCAACAGTAAGTACTGGTGTTAGGTCATCGCCAGAGATAGGTGTTTCAGCGTTGCTAGTGTTAACGATATCTAGGCTACCGTCTGCAGTTTTAACTAGCCAAGTCCAGCTAGAGCCGAAGTTGTTAACTGCTTTGTCGTTAAACGCTGCCTGGAAGTCTGCAAATGAGCCCCATTTAGCGTTAATCGCGTCAGCTAGTGCGCCAGTAGGCTCACCGCCGCCATTCGGGCTAAGGCAGTGCCAGTAGAACGTGTGGTTCCAAACTTGTGCTGCGTTATTGAAAACACCGCCTTCAGAAGATTTGATGATTTCTTCTAGGCTTTTGTTTTCCATGTCAGTACCTTCAACTAGGCCGTTAAGCTTAGTTACATAAGTAGCGTGGTGCTTGCCATAGTGGTACTCAAGCGTTTCAGCAGAAATATGCGGTTCTAGTGCATTTTGTTCGTATGGTAATGCTGGTAGTTCAAAAGCCATGACGGTCTCCATGTTGGTTTAGTATTGTAGTCTAAAGCACACTTATCTTCGCCTGTTCAATAAGTGCCAGTCAACGCGTAGCTGACTATATCACCTTAGACGCTAAAGCATATCCCAAATGTGGGGATAAAGTCTTATAACTCAATGACAAAATTGTGAATTTTTTTCAAAAACTATTTTGTGAAGATATAGCGTTGGTAGATATACAGGTAGATAGGGATAGAGCGTACTAAAAGATCAATTCAGTAATGGGTAATTAAAAGGGATTTTATGATACCCTTCGCCTTGATAAATCATTCATGCATTCCCATCTTAAAGGGAATACACTTTTGTGCTCAGAGGAATCAAATGGATAATACTGAAAATCAATCAACGCTAGATAGAATCAAGCAGCAAATCGAAGAAAACCCAATTTTGTTGTATATGAAAGGCTCTCCTAAACTACCTAGCTGTGGCTTTTCATCACAAGCATCACAAGCGTTGATGTCATGTGGCGAACCATTTGCTTATGTAGATATTCTACAAAACCCTGATATTCGTGCTGAACTGCCTAAATACGCGAATTGGCCTACATTCCCACAGCTATGGGTAGAAGGTGAACTTGTTGGTGGTTGCGATATTATTATTGAAATGTTCCAACAAAACGAACTTCAGCCGCTTATTAAAGAAACGGCAGAAAAATACAAAGAAGAAGAGTAAATCTTTCGATTTGTAGCAGATTTCTGACATCTTAAATGTCGATTAAAAAGCTGGCTTTATGCCAGCTTTTTTCATTAAAAACCGCCAAAAACGCCTCACTTTTATTCCCGTAAAAACTATATAGACAGGTCAGAAATAAAGATCCTCTATGGTCTAAAAAAATATTTTTATTTTGTCGAAAAAGGTTTGTTTTTTAATATCTTGCGTTCTATAAACCCAAGTATCTGGCCGCAAATGAGTCAGTGTTGAAGGTATAAAATAACAACCTCTCGAAATACTTTTTTATTGTGTGAAAAACGCTGAAAGTGTTTTAGAGAAAATCCGGGAAACCACCATGAATACATCCTTGTCTTTATTGACCAAAAACGTGCGAGGCGTACTAGCTGCTTCTGCTGCGTTTTCAGTAATGGCTACAGCACCTGTTTACGCCCAAGAAGCTGAAGAGAGTGCTAAAGCTGAAGATTATGAACAAATCGCCGTCGTTGGTTCGCGAGCAGCGCCTCGCTCTGTAGCAGACTCTGCGGTTCCAATTGATATCATTTCTGACGAAGAATTTAAGCAGCAGGGTGCCACAGATATGGTATCTATGATGCAAACCGTTGTTCCGTCTTTTAACGTAAATGACCAGCCTATTAACGATGCTTCAACGCTAGTTCGTCCTGCTAACCTTCGTGGTATGGCTTCAGATCACACGCTCGTACTTGTAAATGGTAAACGTCGTCATCGTTCTGCGGTAATTACATTCCTAGGTGGCGGTCTGTCAGACGGTGCGCAGGGCCCAGATATTTCTGTTATCCCAGCAGCTGCATTGAAGCAGGTGGAAGTACTACGTGACGGTGCAGCAGCACAATACGGTTCAGATGCCATTGCCGGTGTAATTAATTTCGTACTTAATGATGCATCGGAAGGCGGTACATTTGAAGCGCGTTACGGCTCTTTCTACGAAGGCGACGGTGACATGATTCAGTTGTCAGGTAACGTGGGTTTACCACTGTCTGACAAAGGCTTTATTAACCTTTCAGCCGAATACCGTACTGCTGATGACACGTCTCGCAGTATACAGCGTGACGATGCCGCAGCGCTTGTTGCTGCCGGTAATACATTTGTCGCAGACCCTGCACAAATTTGGGGCTCGCCTGAAATTAAGCATGACATCAAGCTTTTCGCAAACGCAGGTATAGAGCTTTCAGATACGTCAGAAGCTTATATATTCGGTAACTTCGCCGAGCGTGAAGTTGAAGGTGGTTTTTATTTTCGTAACCCACACAACCGAGGTGGCGTGAACGACGGTGGTATTGACCCAGCTGATCGCAACGGCGACGGAGTGATTGAAGAGGGTGAGGGGTTTCAGTTGCTACTTGTTGGGGATTTAACTGGCGATATGTCAGGTAACTGTCCAACCAACATTCGAGTTGGCGACAATGTTCTTGAAAACCCGACCTATATCAATCAGGTGTTAAACAATCCAGATTGCTTCGCGTTTAACGAAATACTTCCAGGTGGTTTCACTCCTCGCTTTGGCGGTACGGTAACGGATATGTCTCTTGTCTTTGGTACTAAAGGCGAGTTAGACAACGATATTACCTATGACGTGAGTTTGAACCTTGGTCAAAACGAAGTTGATTTTGCTATTAGTAACACTATCAACCCGTCGCTTGGTCCAGACACGCCAACGTCGTTCAGCCCAGGTCGTTACACGCAGTCTGAGCAAACACTTGATATTGATTTTACAAAACCTTTCGATGTTGGTTTGTATGAGCCGCTATTCGTAGCGACTGGTTTCCAATACCGCAACGAAAGTTATGAGAGCGTTGCAGGTGATACTGCCTCTTATGAAATAGGTCCGCTGGCGACACAAGGCTTTGGCATTGGCTCAAATGGTTTCCCTGGCTTGGCGGCCAATAGCCAAGGTCGTGTGTCCCGCAACAACATCGCGCTTTACATTGATGCAGAAGCCTATATCACTGAAAATTTCATGTTAGCCGGTGCGCTACGTTACGAAGATTTCTCTGATTTTGGCGATACCACGAAAGGTAAAATTGCGTTCCGCTGGCAAGCGCTTGAGAACATTGCGTTCCGTGGTGCATTCTCAACAGGCTTCAAAGCGCCTACGCTGGGTCAAAGTAACGTTCGTAACGTAACCACAGCGTTTGGTAAGGGTGGACAGCTTATTGACCGTGCAACCTTACCGCCAACTGATCCGGTATCTCAGCTTAAAGGCGGCGAGCAACTAACACCTGAAGAGTCTGAGAGTATCACATTTGGTGTAGTAGCAGACTTTGAAAATGGTTTGTTCATTACTGCTGACTACTACAACATTGAACTGACAGATCGTATCAGTACCGCGTCTGGTATCGAGTTAACTGATGATGATATCGCAGCGCTGCTTGCGCAAGGCATTAATGATGCGTCTAGCTTCCAAGAGATCAGCTTCTTTACGAATGACTTCGATACAACAACAGAAGGTGTGGACGTTGTAGCGAACTACGCAATGGAAATGATGGGCGGTGAAACTAAGTTCTCACTTGCTTACAACTGGACGTCGACAGAAGTAGATCGTGCATCAGAGAATATTTCACCTGAGCGTATTCGCATGCTAGAAGATAACCTTCCAGCAGTGCGCTACAGTGCAACAGCAAACCACACTAACGGTGACTGGCGCTTCCTTGCACGCTTGAACTATTACGGTAGTATCTTTGAAGATCACTTAGATTCTGCATTGCCTATTGATAAAGTAGGCTCAGAAATTACTGTGGACTTAGAAGTGGCTTACAACTTTACTGAAGAGTTTACTGTAACAGTAGGCGCGAAAAACGCCTTCGATGAATACCCAGATGAAAATACACAGTATGCCGGTATTGCAGGTTCGTTGTATCCAACTACCTCACCAATCGGTATTAACGGTGGCTTCTATTATCTAAGAGGTGTTTACACGTTCTAATCGCTAATTATTAGCGAAAATAACTTTCACAATTGTTTCGACGTGAAGGGGAGCGTTAGCTCCCCTTTTATTTTCAATATCGAACATCATTTGCGTGAAAAATTATGAAGAAACAGGCATTATTGATGCCATTGTAAGCAATTCGAAACACACAACTTTTATTATTATGACAAGAAAGTCGACAGTAGCTGAAACCTTTTTAAAATACCGCTCGAAATTAATGCGCGCGGTAGGTTCTATTGTTGGCGCCGACGATATTGAAGATATCGTGCAAGAAGCCTTTATAAAGAGCTACGAAGCAGAATTAAAACAAGAAATACAGTACGAGCGGACATACATGCTCAAAACAGCGCGTAACTTAGCGCTAAACCATGTTGCAAAAGCAGAAAATAAAAACAAGCAGCAGCTAGATGACATGGATATTTTGCCTTACGAACTAGTGGGGCACAGTTTAGAAAAAAATGTAGAGAGTAAAGAGCGCTTTATTCATTTTTGCCGAGCGACAGACACGCTGTCTGCTGATGTAAAACGCGTATTTTTACTTAAAAAAGTATATGGCATGCGACAAAAAGAGATTGCAGAGCTTGTGGGGCTAAGCGAAAGCACCGTAGAAAAGCATGTCGCCAAAGGTTTAATGATGTGCTCTAGGTATTTAGCAGAGCTTTCAAATGACAGTGCATCTCCCCGTGCCACTGCTACCGCGACTCAGGACATAAGCAGTAGTTAACATGAACAATATTCGCCAGTTTTCAAGCAAAGAAGATATTCAAGAGCAAGCCTGCCTTTGGATAAGCCGTCTCGATCGCGGTTTAAAAAGTGACGAAAAAGTAGAATTAGACGCCTGGTTGGCAGAGAGTAATGCCCATCGCCAAGCATTATTAGATGCAGCTAGCTTGTGGGACGACATGTCGGTGCTTAACGAACTAAGCGGTCTGTTTCCACAACCGACAACCCGTAGTACCGCTAAAAAACAAAGCTTACCGAAGGCTGCAGTGTGGAGCATCGCTGCTACGTTTTTAGTTATGGCAATTGCTGTTGGCGTCATTGTTCAGCGAACTTGGTTAAACAGCGCACCTGAGTTTGCCGCTGTAAGTCAAAAAGTACAAACAGGCGTTGGTGAACAGAAAAATGTAACACTAGCCGATGGTTCTCAGCTTCATCTGAACACTAATTCCATCGTAACTGTGGACTTCACATCAACAGCACGCAACATTGTGCTTTTGAAAGGTGAGGCTCATTTTGAAGTGGCTCACGACAAAACAAGACCTTTCTCTGTTACCGCAGGAAATAACACGGTTACAGCGGTAGGTACGGCGTTTAATATGCAATATGTTGATGACAACGCATTCGAACTTGTTGTCACTGATGGCAAAGTATTAGTTAAAGACCGTTTTAAAGCGTCATCTTCAAATGAATCATTGTTTGGTAAGCGCCCCGTTACAGAAGAAGGCCTGCTAATGTTTGCTGGGGAGAAAGCGACTGTTTTGGGTAAAGTAGAAGCCCGAGAAAGTATGTCGCAAAATGACATTGATGACGACTTAGCTTGGCAGCAAGGTATGATTGTTTTTAAAGGTGAGCCTCTAGATTCGGTGCTAGCAGAAATTGGGCGATATACACCCGTACGCTTTCATATCTCCGACGATAGTTTACGAAAGCGAAGAGTGGCTGGCTATTTTAAAGTGGGTGATATAGACGGTTTGCTGTCGGCGCTTGAAAGCAGTTTTAACATAAATTACGAGAAGGTCACAGAGACCAGTATTGAGCTTAAGCTGGCGAAAAGTTAAATGTTTCTGAAAGTGAGATGCTATTGGTGATTCCTTGTTGGCATCAACTTATTTAATGTGACACTATAATTAAAATAATAATTACATCGATTTTTTATCTTGCACAACGGCAATTTTGCGATAAGCAGGCAAACGAAAAAAGCAATAGAGAAGCTGCATGCCTTAGCGTGTTCGGCTAGCTTTTTTTCGCAAATGAAAATCACTAAGTCTTCAAGTATTTCGCTCGCGTCGCCTATACACATTGTATCCGGTGTATGTTTACTGTTATCAACAACGTCATCGCTATATGCGCAAGACGAGAGCTCATCGCCCTTAAAAAAAATACCACCTTCTGAAACCCTTTCGGTAACAGCGCCCGATGCTTTTAGTTTTTCTATTCCAGCACAAAACGCTAACGAAGCCCTGACTGAATTGGCGAAACAAGCTAACACAACGCTACTGTTTCCATTCGACCTGGCGAAAAAAGTCACCACCAATGCAGTTAGCGGTACCTTTACGCTGAACGAAGCACTGGCTCAACTTCTTGAAGGAACTGAGTTAGCAGTAGTTGCCGATGAAAGTGGGGTGTTGAGTATTCGGTCACGCGCGTCGTTAACTGCAAAAAGTGAAGCTGTTGACGCCAAAGAACAGCCAGATGAAGAAAGCGCTAACGGGCTTGAAAAAATTGCTGTGGTTGGCACGCGTAATGCGCCACGAAGCGCAGTTGATTCTCCTGTTCCCCTTGATGTAATTGGTGCAGAAACACTTAGTTCTCAAGGTAACAGTGATGTGTTGTCCATGTTGAGTGCTATGGTTCCTTCACTCAACGTAAATGACCAGCCCATTAATGATGCAAGCAGTTTGGTGAGGCCTGCAAATCTCAGGGGGATGTCTTCGGACCATACCTTACTTTTATTAAATGGAAAGCGACGCCATCGTTCAGCAGTTATTACGTTTTTGGGCGGCGGTCTATCTGACGGTGCACAAGGCCCTGATATTTCCGTCATTCCTGCTTACGCATTAAAACAAGTTGAAGTATTACGAGACGGGGCTTCAGCGCAGTATGGTTCAGACGCTATCGCGGGCGTTATCAATTTTGTACTCAACGATGCCCGTGATGGTGGAAGCGCATCGTTAAAAGTTGGCGGGTACAGCGAGGGTGACGGCGAACTATTTCAGATACAGGTTAATAAGGGCTTCGCGCTAGGCGAACATGGCTTTTTGAATGCAACCGCAGAGTATCGACAGCAAAATGGCACGTCGCGTTCTGTGCAGAGAAACGATGCCCAAACGTTGTTTGAGCAAGGTAATAGTTTTATCGCTTCGCCTTCTCAGGTTTGGGGGGCACTTGATGTTGACGAAGATATTAAACTTGCGCTCAATGCCGGCGCTGATATTTCCTCTACATCAACGTTTTATAGCTTTGCAACTGCAGCGAGAAGGGAAATACACGGAGGCTTTTACTTTCGAAACCCGCAAACTCGCGAAGGTGTATTTAGCCGCACTGATCCAAATACCGGAGAAAATCGTCTTATCGTCGCGGATTTAGATGGGGTAGATACCGGTATAGCGTGCCCTTCAATTACACTATCGAATAACAATGTATTAGAGGATGCAAACTACCGGCTTATCGCTGATAACTCGACCGAACTCGGCGCAAACTGTTTTGCATTTAATGAGTGGTTTCCCGGCGGCTTTACGCCCCGATTTGGTGGCACAATAACAGATGCCTCGATAGTCATGGGCGTAAAACAAGAATTACCTCGTGGTTGGGCAATGGACATTAGTGCGACCCTGGGTTATAGCGATATTGAGTACGCCATCTTAAATACGGTTAACCCTTCTCTTGGGCCGCAATCGCCAACGACCTTTTCGCCAGGTGGAGTATCGCAAGTAGAGCGAACAACCAATCTTGATTTTACGAAACTCATTCAAACTATTTTCGAGGACCCGGTTAGCATTGCCGTAGGCGTTGAATGGCGTAAGGAGACGTACTTTCAAAAAGCGGGCGATGAAGCTTCTTATATCGCAGGCCCTTTTGCTCTAGAGCCACCGATAGGTTTAAGCCAAGGGTTTTCAATTGGCTCAAATGGTTTCCCTGGATATCAGCCGCAATCTGCTGGGCACTGGAGTCGAAGCAATTGGGCGATGTATGCGGATTTGGAGTTTTACGTTACTGACTCATGGCAATTTGGTGTGGCGACACGGGTAGAGCACTTCAGTGATTTCGGGTCGACATTTGATGGAAAGCTAAGTACCCGTTACAAACTTAATGACACATTTGCCGTGCGAGGTTCGGTAAACACAGGCTTTAAAGCCCCGACCGTAGGGCAAAGCAACGTCATTAATGTGACCACGGCTTATGGCCTTAACGGCTTAGAAGACCAAGCTACATTGCCTCCTACAGACCTTATATCGCTGCAGTTAGGTGCTACGCCACTGACTCCGGAAGAATCTGCAAACTTTAGCCTAGGCGTGGTTATGCAAGCAAGTGAGAGTTTCTTTGCTACGCTTGACTACTTCAACATCCGTCTTGCCGATCGCATTAGTACAACGTCTGCCATTCCTTTGACCGACGATGATGTTAACGCGCTTATTGTTAAAGGCCGCCCCGATGCAGCGAGATATAATTCAGCTAAGTACTTTACCAATGACTTTGACACAAAGACACAGGGTGTCGATTTAGTTGTTAATTACAACTTCGCTTTACATGATTGGTCAAATGCATTGCTTGTTGCCTACAACTGGACAGACACGCAAGTAGAACGGGTTACTCTTTATCCAGCGCTGACCGATGGCGAAATACAGCTTCAACCTAATCTTACTTCGGCACGAATACGAATGTTAGAGGACAACCTTCCTGCGCATCGAGGCAGCATTACACTAGAGCAATCGAAAGGCGCATGGGCATTCACTTGGCGACTGAATTATTATGGAAAGTTTTATGAAGATCATCTTGATGCATCCGCTGGTTTAGATATTTACGGCAGTCCACTCACCACTTTTGATGCGCAGCTTGCTTGGAAAATATTGCCTGATACTCAGCTCACATTGGGTGCGCAGAACTTGTTTGATGCGTTGCCAGATGAAAACCCGTTTAAAGGGGAAGTGGGAGCGCTATATCCACCCACCTCGCCTGGCGGCATTAACGGGGCATTTTACTATGCTGGTATCGAATATAGCTTTAAATAACCCAAAGCAATCGCAGGCGACTTTTGAAAGAGTAAAAAGGTGGGGGAGTTAAAGTGAAACGGTATAGACGTAGTCTGCAGTTCAGACAGCTATAATAGGCTTGCTAGAATAAGGGAGCGCTAGTTAGCCAACGTCTTTGAACAGTGACTCATCAATGATGGTTTGGTCAATGATTTGTTGTGCCATATTTATGCATTTACCGCATTGAGAGCCAAGCTCTAAATGTTGACGTAACTCACGCATATTACCCACACCGTTTTCTTCAACGGCAGCGCGAATGCTTTTATCAGTTACCCCATAGCACATACAAACAAACATTAAACGTACTCCAAATGAATCTGTAAATGATAATAATTGTTATTCCTTGCTTTGGCAAGTGGATAATGACAAATTTAATACAAGGTCATTGAGGAAAGACTGAACCAAATGGGGAGTGTTGGTAGGATCAGTAAAAAAACTCGTTGTTTAATATTGTTATTTTCCTATTCGTACCTATTTTGTTTGGAAGAAATTTCTTATCAAAGTGGTTACACAACGTAATCGCTTCTATTATTACAATCCAAATATAAATGGAGAGACTCATGAGTGTATTAGTTGGCCGTCCAGCCCCTGATTTTACTGCAGCTGCGGTACTTGGTAGCGGTGAAATCGTAGATTCATTCACGCTAAGTGAAGCAATCAAAGGCAAGAAAGCTGTTGTATTCTTCTACCCGCTAGATTTTACGTTTGTATGCCCGTCAGAGCTTATTGCTTTTGACAAGCGTTTTGATGAGTTCAAAAAGCGTGGTGTTGAGGTGATTGGTGTTTCTATCGATTCTCAGTTCTCTCACAACGCTTGGAGAAATACGCCGGTAAATCAAGGTGGTATCGGTCCGGTTAAGTACACCCTTGTTGCTGACGTTAAGCACGACATCTGCCAAGCGTACGATGTAGAGCATCCAGAAGATGGCGTAGCGTTCCGTGGCTCGTTCTTAATCGACGAAGAAGGCATGGTGCGTCACCAAGTAATCAATGACCTTCCACTAGGCCGTAACGTTGACGAAATGCTTCGCATGGTAGATGCGCTAGCATTCCACCAAGAGCATGGTGAAGTTTGCCCAGCCGGTTGGACTGAAGGTAAAGCGGGTATGGATGCGTCACCTGAAGGTGTAGCTAAATACCTATCTGAAGAAGCAGATAAGCTATAAGCTAACCTGTTTAAAGATAATAAAACAGCGCCTTATGGCGCTGTTTTTGTTTATGGCGTTTATCTAAATAAACTATTCTTGCTCTTCTATTGGCCAGCCACCTAAGGCCTTATAGCGATTTACCATATAGCAAAATAGCTCGGTGGTTTTCTGTGCATCGTAAAGGGCGCTATGCGCTTCATTTTGGTCAAACGATATCCCAGCCGCCCGGCATGCTTTTACCAGCACAGTTTGACCAAGAGCAAGGCCCGCTAGGCTGGTGGTATCAAAGGAAACAAATGGATGAAAGGGCGTGCGCTTTATATTGCAGCGCTCAATCGCCGCATTAACGAAGCTTTGGTCAAAAGTTGCGTTATGAGCAACGATAACAGAACGCTGACAGTCTGCATTTTTCTGTGCTTTGCGAATGCCTTTACATAAATCCTTCATGGCTTCGCTTTCCTCAATAGCACCTCGTAATGCGCAATTCGGATCAATGCCATTAAATTCTAATGCCGCAGGCTCAAGGTTAGCGCCCTCGAACGGATCTATATGGTAGTGAAAGGTTTGGTCAGGATGCAGTACTCCGTCTTCATCCATTTTCACCGTAACCGCTGCTAACTCTAATAAGGCGTCAGTGCCTGCATTAAATCCGGCCGTTTCAACGTCGATGACAACGGGAAAATAACCTCGAAAGCGCTGGGAAAGAAGGGGCGGGTTGGCAGACATAAACACTCTTGTAAGACTAGATTGCAGAAACTGGTTGGCCGCTTTAAATGCGAACCTACCTGCGAAACTTATTAGCAAAGGGAATTATCGCAAGGATATCTTCGAGTTGCCAGTTTCAATTTGAAAACCGCGAAGGTGGGAAGCGCTAATAGTACGAAACGCTAATGGTATTAAACGCTAAACTTTTCTACACTCTGGACGATAATCATATTAACCATGAATTTTTAAAACACTCAATTCGCGACTTAAAGCGAATGGGTACAATTTATGGCGCTAGAGATTGGTGGGCGTATGAAAGGCCTACATTCATGTTAGTCTGACTTTCGTTATGGTGTCGAAATGGTGTCGAAATTTAAATATATCGCTTTATTGGGGATGGTGGGGGCGCTGTCGTCCCATGCTGCCATGCGGCAATATTCTGCAACCATAGAAAGCTCCAACTGGCGTATTGATTCTGACACGCGCCTGCAATGTACACTTAACCACGAGTTGCCTGGCTACGGGGAAGCCATGTTCACGAGTTCTGCGTCGAAGCAGCTCAACATGGAATTTGAATTAGATATGTACATGCTGCCAAACAAGTTCGGTGTGGCTGCAGTCTACTCTGTTCCGCCAAAGTGGATGCCGGGTGTGGCGCCAAAGACCATCGCGGATATGTCTATTCGCAAGCAATATAACGGCGACTTGCCGCAAGATGCTGCATGGACCATGCTATCTGAGTTAGAGAAAGGCTTTTGGCCTACGATTTACTACCAAGATTGGTACAACAAATACGACCAGGTGAGCGTGGCATTAAACGCAAGCAACTTTTCGGGCGTGTATCGCGATTTTGTTAAGTGCGTTTCGAACTTGCTTCCTTTTAGTTTTGATGACATCGCTTACACCGTATTGTCTTATCAGAACAACAGCACAGAACTTACTAAGTATTCGCAAAAGCGCTTAACTATGATTGGCGAATATTTAAAAGAAGACAGCGAATTGAAGCTTGTGCTTCTCGATGGTTATACAGACAGTTACGGTGGACGTTACAACAACGAACAGTTGTCTATTCGACGGGCTAATGAAGTAAAAAGTTATCTCACTACGCTAGGTGTACCTGAAGATAGGATCGAGCTAACAGGCCACGGTGAAAAACGCCATATTGCGCCTAACGATACGCGAGAAAGCCGCGCCCAAAATAGACGCGTGGTGGTACGACTGTCAAAATCTTAGGCGCTCATTAAAGCGCCTCAACCCCGTTCCTACTTATCTTAGTTTTGATTGTCTCGCCACGTTAGCACAGGTACTAAATGGTCGGTGAAAACCCCGTCAGCATCGACGACGTTTTGTAATACGTCCAAGACTTGTTGTGAACTCATACCCGCCGGTAACGCATCATGACGATAGGTATAAGGGTGGATTGTCAGATTGTTGTCGTGGGCGTATTTAACCCAACTCGCGGCTTCTATTTTTCCTTGAGCCATAGCGTCATTATCGAGCAAGTGTCCTAACCAAGGGCCTACTCCGTTCGCGTACGTCGCAACTTGCTTCATGCCTTCTTGCGTACGCAGCCAATCGTAGTCGGTGTCGCTTTCACCCCAATCGTTCTCGCCAATTAGCATAACCACTTTGCCCTTATAGCCAAGGGTTTCACGAATACGCTTAACCTCGTTAAAGTCGAAGCACTGCAGGTAGCTATTGCCACTCTCACCCGCAAATCCGTAGTTATTTAATGTGTCGATAACCATCTTACTGGCATCAACACCTTCAGCAATGTGAAAAGCAGGGGACTTTACTTCTGGGTACACGCCTACAGACGTGCCGAATTGTCGATTAAGCTCACTGATTAGTTCAAAGTGTTCACTTAACGTGGCTACTTTAAAATCAGCCTGGGTGCCGCGGTACCTACTCTTAAAAACTTGCTTGCCTTCACCGCTAGTACGCTCATGTACCCGCAATGCTCGAAGCTCTTCGAGGGTGAAGTCACGGGCATAATAGCGTCCGTCCTCTCGGTGACGCGCGGGGAAAATATCTTCAACATTAGTCACTGTCTCTAAGTGAATGTCGTGTAGTACAACGGGGATGTCATCTTTGGTGATAACAACATCCTGCTCTATAAAGTCAGGACGCAGGGAGAACGCTAGCGTGGCTGCTTCAAGAGTGTGTTCCGGCAAATAGCCAGAAGCACCGCGATGGGCGATAACGGTAAAATGCAGTTTTTCACTAGTGGTATGTTCTGCTTCAGCGTGCGAGGTTTTACTATTCGTAGCATCAGCTGCAAACGCACTCACAGAGGCAAGGGCACCTGTAAATAGCACCACCAAAGCAGGTAGTAACGATGCCAATCTAGTCGTGTATTTATTGCGCAACCTAGCATTGCCCTTTAATAGCAGCTTGAGCTGGTTCGACGAACCCGCTATACCCTTGCTTACCCAGTTTAAAGAAAATAATAAGCGGTTACCTAGCATGTGACTGCCACTCCATGTGTTTACTTTTATCGCCATCTTATTTATGCCGTACATTTCACAGAAAGCTTACGTTACAAGCGCTTAGAAGATATTGGCGACGTCGTGCTGCTATAGTGAAATAGACTTATTTTGAATAAGTTCTATGGCATACCCATCTGGATCGCGTACAAAAGCGATGACGGTAGAGCCACCTTTTACAGGGCCGGGTTTACGATACACCTCAGCGCCATTTGCTTCTAAGTTTTCGCAAAACTGATAGATGTCGTCTACTTCAATGGCGATGTGGCCGTACGCGTTACCCTTATCATAGGTGTTGTCACCCCAGTTATAGGTAAGCTCTAACACAGTGCTATCGGTCTCTTCTCCGTATCCTACAAAAGCGAGGGTGTACTCATACTCTTTGTTTTCTGATTGTCTGAGAAGGCGCATGCCCATCAATGAGGTGTAAAAGTGAAGTGAAGCCTCTAAGTTTTCAACTCGAAGCATGGTGTGAAGCATTCGCATAACTATTTCCTATTTGAACCATCAGAATTACCCGATGGTACACTGCATTGTAAGTGCGCGTTTGCAGTTGCCACATGTATCCAGAACTCCACTCATACAGAGCACATTCATTGATATACACAAACAACACACAATGATAATGGGGAAATGTTAACGCTTTAAGACAGTTTTACAATTCCACTTAAACGTATTAAAAACCCCACATGCCGATATTATCAATTTTAAGTCTACGTGGTTGGCTTAACAGATAAACCACCATTTTGCCTAAGTCTTCGTTTTGAATCAGACCCTTGTCTACTTTCTCTGATCCTGTTTTCTGTGACTGAATGAGTGCAGGGTTGAGCGAATGTACGTGAATGCCATAAGGCCGCACCTCCTCTTGAAGAGCTTTCCCAAGCCCCACTAATGCGAATTTTGACGCGCAGTAAACGCCCGCATTAGCATATCCATTTAGTGCCGCCTGAGAGGCAATGTTGATAATGTAACCCTCTTGGTTTTCAATCATATGGGGCACTACTTGCTTACACATAAGGAAGGAACCTTTTACATTGGTATCCATCACTTCGTCCCAATCGTCTTCACTGGTTTCCCAGATAAGCGTTTCTTTACCAAACCCACTGTTATTGATAAGAACGCGAAGTTCGCCAAATGTATTTTTAACTTCTTTTACAAAACTTGCTACTTCATCACTTTTTGATACATCACATTTTGTCCCAATGACTTTACCGGGGAATAGCGCATCTAATTGTTCAACTGTCTCGTTTATCGTCTGTTCAGTGCGTCCGCAGATAGCTACTTTCATTCCTGCATCTAATAGAAAGTGGGTTATAGTTTTACCCAGCCCCTTACCACCGCCTGTTACAATGGCGGTTTTATCCAATAATGAGTACATGTCTGTCATAATTAAAACCTAGCAAAAAAAGAATAAGATTAACGTAGCTGCTATTGGCGTTATACAAACATACGTATTCATTGTGGGCTCCATTATTAGGTCGCATTGGAATGCTTGAAAAATAATCCGAAATAATTGGACATGGCGACCAATTACCTGTACTGTCTCGCTCGCTCTAGATATGTTTTATGCTTTACCTAATACTGCGCTGTACCTTTCTTTATACCTTCAAATTGAAGTGCTAGATAGATATACAACTGCTTTACTAGCTTAGTTATGTCTATTGCTATTCGGTGGCTTCCACCATTACATCAATTTTTTAAAAGGTTATTATTATGTCTAATTCTGTAAACGGTACAGTTAAGTGGTTTAACGAAGAAAAAGGTTTCGGTTTCATTACTCCTGAAGCTGGTGGCAAAGACGTATTCGTACACTTCCGTTCAATCACTTCTGACGGCTTCAAGACTCTTGCTGAAGGTCAAGCGGTTAGCTTTGAAGTTGAACAAGGCCAAAAAGGCCCACAAGCTGCTAACGTAACAGTTCTTTAAGACCTGTAAGCCAGCTTAGGGTTATTTCCCTTATCTGAAGTAACCCGCAAAGATGGGCTCTTTTCCACGGAAAATGTGAAAGAGCCTAATTTTCGTTTTTAGATTTCTTTACCCAACCTGCGAGGAATTCAAAACAAACAATATCAATAAAGAAGTATTTAATATGCAATTTCAAAACTCTATCTCTACCATTAACAGCCTTATTCCAGGTGCGTTAATATCAAATATCTCCATAAATAAAACAGCTGTTGCCTTTAAACATGCGAATACCTATCGACATGTTCAGTTATCATCAAGACAAGAAGCAAAGCGGTTCATAGCTCAACTCATTCAAAAGAGCTAATTAGGCTCACTGCTCTTAACTAACTAACTAACTAACTATTCTATGCTTTCTTGCTTCACTAGAAGTGTCGAAGAGACCTTCTCGCTGTATGGCCAATAATTCACGGCATTAAAGCTAAAAGGTTATAGGTCTTACATTTTCAGTAGTGCAACTGCGTCGTATGTATAAAGCGCTGCAAATAAAGGTGTGCTGTTACAAGAGAAGCATTGGCTAGTACGGGTGTGTACTAACCAATGTCATTAGAAATAACCTGTGACTATTATTTGGCTTTTAAGTCGACATCTGAATCTGCTAACAAATATATGCTTGCTGCATAAGCTGCAATGTTTTGAGCCAGTTCATCAGGGTTAATTTTATCCAATGTGTCATCAGGCGTGTGATGAAGATCGAAATAATCTCGTCCGTTTTGATTTAACCGAATAGTAGGTACGCCTTTCGCTGCTAGCGGTATAATATCCGGGCCGCCACCGGCAACGTCTGAACCACCACGAATTATACCTAGCGGTGACAGGATTTTTGCGATTTCATCTACCAGTACTGTTGCTTCAGGGTTCACATTCGACACAAGTTGCCAAATTGTTTGCGCACCGAAATCAGACTCTGTAGCAAGTACGTGGTTAGCAAGGTTCTTTTCATGCTGTTTTGCATAAGCAAACGCGCCTAACAAGCCTACTTCTTCAGCGCCAAACATAACTACACGAATGGTGCGTCTAGGGCGTTCAGGCAGAGATGCAATTAATGCGGCTGCCGCTGTGGTAATAGCGACGCCCGCGCCGTCATCAACAGCGCCGGTGCCTAAGTCCCAGCTATCTAAGTGTCCGCCAATGAGCACAATCTCTTCAGGCTTTTCACTACCGACTAAATCCAGTATTACGTTGCCGCTGTTTACTTCACCTTTCCACTTTGACTCAGAGTGGAGCGACAACGACAGCGGCTTGCCCAAATTGTGCAGGCGTCGTAAGTGATCAGCGTCGGGGTTAGAAATAGCTACAACAGGAATGTCTGCCCAGTTATCACCGTCTGAGCTCATCATGCCAGAGTGAGGGAAGCGGTGAGAGTCTGAGCCTACCGAACGCACAACTAAGGCTTCAGCGCCACCACGTTGCGCATGTTGCCAACCAATACGGCGACGTTGATTAGCCTGGCCATAGCCCGCACCCGTTTGACTTTTTACCATGGCATCGCCATCGACAAACGCAATTTTGCCTTTTAGTGCGCCGTCTTTAACTGCGGTTAGTGCATGAATATCTCTGAAATACACGATGTCAGCGTTTATCTCGCTCTCTGAAGG
The DNA here is from genome assembly GCF_056160665.1 of Alteromonas sp. ABH4_453. Taxonomy (NCBI): domain Bacteria; kingdom Pseudomonadati; phylum Pseudomonadota; class Gammaproteobacteria; order Alteromonadales; family Alteromonadaceae; genus Alteromonas; species Alteromonas sp. ABH4_453. The sequence goes on from NZ_JBSWXP010000006.1 coordinate 237,773, forward strand.
AGCCGCTCCGCCAAGCGCTGTGCCGTAAAGCGGTTGGGCATAAGGCGCCGTGAGTGAAATGTGTAGGTGCCCTCTATCCCAAAATGGCATAGTGAATTCTTCTATGCTGACTTTATCAAAGCCTAGACGCTTTCCTACCTCTACGCCCCAATCTCTGGCTCGCTTTTCAGCTTCCGAACCGCCAAGGCGTGGGCCTATCTCTGTGGTTAGTGATTCGACGATGCTATAGCCTAAGTCACTTTTCAGCGCTTTTTGAATTAACGCTTCCGCATTTTTCTTTTGCTCGTCTGTGATGGGTGAGGTGTTAGCGAAAACGCCAAAGCTACATGCACTAACTAATGCACCAAACGCTAGATTCCTAGCGATGTTATTTAATCGAGACATGTGTTCTCCATGGATTTATTTTTATATTTTTGTTTATTTGCGTGAGCAAAATATGACGTGTTTATCATAGCCAAATTGAGATATGCTTTCGAGGTAAACCACAAGCCGAAGTCGTAAGTTAATCGCAAAATCTCTTTTGAGAGAAAGTAAATGGAGAATAAAAAAGGAGCCTAAGGCTCCTTTCTGAAAGTTTCTATTTACGCTTCTTCTTAAGCGCCAATTTTTGCTTTTTCTCTTGCTCTTTTAGCACTTCGTTTATAAAACTTTTTCTACCGAATTCACGGGTAATAGTACAATTATTTAGATCAAAGCCGCGAGCGGGGCAGTATTCTCTGCCGTACAAGATAATCTGCAGATGGAGGTCGTTCCATCTTTCTTTAGGGAACAGGCGTTTTGCATCGCGTTCTGTTTGCTCTACGCTTTTTCCATTCGATAGACCCCAGCGGTACATTAAACGATGAATATGAGTATCTACCGGGAAAGCAGGAATACCAAAGCCTTGAGACATAACCACAGCGGCAGTCTTGTGACCCACAGCGGGCATGGCCTCCAGCGCTTCAAAGTTCGCTGGAACTTCACCTTTGTGTTGTTTAATGATCATATCGGACAAATGCCAAATGCCTTTCGATTTCATAGGCGATAATCCACAAGGGCGGATAATGTCTTGTATTTCTTCAATACTCATCAACACCATGTCGTAGGGGTTATCTGCGCGAGCGAATAACTTTGGCGTAATTTGATTAACGCGCTCGTCTGTACATTGTGCCGATAGGAGAACTGCAATGAGTAACGTATATGGGTCTTTATGATCTAAAAAGATAGGAATTTCCGGATAAAGATTATCCAGTATTCGCATGATTTCTTTTACTTTTTCCTGCTTAGAAAGCGGTTTGGCCGGCTTAACTACATCATTCATTTCTAAATACTTTTTTGTTTTTGATTTTTAGCGTTCAGCTTTCAGCTGTAACGCGTACCCGTTCAGCCTTCACTGCAGGCGATGTTTGCTTAGCGGCTAACTTTGCATCAATACTGTTTTTGATAGCAATAAGAAGACCCATGCCTAAAAAGGCACCAGGCGGCAGTATCGCAAGCAAAAACGGATTTTCAGTGTTGAAAAGCGTTATGGTCCAGTTCTCAGCAATTGGGCCAAACAGTCTGTCTGCCCCTGCTAGCAATGTACCTGCACCCAATATCTCGCGCATTCCACCTAAAATGACCAGCACTGCGGTAAAACCCAGTCCCATCATGAGTCCGTCGTAGGCAGAGGCGAGCGGCCCGTTTTTCGATGCAAAGGCTTCTGCGCGGCCTATGATGGCGCAGTTAGTTACAATCAGCGGAATGAAAATACCTAGCGCTAAATAAAGGTCGTAGGTGTAAGCATTCATTAATAGCTGAACAATGGTAACAAACGCAGCAATGATCATAACAAAAACGGGAATGCGGATTTCGTTTCTTACCACATTACGAACGAGTGAAACGGTAACGTTACTGCCAATAAGTACCAACATCGTAGCAAGGCCTAACCCGAGACCATTGATAAACGTCGCGGTAACGGCCAATAGCGGGCACAACCCTAACAGTTGTACTAACGCAGGGTTGTTCTTCCAAAGTCCTTGCAAGGATAGGTCGCGAAAATCAGTCACGTTATAGCTCCTCTACACTGTGAGGTTGCGTTTCATCCACGTTAACGGTATCTATTGTTTCAACCGAATCTGTTGTTGCACAGGTGTTGGGAGCGGTGAATAGCGCACTTTGGTTAGCTTGTGCGTAAACTAAAGCCTCACGTACGGCTGTAACTACCGCTCTTGGCGTTATAGTAGCGCCTGTGAATTGGTCAAATTCGCCGCCATCTTTTTTGACTTGCCATGGCGCTAAATTCTCTGGTGAGAAAGACTTGCCGCTGAAGCTTGTGATCCAGTCGCTTACTGCAAGCTCTATCTTATCACCAAGCCCAGGGGTTTCTTTGTGTTCGATAACGCGTACGCCAAGCACTCTCATACTGATTCGATTAGTGTTGGGCGCAGAAATATCGGACGCATTCTCGTCTTGCTCTGGTGGGCTCTGAGGTTTTGAGTCAAGCTCAGCCAACTCCGAGAGCGCTAACGCGGTGATATTGAGATTTTCGCTCTCACCGTCGAGCGAGTCAGTACTCGAGCTGCCTTGTGTGTTTCCACCAACTTGTGCATCCACTTTTACACCAACAACGATATCGATATCTCCACTGTATCCGTCTGGAGCAGTGGCTTCCAACACAAGCGCGCTAGGTTGGCCGTTTAGCGTAGCACGGTATACCTTATGAGTTTTTCTCATGCCAAGTTCGGGGGCTTCGACTTCTGTGCAGTTGGCGTAAAGGGCATTGTCGTGGAATTCACCAGGCACAACTTCATTAAGTACGCTTAGAAGCTTTTGCTGCTTTTGTTGCTCAATTTTATCTTGGGTGCCAAAAAAAGTGAGTGCTATTAATGCTGTGGTAATAACGGCAAACGCACCTAACATAAGGCCGTTTTTGGCCAAGCTTTCTTTCATCATTACTGCTTACCTCGGCCTTTGCCCATATTTTTACCGTAAACGCGAGGGCGGGTATAGTAATCAATCAAAGGCACCGCCATGTTCATAATGATCACCGCGAACGCTACCGCATCGGGGTAACCACCAAAGGTACGGATTATTACCACCCAAAAGCCAATCGCTGCACCAAATATAATACGGCCTCTTGGTGTTGTTGACGCTGAAACCGGGTCGGTGGCGATAAAGAAGGCGCCTACCATGACAGCACCGTTAAACAGGTGAAATAGCGGTGAAGCGTAGTAATCGGCGTTTGCTAAATGAAGCAGTGATGCACAAACAAACACGCTTAGCAGCATACCTCCCGGGATATGCCAGCTGATAACGCGGGTTTTCCAAAGGTAGAGGCCGCCAAGTAAATAGGCAAGGCTCACCATTCCCCATCCTGCACCCGCAGCGTCGAGTACTCCGCCATCGAAGATTGGCTTCGCTAATGACTCTGAGTATGTTACGCCTTGCGTTAGGTCGGTTCTCAATGTGTCTAACGGCGTCGCCATGGTTACACCATCGGCAATGGTTTTGAGTTGAATGACATCGTATCCGCTAGTAGTAAAACCAGTAAATATAAGTGATACCGAATCAAAGAAACTTGGCGTAATGCCAGCGTGAGTCGCAGGAGGCAGCCATAGGCTCATAGCCGCAGGGAATGAAATAAGCAGCACCACATACGCTATCATGGCAGGGTTGAAAATATTAAAGCCAAGCCCGCCGTAAACCTGTTTAGCCACCGCAATAGCGAAGAAAACACCCGTTACCGTCATCCACCAAGGTAGGGTAGGAGGAATACTAATTGCGATGAGTAAGCCGGTTAATACTGCGCTGTAATCTGTTAATGTGCGCTCGATGGGGCGATTTCTTAAAAATAAAATCACGCCTTCAATGACCAGTGCACTTACTACTGCAATGATGGCTTGAATGAGCATTCCCCAGCCAAAAAAGAAGGATTGCGCAATCATGCCAGGGAGCATGGCGTAAATAACCATACGCATGACTTGTCCTGTATCGCGTTTAACCCGTTGGTGTGGTGAACTCGATAAACTTAACTTCATTTTGATTCTTTCTCTTGTTCAGCTGCTGCTTTTTTTGCTTTAGCCTTTGCTACTGCAGCTGCAATGCGCGCTTTCTTTTCATCTTGTGCCGTCGGTTGAGATGGGGCTTGCGTGCTTGACGCTTGACCTGCATGGCTAGACGATTCGCTCTGCTCATGTGCTTTACTGCTTTCTTGTTCAGCAGTATTTGATGAGGTCGCTAAATTGCCATTACTTCCTTGAGCAAGCTTCTTTGCTTTAGCCTTTGCCACTGCGGCAGCAATGCGCGCTTTTTTCTCGTCAGCTTCATTTGTTGAGGCAGCGTCGTTAGCATCAGTTTGCTCGCTTCCTTGATATTCTTCCTGCTTAGCCGCTTTTTTGGCTTTTGCTTTCGCTACCGCCGCTGCGATCCTAGCTTTCTTTTCATCTTTTCCATCTAGCTGTGCTTCAGGTTGATTATTTGATTGCTCGTCTGATTGAGTTGACCTGCTTTGCACTGAATCTGATTCAACGGGTTGCCCGCTTTCGCTATTTTTAGCAGCTTTTTGCGCTTTAGCTTTAGCGATTGCCGCGGCAATACGCGCTTTTTTCTGCGCTTCAGCGGTTAGCTCTGAATTAGCTTCAGTATCGGAAAGTTCAGTATGCTTTTCGCCTTGAGAGCCCGCAGGTTTTTCTGCTGAAGATGCTTCAGACTGGCTGGCTTGTGCGGCTTTTTTCGCTTTTGCTCTGGCGATTGCTGCAGCAACCTTTGCCTTTTTATCATCTTCTGGCGATGACGCTTGTTCAACTTGCTTATCCGCGCTTTCAACTTGAGCTTCATTCTGGGCTTGTGCGGCTTTCTTGGCTTTTGCTCTGGCAATAGCAGCCGCTACCTGTGCTTTTTTATCATCTGCTGCAATGTTTGGTTCGTCGGTATTTGTTGTATTACTTTCACCCGTTGCGTTGGCCTGCATAGCCGCTTTCTTTGCTTTCTTTGCTTTCGCACGCGCAAGCGCCGCCGCTACTTTGTCCTTGGCCTCAGTTGCGTCAGCATCAACAGCGCTATTCGCATTATCGGCTACAGCATTTTCTTCTTTGGCCTTGTTTGCGGCTAAACGTGCTTCTTTTGCTTTTCTATGTTTTGCTTCGCGCTCAAGTTTTTCGCGCTCTAAACGCTCTTTACGTGCCTCAAAACGCTGTTTAGCCTTCTCGGCCTTGTTCTTTTCATCACGCTGAATGCGTATTTCGGATTTAGCCTGGCGGTAGTAATGCACCAGTGGGATTTCACTGGGGCAAACATAAGCACATGCGCCGCACTCTATACAGTCGAAAAGGTCGTATTCTTCGGCTTTATCGTATTCTTTTGCTTTGGCGTGCCAAAACATTTGTTGGGGGAGCAACGACGCAGGGCATGCGTCGGCGCATGCGCTACAGCGAATACAGGGGCGCTCTGCATTGTCGTCTACCAGCTCTTTTTTTGCAGGAACCAGCAAACAGTTTGTGGTTTTAACCACGGGGATCGTAGCGTCTGATAAGGTAAAGCCCATCATAGGCCCGCCCATAATCACTTTAGGTGCTTTCTGTTTTTTCGGGTTGTAGTTTGCTTCATCCAATAGATGAGAGACGGGCGTACCCAACAACGCTCTAAAATTGCTTGGTGATTCAACGGCTTCACCAGTTACGGTAACAACCCGTTCAATCAGCGGCTTGCCGTGTAAAATAGCATCTGCGATGGCATAGCAGGTACCCACGTTGAACATCATCACGCCTACATCGGCAGGCAATCCATTTCTTGGAACTTCTCGGCCAGTCAGTACCTGAATTAGCTGTTTTTCTCCGCCGGCAGGGTATTTTGTTTCAACGCTAACAACGCGATAGTCTTTCTTATCCTGACAGGCAATATTAAGTGCTTCGAAAGCCTCTGGCTTGTTGTCTTCAACCGCAACTACAATGGCCTTCGGCCCAATAAGGTGAGTAAGAATGTCTAAACCCTGGCGTATTTGCCAGGCGTGCTCACGCATCAAGCGATCATCAGAAGTAATGTAAGGCTCGCACTCAATCCCATTTAGAATAAGAAACTCAACAGGTTTAGACGTTGAGGTTTTTATATGGGTAGGGAAGCCGGCACCACCCATTCCTGAAATTCCTGCTTGGCAAATAGCTTCTATAAGCTTGTTCTTATCTATGTCGCTATAATTTGCTATTGGAGATAGGTTGCACCATGTGTCTTTACCGTCAGGACGTATCGAAATACACATTTCTGTCAGGCCGCTAGGATGCGCTACAACATGCGGAGCAATCGCAACAACCTCGCCCGAGGTTGGCGCATGAACTGGCACAGAAAAAGGCGATGAGCTTTGCGAAAGAATTTGGCCTTTCAATACGGTATCGCCAACTTCTACGCAGCAGATACCGTCTGAGCCAATGTGCTGCCTTAAAGGGACAATCAATAATTCGGGTAACGACGGTTTCTTTATTACTGATGTATTAGATAGAGATTTCTTATCGTCGGGATGTACGCCACCTGGAAATGAGTACATCTTTCCCGCTTCAAGGGTTTCTATAATTGAATCAAAACTTGGATACATCACAATTACGACACCATTTTGATGGGGATATCACCTTTAGGCGATGATTCAAAATCCCACTTCCATGTAGAAGTTGTTTGAGCAATTGGCACCATGTCGATACAGTCGACAGGGCAGGGATCGACACATAGGTCACACCCTGTACATTCATCAGTAATAACCGTGTGCATGTGTTTGGCGGCACCTAAAATGGCATCGACAGGGCAGGCCTGAATACATTTGGTACAGCCGATACATTCGTCTTCGCGTATAAACGCGACTTTTTTAACGCCTTCTTCGCCATGAGCTGCATCAAGGGGTTTAGGTTCAACTCCCATCAAGTCTGCGAGTTTTTTAATCGTTGCCTCGCCACCAGGTGGGCACTTATTAATATCATCACCTTCAGCAATTGCCTCAGCATAAGGCTTGCAGCCCGGATATCCGCATTGGCCACACTGAGTTTGTGGTAGTACGGCATCTATTTGCTCAACTAGCGGGTCGCCCTCAACTTTAAAGCGAATGCTCGCGTAGCCCAGAACCAAGCCAAAAATAAGCGCAAGGACGCCAATGGCAATGACGGCGAATATAATTGCAGAAGTTATCGTCATTATACGTTCACCAATCCACTAAAGCCCATAAACGCAAGAGACATGAGACCAGCGGTTATCATTGCAATCGAAGCACCTTTAAAAGATACAGGTACATCAGCAGCAGCTAAACGCTCACGCATGGCCGCAAATAACACCAGTACTAAAGAAAATCCTACCGCAGCGCCGAAACCATAAATAAGGCTCTGCATGAAATTATGCTGTTCGGTAAGGTTTAATAGTGCTACACCAAGTACTGCACAGTTGGTTGTGATAAGAGGGAGGAATATACCTAACAATCTATATAAGGTAGGGCTTGTTTTGTGCACGACCATTTCTGTGAACTGAACCACCACCGCGATAACAAGAATAAAGGCTAGTGTTCTAAGGTAGCCGATGCCTAGTGGAGCAAGTAAATAGGTTTCCACTAGGTAGCTCGACGCAGAGGCAAGAGTGAGTACAAATGTGGTGGCCATAGACATACCCATGGCGGTTTCCAGTTTGCCAGACACACCCATGAACGGGCACAAGCCGAGAAACTTAACCAACACAAAGTTGTTAACCAGTACTGTACCAATCAATAGCAGTAAAAATTCAGTCATGAATAACGCAATTCCTTTGAGGAATCTTGACGGACAATGCCCGCGAATTAAAAAGAAAAACAGATTGGGTCTATTATCCCTTTTTAGAACGGGTTTAACAACTTGATTGAATTAGGGTTATTTAATGTCTAAACGCGTTGTTTTAGGAATTAAAATAGAATGAAGTGGGTGATACGATTAAGAGCCAACTAAGTGGCTCCCCCTCCCCGACTCGAACGGGGGACCTGCGGATTAACAGTCCGTCGCTCTAACCAACTGAGCTAAGGGGGAATCGACACCTAAGTTGTTTGCTGAAGTTGGCTCCCCCTCCCCGACTCGAACGGGGGACCTGCGGATTAACAGTCCGTCGCTCTAACCAACTGAGCTAAGGGGGACCTGTGCTTCAACGGAGGCGAATATTAAAGACGTACTTAGGAACTGTCAACAACATAAATGAAATATTTGTGCTGACTGCGCAAAAAATAGCTTTTTAGGACTTTTATGCTCATTTTGTCGCCAATGCTGAGAAAGTGATGGTTAATAACTGTGCATTACTGCCTATTAGTTCATATATAAGATGCTGTTTCATTCGCTGGAGATTCCAATCTAAGCATTAAGTCACATATCTCTTTAAAATGAAGAGTTATAACGAAATAGAATAAAAAACTGCTTCCATACTGGTATTATGTACAGCTTTTAATAAATCTGTAACCTGTACCTGAGGATTAAAAGGTTAGTCACCACTTACGTGCTGAGAAATTAATTGAGCACGAAATCCCGCCGAATATGGTCTGGCGTTAGTTATCCACTAAATCTGTGGATAACTATGTTGATAGCTTAGATTCACTGTATTTGTTTAGGAGATCGCGTGTGTCTTGATCTAAGCAACTTTTGGCATGGTAGGTGATATAATCTTTTTGATACAGTGGGTTAAGTTGATTTCTGTGATCTTATTTCCCGATCGAAATAGATCGATTGAACAAAAAGTAGCTTGTGTGTTAATTCAGCGAATGCCTAAATGCTGTTCAACGAAATCCATCTTAATTCTCAACGCCTTACACTTTGTTAACATTTTAGTTTGTCTTTTAAACGCGTTCTCAAAGTAGCCGTACACGACCAAATCGTTTTATTAACATATTAAAAGTGACACAAGATAGAAATTAAACTGCAATGAACGTTTACACAGATGTTCTATTTTATCTTTACAAAAAACTAGTGGTTTTATTGCGTTGCCGGCGAATTAATTCGTTGCGCCAACTTTTGCAAAAAACATCGCTTTTCATACACCCCTCTTATGCTTTGTTTTGTTTGTCGAATACGCGTAGCTAAATAGTGTTCACTCTTTTACACTAACGCGCAATTGATATGGGGATTTTAGTTTGCCGGAGCTCAAGTGATAAAAAGTAACGCTAAACAACGTACTTCCGACTTATTGGAAGGAGATATAGGTACTACGTTAAAGCGTATGACTATTCCCATGATACTGGGAATGGTAATGATGATGAGCTTTGGACTTATCGATACCTTTTTTGTGAGCTTGTTGGGCACCGACCCTTTAGCCGCTATTAGCTTTACCTTTCCCGTTACTTTTACCGTAATAAGCCTAAACATAGGTTTAGGTATTGGTACCTCTGCAATTATAGGCAAGTTACAGGGTAGTAAAGAAATAACCAAGTCTCGCCATTATGCGACGGGTTCACTAATGCTGTCCGTTTTGCTTGTGGGTGCATTAGCAATCGTTGGCTTTTTCACGATAGAGCCTGTGTTCAAATTACTTAATGCAACAGACAATTTAATGCCGTACATATCTGATTATATGGGGTTGTGGTACTTGTCGAGCATCTTTCTTGCCATGCCAATGGTAGGCAATAGTGTGCTGCGAGCCTGTGGTGATACCCGCACTCCCAGTATTGTTATGGCGGCGGGCGGCGGATTAAACGCGTTGCTTGACCCTATTTTCATTTTCGGTCTTGGTCCCATTCCGGCAATGGGAATAAAAGGTGCAGCACTCGCCACCTTTATAGCATGGATAGTTGGCGCATTATGGATACTTTATATTTTAGCCGTTCGTAGAAAATTGATGTTGCCTCGACTACTTACACTTACCGAGCTGCGCGATAGCAGCCGTGAAATTCTAAAAATAGGACTACCTGCGGCGGGAGCAAATATGCTTACCCCTGTTGCCGGTGGCGTGATGACCGCTGTAGTTGCTGGCTACGGTGCTGAAGCGGTTGCAGCCTGGGGCGTAGGGAATAGAATGGAGTCTATTGCTAGTATCGTCGTGCTAGCGCTATCTATGACACTACCACCATTTATTAGTCAAAACGTTGGAGCAGGCCAAGTAGAACGGGTAAAAACGGCATATTCGCTTACATTGAAATTTGTTCTGATTTGGCAGTTGGCCATTTTTCTTGTCATGTGGGGACTGTCTAGCTGGATAGCCGTCGCCTTTGCTAATGAAGCAGAAGTAAGCGTACTAATACAGTTGTTTCTGATGATTGTGCCGCTGGGTTATGGCATGCAAGGCATTATCATTCTGACTAACTCATCGTTGAATGCCATGCATCGCCCAATGACGGCATTAACGCTAAGTGTCATCCGCTTGTTTGTTTTCTTCGTACCTATCAGCGTTGCGGGTAGTTTTCTATTTGGACTTAAAGGGTTATTTGCAGGAACCGTTATTGCCAATATTGCAATGGCGAGTGTTTCATTTGTTGTTTTCAAACGTGCGATTATCCAGTTTGAATCAGATAAAGAAACGTCTGAGCACAGCTAATATCAAAGCGTCCACTTAAGGCGGTGTGTTTTCAATGTTGAGTAGTTTGACCGCAAGCAAAATGTTAAGCAGTAAGCTAAAGAAAAGGTTAATTAAATGAGTAGAGGGTTTGAGCTTCATTCTAAATACAAGCCAGCAGGCGACCAACCAAAAGCTATAGAAGCTTTGGTTGACGGCCTTGAAAGTGGCTTGGCCGGCCAAACACTGCTAGGTGTTACGGGGTCGGGTAAAACCTTTACCATGGCTAATGTCATTAAAGAAGTGCAAAGACCAACGCTTATTCTTGCACACAACAAAACATTAGCGGCTCAGCTTTACGGTGAGATGAAAGAGTTCTTCCCCAATAACGCCGTAGAGTACTTCGTTTCATATTACGATTATTATCAGCCAGAAGCGTATGTACCAAGTACAGATACCTTTATTGAGAAAGACGCGTCAATTAATGATCACATTGAACAAATGCGACTGTCCGCCACCAAAGCGTTGATGGAGCGTAGAGACGTTGTCATTGTGGCGAGTGTATCGGCCATTTATGGTTTGGGCGACCCGGAATCCTACATGAAAATGCTGTTGCACCTTCGCCAGGGCGACACCATGGACCAACGTGACATTTTACGTCGCCTAGCTGAACTACAGTACAAGCGTAATGATTTAGCGTTTGAACGGGGTACATTCCGCGTGCGTGGCGATGTTATTGATATTTTCCCTGCGGACTCTGAAAAGCAAGCTGTTCGGGTTGAGTTGTTTGACGATGAAATAGATAAAATTAGTCTGTTCGACCCGCTAACCGGTGCTGTCGATAAGTCGGTTATTCGAGCAACGGTTTTTCCTAAAACGCACTATGTAACGCCGCGTGAGAAAATCCTCAATGCTATTGAGCATATCAAGGAAGAACTCGGCGATCGCAAAAAGCAACTTCAAGAGGCGAACAAGCTGATTGAAGAGCAGCGTATTTCACAGCGGACCCAGTTTGATATCGAAATGATGATGGAGCTTGGCTATTGTTCCGGAATTGAAAATTACTCTCGCTATCTTTCAGGAAGAGCACCGGGCGAACCTCCTCCAACCTTATTAGACTATTTTCCAGCAGATGGCCTAATGTTTATTGATGAGTCTCACGTAACTGTCTCTCAAGTAGGGGCTATGTATCGCGGGGATCGCTCTAGAAAAGAGACCTTGGTAGAGTTTGGTTTCAGGCTGCCGTCGGCGTTGGACAATCGTCCGCTTAAGTTTGAGGAATTTGAACAGATTTGCCCGCAAACTATCTATGTTTCTGCGACGCCAGGCGATTATGAATTAAAGAAAACTGACGGTGAGATAGTAGAGCAGGTCGTGCGTCCAACAGGTTTGCTTGATCCTGTTATTGAAGTACGTCCTGTAGCTACTCAGGTTGATGATGTCCTGTCTGAAATTCAAAAGCGGGTAGAGCTTGACGAACGTGTGCTTATTACTACGTTAACCAAGCGTATGGCTGAAGACTTAAGCGAATATTTAAATGAACATGGCGTTAAAGTTCGTTACCTTCATTCGGATATCGATACCGTAGAGCGAATTGAAATTATCCGTGATTTACGATTAGGTAAATTCGACGTCTTGGTTGGTATTAACCTGTTGCGTGAAGGTTTAGATATGCCGGAAGTGTCGCTGGTAGCGATTTTAGATGCCGACAAAGAAGGCTTCTTGCGAGCCGAGCGCTCTTTAATTCAAACTATTGGTAGAGCTGCGCGTCACGTGAATGGTAAAGCTATCTTGTACGCTGACAGTATTACTAAGTCGATGAGAAAGGCGATGGACGAGACCGAACGCCGTCGTGAAAAGCAAATGGCGCATAACGAGGCTAACGGTATTACACCAATGCGTCTCAATAAGCCTATTACTGATATTATGGATTTAGGTGATAGTGCACATCCTGCTTCTGGTAAGGTAAGACTGCGCAAAGTTGAAGAAAAGAAAAAGCAACAGAAGACAGCCAGTGCCACTGAGCTGATGGACCAAATTACCGAGCTTGAAAAGCAAATGTTCGAATATGCTCGAGAACTTGAATTTGAAAAAGCAGCGTCATTGCGTGACGACATAGAAGCGCTGAGAAAGCAGGTAGTTACACTGTCTTAGTCCACACTTATCGAAGGTAACGTTACTTTTTTTTCGCTGCAATCTGTCAAGAAATTATCTAGGCCCGTTGATCTTTGATGTATTGTAAAGGTCATCAGGCCCTAGTATGAGTGCTTTAGTATTAAACTGAATAACTCACACTGAGCTAAAGCGTACTTCTTCTTTTATTGCCTTTGTATTCCTATAGATATTTTGGGTTGAATGCCGACTTGGCTAGCACAAATTTGTAATTTTCATCACATAATGAGACGAAAAGCCGCAAAATATCGTTGTAATAGCGCAATTAGTTACATATAGTTCTAGTTTGAGTATCGATAACTATACCTATAAACAGGTGCTAATATGCTTAATCGTCTTCAGGAGTCAGATATCAAGCTACTGCGAGTGTTTTACGCGGTAGCAAGCTGCAACGGATTTACTGCGGCAGAACCTGTGTTGCGTATGCAACGCCCTAATATCAGTGCCGCAATCAAAAAGCTAGAAGAGCGTTTAGACTTGGTGCTATGCCACCGTGGCCGTGGTGGCTTTCAAATGACAAAAGAAGGCGAGGTGGTTTTTCAAGAAACTAAACGCATCTTCAATGCCTTCGACAACTTTGTGTTTAATCTGAAATCGTTGCACGATGACTACTCTGGCCATATCACGCTAGTATTAATGGCGGGCCTTCCGCTTTCAATGCATTTAGCCGTGAGTAAAGCTGTTAAGAGTACGATGAAGAAGTTTGACGATATTCATGTGAATATTCAAACACGTCTTTACAATGAGGTTGAACATGTCGCGCTATCTGGTGAATGCCACCTTGTTGTTTCAACCTACGACATGGTTAAGCCTGAATCAGTAACCTTCCACCCGGTCGGAATTAAGACGGAAGGACGATTGTACTGTGCGCCAACTCACCCTTTGGCGAAGTATCGCGATACTGAGTTACCAGATGGCGTTAAAATTGGTGACTATCCAGCTATCGGCATTTCAGGCTTATCGTCAGCTAACTATATCGAAGATGAGACCAGACTATCTATCCAGACCTTCTCTGACTCATTTGACGCAGCAATGTCGGCCATAATGACCGGTGAATACATAGGTTTGTTGCCAGACTATATGGCAAAAGAGCAAGGGGCGGCGCTAGGACTTGTTCCAATTGCGCAGGGGAGTTTATTTAACTTCAGTCACGAGTTGTTTGTTATGAATGGCAAAAACACACGGTTAAATCCGGTTCTACGTCACTGTATTAAAGAGTTGAGCTATTTTATTTCTGAAAGTCAGAAGTAGATTTATCAACGAAAACGATATGAAAACACCTCTTGTTTGAACGCGCTCATAAAAGCACGCTAAACAAGAGGTGTTTTTTGTATAGGACAACGTGTGCGGGTTAGCGCAACGCTTATTCGTACTCTAAAGGATCGATTGCATCGTTTTCTTTAAATGCCTCGAGGCGTTCTTCGCATGCTCCGCATTTTCCACACGCTTTTTCCCTGCCGTTATAACATGTCCAGGTCTGTCCATAATCCAGTCCCATCGACAAGCCGTCCGTTAAAATAGCGGTTTTACTGTCGTCAATATACGGCGTCATAATGGTAACAGGAGTATAGTTAGCAATCCCGCATACATCATTCATTTTATGCACGAATTCAGGACGGCAATCTGGATAAATGGCGTGGTCGCCAGAGTGAGCGCCATAGTAAACTTCGTTAGCCTCTAAGCTTACTGCGTAGCCAACGGCTAGTGAGAGCAATATCATATTGCGATTTGGCACCACGGTTTGCTTCATGCTTGGCTCTTCATAGTGGCCTTCTGGTACGTCGATATCAGAGGTGAGGGCAGAGCCACCGATAAGCGTATTTATAGCGCTAATATCTACAATTTTGTGTGGGACATTAAGGGATTTACATACGTTCGCCGCATAATCTAGCTCTTTTTTGTGGCGTTGACCGTAGTTAAAACTCAGTGCATGAACTTTTTTGCCTGCTTTTATCGCTTTGTGCAGCACAGTGAAGGAGTCCATGCCTCCTGAATAGATAACAACAACGTTTTCTGACATAGTTTTTCGAATATTTAAGAAATTATGCCCGAATTTTATGTGATCCTTGGTAAAATCCCAACATACAATCGTTAAAGGGTGTCAAATTGTCTGTAATGTCCACATTAAACATCAATGAGATGTTTGAAACTATCCAGGGTGAAGGTGCTCACACTGGTATTCCCTCTATCTTTGTTCGTTTACAAGGCTGTCCTGTGGGCTGCCCGTGGTGTGATACTAAACACACGTGGGAAATTAAGCCTGACTTGAATGTGTCGCCACAAGCTGTGATCACAAAAGGCGAAGAGTCTGAAACCTATTTCATCTCCAGTGAGGAGGCTTTGTTGACTGAGTTTGGGAAACAAGGCTATGTGGCAAAGCATGTAGTTATTACTGGCGGTGAGCCATGTATGTACGACCTACGTCCTCTGACGAGCCTACTTCACGACAACGGATACACAACACAAATAGAGACCAGCGGTACTTTTGAAGTACTTTGTGACACGCGTACGTATGTGACGGTTTCTCCTAAAATAAACATGAAAGGCGGGTATGACGTCTTAGCAAATGCGCTTGAAAGAGCGAATGAAATCAAGCACCCCATCGCCATGCAAAAGCATATTGACGAGCTTGATGCGCTGCTTGCGAATGTATCGTCACTAGATGGAAAACAGATTTGTTTACAACCAATTAGCCAACAGAAACGAGCCACAGAACTTGCAGTGCGTACTTGTATTGAACGTAACTGGCGGCTATCTTTACAAACACATAAATACATTGGTATTGAATAGGTGTTTAAGGCGCGCTGGATTTACGAGCAAATTTATTTTGCGCTGGAGTATTCAAATTAACAAAGGACATAAAGAAGATGCATTGCCTTAATCTGCTAAAAAAAGCTTTAATAGCGGCCTTCACGTTATGTTCTTTTACTGCTGCATCGATGGCTGAAGCTGCAACGTGGACCATAACTTACCCTCGTCCTATTGATGACTCGGACGCACGGGCCCAATATCCTATTGCTCTGCTCAAGCTCGCTCTTGATAAAACGGGGGTAAACTATGAGCTGCGCCCTTCTGACCGTATATTGCTGACGGGCAAAGCGATGCGTCAGCTGCGCGAAAACCGAGAAGTTAATGTTGTGTGGAGCATGACGGATAGCCAGCGCGAGAAAGAACTGACCCCCATTCGAATTCCTATCGCTAAAGGGCTTATAGGACTTCGTGTTTTCGTTATAAACGAAAATAAAAAGGCGAAGTTCAACGGTGTGCTGTCGCTGACCGATATGCGTAAACTCGTACCGATTCAAGGCGAAGAGTGGCCAGACACCAAAATTCTTCAAGCCAGTGGGTTTAATGTTTTTACTGTGCCTGAATTCCGCGAAGCGTATGACATGATTAAACAAGGGAAAGGGGACTTCTTTCCTCGTTCTGTTATGGAAGTGGATGCAGAGCTTGAGGTGGAAGGTCGTCGTAACAATCTTTACCTTGAGCCTTCAATGGCGTTGTATTACCCCACCGCTATGTATTACTTTGTAAGTTCAAGTAACAAGACGTTAGCGAATCTTATTGAAACAGGCCTTAATCGAGCCATTGAAGATGGGTCTTTTGATGCGTTATTTGAATCTACGTACGCCCCAATCCTAGCGTCTTTAGGAGTTAATGAGCGTAAAATTTTCACCCTCGAAAATCCGTTATTACCCATTGAGACCCCTCTTACTAATTCTGCTTTATGGTATAAACCAAAAAGAGAAGCTTCAAAATAATAGTTAGATAATAAAAACGCGGCTTAGGCCGCGTTTATTAAGTGTTAGATCTGCTTGTACGATTGTCTCTTAAGACTCGCCTGCGTGGACGTCTTTCATCGAACGGCCAGAAGGATCTGCGTTGTTTTTAAAACTCTCATCCCACTCAAGTGCTTCTGCTGTACTACACGCAATAGATTTACCACCTGGCACACAGCGCGCGGCACTTTCTTGAGGAAAGTAGCTCTCGAAGATAGTGCGATAGTAGTAGCCTTCTTTGGTGTCTGGTGTGTTAACTGGGAAGCGGAACTCCGCTGTTGCAAGTTGCTGGTCAGTTACTTCGTTTTCAACGAAATCGCGAATTGAATCAATCCACGAATAACCTACACCATCACCAAACTGCTCTTTTTGACGCCACAGTACTTCTGCTGGAAGGGTTTCGCCGTTATCAAACGCTTTACGAAGGATCCACTTCTCCATTTTTCCATCTAGACACATTTTGTCTTGTGGGTTTAAACGCATGGCTACGTCAATAAAGTTCTTATCTAAGAATGGTACACGAGCTTCTACACCCCATGCTGATGTGGCTTTGTTAGCACGCGCACAGTCAAACATGTGAAGTCGATCTAGCTTACGTACTGTCTCTTCGTGGAATTCTTTGGCGTTTGGCGCCTTATGGAAATACAGGTAACCACCAAAAATTTCATCAGAACCTTCACCAGATAGCACCATCTTTATGCCCATTGCTTTAATCTTGCGGGTCATAAGGTACATAGGGGTAGCGGCGCGGATAGTGGTTGTATCGTAGGTCTCAAGATGGAAGATAACATCACGGATGGCATCTAAACCTTCTTGAATGGTGAAATGGATTTCATGGTGAACGGTACCAATCATATCCGCCACTTTCTTCGCGGCTTTAAGATCAGGTGCACCTTCAAGACCTACAGCAAAACTGTGTAGGCGAGGCCACCATGCATCTGTCTTGTCTTCATCTTCAACACGCTTGGCGACGTACTGTGCAGCGACAGCTGAAACCAATGAAGAGTCCAGACCGCCTGATAGAAGTACCGCGTAAGGTACATCAGACATCATGTGTGACTTCACCGCTTTCTCGAATGCTACACGCAGTTCTTCTAGGTTGCTGGTGTTGTCTTTTACGTTGTCGTATTCCATCCAGTCGCGTTTGTAGTACTTGGTGATTTTACCTTCTTTGCTCCACAGGTAGTGGCCTGGAGGAAACTCACTGATTGTCTTACATACGCCTGCTAACGCTTTCATTTCAGATGAAACATAGAAGTTACCGTGTTCATCGTAACCCGTATAAAGCGGGATAATACCAATATGATCACGGGCAATCAGGTAAGCATCTTGTTCTTCATCGTAAAGAATAAACGCGAACATGCCTTCTAGGTCATCAATAAAGTCGATACCTTTTTGCTGAAAGAGAGGAAGGATAACTTCACAATCTGAACGGGTTTTAAATGGATACGGTTCATCTAAGTCAGCGGCTAGCTGCTTGTGATTATAAATCTCGCCGTTAACAGCAAGAATTTGCTTATCGTTTTGGCTGATAAGAGGCTGTGCCCCTGTATCTACGTCGACAATCGCCAGTCTTTCGTGACAAAGAATGGTATTGTCATTATTCCAGATACCCGACCAGTCAGGGCCACGGTGGCGCAAAAGTTTTGATAAATCGAGGGCTTGGGTTCTGAGTTCAGACACATCGGTTTTGATATCAAGGATACCGAAAATACCACACATATAACGGATTCTCTCTGTTCACTTGTTGAAAAAAATAAATTGAAGTTTTTTCTGTCGGTACTCGCGTACGAGTGAGCGAAGGATTGTTTTTATTCTTTTATCGCGTGCCTTGAATGTGCCAGTCTGACAGGAAATTGCAAGCACATTATGATGAGAAAATGGAAATTCTTATGCCATTTATCCCAAAATAGCCGTTTATTAACATTTTTATCCTATTTAGAGCGCATAATTATTATGTCAACTAAATAGCGCGGGAGTTTTCTGAATAGTAAAAAATAGCGATTGGATGCCGCTTGAACCAGTGCTTTAGGAATGAAAAATAAGAAAGGGCCTATAAAAAGGCCCTTTTAGTTTTACTGCATAACTAAGCATTTTTAACGCTTAGAAGTCAGAGCACATATTAATTTGTGCGCTGAAACTCACTTGCTTCATTCCATTTAGGCCAAGCGTCAGCATTTGCAACGCCCACACCTACGTCAAACAGCATTTGCGTGTCTTGCACAATTCCGCTTAAATCCCAATCATCGCGATACTGGTCGCATACTTGGTGATAACAGCCCGTAACAATAACGTTCATGCGTTTTCTGTATTTAGCGGTTTCTTCATCTGCTGGTTCGTTACCGCCCTCTGCATAGAGAGCTGGAACACCTTGTTTGGCAAAGCTGAAATGATCTGAGCGGTAGTAGTACCCAGCTTCTGGTCTGTCTTCCTGAGTCAGTGTACGGTCTTGCTTAGCCGCAGCGGCTTCAAGATAGTCTTCCATTTCTGACTTACCCATGCCTACAACGGCAACGTTTTTGGTTTTACCTAATACGTTCATTGCGTCCATGTTGATATTAGCAACCGTATTTTCAATCGGAATAACAGGATTGCTTGCATAATATTTACTGCCTAACAGCCCTTGCTCTTCAGCAGTTACTACTAAAAATGATACCGAGCGTTTTGGTGCAGGCGTCAACTCTGAGTATGCTTTGGCCATGGCTAGAATAGCCGCAGTACCCGTGGCATTATCATGAGCGCCATTATAGATTTGGTCGCCTTCTTTGCTCTCATCTTTACCTAAATGATCCCAATGGGCTGTGTAGATAATATGCTCATCAGGAAACTCTGCGCCCGGCAGAGTCGCGATAACGTTGTTGCTCTCTGACTTTTTGAAGGTGTTGTTAACCGTAACCGATGCTTTGATATCCATTGCTTTGCTGTAAGGACCTTGCATGGCGTTTGCTTTCTCCTGGTCAAAGTCGAGCCCTGCATCAGCAAACACTTTTTTCGCTGCATCTAACGTTAACCAACCTTCAACAGCCACACGACTTGCTCCTTTGTCGGCACTTACTAGGCCGTACTGCGGACCACTCCAGCTGTTAGCTACAACTGACCAGCCGTAAGAGGCAGGGGCAGTTTCGTGAACAATAATGGCGCCTGCAGCGCCCTGACGGCTCGCTTCTTCATATTTGTAGCTCCAACGGCCGTAGTAGGTCATCGTTGTGCCTTGAAACTTACCACTTTCTGGATTTTCAAATCCCGGGTCATTAATTAGCATGACGACTGTTTTGCCTTCAACATCTAATCCTTCGTAGTCGTTCCAGTCATACTCTGGTGCATTTACACCATAACCTACGAACACCAGCTCCGAATCTTCAAGAGATACAGAGCTTTCCTCACGTTTAGATGAGGCAACCATTTGCTCTTTATACGCGAAGTTATTGTCGCCGATAACCATGGTCATGTCGGGGTCAGCCGTGATTTCCATGAGCGCTACTTTTTGTAGAAAGCTATCGCCATTGCCCGGCTTAAGCCCTGCTTTAGTAAATTCACTAACTAAATATTCAATGGTTTTCTTTTCACCTTCAGTCGTTGGTAAACGACCTTCAAACTCATCTGAAGATAATACTTTTAGTGGATCGCGAATGTCGGCGTCGGAAATACTATTGTAAACACTGTCGAAATTAGAAGCTGCAGACATAGTCTTCTGCACTGACTCGTTTGTTGAGGTGCTGTCGTTATTAGGTGTGCAAGCACTTACGCCTAGAAGGGTAGGTACAAGCAATGGCAAAAACATTTTTTTCATTGTTAGTCTCTGTTTGCTCTACAATACGCTCCCAGTATAGAGAAAACCCCAAAGCGAACCAATAGTTGATATGCAATCAGACTCAATACCCTTCTGTAAAGACTACTTACTAAAACACGCGAGTAAACCAGTTACGGACCTTTTAGAAGAGGTTGGCTTGCTAAGTAGAAGTACTTTCCCTACACCTGACTTGCTAAACAATTTAACGGTGCATTACCGTAATTCCTGGAAAGGGCCGTTGTTTAAAGGGCAAAGCCAGTTTTCAGAAGATGAGCAGCGTTATTACGAAACCATCATCAGCGAAGATGGGGTTGTCCCTACTCGTGAGCAAAGCTGGCATGACCTATTTAATGCCCTTATCTGGCTTCAATTTCCAAAAACAAAATCATTGTTAAATGAGCTACACATCAATGATATTAAATCCCATGGTGTAAACCCCAGAACGCCGCGTCGCAATCGCATTACTCACTTCGATGAGTGCGGAGTCGTACTTGCTATCGAAGCACCTGAAGAAAATAGTCCGCGCTCACACAGTGAATTCTCTGATAGCGGCACCAATTGGCAAAACAAAATTAATGGAACCTCGCCTTGTACAGCTAATGCGTTGGAAGCATTCTTAAGTGACCTCGCCGCGCATGAATGGGAGAAAGTTTTTGTTTATAAGCGAGCGTTGTGGCATTCAAAAGTAAGCCCCTTTATTTTTGGCCACGCAAATTTAGAAATGATGCTTAATCCGTTTGTCGGTCTCACTGGCAAATGGCTGGCAGTGTCTGTGCCTCACGGTTTTAGCCGTCTTGATAAATGGCAGCAGCGAACGATAGTTGACGATGCCATGATGGTACGTATCAAAGCGTTAAATTATTTTGAGAGCACACCGCTTTTGAAGCCACTTCCCTTGCTTGGTGTACCTTCGTGGCACACTCAACAAGATAAAGCGTTTTATCAGAATAAAGACTATTTTAGACCACTACGTGAGGGAAGTAAGCCGACTATTCAGCTACCCTTGTGGTCTTAAGTGTGTTGCGCTGCCCGAGTTTTTCATCGGAAACAGCGCCAAGTGATAGCCAAATGAAAGAAGGCTATTGAGCAGAGGTTTCTTAGAATAGCGCCAAGGCAATCAGCCAAATGCCATAAATAACCACATACGGTGCGCATGCAATTAAAGCTGCCTTCTTAAGAGGAAAAGACGTCCATTGCGAGATGCCCACAGTAGCAAGATAGATACCCCAGAAAAGCTCTAGCCTTAACGCTTGACCGAAGGCGTACCAAGGCGAGTCCATCGGGATATTCGCAATATACCCAAGAGACGCTGGCGACAAGATTGATGGCGCTACCTGATGGTCGCCAGCAAACAACAGCAGTGCCACACCAACTAAACCAGTCAGAACGTATGGCATAGAGAGCCACCATGCAAAACCGTACCAATCTGTGAAACCGAAAACATGACTGTCATCTGAACGTGTCATTAAGTTCACGTATACGGCGTACACCGCGTTTATAATAATAGGAACAAAAAAGGCGCCAATAATGGAAGACCAAAGCAATGCATCTCTAGTGAAGAAAGCTTTCATTTGCTCTTCTTCTGCCGGGCTCATGTCACCTTGTGCCGCAATGTTCATCTCTGCAAACCACTCAATATCGACAAAGTTCACATAAAGATATTGTGATACCAGTGTAATAGCCATAACCAAGATAAACGGCATCCAGCTCCAGTTGTTGTGCTCGCCAACCGCTTTGAATACGCCATTCGGTTTAAAAAAGATATCATTACACGCTTGGAAAGGATTCGTCACAGTGTGCATCCCTTGCTCCTCTTTCTTCGTTTTTATTTGCTGCTTAGATTTTGTGTAAAACAATGATTGTAAATTATTGTTCGTTTACACGTGGATGAGTATAAAGAGTAATGGCGGGCACACATTATGTACAGCACAAGATTCTGATAAAGAGTCATTTTTTGTAAGGGAAAATGAATAAAGTTAGTTAATTGTAGCGCGCAGATTCGGTTAAAGAGCAGTAAAAAGGGAAGCTAGGCTTCCCTTTTGTTTTTTATGCTAGTAAGACCGTATACAGCCTATAGATAAGTTATATTCAGCAGCGTTAGCACTATTGTGCTGTACATCACAGATATAGGTAGGCCTATCTTTATAAAGTGCGCAAATTTGTAGTTGGCAGCGTTATAGACTAAAAGGTTAGTCTGGTAACCAAATGGCGATATAAAGCTCGCGCTTGCCGCAAAGGCAACTGCTAAAGCAAATGGCATTAGCGGTGCGCCGATAATTTGCACTAGCCCATAAGCAAACGGGAACATTAATGCCGCAGCCGCATTGTTGGTTACAAATTCGGTTAAGAGTAGGGTGAATAAGTAGATAACCACGAGCGCTACAAACCAATCAGTGCCCGCCAAAAGAGGCATTAGTGCTTCGGTTGTAGTGGTAATGACCCCAGAGTTTTCGAGCGCAGTGGCTAAACTTAGCGCACCTACTATTACAACAATCAAGTTTAGCGGGAGGTTTCGCTTCATTTCGCCGTTTGACGTAACCCTTACGCCAATAAGCACAGCGGCTAAAAACAATAGACCGATAGCCAATGAGATGACATTAGTCGCGGCCAATAACACCGTGGTAAGGAAGCCGCCAAGGGTAATCCATTCTTGCTTGTTGGTTAGTGGGCGGGCGATTTTTTGCTCTGACAAAATAAAAAAGTTTTTATTTAAATTTTGACGAGTCGCAAAGTCTGGTCCCGTAGCTAAAAGCAAGAAGTCACCCGCCTGAAGCTTTATTTCGCCTAACTTCCCTGATAGTTGCTCTCCATCGCGGCGAATGGCTACAACGGCCGCATCAAACAAAGCTCTAAAACCGAGATTTTTAATGGTTTGCCCAATTATTTGAGCGCGGTTTGCCACCACAACTTCAGTTAAGCTTTCACGCAATACCCCATCGGTTTCTGCGAACATGCTTAAGCCTTTTATATGGCTTAAGTTATCCAGTTTTTGGACATTACCAGAGAAGATCAGCTTGTCGTTTTCCAGAATAACTAAGTCAGGGCCAACAGGCGAGATTAGGTTGCCATTGCGCACTACTTCTACCAAAAAAAGCTCAGGCAGGTTACGTAAATGGTTTTGTTCTACGGTTTTGCCGATTAGCTCTGAACCTGCTTCGACTTCTGCTTCAACCATATACTCATGATAGTTATTGTTCTTGTTGCCAATATTAGGTAGCAAAGGTAATAACATGAACATGAGAAGGCCACAGCTTAGCCCAGCAATGGAGCCATACAGAGTGAAGTCGAAAAAATTGAAGCCAGGGTGCCCGTGCTCTTGTAGAAAGCTATCAACGATTAGATTGGTTGAGGTACCAATTAAAGTCACCGTGCCCCCGAGTATTGCAGCGTACGAGAGCGGGATCAGTAATCGGGAAGCGGGGTGATATTGGTTTTGTTTTATAGGGCCAATAAGGCTTGCCACAATTGCTGTATTGTTGAGTAGCGCTGAAGAAACAAAAGTAAGTGAGAACAGTCGCCAGTAAGACTGCGTAAAGTTAGCACTAACAAGTTTTCTACCAATGCGTTTTATTAACGCGGTTTTATCAATAGCACTGCTTACTAAAAGCAACAAAACAAGGGTGATTAGGCCCTTGTTTGTTAAGTTTAGCAAGATGTCATCAAGAGATAACTGCTGGGTAACCAGTAAAGCTAACACTGCGCCAGAAAACACAGTGGAAGGGCGCTGACTGGTAAAAATCAGCGCGAATATCGTACTGACAAAAATTGCCAGTACGATGAACTGGGTCACATCCATATTGCTCCAGTCCTGCTTATAGTTTACTGATATCCACAGAGTTCCAATGCGGGAAGTGCTTGCGAACTAATGCATTGAATTCAAGTTCAAACTCAGAGAAGTTAGGCGAAGTATGTTGTGCATCACCGGCAATTTCATCGATGATCATACCTGCACCTACCGTACCATTGGTTAAACGGTCGATAACAATGAATGAACCTGTAGGACGATTGCGCTTGTACGGGTCACAGGCGACGGGCTGTGTGAACTTAACGTCTACCACACCAATTTCGTTAAGATTTAGATGCATGGCATCTGTTTCTTCCAGCGTGTTCACATCAATTTGGTTATCGATATGAGCAACAACCCCTGGCGTTGACTTAGTCGCGAATTTAAACAAGTACTGCTTGTTTGGCATTAGCGGCTCTTCAGACATCCACACTAAATGTGTTTTGAACTGGGTGTTTAGCAGTGGCAAGTTGTCTGATTTCACAATCATGTCGCCACGAGAGATATCAATTTCGTCTTCAAGGGTTAGCGTAACCGCTTGAGGTACATAAGCGCGCTCTTGGTCGCCTTCAAACGTAACGACTTGCTTCACCTTTGATTTCTTACCAGAGGGAAGTGCCGTTACTTCATCGCCTGGTGCAACCTGGCCTGATACTACCGTACCAGCAAAGCCACGGAAGTCTAGGTTAGGGCGGTTAACATACTGTACAGGGAAGCGGAAATCTTCTTGATTGTCGTCTTCACCAATTTCAATGTTTTCTAACATTTCCATAAGTGGTGTGCCGTCGAACCAAGGTGTTTTTTCACTGACACCTACAACGTTATCACCTTCAAGCGCTGAAATAGGAACAAACTGAATATCAGGAATATCTAGCTGTTCAGCAAACTTCAGGTAATCTTCCTGAATCTGCTTGTACACTTCTTCTGAATAGTCCATTAAGTCCATTTTGTTGATAGCAACAATAACGTGCTTAATGCCTAGTAGAGACACTAGGAAAGAGTGACGTTTGGTTTGTACTTTAACGCCACCACGTGCATCAACAAGGATAATAGCAAGGTCGCACGTTGACGCGCCCGTTACCATGTTGCGTGTGTACTGCTCATGCCCTGGGGTATCAGCGATAATAAATTTACGCTTGTCGGTAGAGAAGTAGCGGTATGCTACGTCAATTGTAATACCTTGTTCACGTTCAGACTGAAGGCCGTCTACAAGAAGGGCAAGGTCAACTTTCTCTCCCGTAGTACCTACTTTTTTGCTGTCTTTTGTGATGGCAGCAAGCTGGTCTTCATAAATCATTTTTGAATCGTGAAGTAAGCGACCAATAAGAGTACTCTTACCGTCGTCTACGCTACCGCAGGTAAGGAAACGTAGCATGTCTTTCTTTTCGTGTTGCTCAAGGTAAGACAGAACGTCCTGTCTTAATAATTCGTTTTCGTTGTTCATGTTATGCGCTCACAAGGAAAAAGGGGTTTAACACAGACTCTTTTTGGTTATAGGTAAGAGCGTCGGCGTTGTCATCTAATGGATTTTCTGGGTCTAGGACAGTTACATTTGCCCCAGCAGCCAGTGCAACTGCATGTGCAGCGCCTGTATCCCACTCAGATGTTGGGCCCAAACGAGGGTAAAGATGCGCTTCGCCCTCTGCCACTAAGCAAAGTTTTAGTGAACTGCCCATCGCCACAAGCTCGGTTTCACCTTTAAGCTGTGCCAATAAATTTTGAATTTCAGGACTTTGGTGAGAACGACTGCCCACCACTTTCCACACTTGTGCACCATCGTGCTTAGCCGCAGAAATGGCAGTAAATTCACCATCTACTTCGGTCCATGCACCTTCACCTACAATACCAACATAGCTCTTATTTAGCGCAGGCGCGTAAACCACACCCATAGTCGGTTTGCCATTTTCGATAAGTGCAATGTTTACCGTAAATTCGCCGTTTTTCTTAATAAACTCTTTGGTGCCGTCTAGCGGGTCTACTAACCAGTATGACGACCATGTTTTGCGTTCGTCCCACGAAATATCAGCTGACTCTTCAGACAAAATAGGCAGATCAGATTCCGCTTCAAGGGCCTTTACAATAACGTTATGGGCGGCAAGGTCAGCTTCGGTTAGCGGGCTGGTGTCTTGCTTTTCATAAATGGCAAAATCTTTTTCATAAATCGCCATAATTTTATCGCCAGCTTCTTTGGCAATAGTTAGCACTTTTTGTGCAAGGGTATTTAAAGGCTGTGTCATTACACCAATCCCTTTTCTTGTAGCAAAGCATATAAACGCTCAGCGGTTTGCTCTGCCGGTTCATCCTGATAGGTTAGGTGCACTTCTGGTGATTCAGGTGCTTCATAGGCTGAATCTATGCCCGTGAAGTCCTTGATCTCACCGCTGCGCGCTTTCTTGTATAGCCCTTTCGGGTCGCGCTTTTCACACACCTCAAGTGGCGTATCAACAAACACTTCTACAAATTCACCGTCATCCATTAGGCTACGGCAGTAATCGCGGTCTGCCTTAAACGGAGAGATGAAAGCGGTAAGCACAAGAGTACCTGCGTCGACGAATAGCTTCGCAACTTCACTGATGCGGCGAATATTTTCAACGCGATCTTTATCGCTGAAACCTAAATCGCCACATAGCCCGTGGCGCACGTTGTCGCCGTCAAGCAGGTAGGTGTGCTTGTGCTGCTCGTGGAGCTTTTTCTCAAGCAGGTTTGCTAATGTCGATTTACCAGAGCCGCTTAAACCCGTTAGCCAGAATACACGAGGCGTTTGACCAAGCTTTTCAGAGCGGGTGGTCTTGTTGACTTCATGTTTATGCCAAACAACGTTGTCGGTGGCCATTAGAAGTACCCTTCCATTTTCTTCTTCTCCATAGAACCTGAGCTGTCGTGGTCGATAACTCGGCCCTGGCGTTCAGACGTTTTGGTCAGCAGCATTTCCTGAATAACTTCAGGTAAGGTCGCAGCTTCTGACTCTACCGCACCGGTCAATGGGTAACAGCCAAGGGTACGGAAACGCACAGAGCGCATTTCTGGTACTTCACCTTCTTCTAGCGGCATACGGTCGTCGTCAACCATAATCAATACGCCATCACGCTCTACCACAGGGCGAGGCTTAGAAAGGTACAGTTGTGGAATATCAATGTTTTCTAGGTAGATGTATTGCCAGATGTCTAGCTCAGTCCAGTTAGACATTGGGAAAACGCGGATGCTTTCGCCTTTGTTAACTTGTGAGTTGTAGATATTCCAAAGTTCTGGGCGCTGGTTCTTAGGGTCCCAGCGGTGGTTGTTGTCGCGGAAAGAGTAAACGCGCTCTTTAGCACGAGATTTTTCTTCGTCGCGTCGTGCACCACCAAACGCTGCGTCAAACTTATATTTGTTTAACGCTTGCTTAAGCGCTTGAGTCTTCATGATATCAGTGTGTTTCGATGAGCCGTGGCTAAATGGACCAACGCCAGCTTCAACACCTTCTTCATTAATGTGAACAAGCAAATCAAAACCGTGTTTCTTTGCTTGCTCGTCGCGGAATTTGATCATTTCGCCAAACTTCCACGTGGTGTCTACGTGTAAAAGAGGAAAAGGAATTTTGCCTGGCGCGAACGCTTTACGGGCAAGGTGAAGCAGCACTGAAGAGTCTTTTCCTACAGAGTAAAGCATTACTGGGTTTTCAAACTCAGCAGCTACCTCACGGAAAATTTGAATACTCTCGGCTTCGAGTTGTTTCAAATGCGTTACAGACGGGATACTAGCAGTCATTTTGAAGTCCGAATTTATGTTATATACAAAAAAGTTATATGCGGGTTATTTTTCTGCATAGAACGATAACATATTTAAATTCAAAAGTAGTATGCGATTTTGCTATTTAAAATAGCAATCTTATTCCAATAAATAAAACTGTCATACAATTGAAGCATAAGGCCCTATTTTGCAGGGATAGAAAAAGATAAGGCCCTGCTTAGAAAACTAAACAGGGCCTTACTTTTACTCTTATTTACGCGTTATTTTTAATTACTTTTCATTCAGCTTGGTCTGGAAAGCGTCGAACGTATCGACCACACCTTCTCTTGGCGAACCAGATTTACTTAAAATCATGATGGTTAAGCTAGATAAAATAAACCCAGGGACAATTTCGTACATCCAGTCACCAAGCTTTTGGCCGCCGATTTCAATAGGAAGATAAATCCACAGTAGTACGGTCACAGCACCAACTATCATGCCCCCTAATGCCGCGCGGCGGGTCATTTCACGTTTAAATAAGCTAAACAGTACTAGCGGGCCAAATGCTGCACCAAAGCCAGCCCATGCGTTACTCACTAAGGTCAATATCGTGCTGTCTCTGTCATAAGCCAGGTAGATAGCCACGAGTGCTACGGCTACAACGCTTACACGACCCGCTATTACTAACTCACCATCAGATGCATCTCTGCGAAGGAAGGCTTGGTAAAAGTCGCTGGTAAGTGAACTAGACGTTACTAGTAGCTGAGACGAAATGGTACTCATGATAGCCGCTAGGATCGCAGCTAGTAAGAAGCCACCAATAAGCGGATGGAATAAAATTTGAGAAAGGTAGATAAATACTGTTTCTGGGTCAATGTCATTGCCGTTACCGGTAATATAAGCCAACCCAAATAAACCCGTCATTAGCGCGCCGATGATAGAAACAATCATCCAACTCATACCAATGTTTCTAGCGGTAGGAATATCTTTTACCGAACGGATAGCCATGAAACGAACGATAATATGTGGCTGACCGAAGTAGCCTAGACCCCATGACATTAGTGAAACAATACCGATTACGCTAAGTGCTTCGTTAGTTGAGGCATCCATAAATGCATCAAATAGCGCAGGGTTAATGGTATCTAGCGCGTCAATTGAAGCCCCAATGCCGCCAAGCTCACTGATGACCACAGCAGGTACCATAATGAGTGATACGAACATTATGCAGCCTTGCACGAAATCGGTCATGCTCACTGCCATAAATCCACCTACGAGGGTGTAGGCAACGACAACACCAGCAGTAACATATAACCCCGTTTCGTAGGTCAATCCAAAGGATGTTTCAAAGAGCTTTCCACCGGCGACAACACCAGAAGACGTATAAAGTGTAAAGAAAACAACAATAACAACTGAGGCAATAACTCTTAGTAGACGAGAATTATCGGCGAAGCGGTTTTCAAAATAGTCGGGGAGGGTAATGGAGTTGTTCGCCACTTCGGTGTAAACGCGAAGGCGCGGAGCGACCAACATATAATTTGCGAGTGCACCTAAAACTAACCCAACGGCAATCCAGCCTGCAGATAAGCCCGATACGTACATGGCACCAGGTAAACCCATGAGCATCCAGCCACTCATATCTGATGCGCCTGCTGAAAGTGCGGTTACAGCGGGGCCTAATTGGCGGCCGCCTAGCATATAGCCTTCTACGTTGGTGTCTGTTTGCCGATAAGCGAAAAGGCCTATTCCCAACATTACAACGAAATACAAACCCAACGAGATTATCGTGCCAGTAGCCATATAAATTCCCTATGTTTTTTATCTCATGCTAACACCTATGACGCAGAGTCTCTACGTCAGTCAGTGACCTTGCTTGTTTTCTATACGACTAAAGGTGAATTAAGTTTGGCAAAATTTTTAATACGCGAAAGATTCTACTCGCGCACGGCCTGACCTTTTTGCTTTATAAAGGAGCTCATCACAGGCTTTGATAATGGTATCCAAGTTAGTTTCTCCGTTAACATTTAACAGACCGGAAGAAAAGCTAACTGAAAACTTCTCATTGGTATGAGCCCAGTGTTTTTGGTGGGAAAGCGCAATATTTAACTCATCGAGTATGCGCTTGGCCGATTGTTCATTTGAGTCAGAGAAGTAGATCAAAAATTCTTCACCACCGTACCGGCAAAGCTTATCTGATTTTCTAATTCTATTTTTGATGATTCGAGTGAGTGTAGTTAACACTTCGTCGCCTACGGTGTGACCATATCTATCGTTAATCTTTTTAAAATTATCAACATCGAGCAGGGCGATGCACGATGTATTACTGCCTTTAAGCGACTTCTTAAGGCTGTTCAACATTGCGCGACGGGTGAGGGCGCCAGTAAGAGAGTCCCGCTCTGCGAGTAAATCACTTTGTCGTTTAGAAATCCAAAGCCATAAAGCAAGTATAAGAAGAATAGTGACAATGAGCGCAAAAATGGTGGTTTTCATTGCCTCTTTATCGGTGGATAGCCCTTCTTTTTCGTCTCGTAGGGCGTTGATTTCTTTTTGTCGATAATGGACAAGCTCAATATCCTTCGCGATGCTATTTGAATAGTTTGACGAAGAAAATTGAAATTGCTCTGTATTCTTCTCGAAGAGAAGTTGGTTGTACGCTTTTAAATGCTCATAGGCTTTTTCGTAATTGCCAGCGGCGTCATAAATTCGAGCAAGTTCGAGTTCTTTGCTTAGCAGGTGCTTAGCTCTAAATTCCGTAGATGGCAGGGTATCTAGCATGGCTTTTGTATACCCGTTAGTTGCTTCAAAAAGCCCTTTTTTATTACGTTCAGCAATAGCTTTATAAGACTGATAAAGATAAAAAAGCTCCTCTGCTCGAGTTTTTATCTGAACATTATCTATCGCCTCCATCTTGTTTATAACTAAGCTGATTTCACTATCATGAGTTTGCTGAAACCCCGTTACAAGCACTCGCAATTTTTGATACAAACTTAAAAACATCTCAAATTCTGAATTTCTATTTTTTACAAATTTAATGGCCTTATTTGAGGTCAGCAGGGCGTCGTCATATTTATTTTGGAGAAGAAGAGAGTCAATCGAAGTAAAGTATGCCCACGTAACAGAACCATCTTTGAGGTTACTTTGCTCGATTATCTTCATTGAGTGAGAGTAAGCTCTACTCGGTACCGATAGCTCTGTAAAAGCGATGCGAAGCCACTCGTGTGCAGTTGCGCTACTTAACGCATTCTCAAGAGTTCGTGAAGAAGCTCGCGCGGGCAAATGGGGGAGTGCATATTCTAATTCATTGATTGCCTGAATGGGATTAGCTAGCGTGAGTTCCATTGATAGCCACACACTAGCTATGGCGGTTGCTGTTTTGCTACCCGTTTCCAAAACTTCACGCTTTAAGCGTTTAAGCGAAGGCACTGTAACATTGATTCGCAGTGACGACCGGTCAAAATCGTTAACTGCTCTCGCATAGATATAATACGCCCTTGTGGCAGCGTACAAATCTGTATTGAGCGACTTTAGCTCGTTCCAATGGTTCTCAAGCAAAGGTGACTTAACGTATATTGGAACTCGAGGGCCTTCCGTTTCGTTAGCTGTCCCCGTAGCCAATAAATGTCTAAAGATGATGCCTTCACTACTGTCATCAGATTGAATTTGTAAGTCTTCAATTTTGGCTTTTATCTGGTCATTATCAATATCAGATTGATTATTCCAGTTATAAATAGTTACTGCTGCTAACCGACTATAAGCATCTAACTTTTTAAGCCTCAACTTCTCAGAATTAGTGTCTAACTGTGCATGAAGCGAGTGACTGAAGAAAATGATGAAAAGTAGACCAAACTTCCCCCTTGTAAAACGACACCAAGCGGCCATTGAATTTGCTACCTCTATACTGCGGATAAGCTGAAATGTTTGCTGAAAATTAAAACGGTTATTTTAACCCTAAAGTATAAGTTTTATTGAACGTATTTTCACTTTAAATTTAGGTAAAAAAATCGGCCACAATGGGCCGACGAAGGGAAGTGCATAAGTTCAGCACTTTTTTGGAACAAGGAGCAAGCTTTTTTCTAGGCTGAAAATTGAATCCTTTCAGAGACTGCTTTTTTCATTTCGCTCAAATCAGCGTTTTTATCGCCAACAATCATCACATTCGCATGATTCATCTTTATGCTCTCTCCATGATATTGACCGTCAGCAAACTCGCTGGGCACTGAGATATCGCCACGCTCAGGTACTACGAATACAGACATCTTGCCTTGGGGTGTATTCACAATAAGGTGAAGACTTCTTACAGTGCTCAAGTGGCAATAATTCACAACTTCAACGCCATCCAGCATTTCACTGAAACTACCACCAAAGCTTGCCAGTTTTGCATTTACCATATCTATGTCTGCAGGAAGCAGCGAGTGGGCACTCTCCATTTCGGCATACTGCATGTGGGCAAGTGCTTGCCCGCCAATGCTAAGCGGTTGGTGATACCACATGGTAAGTCCGATGCCTACTGTAAAGGCAACCGATGCTGCCATGGCCAAATACCAACGGCTTCTTCTTTTATAGCGATTAAACTCGTCTGTCGATTGTTGCCAAATAAGCTTGCTAGCTAGGTCCTCTGGTACATCGACTTTCAATGCTTGCTTTAATTGCTTATCTAACTGCTTTTGTTCATTCCAAAAACTGCGTTTACTTTCATCCGCTTTTGCCGCTTCTATAACATCACTGTCAGCCGTTTCTGGATTGGCGTAGATACGACGCCTAAATTCTAACTCATCCATTTACACGACCTCTCTGTTCATTTTGTTTCTCTAATGCCTCTTTTAGCTGGTTTCTCGCTCTAAATAAACGCGTCATTACTGTGTTTTTATTAAGCCCTAACTGGTTGGCAATCTCTTCACCACTAAACCCGAAAATCAATTGAAGGATCAAGGGTTCGCGGTATTCCACACTTAGCCCACCTAACAGCCGCTGAAGCTCTCTGTCTTTCAGGTCGCCGTCTGCCTGCTGGGTGTCGTCTTGAATATGGCAATCATCAATATCTACCGTGTCGAACTGTTTGCGTTCAAACCGACGGGCATTCTCACGACGAAGAATGGTTATTAACCATGACTTTGCAGCCTTTTCATCATTTAGGGCGTCTAACGAGCGCCATGCACGTAAGAACGTTTCCTGCACAACATCTTCAGCAATGCTCTGGTCCTTAATAAGCCAGAATGCATAGCGGTAAATGTCGGCGTGAAATGCCTTTACCAGTGCTTCATATCTTTGGTGTTTTGCTTTCATACCCGATAAGACCTGAGCACTATCGGATTTATTTCGCCCAAACATAAAAAAATCCAAAAACTTAATTTTTTCTCACTATGGCATAAAAAACGCGCCATTTCGTTAGCCGAAAGGCGCGTTTTCATTTTATTTCCAGTGATCAGAGACCTAGTTCGAAAAACTAGGCACGTTTTTGGGAAGTAATCCAAGCATTAATGTTTTCTTCTAAAATAGAAAGTGGGACTGGACCGTACTTCAACACCTCGTCATGGAAGCCTTTCCAATCAAACTTGTCACCAAGTTCAGCTTGGGCATGCGCTCTAAGTTCCATAATTTTCAGTTTACCAATCATATAGGCCGTAGCCTGACCTGGCATAGCTATGTAGCGCTCAATGGCTTTTTGCGCGTCATACTCAGGGTTTGGCGTATTTTCAACAAGGTAATCTACGGCTTCTTCACGCGTCCATTTTTTCGCATGAATACCCGTATCAACCACAAGTCTGCAAGCGCGCCAAAGTTCCATGGCTAGACGACCGAAATCAGAATAAGGGTCTTCATAAAAGCCCATATCTTTTGCAAGTTCTTCGGTATATAGGCCCCAACCTTCTGTGTATGCGGTAAAGCTCAAGAATTTCTGGAATTGAGGTACACCTTCTAGCTCTTGTGCAATAGCGCGCTGCATGTGGTGACCAGGGATGCCTTCGTGATACGCCAGCGCCTCTAGCTGATAAGTAGGCATTGCTTTCATGTCATAAAGGTTTGCGTAATAAATACCTGGGCGGCTGCCATCTTGCGCTGGGCTTTGATAAAACGCTTTGCCCGCAGACTGTTCCCGGAATGCTTCGACGCGTTTAACAATCATTGGCGCTTCAGGAAGAATACCAAAGTACTCAGGAATAGCTTCTCGCATGTCGTCTATGGCTGTTTTCGCCATATCAAGGTATTGCTGTCTACCTTCATCTGTTGAAGGTAGATAGAATTGCTCGTCTTCACGCATGAAAACGAAAAACTCTTGAAGGGTGCCTTCAAATTTCACTTGTTTCATAATGTCGCGCATTGCATCGTGTATGCGCTCTACATTGTCTAAGCCAATTTGATGGACTTCTTCAGCGGTTAGGCCTGTAGTGGTAAACCAGTTTAGACGATTCTGATACCATTGATCACCATTTGGTAAGCGCCACACACCATCGCCTTCAGGCGTGATTTCCCTTTGATGAGCGAGTTCTTCGATAAACTTCTCGTATGACGGCATGACTGAAGTTACCAAAGCGGCTTTCGCTTCACCTAATAACGTCGTTTTTTCCGCCTCTGTAATATCTAGGCTATTTACTTTATTTTGAAAATCTTCCCAGATAGTTGAAGGTATTTCGCTAGAATCAAACGGTGCGCCGGTAATCACGTTTTTTGACGCATCAATCATTTGATCGTAGGCCCATGCTGGGGGGAATACGCCGGCTTTTTCGCGAACTTTCATCTGTTCGATAACTTGATCAAAGTACGTACGTACATTGTCTAGTCGTCCAATGTACGCCTGAGCATCTTCTTTACTCTTTACACTGTGAATGTTGATAAGGAAACTAGGCACTTGCGTATGTGCGGCACGGAACTGATGCACAATATAGCGGTGATGCCTAAATTCATCGTTAGCCAGATCGCGCCCAATACCCAGTTTGTACAGGCGCAAGCTTAGCTGTTCCTGTTCACTTAACTTACTGGTGTCAAAACTATTAAGCTTTTCTAGTCGGTTTTTGGCGATGGCAATGCGAGCGTCAGCTTCTTCGTCACTGATGTCGTCCCATTTGTCATAGTCCCACTTTTTACCCAAGTAACTTTGAAATAATGGCGAACGCTTAAGATCTTCTTCAAAAGTACGTTCGAAGAACGCATTTAGGCGTTCTGATTCAGACTGCCCGGCTGGCTGTTCTGTTTTAATAGGTTCTGGCGCTGTTTTAGCGGTTTCACTTGCAGGAGAGCAAGCCGTAAGCGTGGTAATGGCCAACGCAATTGGCGTTAGCTTTACTAGTGTTTTCTTCATTGTATTCCCCGTCGCGTTTAATTGATTATTTTTATAAGCTAAAGCTTCTAAGGTTAATAAGCCTTAAAGAGGACAATAAGGCTCAAAGGCTCGACTGTTTCTCGAACGCAAACATTTCTGTTACGAAGCCCTTGCCACTATGATTTAGCTAGTTGCAAGGGCTTTCATTACGCAAATTCTAGTGTATTGGCAAATGAAATGCGTTTTATGAAGCAGGATATAAGGCAGATAGCGTGTTATTGTTCCCTTCACTTTTTTGCTTCCATTCGCTGCGGGCAAGCTTAGCTTCATGTGAAAGTTTATCTAAAGCTTTCATGACCTGTTTAGATTGGGTGCTAGCGTCAGCTTTATTGGCTGAAAAGCGCAGAGCATAGAGCTCATTAACACTAGCGTTGATTCCTTCAAACTGCGAAAGTTGCGCTTTACCCGAAGTTAACGCGTTTATCCACTGCTTAAGAGCAGGCGTAAGTAAACGTGTGTCCTTTGCCTTTATTACTGACATTAGGTTTTGAAACTGTGCTTTTTCATCCCACTGAGCACAAGAGTGGAGGCGCTGTGCAGAACCGGTTCTGTTAGTGATCTCAGGTCCCATAAACTGAGCCTGTTTAAGCTTTCTGTAGGTAACTAACCATCCTGTAAGCGCAATGATGAATAGCACAAGTAGTGCACAAGTTACCATCCAATTAAGCTGGGTATTTTCGTCAGTATTGACTTCACCTGAAGCGCTGTCTAATGGTTTATCCTCATTGCTAGCACTAGCGTTAGGCTGTGTTGCAGTTGACGGTATATCATTTTGAATATCTTCATTGCTTGCATTACTGATTGATGAAGTGTCTAAGCTATTCGGAGTATTAGCATTATTTGCGCCGCTCGCTGGCGCTACCGTAATTGAACGAGCGGGAATAGTGGCATATTCAGTTTGCTGAGTAAGCGTATTAAACCAAGGAATAGTAATTTCAGGTAAGACAAAGTTACCCGGCTGCGTTGGAATGATCGCCAGCGACGTTTGGCGCTGTGAAATTAAGCTCTGGTCTTTTTCGACTGTCGTAGTATTAGATTGATCAGGGTACAGCTTAAAGTTTGGCGGATAAAACTCAGGAATATCAGGAAGCTGCTCTTCTACTACGCCCAATGCGGTTAGCGTAACAATACGGGTGACTGGTTCACCTGCTACAAAACTATCACCTTGTGGCCATTCTTCATCCACTCGCACCATTTCAGAAGGTAACCAAGGGTAATCTATCCCCTGAGGAATGGGCTTAATGTTCACCGTAATGTCAGGCCCAACCCGATTAATTTGCTGGGTGCGGTTGAAGAAGCCAAAACGTTGGTTAGTATTGGCAGCCATAACTTCGCCAGTGAAAATAGGGCCTCTTAGCGTGAACTCGCCGGACGCTTGAGGCACAACAGCAAATTGACGTTCAATAATCTGATACCGTCTTCCGTTTACTATATCTGTATACTGTTTATCTTCTCCTAGCTGGGTGATTTCCGCATTTTGCATTTCTGGCGCTTGTAGGCTGCCGCGCTCAATATTGCTAGAAAGAAACAGCTTAACCGTGTAAAGCAGCTGTTGATTTAAATAGGCCTCTTTCAAGTCGATATCCGTGGTAACAAAATAGTCTCGGGCGACATTACTTTGTTCTTGAACCGGAATAACTTTGACCTGAATAGGTTGGGTAGACTTTCCCTCAATGGTTAATGAAGGAATGGTGAACGTGCCTTCCTTACGAGGAAATAACGTAGTGGTCCAAACGGTGGTGCGCTTGGTGTCGAAATTGACAATTGAGGTTTGGCTACTTACTGATGTTCTCCCGACCACAAAGTCTTTAAGCAGGGGAGAGCTGTCGAATGCATCTCTGTCCGCGCTGCCGTCTGCGGTAACCGTTAAGCGAATGGCTTCATCCAACATGACAGGGTTTCTATCAATGGTGGCTTCCAGCGAATTTACATCGGCATAAGCCGCCGTACTTAAGAGTAAGGTTAATAAAAAAACTATACGTGTAGATTGTAATAAGGCTCTCATCTACCAATCACTCCGGTTTGAAGGCATACGTTGACGCTGACGTTTTTGTGCTTCTAAT
Source organism: Alteromonas sp. ABH4_453 (assembly GCF_056160665.1). Taxonomy (NCBI): domain Bacteria; kingdom Pseudomonadati; phylum Pseudomonadota; class Gammaproteobacteria; order Alteromonadales; family Alteromonadaceae; genus Alteromonas; species Alteromonas sp. ABH4_453. The sequence continues at coordinate 274,809 of NZ_JBSWXP010000006.1, forward strand.
TGCATTTTTCGTTTTAGTAGGAATGCAGGGTCGTCTGGCACGCGGCGCATTAAACTCTCCATTCGCTGCAGCTCTTCTTTTTCTGCGTCGGTAAGCTCGGTCTCTTGACCTTGCATTGCCTGTGCTTCCTGCTCTGCTTGTTGTTCGTTTTTTTGTGCTTGCACGCTGTCACCTTGACCAGACTCTTCCTGTTCTGCATTTTGCTGCTGAGAGTCTGATGACTCGTTCTGAGTGTTCATCTCGGAATCATCAAGCTGTTGTGAGTTATCTCCGCCACTTTGCTGTTCATCGTTAGCTTGGCTTTGGTCAGACTGTTGACCCTCATTATCGTCTTGCTGACCATTCTGCTCGTTTGAACCTTCCTGATTGTTCTGGTCCCCTGATTGCTGTTTGCTATTAGGGCTATCAGAGTTATCAGAGCTATCTTGGCCATTATCCTGCGAGTTACTCTGTTCGCCATCATCGCCATTTTCGTTCTGGTTTTGCTCCTGATTCTGCTGTTGCTGCTGTTTCTGCAAATCCTCGACAATCTTTTTGTTGGTTCTTGCATCGTCGAAATCGGGTGCTTCGCTTAACGCCTGATCATATTTCTTAATTGCGTCTTCAAGCTTACCGAGTCTTGCCAGTGCATTGCCTTGATTGTAAAGACTCTCGGGGCCAGGAATGTTTTTGAAGGCATTTAATGCACCTTCGTAGTCGCCTGATTTATAAAGTGATGATGCTTTCCATGCTTCATCATTAAACTGATTAACGGCGTCTTTGTACTTGCCTCTTTGGTAACTGTTCAATGCTTCTTGGTTGTCATTCATAAATGGCGTTTGCCACCATGAAAGTGAATCAGGTTGATTTGCCATCTCCTTTGCGCTTTCCGGTGCATCTATGCCTTGTGATGTGCCTATGCCTTGTGATGTGCCAGCAATTTCAGAGGGTTGGGCACGTTGCAAAGCATGGGCGTTTTTAATCATAGAGGGGCTAAGTAAACCCACCAACACGATGAAAACTAACCCGCGTTTGAATGCAAAGGCGGCAAATGGAAGAAGTATAAGCAGCAAGTAAGGGCCAACTTCTTTCCACTGGTCTCCTTGTAAATTACTCTCTTCTTCGTTCTCTTCGCTGTCGCTTTTATCTAGTAGAGATACCGAGGCGAGGGCATCAATGTCGGTGTCGTTTGATGTAAAGGATTCAAAGCGTCCGCCGCTCGTTTTAACCACGCCTTTCACTGCGCCTTCGTTTAACTTGGGTATAACGATGCTGCCGGTGAAGTCTTTTAATAGCTCGCCGCTTTGCTGGCGGATAGGCGCGCCTTCAGACGTTCCCACCGTAAGTGCATTTACTGTAAAAGGAATAGAGGCCACATACTCTTGAAGCTCTTGTTGTTGTTCTAACTCTATACCGTCGGTAATCCAGTAGATCATGCCTGAATTATATCCGGCATTCGTGAGAAGCTCTGACGCACTCTCTATACCTAATAGTGGGTCGCTACCCGGCACGGGCATAATTTCCGGTGACAGGCTTGGGATTAGGGTTGTGATATTTCCTGCGTCTTCGGTTAAGGGGCTAATGACAAACGCATCGCCAGCGTAAGCAACCAAGCCCATTTCGCCTTCACCAATAGCGTTAACAAGGTCTATCGCTTTATATTTGGCGCGAGTTAGCCTGTCTGGCGTCATATCGGTAGCGCGCATTGAAAGCGACATATCTATGACTATAACGTGTCCCATTTTCAACTGGTAAACCGGCTGCGGCAGGCGCTCCCAGGTTGGGCCAGCGAGTGCTATCACACTTATAATCCACACAAAAGCAAGCATCCACATTGGAGGTTTTGCGCCCATTTCGGTTTTTCCAATCACCATGTATTGATATAGATGAGAAGGGATCACAGATTGCCAGCCAGATTGCTTAGCCGTGGTTTTTCTAATTAAAAACACAAGCAGCATCAGGGGAGCGAGCGCGATAAACCATTCGGGGCGTAAAAAATGAAATTGGTTTAAGAAGTCGAATTCCATTACTTCGTCTCCCTATTTGTTCGGGCTGCTCGTATTGAATCAACTGAATTCGGGTGTGGCTGGGACGAGTTAATTCGCCTTTGTGCGAACCAACGAAATGTTGATAAAAGCACCGTCAAGAATGCCCATAGTGCTGACAGTAATATCGCAGCACCAAGGGGATAGTAAAACAGTGCGCTCAATGGACGCATCTTACGCGTTTCACCTTCAATAGGCTCAAGCGCGTCAAGTTGTTGATAAATAGCTTGAAGTTCCTGGGCATTTCGAGCCCTAAAATATTGACCGCCGGTGCTAGTCGCAATGTCGGTTAACATGCCTTCATCAAGTTCTTGCGACGGGTTTATTTGTCGGCTGCCGAAAAAGCTTTGGATCAGCATTTTATCTGCGCCCACACCTATAGTGTATACCTTCACACCCTTACTAATTGCCAACTCTTTCGCCTGTTCGGGGGTAATATTCCCTGCAGTATTTTGCCCATCGGTAAGAAGAATTAACACGTTATTGGACTCTTCCCGTTCGTGAAAGCGTTTCACTGCTAAACCTATCGCATCGCCTATGGCAGTCTGTTCGCCAACTAACCCAATGACAGCTTCACTCAGAAGTGTAGAAACGGTATCTCTGTCATAGGTAAGCGGTGCTTGAACGTACGCGGTATCGGCAAATAAGATAAGACCAATTCTGTCGCCAACGCGACGCTGAATAAAGTCATAAACCACCGACTTAGTCATGGTTAAACGGTTAACTTGTCGGCCATTTAGCTGCATGTCATCTATCTTCATACTGCCCGATAAGTCTACCGCTAACATCATTTCTCGACCTTCATTCGGTATGCTGACAGGCTCTCCTAACCATTGAGGGCGCGCGGCAGCCGTGACTAGCAGCAGCCATATCAAGCTACTGATCACTAGCGGAATTTTGGTTTGCTTCAACTTGGCTTGTTCTGACATATCACCAGGTCGCAAATTAGGGACCCGCAGTGCAGCCATGGGTATGTCTTGTGCTTTTCTAGAAAGCAGGCGAACGATAATAGGTAAGGGGAGTACGAAAAAGACCCACCACCAAGCAAAATTAAGCATGATGAGGCTCCTTGGCTTGTTTATCATGAGGGCTGCCATCGTTTAGACCGCCATCATTCACACCGCCGTAAGCCCCCTTGTTTTTTGGCAGTTTGGCTTTTGAAAGCCAGTTTTTTACTGCCCCCTTGCAGGTTTCAAAATCACTAGGGTTGGGGGTGGCTTGATAAACATTGCTTATTAACAAACCTAAATCACTTTCAAGTTTTCTATCACTACTTTTCAATGCAGAGGTTAAGAACGCTTGCCAGTGTTTACCATATAACCCGGCTACTTGCTGAGTTGGGTAATAGCTCATAGCCGTGCGTTTTAGAATTGAGTTTAACGCCACGGGCCAATTGCTTTGTTTTGCTGAAATCGATTCAAGTAAGGCTAAAGCCTGCTTACGCGCCTTGTTGTGACGCATGTGAGCAGTGGTCGCTTTATATAGGCAAAATAGGGCAAGTAAGACTACTGCGATAGCGACCCACCAACCCCAATCTAATGGCCAAATATTGACCTCTGTAGGTACGTGTATATCGCGCAGTTGAGCAAGAGGGTCTTGCTGCTGAGGGGGCACTGGCATTTGATTTGCCGGTGGCATCGATTGAGCAGCTGATTTTGTGTAACTAGACAGAAAGCTTGATAAAAAATGGGTTGAAAGAATACTGCTCTGCATTAATTAAGCTCCAACCTTTGTTCTTGTTGCATACTTTGAAGCTGTTCGTCTAGGGGAAGACCCGCTGAAATACTGAATCGAGCGATATTGTTTTTGCGCAAGGTGCTATAAATCGCGCTGTTGTGTTCACTGCGCCATTTTTGATATTGCTGTTGCTCGGTATTGTCGCCTAACACCCAGCGTTGTTGGTTTCGGCCATCAGAAACGCTGACGGTTTGTAATGAACTGGTTTGTGGCAAGGCGTGTTCTATTGGATCGTTAATTACGATAGCCCTTACTTCACAGTGTCGTGTTAAGTGACTCAAGTGTTGAATAGCTTGGGTACTTAAATGCTGAAAGTCTGACACAAGATAAACCAGGCTCCCCGGCCTTGCTAGTCGTCTTGCCCTAGCACACGCATCGGCAAAAGCTTGTTCATCTTTGTGTTTGTCCGGCTCAGATTGCGCGCTCTGTTCGTGCAATGCCATAAGTTCATGACACACGTGCAACACGGCCTTTTTGCGAGTTAGTGGTTTAATTTCTTTGTGCTGTTGCTGATTAAATACTAGTGCGCCAACTTTATCGCCACGAGCGGCAGCAGACCAGCTTATTAATGAAGATACATGCGCGGCTTGCACCGCTTTAGTAAGCAGCTGCGTGCCAAATGCCATTGAGGGTAGGTAGTCACAGAATAGAAAAACCGGGCGCTCTCGCTCTTCCCGATACACTTTAGTGTGAGTTTTACCCGTGCGCGCAGTAACGCGCCAATCGATAGCGCGAATATCATCACCGGGCTGATAATGACGGGCCTCATCAAACTCCATGCCTCGGCCTTTGTGCTTGGTGAGATAACTTCCAGCAAGTTTAGCTTGTGGCATACGTTTAGGCGCCAAACTAAACAGCTTAGCTAACTGCTGGTAGCGTAATAATTCTGCTGTAGACAACGAGACGCCATTACTTTGCAGCTTGTTTAGCTGCGCTTGTACATTCACCATAGCTTAAGGGACTGCGACAGTTGCAACAATCTTATCAAGTACGTCGTTAATCGTTACGCCTTCAGCCTCGGCTTGATATGACAGAATAATACGGTGGCGAAGCACGTTGTGAACCACAGCTTGAATATCATCAGGACCAACAAAGTCTCTGCCGCTAAGCCATGCGTGAGCGCGTGCACAGCGATCTAGACTGATGGTTGCTCGAGGGCTTGTTCCCATCGCTATCCACTGGCCTAATTCCGCGTCAAAATTTGCAGGCTGACGTGTGGCCATAATCAATTGAACTAAATACTGTTCTAACTCAGGCGCCATATACAAAGACAAGGCTTCTTTACGCGACGTAAAAATATCGTCTTGAGTTAGCGTTGGTGGCGTAACAGGCGGTTCTGAGAGGGCTTCACCTCGCGTTAAACGCAATATCTCTAATTCTGTCTCGGCGCCAGGATAATCGATGTCCACGTGCATTAAGAATCGGTCTAGCTGTGCTTCAGGTAGTGGATAAGTTCCTTCCTGTTCTAGCGGGTTTTGCGTTGCCATTACTAAAAATAGCGGAGGAAGAGGGTAGGTTTTACTGCCTACCGTAATTTGACGTTCCGCCATGGCCTCAAGCAAAGCCGATTGCACTTTTGCTGGTGCGCGGTTGATTTCGTCGGCTAGCACTAAGTTATGAAAAAGCGGCCCTTTTTGAAAAACAAACTCACCGGTTTCGGGACGGTATATGTCTGTACCGGTTAAGTCGGCAGGCAAAAGGTCTGGGGTAAATTGTACGCGATGAAAGTCGCCGTCAATACCATTAGCAAGTGCATTGATTGCGCGTGTTTTTGCAAGCCCAGGAGGACCTTCTACTAGAAGGTGGCCGTCGGCCAAAAGAGCGATTAGAAGGCTTTTGGTTAACGCATGCTGACCGATAATCTGTTGGTCTAAATAAGCGTGTAACTGTTGAAATTGCGCTGCTGCCATAATGCAAAATTTCCGTTTGAGTTCTCGTTATCAGGAAGTGTCATTTGAACGATAGATTTATTAAATATCTTATAAAGTGATCGCTTAGCTAAAAAGTAAATTACATATTAATTTAGATAGCTCTAGCCCGTCACAATGACACAAAACAGACTTTCATTTCCATATAAGGTTCATTCTATCTTTCTTCAAGTCGTCAAACAGTAATAAAAATGCGATATGCGGTTGGATGCAAAGCAAGCTTTTTAAATTTTGATAGCATAAAACGGTCAAAATTTGTAAACAGGGCAAACTTTAGTTTCATTTATGTTGCCCTTAACCCTGCATTATTTGCTATTTTGTTCATTGTTTGTAAAAATCGGGTTTATTACAGGTCAGACCACTTTGGAGCGATAAGCTCAAACGGAAGTCGGTCATTAATTTAGGTGCATTATGGCAACAAAACAATCAGTTACTACCCGAGAGGGTGATCGCATCGCCATTGTCGCGGGGTTGCGTACTCCGTTTGCGAAAATGGCTACATATTTCCACGGTGTTCCGGCTGTTGATCTAGGTAAAATGGTCGTAAACGAACTTCTCGTTCGCCATGGTGTTCAAAAAGAGTGGGTTGACCAGGTTGTCTACGGTCAAGTAGTACAAATGCCTGAAGCGCCTAACATTGCGCGCGAAATCGTGCTTGGCACAGGCATGAATATTCATACCGACGCTTACAGCGTATCTCGCGCATGTGCGACGAGTTTTCAATCTACGGTTAACATCGCAGAAAGCATGATGGCTGGTACGGTACAAGTAGGTATTGCTGGTGGTGCTGATTCAACGTCGGTATCACCTATTGGGGTTTCTAAGAATCTTGCGCGTGCGCTGGTTGATTTGCAGAAAACTAAGACCCTTGGCCAAAAGCTAAACATCTTCAAGCGTTTAAGCTTAAAAGATCTAGCGCCAGTACCTCCTGCAGTCGCTGAGTACTCTACAGGTTTGTCGATGGGGCAAACAGCAGAGCAGATGGCAAAAACACATCAAATTTCTCGTGAAGAGCAAGACAAGCTTGCGCATCGCTCGCACAGCCTAGCGGCTGAAAGCTGGGAAGCAGGTAAGCTGTCTAGCGAAGTGATGACTGCTTACGCAGAACCGTACAAAGGAGCGCTTGAGCGCGATAACAACGTACGTTTTGACTCTAAGCTTGAAGGCTACGCGAAACTTCGCCCAGTATTTGATAAAAAATACGGCTCGGTAACAGCGGCAAACGCCACACCTCTTACCGACGGCGCTTCTGCCGTGCTGATGATGACAGAAAGCCGAGCGAAAGAGCTAGGCTATACGCCGCTTGGTTACATTAAGAGCTACGCGTTTTCGGCAATCGACGTTTGGGAAGACATGCTAATGGGGCCTTCGTACGCGACACCTATTGCGCTAGACCGGGCAGGCATGACCCTAAACGACTTAACGCTAATTGAAATGCACGAAGCGTTCGCAGCGCAAACCTTGGCAAACGTTAAAATGTTTGCAAGTGACAAGTTCGCCAAAGAGAAACTCGGCCGCGACAAAGCGACGGGCGAAATTGACATGGACAAGTTCAACGTGATGGGTAGTTCAATTGCTTATGGTCACCCGTTTGCCGCAACCGGTACACGTATGATTACGCAAATGCTTAACGAACTAAATCGCCGTGGAGGTGGTACAGGCCTTCTTACTGCATGTGCTGCGGGTGGTCTTGGTGCCGCAATGATTGTGGAGACAGAATAATATGAGTCAGGAACAAGAAATGACAAATGAAGTTCAGCCAACATCAGGCGCATTTACGCTAACTAAGCAAGATAATGGCGTTGCCATTCTTAGCATGGACGTACCTGGCGAAAGCATGAACACGCTTAAAGCTGAGTTTGGCGATGAAATATCTGCCATGCTTGACGATATTGAGCGTGATAGCAGTATTAAAGGCGTTGTATTAACAAGCGGCAAACCAAGCTCATTCGTAGCGGGTGCTGATATTACCATGTTAGCAGCATGCAAAACTGCTGAGGATGCAACGACTATAGCCGCAGGTGGACAAGCTATTTTCGATAGAATCGAGAACATGAAGGCTACCTTCGTAGCGGCTATCCACGGCCCAGCGTTAGGTGGTGGTTTAGAGCTTGCGCTTGCATGTCATTACCGTGTATGTACCGATTCAACTAGTACTCAGGTAGGTCTACCGGAAGTGCAGCTTGGTTTATTACCGGGCAGTGGCGGTACGCAGCGCCTTCCTCGCCTAATTGGCATTCAGCAAGCAATGAAAATGATGCTTACTGGCTCACCTGCACGCGCCAAGCAAGCCAAAAAATACGGCATTGTAGATGAAGTCGTGCCGCATAGCGTGCTTTTGAAAGTGGCAGAGCAGTTTGCCCTTAAACGCAAGCCTGAACGTGAAGCACCGCAAAAAAGCGCGATGGACAAAGTGTTAGAAAAAACAGGTCCAGGCCGTAATATGATGTTTAAAAAAGCGCGTGAAGCAACGTTTGCAAAAACCAAAGGTAATTACCCTGCACCGGGTTACATTATTGACGTTATTGAAACAGGCATGAACGAAGGCATGAAAGCGGGGCTTAGAGCCGAAGCAGAAGCCTTTGGTAAGCTAGTAATGACGCCAGAATCTTTTCAACTTCGTCAGATTTTCTTTGCTACGACTGAAATGAAAAAAGAAAATGGTGTTGAAGGTGTTACACCTGAAAAGATGAAGAAAGTAGGCGTGCTTGGCGGTGGTTTGATGGGCGGTGGTATCGCTTATGTAACGTCGACCAAAGCTGGTGTGCCTGTTCGTATTAAAGATGTACGTGCCGATGGCATCGCAAACGCAATGAAGTACAGCTATGACATCTTAAACAAAAAGGTGAAGAAGCGTTTCATGCGTAACAGCGAAATGCAGAAGCAGTTAGCGCTTCTTACCGGTACGCTGGATTACAGCGGCTACCAAGACGCGGATATCGTGGTTGAGGCTGTATTTGAAGACTTAGATCTTAAGCAGAAGATGGTGGCGGATATTGAAGAGAACTGCAAAGAAAGCACGATCTTCGCGTCCAATACATCGTCTATTCCTATTACACAAATTGCAGCTAAGGCAGCACGTCCTGAAAACGTGATTGGTCTGCATTACTTCTCGCCAGTAGACAAAATGCCTTTGGCCGAAGTAATTGCTCACGATAAAACGTCTGACCAAGTCATTTCATCGACGGTTGAATTTGCTAAAAAGCAAGGCAAAACACCGGTTGTTGTTAAAGACGGTGCGGGTTTCTACGTAAACCGTATTTTGGCACCTTACATGAATGAAGCGGCAAACCTTATTCTTGACGGTGAGCCAATTGAACACATCGACAAGTCTCTGGTTAAGTTTGGCTTCCCTGTAGGCCCTGTGAAACTTCTTGATGAAGTGGGCATTGACGTTGGTACTAAGATCATCCCATTCCTTGTAGAGGCCTTCGGCGAGCGCTTTACTGCGCCAAGTGCTTTCGACAAAGTACTTGCAGACGGCAGAAAGGGTAAGAAAAACCAAAAAGGGTTTTATTCTTATGAAGGCAAAAAACCAGGTAAAGAAGTGGATGAATCAATCTACGAATTACTTGGGCTATCACCGTCTGCTAAGCTAAGCGAAAAAGAAGTTGCCGAACGCTGCGTGCTTATGATGCTAAATGAAGCAGCACGCTGTTTAGACGAAGGCGTTATCCGCAATGCCCGCGACGGCGACATTGGCGCTATCTTCGGTATTGGTTTCCCTCCATTCTTAGGCGGCCCATTCCGCTACATGGACACGCTGGGAATTAAACATGTTGTTGCTCGTTTAAACCATTATGCTACTGCTGTGGGCGATAAATTTGCACCTGCTGAAATGTTAGTGAAAATGGCAGAAAACGATCAAAAATTTTACAGCTAAGTTTATAAAATGTTAAAAAGCCGGGCGTTGCCCGGTTTTTTTATGTCTAACGCGTATTTTAGCTGGTTTATTGTTCTATTTTGGGTAGAATTCCTGCGGTTAAAAAATGAACGTGTCAAATTGTTGGCGTCAATTATCAGTAAGTTAAATTGAATAATTTATGGGGCCAGTAACTCAGCGTAATTAGGTTAAACAGGCGGAGGCAGTGTGATTTCACTCGTAGTATTAAGCGTTATCTTTTCTCTATATTTTTATGTAGAAGCGTTTAAATGGGGAATGAATGCGAAGAAGTGGGCGTTTGCTGGTCTTATTCTAGGCCCTGTTTTGCTGCCTATGTTCACTATCTCTCGCCATATACATTGGCGCAATGCGGTGGGGTTTAATAATCTTTATATTGCAGCGTAGACTTAGCGACTACCTCATTAACTTCAAGCTGTTCTAATCTTGCAGATATAAAAAAAGAGAGTACGCACTCTCTTTTTTTGGAAAATCGTTTCAACTTCAAACTAGAAGCCTACGCCGTTATTACTACCACCTGTTTTAGGTCTAATGTACTCTGGCTGAGTAACGGTTTCTTTTTGCGACTCGGGAGCTTGTTTAGCGCCTTCTTGTTTGTCTGCAGCTACTGGGGTAGCGGTAGAAAGTACTAGTGCAACTGCGTACTCTTTTAACATGTTAATTTCCTCTAATTTTTTTGAACGAACAAACAAAGCCGATTTTTATATTTGTTACCGGCACTTTAGTTATAGCTAGTTACGTGCCAACATTTTAAATATTTAATTAATGCTTTTAAATCATGGGGTTATGATTTTTTTGGGGCAGTCGAGATGAGGGGTAAAAGCTAGCGCCATAATATTGGCACTAAAGTCTAATATACAAAGGTTCAAAGGGAAGAGTTTTGCCTTACATTGCCGCTTGAAGGTAGTTAGCAGGGTAAGAAATGCCCTCTTCAGTAAAGAGTGCTGAAGGTGCGTTAAAGGCGTTAGTACTGGCTACTGCCTAATAATGTATGTAGCTTTTGATTTTCGGTAAGCAGCTTTTCGAAACGTTCAGCGTTTAGAGGGCGGCTGTATAGGAAGCCCTGTAACATCTCGCAGTCATAGCGACGTAGTATGTCTAATTGTGACTCTTCTTCTACACCTTCGGCTACCACTTTAAGGCCTAGGTTATGGGCTATGTTAATGATGGCCGCAGCCATGTGTCGGTCCACATTGCTTTTCGCGATATCATCAATAAACGCTTTATCAATTTTTAATGTATTCAACGGGAAACGTTTTAAATACGCCAGTGAAGAATAGCCGGTACCAAAATCATCCAGCGCTAAATGGATACCTCGCTCGCGTAGTCGCGTCATCATTTGAAGGCCATTTTCAGGGCTTTCCATCAGCGTGCCTTCAGTAATTTCGCACTCAAGGTGAAGCGGTGACAAACCTATATCGCTCAATATTTTGTTTATTCTGTCATCTAGGTCTGGCAGTTCGAACTGTTTTGCCGAAATATTGACGGCAACGCGACCGCTAAACAACCCCTGATTCACCCAGCGTTTAGTATCGGCGCAGGCTTTGCGAAGTACTTGTTCGCCAATTTCAATAATTTGACCTGTTTGCTCTGCTAAGGGAATAAACTGCCCTGGGCTTACAATGCCTTTTTGCGGGTGCTCAAAACGCACTAGGGCTTCCATACTAACCAATTTACCAGAGGCTATATCCACCTTGGGTTGGTAATACACGGTGAACAGGTCGTCTTTTATGCCTTGACGAATTAAGTTTTCAATTTGCAGCTGCCTCACCGCATTTTGATTCATTTCACCACTAAAGAACTGATAGCTGTTGCCGCCGTTATTTTTCGCAAAATACATGGCTGTATCTGCGTTTTTAAGCATTTCTTGGGGTGACTCACCGTCGTCAGGGTAAAAGGCAATACCAATACTCGCTCCGAGCACAAACTCTTGTTTATTGATAATAAAGGGGCGCGATAAGGTATCTAACAAGCTTTGTGCGTAGTGGGTTACCGTATGAATATCGGCGTTATCTTCCATTAAAATACTAAACTCATCACCGCCCAGGCGATAACAAGTAGCATTTTTGCCGGTTATACGCTGTAGTCGCTTGGCTATTTGTTTAATTAAAATGTCGCCGGTTTGGTGGCCCAGTGAGTCGTTTATCTTTTTGAAGTTATCCATGTCCAAGCAAAGTAAGGAGTGAGCGCTGGACTTTCGCACTAAGTTTTGATGGCTTGCTTGGAAAAACGAACGGTTGGGGAGCTCGGTCAACGGGTCAACATTGGCAAGTTTTAAGAGCTCTTTTTCAGTACTTTTACGTGACGTAATGTCGCTGAAAACGCCTACGAAATGGCTAATCTTACCGTCTTCATCGTGCACGGCGTCAATATTTAACTCCATTTCGTAGCGCTCACCGTTTACTCGTACGCTCTCTACCTCACCAGACCAGTTGCCTTTTGACTTAAGGGTTTTCTTGATTTCTTCGGTAAATGCATCAGGGTACAGGTGAAAATGCATATAGCTTGCAAGGGCTTGGTCGCGGGTTTCCCCAGTGTAGCTGCAGTAGGCGTTGTTGACGCTGATAAACTTGAATTGGGTATTGGTAATAAATACCCCTTCTGAAATGTTCTCAATTGAGCGCTTAAACAGGTTAAGCTGCTCTTCAGCTTCTTTTAAGTGGTGGATGTTCTTTAACGTACCCGTCATTCGCACCGGCTGCTCGTTATGGTCACGCTCCACCACTTTCCCGCGGTCAAGAATCCAAATCCACTGATTTTTAAACGTCTTAGCGCGGTAGGCTAGTTCATAAAAATCACTGTTGCCCTCTAAATGCTCTCGCAATGCAGATTTAACACGAGTAATGTCGTTAGGATGGATATTGGCATCATAGGCGCCAGTAGTACGAATATCGTCTTGAGGGAAATCTAACGTGCCCCAAGTGTTTGCGCGATATACTTGCCCTCGATACACGTCCCAGTCCCACAGTTCATCGCCAGAGCTCCACAGGGTAAGCTTTAATCGCTCTTCCGATTCCTTTATAGCAAGCTGGTTCGCTTTTCTTATTTGGTACTGGCGTAAAATAAAGGCAAGGATAGCCAATGCAATTAAACCGTAGAAAACAAGGGCAACGGTATGAAGCCAAGGGGGGCGCTCAATGGTTATTTTCAAGTTTTTGCTTTCAGACCAAGCTTTACCTGGCTCTTTAGCCTGCACTGAAAACATATAGTTACCAAAAGAAATATTGTTAAACTGAGCAGTGCGTTCTTTATCGACGTAAATCCAGTCATTCTCAAAACCGGTGAGCTTGTAACGATAGGTTACTTGGTTTGGATAAACCGGGTTAACTAGCCCAAAGGAAATACTAAAGCGGGTTTCGTCGTGCTTAAGCTCCAACTGCTTTTCATAGGTGATTTTTTCTTTTAAAGACAAATAATTTGAAGCTTCGTCATTTTCAATTTGCTTTTGTCTGGCTTTTGCTAATGAGCCAAACACACTCACTTGGTAAAGTTGGGGAGGAAGCGTTTTCTTCACTTGGTCACTAGCGTTAATCGCTTGCTTTGAGATCTTGACAAAGCCTTTATTACCACCGAAATAAATTGTCTTATCAAAAGTGGCAATGACGGCGCCTTCGCCAAGAGAATTAAATTCCAGCTGTGCATTGGGAATACTGTCCGCCTCTCTCAATGTCGGTAGGTGAACCTTATGAACCCCTCTGGCATCCGAGTACCAGATACTATTCTCTATTGCTATTGTCGAGGTAATAAAACCGCTTTGGTTATCCCTCTTTTGTTTATTTACTAAGGCAAAGTTCTTTTTATCTAATTGGATAACACCGTCAGAACGTGTAGTTAACCACAGGCCGGAAGGGGTTTCGTGTACTCCATAGACTAAAGAATTTATGCCATTAGATGAGTCCAAAACGCGAACAACTCGACGTTCGCTTACTGAGTAAATGACTAGCTTTTTACCGGCCCTAAACCAAATATTACTATCGCTATCCTCATATATTGCTAACATGTCCTCAGATTTTTCGTTTAATGCTGCCCTTATTGTATCGCTGCCTTGTGATTTAGAAGAGACGGAATTAATTCTTATGGAATAGACGTGACCAACTGCTTCCTGCAACCAAATGGCAGATTCGCTCTTGAAGATATAATCGATAAATATGCCTTTAAAGTACTCATTTACTAGCTTCAAGCCGTTTGCAGTGTCTTTGAGCACGAGCAAGCCAGCAGAGGAGGCAATCCAGATATTATCCTGGTCATCAATTTCGATGTCCCAATAGTGTATAGCGGGATCCATTTTTTCGAAAAAATCGAAAAATGATACCTTTCCCGTTTCTCGGGATATTTTGCCTAGCCCTTTTTGCTGCGAAATTAAGTAAAGCGACTCGTCTTTACTTTCAGCAAAGCCCCACAGGGTAGAAAAGTTGTCTTCGCTATGGCGATCGGAATTATACACAGGCTGAAAATGTACGCTGGCATACTCAGGGTGGTATTTGAAAGCGCCGCGGTGAAAAGTGGCGGCCCACACCACGCCTGTACGATCTTCAATCACTCGCATTACTATTGCAGAGGGTATGCCGGTAGTACTGTAGGTATCTGAGTTTAAATGCAAGAAATCAGGGCGATAATCGGGAGATATTGTCGCTTTCGCAGCATCTGATAATAAAAACAGTCCAATATAAGTGCCCACCCATATATCTTCACCAACCACAGAGAGTGAAAAAGAATTAACTTCTTCGGAAACGCCCAATTCATCGCCCTGAATACGCTTTAAAATGCGCCCATTTGAGGCTAAAACGATTGCGCCCTCGTTGGTTGCTAACCAATAATTCCCGTTAATTACTTTGATATCGTGCAGTGCACGTATATCTAAAGAAACACCCCAGGGGTTGACTTTGCTTGCGTCGTAAACATCCAGCGTTTCAGCATCTATTAACGCTGCGCCAAACTTATTGGAGCCTACCCATATACGGTTGGCCTCTTCAAAAATCACTTTTATAAAGCTTTCTTCTTTAAAGACTTGAGTGAGAACGCTTATTTGTGAAGTTTGTTTTGAATAGCGGTAAAGAAACTTTTTATCTGCAAACAATAAATCACCATTTTTTGACTCTGAAATGGCAGTGATTAAATCGGTTTTTATAACAGAGTTTCTTTTGTTAAAAATTTTAAAACTGTCGGTATCTGGCAGATAAAGTGCTAATCCAGAGTGGGTGCCAACCCACAACTTGCCTTCCGAATCTACGAATAGTGTTTTTATAAAACCAGAGGGCAGGGAGTTGGGATCAACATCTGACGGGTGGTACTGCTTTACGTCATAACCCGAGTAGCGATTGAGGCCATTCGACGTTGCTAGCCAAATAAACCCCATATGGTCTTCCACAATGTCTAACACTGCGGTATCTGATAGGCCGTGTTGCTTATTTAATTCTGTGAAGTGAAGATCAGAAACTTCTATCGCCTTTGCAGAATTGAAGACAATTCCTGACAAAGCCAACGAGAGAAGCAGCATTGAATAAATTAGGGTTGAGCGCACCTATACACCTTTGGCATACGCCATTTATTATTTTTTTTTAATTTTACTGGCAGCATCCCTAACAACCAGAAGAATAAATATGCCGAATTAACCGAGTCTCTACAAGGACTTTTTAGAGATAGCAGGGATGATGGGTTACTTATTAAGCAACCGAGGGTGAATTCGGTGTCTATTTATCGACACCGTGGTCAAAAACTTGACGTTTATATTCTGACTATATTGCAGGTTCGAGTCTGTTATCCACAAGATGTTGAAAGAACTGGCGGTGTTGCCAGCAACTTTTTAAGTTAGCGATTTATGGGCGCAGTGTACTTACTGCGCAAACAAGATGCTAAACATTCCGTGAATAGACAGACAAATCGACGGATATGTTTAACACTGTGTTATTAGTAATACGTTGGTTAGTAGTACGGGATTTCTTGCTTAAAGTGAGAAATGCTGTTGATAGTTCGT
The DNA here is from genome assembly GCF_056160665.1 of Alteromonas sp. ABH4_453. Taxonomy (NCBI): domain Bacteria; kingdom Pseudomonadati; phylum Pseudomonadota; class Gammaproteobacteria; order Alteromonadales; family Alteromonadaceae; genus Alteromonas; species Alteromonas sp. ABH4_453. Next base: position 290,373 of record NZ_JBSWXP010000006.1, read on the forward strand.
TTCCCTTGGGTTGAGATTGCTTCGAACTTTCCTCTTGAAAACAGAACGAGTTCTCCGCAACGTTCGCGCTTAGCGAGTTGGTGTGCAAAATCTTGAATTTCTTCAAAACTCAGCGATTTCACGCGCTCGGCAAGCTTAATGTTTCTATTAAAACCTAAATCTTGGGTACCTAAGCTCACCCATAATCGTTGAGACTTCATCGAAAGCGTAAGGTCGCGTTCTTCTAGCTGCTTTATGAGATTTTGTTGAATAGTTGGCCAATAGAAGCGGTAAAATTCTATTTCGTTTAACTGCTGAAATAAAAAGTCGGTCATCGCATCTAACAAGTGTTTGGGGCTGCACTGTGGACTTTGAATGTAAAACGCCATGCCGGGGTGCTGGTTGTGTGGAACATAGCCCGTTCCTACGATATAGCCCAGTTGTTGCTCTGTACGTAAAGAATTGAAAAATGGCGCGGCTAGCATTTGCTCTAACACCATACATAACGCGGTATCGGTTAAACCTGGGGACGGGGCCTGTAGATAAAGCACAACCGCGGAGTCGTCATGATTACAAAGCACTTCGTGATAAAGTGTTCCGCCAACTGGAAGCTTAGATACGGCACGTGACAGTGGACCACCACCTGCATTTTTACATTGTTTTTGTAGGGTTGCTGAAAAGGCTTTTGCTTCTTCACTTGCCCAGTTTCCATGAATAAATGCTTCAATAAAATAATGTTCAAAAGCACGGGCTCTGAAATTAAGCATTTGCTCGTAAGTGATAGTGTCTATCACGTCTAATAGCTCTACCGGAGCCTGGGTGTTACGTTGAATAAGTACACTTAATCTAGAAAATAAACGGTTAGTTGGCTTGTTCAATAGCGAGTTGTGAAGGCTTTGGAGCTGCATCGTTTTGTGATGCTCAAACGCTCTTTCGTCAGGTACAAAATCAAGTACGGCATCGAGAAGTTGGTTGGCCAAAAACGTTTGCTGGTTAGTAAAGCCTCGCGTGTGAAGCGTAAAGCCAGCTTGATGGCCATATATGCGATAGTGAAGACCGGCAATTTCAGCTCTATAATATTTTGCCTGCAAATGATCATTTAAAGCGCCAAGCCAAATGCGTTTGGCGGCAACAGACAGTAAAGAGTCAGAAAATTTTGCGGCATCAAAAGAAATATAAATATCGCCTTTAGGGCTGTGGAACTGCTGGTCTTGTGCAAACCAGAACCGGTAACCGCCCGTGTCGACTAACTTATTCGGAATGTTAAACCCAGTTTCAGGCAGAATAAGGCTGTACTCGTTTGCTAAATAAGGGTTGGGCGGAGGAAGCTGTAATTCACTTATAGCTGAAGGCGAAGCAAGTTTTTGCAATAACGCAGCACTGATTTTCTCTACGCTATATTCAGCTTCGTAGAATGCACAAACTTGTGTTGTCTTTACGTCTTTCGAAATAACTTTCAGACGAATGTTGTCCGGTGTGAAATAGGACAAAGCATGCTCAATGACACTTTTATCATAGCTTCCTATAGTAGAGCGCAGTTTACATAATTCGTCTGGACTAAAAATAAACTGGTGCTGCGCATATTCAGTGACCAAGCTAAGTGGCTTGATATTTTCTTCGTACTCAAGGGCTAGCGTATTTAGCTTCGATTTCTCGTGAAAACGCCAATCCTCATTAGAAGCGTCTCGAATTATTGAGATATAACTAAAAAGTGCCTCTAATACACGGTCTTTGTTGTCGAGCCCGTTTTGCGACAGCTGAAAGCTCACATTAAAGTCTTTAAAGTTGTCTCCTTCTATACCTGAGCCAGCAATCAGGTTCAGCGCCCAGTCTTTTTCTTTAAGGTAGGCAAGTAAACTTCCTTCACCTTCATCCCCAATTAAATGACTAATATAGTTCAATGGTTTTGTTTTGTAGTCATTCTGTAAAGCGGGTAGGGCGAACGTTACTATCATTCGCTTAGCTGACTGCAGTGGGTGAATGTTTATTTGTATTCCTAGCTCATTATCGGTGTAAAGCGGTGGCCAATCATCAGCTGCCAATTCACCTTCTGGCATACTACCGAAACATTGGTGCACTAATGCTTCAAGCTGCGGGAGCGGCATGCTACTGACGATACACAAGCACATGTTTTTTGCGCAATAATAGGTTTGATGAAGTGTTTTAAGGCGTTGTTTAAGTGCGGCGCATCCATGTTGAGAAAAGGTATCACTATTGCCTACTGAAAACTTAGCAAAGGGGTGCTGTGGATTACAGGTTTCTTTGTGAATTTGATAAAGTCGACGCAGGTCGTCTTTCTTTTTGAATTCAAACTCTGCATGAATATTCTTGATTTCGTTAGTTAGCGCCTCGTCTTCAAACAAAGGCTGTCTAAGCATATCGGCGAACGCGGGCAAGGTTTGCGCAATAGCGTCACCGCTACAGTTAAAATGGTAGTTTGCATACTCGGTGCCTGTCCAAGCGTTTATCGTGCCCCCATGCTGCTCAATAAAACCATTTATTGCGTTAGGCTTGGGTAAATGACGGCTTCCCATAAACAACATATGCTCTAACAGGTGAGCTAACCCCTGACAATCATCAGGGTCGTAGAAGTGCCCGGCTCTTACCGCCATAGAAACAAACGACTCACTTGCCTCAGGCGTATAACATAACATAGCGCGTAGCCCGTTAGGTAAAGTAACGTGGTGCGCGTCTTCTAGGTTTATTGTGTTATTCACATCGTCTCATATTTGATAAAAGGCACCTTACTGCTGGAGCGTCTATTAAGATAATCTTCACAAAACCTTAAATAATGGTCGAAAATTCTCATTATTCATAGTTTAGCGCTAGGCGTAGAATCAGCTCTCTGATATCGTTAGCATACTTTCATTAATACTATGCGCAATGTTATGTCAGGTCAAAGTAGCAACGACGACATTTATCTTTTCATTATGCGTCACGGTGAAGCAGAAGCACCCAGACTCGATGACAAGAGTAGGCAGCTTACGTCACTTGGACGAGAGCAAGCGAAGTCAGCTGCACAATGGTTGAAAAAACAGTATTGCACGAAAGGTAGTGTTGATTTAGCGCTTGTTAGCCCATACCGCCGAGCCAAACAAACCCATGATATGGTGTCGCTAGACATAGTAGCTGACAAAGTGGAAAGCAATGAAGATATTGTTCCGGAAGGCTCCCCTCGTTTAGTCAGTGACTATATTGATGGGCTTCTTCATTCTGCGGTTAATTCAAAAAAGCCAATCAAAAAACTGCTAGTGGTAAGCCACATGCCGCTGGTTAGCTATCTGGTAGATGAACTTTGCCAGTCTTACACTACCAGCTTGTTTTCTACAGCATCAATTGCTGTTATCAAGTATTCATTGAACGAGCATAAAGGCACCTTAATTACCCACTACCAAGGCGTCTAAAGCGTGTAGTTAATTCATCCCCAATTTTGCAAAAACTGAACAATTAGTAGTTAAGTATCTTTCTCTTCGGTCGATAGCCTCTTTGAGAGTGTCAAAGTTTATTCTACTGAAGGGTTGGGAAATGGACAGCAAATCTATTCCTGAGCTCCTTAAGCGTTCATTGCAATCGCATATGGCGGAGGCTGATTTACGTGAAGATGAGGAGACGCAGGATATTATTGCCAAGTTATCTGAGTTGTCAGATAAAGTCGCTGCTGCGAAAGCGAGAGCGCTGGCAAATCGAGCGCAGCGACTCGCTGATGAAGCAAAAGGCTAGCGTTTGAAACTGCTAGCCTTAGGAGTTTAGTCGTTATTCGATTCTCTTGGTGGTACGTAGTATTCGGGCATGATTCTAACTGTTTTTATCATGCTTTCTGAAATGTCTACAATTTCTAATGGGTAACCCGCCAAACGTACGCTTACCTTGTTCTCAGGAATATCCTCAAGGTACTCAAGCAACAATCCATTTAGAGTTTTAGGGCCCTCAGTCGGCAAATTCCAATCCATTTCTCTGTTCAACTCTCGTACGTTGGCGCTTCCATCAACCAGTACCGAGCCATCTTGCTGAACGTGCGCTTCTTTACTGTGGTCTGGAACCATACTCGTTGTAAAGTCACCGATAATCTCTTCAAGAATATCTTCTAGCGTGACTAAGCCCATGATGTCGCCATACTCATCAACAACCAGAGCAATGCGCTCTTTTTCGGCTTGGAATTTGTACATCAATGTGTGCAGTGGTGTAGATTCAGGTGTGTAATAAATCTCACGAACTGCACGAAGCAAGCTCGATTTAGTAAACTGATCTTTTGATAAAAGACGTAGGGCGTCACGCACGTGCACAAAGCCTACCGCATCATCGACACTGTCTCTGTATAACAGAACTCGGGTATGTTGAGCATGGGTTAACGCTTTCAGAATTTTCTTCCAATCGTCGTTTATGTCGATAGCAAAAATTTCAGCGCGTGGAACCATAATATCTTCGGCCGTTACGCTTTCTAAGTCCAAAATACTAACTAGCATATCTTGGTGTCGCTTAGGAATCATGGCACCAGCTTCGAACACCACGGTTCTTAACTCTTCTCGACTTAACGAGTCATCACTTCCACTTGCAGGACTAATTTTTAGCAAGGCTAGAATACCGTTTGTGATACCGTTAATGGCTGCCACAAAAGGGTACAGCAAAGTAAGTAGTGGAAGCAGGATAATAGAACTCGGGAATGCCACTTTTTCTGGATACAGTGCAGCCAACGTTTTAGGCGTTACTTCTGCAAAAATAAGCAGGACCAGCGTCAAGCCGAACGTCGCAGCAAAAAGCCCCCAATAGTCACCAAATAAACGAATACAGAGTATGGTTGCAAGCGATGACGCTGCAATATTAACTAAGTTGTTTCCGATGAGAATAAGGCCGATAAGGCGGTCTGGTCGCTCTAGGAGTTTAGCAACACGTATAGCTGAACGATTGCCTTCTCCTTGCAAGTGCTTGAGTCGATAACGGTTTATCGACATCATGCCAGTTTCTGAACTTGAAAAATACGCAGATAGTAATATGAGTACGCCGAGCGCGATAAACAGCGTACTCGTTGATATGTCGTCCAATTAATGGGTTCCTGTCTTAACTTAGGCTTCAAATGTATTGATTTGAGGTCCGAGTTTCAAGGAGAAATTACCGATCTGACCCTAATTGACGAGAAAAGCTCAGTAAGTGAGGAATATTACCGAGCTTTGCGCGGCGTCTCTAAAAATCTTTGCAAGAAATTCCTTGCTAAATAACGCCCTTATTAAAGTAGAAACTCGCGAACTAACTTGCTACCGAAATAAGCTAGGGACAATAAGCTAACACCCAACACTGTCATCACAATGACCTGTCGCCCGCGCCAACCTCGAAGTTTCTGGCCTATCAAAAGAATAAGAAAAACAACCAGAGCGGCCGCTGATAGCACCGTTTTATGCGCGTAAGTTTTGTTGAACATATCTTCTAAGAAAACAAACCCACTGATAAGTGAGACAGTGAGTAGACAAGTGCCTGCAAGCAACAGCTTGAACAAAATGTTTTCTACAAGCATCAAAGGCGGTAGCGATGAATGGAGTAACGCCGCACCTTTTTGCTTTAGTCGGTAAGTAATGTAGGACATTTGAAGCGCATATAGGAATGCAATAACCAAAGTGCAGTAAGCAAACAACGACAAGCTAATATGGATAACCAAACCCGGCTGAAGCTCTATATGCATAATGTACGACACGGGAATAAATTGTGAGGCGAGTACCGTGAGACTTGCAAAGCCGAACACAACCGGAAGTAAAATAAGATTTGGGATGGCGCGGGCAAATATAAGCATGGAAACAGTGATTATCCACGACACTAATGAAAGCACGTTGGTAACACTCATGTCTTGCCCAGGGGCGACAATAATTGCGTTGGTTAGAAAAGCGATATGTGCAATTGCCCCAACACTAGCGATGGATAGCCCTAATCGCTTATTCGGGCCGTCTTGGTGTACGAATTTGCCAATAAGTACTGCCGCAGCTAATGCGTAGAGTAAAGCGGCAGAAATGGCGAAAAGGGTGTTCATGATGCGTCCTGTAATAGGTAGGTGACGTCTTCACCGACTGAGTCGGTATTGATACTGCAACTTGCAAGTAAATTCAACCATCTCCTTGATTTTGTTTGTTTCACACCCATTTTTAATGTGGGTATAGGAGCATGGAAAGGCAATTTTAATTCCATACCTACTTCGAAATTCGTACATCTAATTTCGACAACCCTTAACGCAAAAGTTTAAAAATTTAACCGCAATTGTGGGTACGTTACCGTTCGCTTTTACGTTACAATGCGGGCATTACGTCTGAAATAAAAAGAAGTTTCATACTATGTTTGAGAATTTATCAGAACGCTTAGGCCAGACATTACGAAATGTCAGCGGTAAAGGGCGTCTTACTGAAGACAATGTTAAAGAAACGCTACGCGAAGTGCGTATGGCGCTACTTGAAGCCGACGTTGCGCTACCCGTAGTAAAAGCGTTTGTTGCACAGGTAAAAGAGCGTGCAGTTGGTACCGAAGTAACCAAAAGCCTCAAGCCTGGCCAAGTATTTATTAAAATCGTTCAGTCTGAACTAGAGTCGGTGATGGGGGAGGCAAACGAAAAGCTTAACCTCGCAACTCAACCTCCGGCTGTCGTTCTTATGGCGGGCCTACAAGGTGCGGGTAAAACCACCTCTGTAGGTAAACTTGCCAAATACTTAACAGAGCGCGAGAAAAAGAAAGTAATGGTAGTGAGTGCCGACGTATACCGTCCCGCCGCTATCAAGCAGCTTGAAACTCTTGCTGGTGAAGTGAATGTTGCTTTCCATCCATCTACGATTTTACAAAAGCCCATTGATATCGTTAACGATGCCATCGTAGAAGCGAAGAAGAACTTCTTTGATGTACTGCTAGTGGATACAGCAGGTCGTTTACACGTCGACAACGACATGATGGATGAAATTAAAGAGCTTCACGCTGCTGTTAAGCCAATTGAAACTCTGTTCGTGGTTGATGCCATGACAGGTCAAGACGCTGCGAATACGGCAAAGGCGTTTAACGACGCGCTACCGCTAACCGGTGTAATACTGACCAAAGCAGATGGTGACGCAAGAGGTGGTGCTGCGCTGTCGGTTCGTCACATTACCGGTAAACCCATCAAGTTTATTGGTATGGGGGAGAAGGTTGATGCACTTGAGCCTTTCCATCCTGAGCGTGTTGCGTCTCGTATCTTGGGCATGGGTGACGTGCTTAGCCTTATCGAAGAGGTTGAGCGTAAAGTAGATAAATCAAAAGCCGAAAAGCTGGCCAAAAAGGTACAGAAAGGTAAAGGCTTTGATCTGCAAGACTTTAAAGATCAGCTCGAGCAGATGAAGAACATGGGCGGCATGATGGGAATGCTTGATAAGCTGCCTGGCATGGGCGGTATGTCTGATAAAATTAAAGATCAGGCGAACGACAAGCAGTTCAATCAAATGGAAGCCATCATCAATTCAATGACACCAGCTGAGCGTGCGCGCCCTGACATGATCAAAGGTTCACGAAAGCGTCGCATTGCGGCAGGCTCAGGTACGCAAATTCAAGACGTAAACCGTTTGCTTAAGCAGTTTACGCAAATGCAAAAAATGATGAAGAAGATGTCCGGCGGCGGGATGAAGAAAATGATGCGCCAGATGAAAGGCATGATGCCACCGGGTGGTGGCGGCTTTGGAGGCCCGGGTGGTCCGGGCGGTCCAGGTGGATTTGGCGGGGGCGGCTTCGGCGGAGGCGGCGGCTTCCCACCACGCTAATTCGCTATAGTTAAAAAACTACCAAAACCTTAATAGCAGCAATGCATTGAGGTTTTTTTTGTTTTTATTGCATCCAATATCAAATGTGGCTCGTAAGGCTTATTGAATAGGACGTGAGCAGTATCTATCGCACAGATTCGCGGTTGACAGCGTCTCTTCAAAAACAACAAGTATGGAGATGAAGATGGAATTCAATAAAACATCACAACAAAAATTAAAACTGTCACTATTAGCTACAGCCATGGTGTTCGCACTTAGTGCCTGTGATGGTGACGACGGGACCGACGGTTTGGATGGTGCTGATGGCGTCGATGGCGTCGATGGCGTCGATGGCGCGCCAGGACAAGATGGAGCTCCGGGCTTCGCTGCGGGTACTTTTTTGGTTGCGAATAATGGCGATGATAATCGCAATACGGTAACTGTAGTAGATCAAAATGCCAATGCACTCAGCACGGTTACTACAGGTGCTAATGAAGGCATTGTTTTCACTGGAAGCGGTGCCTTGGTGCAAGCTGGTGACAGTGATTTACCCTTACTGAGGACATTGTGTAAATTCGATACCCAAACCAACTACATGATGAATACGGGTAACGAAATAACCGGTACAGCAACAGGTCTGGTTAACCCCAAAGGTATCGCGTTTGCTGAAGATGCTGGCCTAGTAATGGTAGCTGATTTTAACGGTCAAAAGGTAAGCGTTTTTGGAGGGCAAGCGTCGGGAGATGTTGCGCCTGTAGCTGAGATTATGGTTTCCGCAAAACCATGGGACCTGGCATACGACGAACAAAACGATAGATTATTTGTGGCTCTAACCGATGGTACGTTAGCGGTATACGACAACGTAGCTGGTTCGGGCTTTGCGCCCACAGTAATGCGCTCGGTGGTGCCTTCTGATGCAGATGGCAATCAAATATCAGTTAACCTTCATGGTATTGTATATGAGCCTATGTCTAACCGCATGGTAGTCTCTGATGTGGGTGATGCAGCAGTTGCAGACGACGGTCAAATTTTTGTTTTAGAAGATATCTCGTCGGCTGACGGGGCTGTCGTACCAACAAGAGTCATCGGTGGAGCGTCGACTCAGCTTGGAAATCCTGTAGATGTTATTCTAACGGGCTCTGACCTTCGCGTGGCGGAAAAATCAAACGACGCTATTCTGGTTTTCTCAAATATTTTCAACGGAGAGAGCGGTGATATTGCACCAACTTTATCTACACCTTCTGTGAAACCAGAGTCTTTGGCTGAGTTTAAAGAATTAGATGAAATGAAAGACGCTTCGGACGACGGGATAACGACTATGCCTATTATGGGGCTCTCGGTATCAAGTAACCCTTCAACAGAAGGGGCGACAACAGGTGAGGTTGCCCAATACAGCGCTACATTATCTAGTGACCTGAGTTCTTTTGACGCAGGTATGAGCATTGAGAGTGCCGCGTTTACGGCAAGAGGTGACGGTGTTATCACTTTTGATGATGTGGATACATCAACAGGCGGCTTACTAGTCATCAATCGCTTGAAAACTATGCGCGATGGAATGACGTATAGCGATAGCTACGACCACATGATTATGGGTAGCGAAACCGGACTGATTGCACCGAAGGGGTTAGACATTGCTTCTGAAGCCGGTGTGGTATTCGTGGCTGATGTTAATGAAAGCACGCCTGCTGTAAGAGCTTTTTCGCCATGCGCATCGGGTAATGTCGCGCCTCTATTAACACTTGAAGCCGCTAACGGGGCTCGCCCTTGGGATGTGGATTACGACCCATCGACTGACAGCGCTTATTTAGCATTAACCAACGGTTCGGTTGCCGTGTTTGAAGAAGTAATGCGCAGACTGCAAAGCGGTGAGACCGTTATTACCGGTGAGGATAGATTAATCGTACCAGCTAGCGGCGGTGCTGCATTTGAGGCGCCAACAAACATTCATGGTATAGACTACGATAGCCAAAGCGATAGCCTTGTTATCTCTGACGTTGGTAGCGCTGCAGATGCAACAGACGGCAAACTTTATGTCATTCCTGGTGCTGGCAATGCAGATGGCTTAACTGATGTATCGGTTAATATCGCAGGTCCTAGTTCGATGTTGGGTAACCCAGTAGATCTAATGCTCAGCAATGGTCATGTTTATGTAGCGGAAAAATCAAACGGTATGATCCTTCGCTTCGATAACATTTTAAATTCAGCCTCGGGTGACATCGCGCCGACTTTCAGCATGATGTATCCCGCGCCTGAGTCGGTAAATGTATTGTCAGTGAAGTAAAATAGCTGATGAACAGCCTTATAGGAACAGTTCACTTCTTAGCTGTTCAATGAAAGCTCAATGCTTTCGCTAAAGCGGCACGTACCTAATCAGTACGTGCCGCTTTATATTTATGTGGTGTTATTAGCATATTCAAAAGCTTGGCTAACTTAACTTTTAAACAATAGCATGCTTTGTAACCAACAAATCGCCGCGCATCTGTGCAAATTCATGAATTCATAATACACTGACGGGCTACATCGTGCGCATGTGCTCGCTTTCTTTCAGGTATGCAACTTTTACCCTATCAAAGCAGGTACAGTTTTGTGCTGTGTGAGCGTTCACGCGGCAGAGTTATTGATACAGGAACACTATGGCAGGCTTAAAACGTATTATTCTTATCGACACGCATTTACCAGGCGTAGTCGAGCTAAAGCTTGATGGACATACCAATATTTGTGGTACCAATGCGTCGGGTAAAACCACGCTTCAACGACTTATTCCCGTGTTTTACGGCGAGTACCCAAGTCGCGTGGTGCCGGCAACCCGTGACAGCTTTGAACGCTGGTATTTGCCTCGTTTATCTAGCTTTATTATTTATGAATACACGCGTGCTGAAGGTGACCTGTGCCAAGCAGTGTTAAGCTCAAATGGTACCGGCGTCAATTATCGTTTAATCGGCAAGCCATTTGAAATCAGTGACTATTTAATAGAGCAAAAGAACGGCAAACACGCTAGTGTAAGCAGCGCTGAGCTTGCACGTGCCATGAAGCGTAACAACATATTGGTTACGAGCTTACTTAATACGAAAGACTTCCGCGCAATCATTCAAAACGATCACGGTGTGCTTAACCAGAGTAATAATGCCCGAGAGCTATTAGGCTACGCTAAAATCTTTAGCCTTTGCGAACCGTCGAAACACATGCGCCACATTGAGAAGTTGGCTAAAGCGGTTCACTCTAAAGAAGGCAAGATGGAAACTATCAAGGCCATGATTGCCGCCATTTTAGAAGAGGATGGTGTTACGCCACCTACTTCAGGCCTAAGCCGCCACCGCGTCGATGACTGGATTAAAGAATGTCACTTAATTAAACAATTCGACAAAATTCGTCCTGAATTTTCTAAACTCGAACAAGCTGACATGGCGCTAACCACAACAGAGCAAGTGCTTGCTAACCTTAAGCATAGCTTCGAGCTTGATAAGACCTACTTGGCTGCGCGCGTTGAAACAACAAAGAATGAACTGGATGAGAATAGCTTCCAGCGCAAACAAACGGACAGCGAGTGGGGTGATACCCGCGATCACCTAAACCAGGTTATTTCCTCTGCCCGTGCTGATGTTGAGAAGTTCACCAGTGAACTTGATACGGTAGAGCGTGAATTCGATAAGTGGCAAGACGACAATATTGAGCAGCTTAAAGAAGATGTAGCAAATTTGTCGCAGTGGCAAAATGAAAAGGCCATGGCCGATAGTCGCTATGTACTGCTTACTGAAAAACACCAAGATATTGAGTCGGCCTACAACAAGCGCTTGGCTGAGCTAGGTGAAAAGCTGTCAATTACTCTAGAAGAAATGTCAGCCGCACGCCAAGAAGCCGCAGAGAATAAAGCTGAGCAGCAGCAGAGCGAGCGTGAAGCATTAAGTCGCATTCAGAGCGACTACAATAGCCAGCTAAGCGCGCTTCAGAACGATTACCAAAATAGTTTGAATGAGCTAAAAGTTGCTGAAGCTGAACTTAAAGCGTCACTTAGCAATGCAGGCTACAACGAGTTTGAACAATCCCAGCTAGATATTCTTGATGCGGCCATTAAAGAAGCATCTATCAATGAAGATGCAGCGCGGGGTGAGTTGCGACAAGCGCAGCAGGCGCACAGTAAGTCAGTCGAGTTTCGCAAAGAATATTCAAATGCGTTAGATAAAGCGCGCAACGCCTTTCAACAAGAAGAAAAAGCGGTTAACAAAATTAATGCGCTTCTTTACCCTGGCGAAGGCTCGCTACTTGAGTTCTTGCGCGCCAATGTCGATGACTGGGAGTTATCCTTAGGTAAAGTTGTTCGCCCTGAGCTACTAGAGCGCACTGATTTAGCGCCTGCTATGGCAAAGGATGCACAAGGCGACAGCCATACCTTTATGGGCGTTAAGTTAGCACTTACTGAACTTGACACTCCAGACTACGCCTTCACTGAACAAGCACTTAAGCAGCAATTGCAAGAAGCTGAAATTCGTCAAGCTGCTGCCCTTGCCGCGCAAAACGAATGCGAACAGCGCTTGGCGAAAGCGAACGAAGATGTGCGCAACGCCGAGCTTGTGGTTACCCAAAAAGACAACGCTGTTAAGAGTGCCGAAGCCAGCCGTAAACGTGCACAGCAAGACCGCGATACGGTACTTAGCGAATATCAGCAGGCGCTTTCTACTCGTAAGCAAAAAGCCAAAACTAAACTCGAAGCTAATCAGCAGTCGCAAAAGCAAGCGAAAGCACAGTTTGAGCTTAGCCGGGACGAAATCAAAGATCAGCAGCGTGAAGCCGAAACTGAGCACAAGTTCCATTGGCAGCAGCTCATCGCTGACAGTGAAGCGCGGATTTCTCAGCTTGATAGCGATATGCGAAAAGCAAAGGACAGTGCTGCTCAAGACCGAAAAGATATGCAGGATTGGCTGGAAAGCGAATTAAGTAATCGCGGTGTGGATGTTGATGAGATAGGTCAACTTAAAAAGCAAATCAATAAGCTGAAGGAAGATATCACACGCACTGAAACCCACCGTCATAAAGTAGCCGACTACGAGCGTTGGTACACTAACGTGTTTACCAAGCAAAAAGTGGTATGGCAGGAAGGCTTGTCTAAGTCGCGTAAGTTATTGGGCGAATCTGAGCGTAATTTAGCCAGCAAACAAGCAACCTATAAAGCTAACCGCGAACAGCTTCAAGAGCAGCACGGGCAGCTTGAAACTACGCTTAAAACTGCCAGTGAGCACTTGGAACAGGTTAAAACCTTAAGTAAATCTCTTGCCAAGCTTACGCTTCAGGCAGGTGATGAAACGGCTGAAATTAAGCACGACGATGTCAGTATTGGTCAGCGTATCTCTGAAGTGCAAAGCCAGCTTCAAGAGCGCGAAAATTTATTGAGCGATGTGCGAGCTTATGTAGAACGGTTTGATCAGCTTATAGCAGCGCAAGCAGGCACAGGTCTATCTGACACTTGGGAGCGCGCCCGTGAAGAGTGCGCAACGCTGAACGCCCATGGCGTGAAGAGCTTTGATCACCGCCGTATGGTGTCGCATTTAGCACAGCTTCTAAACGTGATTGTTCCGCAGAAGCTACAGGGCTTGCGTGAGCAAGGCCGTATCTTTGGTGCCGATCTTTCGCAATACTACTTTGTACTTGCCGATATCGACAAACGCATTGTGTCGCAAAGCCGCCGTATTACCCAAGAGGTCGACGGCGACCTTTCTCTTGACGGTGTATCAGACTCGGCTGTTAAAATTCGCTCACGTATAAGTGAACTTGAATTCTGGCCCGAACTTGAGCAATTCAGAAAGCTCTATGAGCACTGGATGGAAGAGGGGGCTAACGAGTTACCAGAGGAAGAGTACGGTCAAAGTATGCGCCGGGTTCTTGATATTCTTGGCCGTGCAGCGCTTACGGGCGGCATTAGCAAGCTACTTGATATCGAGCTACACCTACGTGAGGGTAAAAGTGACCTTGTTATTCGTACCGACCGTCAGCTTAACGAGTCATCAAGCCACGGTATGGCCTACCTTATTTTGTGTAAATTCTTACTCGCTTTCACCCGTCTTCTGCGCGGCGATGCTGACGCCACAGTGCATTGGCCGATCGATGAACTAGGTACACTTCACCAAAACAACGTGAAGAAAATCTTTGAAGCGTGTCAAAACAATAATATTAGTGTAGTCGGCGCATTCCCTAACCCAGAATCGGAAGTACTGACACTGTTTGAAAACCGCTACTTGATAGATAAGGTAACCCGTCAACTGCAGGTGGTTCAGCCCAAAGCAAGTTCTATAGGGGCGCGCATTAAACAGAAAAAAGAAGCAGAAAAGAACGGTGAAGTAGCAGGTGAGGAGACATCAGCATGATGACAGAGCAAGGCCGTGTACTGAGTGCACTTTTACAAGGCGCGTTTATTTGTCAGGTGACCGATGAAGAGGCATGGCGTTTTCTTAAATCAAGAGACAACGCTGCGCAGTTAGAACCTCATTTAGCGTTATTAAATCGTACATTATCGACCACCGCTGAGGGTGACGTATTCTTTGCCAGCTTTCTCACCATTGGTGAGAACGAGCGCAAAGTGCTTACACAGCAGTTCCAAGATACAGCATCTAACCTAGTACCTCTGGTAGAGTGGTTGCTGCTGGTTCAGCAAGCCAATGAATCTGACATGCCAATTACCATGGGTAGCGCTATTCGATTAAACGAGCTGCAAACAACCATTGAAGACACGCCGGCTTATGCAGAGCAACTAGAGAAAATTTCGCGCTATCGTATGTTCGGCTCTACCAGCGTGAACTTAGATGGACAGCTAAAGCAGGTTTTTAAACGCTTGACCGAAATGGGTTATCTGATCAAGCCAAACCCAGATAAACAGATTTATTTGGGCACCGGTAAAATTGAACACCTTTACGAAATGCTACGTTTCATTGATGAAACTGAAGCGCTGAGTTTATCTGAGCAGGCGGAGGCCGCTATTTCGCAAGGTAGCTTGATATGAGCCAGGTGTTAATTCAGGCGGGGACTAAACTATTAAATGCGTTGGGTCGTCACAGCGACCTTATCATGCAGGCGTATGTAAATGGTTCAGTGAAAGAGCGCGACCACAGCCCAAAGGTATTGGAGCAGCTTATTCAGTTGGGAGTCTTATGGCGTCCCGAAGCGCAAAGTGAATTGCGCTTAAAAAGTGCGGTAAGAACGCTTTTAGAAGGAAGCTTGCAAGACGAACGTAACCGTACAATTAATGCGAATATTGGTGCGTCGCTGGCTAGTCTTAAAACGTTAACCGAGCACTATAAGGAAGCCCTTCACTACAACAAGTACAATGAAGCGGCAGCCCACATGGGCGATTTGACCGAGCATGTCTATCAACTTTCAGAATCATTGAGTAATAGCGTGCGTGTCATGTTTGGCCGTATTAACAATGAATTCGGTTATGTGTCTTCGGTTGAAGCTAAAATTCGCGAAAATGAACTAGCGCAAGGGCAGGTAACCGACTTACTTGCCCAGCTTGAGTGTTTCCGCTTCGATGAGTTGAGTGAACTGGCAGGTTCTAACCGTGAGCTTCGTCACTTGCTGGTAGTGTCACTGCAGCAGCGCTTTGCCAAAGCCGCGCAGGAGTTATCAGTCGTACAGGCACGCTTATTAGACTTGTTGGGCCGGTTCAGAGAGTTCCAAGGTCGGACACGTTTGCTTAAAGGCTTCTTGCTACACATGGAGCAGCAGCCTGATTTTGCGCCAGGCAACTACGCTAACCTGACTAACGTACCTGTGTTGTTTAACCAATCGGACGCGATTATCGCTAACGCTGCTCCAGACGTGAACAACGTTGAGCATGAAGCCGATTACCAAAATATAGTGGCGTCGTTAACCCACGTACACAAACGTCAGACTAAGCACGAAGACACGAAGCCGGTCGATATTGATGTGACTGAGCAATCGACCTTGTCGCTTGAGAAAGATCCGTTGCAGAAAGCGGTAGAGGCGTATTTCTGTGACGTCATCGATTCTGGTCAGCCTAAAACTGCGCTGGATTACTTTGAAGAACACGCCTTAGACTTTGACCCTGAAGTGTGGATCTATCAGGTGATTGGGGGGTATCAAGCCCTAAACGATGAAGATAAGCAGTTTTTTGCATTAGAATCTCACGGTAATAACGATAAAATCTATACGGGCAATTTCTACATAAATGATATCACTCTGGGCTTGAGATAGGCACAGACTTAGTTTTTCCCATCCATTTCAAATGTAGGTCTGGCCCTTTCTTATAAAGGGCTAGACTTTCATTCAACACCAGGTTTCCAAAGCTAAACGAAAGTTTCTGTGCTTTATCACTTACGCTTTCATTCTCTATACACCAAGATTTGCGATGTGTGGCACTTGGAACCTATCAAAAAAGACCTATAATGCAATAGGTGTTTACACTTATTTAACATAGTGAACTAAAAGCTTCATCGCTGCGTAATGTTACCGTCAATTCAGTGGTCTACATTAACAGCGCTGTTAAGCCTTGTACCATGTTTACGGGTTTCAAGCCTTTGGCAGTAAATCAGCGGCTTTAGTACTTTTTATGTTTAATTGGCAATGTAGACACTGAAATTTATCGCTACTGCTAGGATGCAGAGCATGTTGTGGTACTGCCGCGTACAGTACGAAGAGGAAGAGTGTTATGCAATTATCAGAACAACAAAGTTTTAACCAAGCCCTTATCAAACTTTCAGTGTTACTCTATCAGGTTGATGGAATGGTCACATTGACTGAGCAAGACTACCTAAACGCAATGGTTGAATCTTTAGATTGGCAAAGCCCAATCTGCCGCGAAGCCTTTCTAAACGACACAATTTATCAAGCTCGAAAGGCCATCGACACAGGCGACACTGTTACTTTCTTAAAAAGTCTTAAAAACGACCTATCGTTTAACGCAGAAAAAACACTAGAAGTTGCGATGGCGATTACCGGTGTGGATGGCGAGCGAAGCGAAGAAGAAACCGAGTTGCTATCATTGCTAACCCATAAACTACTCGCTAAGGCATTAGTTTCGGGTAAAGATACACTACAATAATCTTTTTATTGTTATAGATTTACACGGTAAACATGCCAAACTTCACTATTAAAGCAGCATGTGCATATGTTGCTTATTCCGCGCTGTTCTTTATGAGCGGATGCCATTCGTCGTACAGTTCTCAGTTCAGCGCCAGTGCACAGGCCTTTCCGGTTGGTGTGCAGCCTTTCGATAATTACCTTGATGAAGTAGAACGTTACTTGTACGAGCACAGGACGTTCATTACTGACAATAAAGCACAAGAAATGTCCATGAACATGCCATTTGAATGCGGCACTAAATATCGCAATATTGGCGTCTTGTTAGTTCATGGGTTGGGCGATTCACCTTACTTTTTTCGTGATGTTGCCAACGCCATGTGTAGTGAGGGTATTCACGTTAGAACCATCCTGTTACCAGGACACGGCTCAAAACCCGGAGACATGCTATCCGTAAGCTACGAGCAGTGGCAGTCAGAAACGAATCATCACATACGGCTGTTTTCTGAAGAAGTAGACAACCTCTACATTGGTGGCTTTTCGACGGGGGCTAATTTGACCACAATAGCAAGTTTTTCGATGGCTGAAGAACTTGGTATAAAAGGGCTAATGCATTTTTCACCAGCCTTTAAGTCACGCTTCTTTGTGTCCCGTTTAGCGCCCTATATCGACTCATTATTTCCTTGGCCTAATGTCGAAGAAGAAGACAATCCAAGCCGCTATAACTCCACTGCAATGCCGGGGTTCGCTGCCTATCAAGAGAGTGTAAATGTGCTTCAAGACTTATTTTCTCAATCGGAAATAGCAAAGCGAACAATAAATCTGCCCGTGCTAATGGTAGTGGCAGAAAAAGATAGTGTCGTTGATACTACAAAGATTGCTGAGCAATTCAGAGATAACTTTACTCACCCACAAAAGTGTTTAATTTGGCAGGGTGAGAACGCCCCCGATGTGCCTGCAAATAAGCTCATCATGCAAATCATGAATGTTCCCGATCAGCGGATTAGTGCTGCTTCTCATATGAGTACACTTTTCTCAGATAAGAACTCACTCTATGGAACTGCGAGTGACTTTCGCATATGTGATAACGGCCAAGGTAGCGACGCTGAAGCGCGCTGCAAAGCTGGCGAAGAAGTGTGGTACGGGCCTTGGGGATTTGAGCCCGACAACGCTGATGAAGCGTTAGTTAACAGTGAGCAAGACAAGGTGTATGCAAGGTTAACCTACAATCCTTACTTTGATAGGATGGTCGATCAGCTACTCGCTTTCACTGGTAAAGCTAAAGTCAAAGCCTTCTGTAAAACTTATTAGGTGCTTAGGGAGCTAATTGTTAGGTTCATTTTCTTGCAACCCCCTTTACAAGGTTTTACAAAAACGCCCAAGCCAAAAAGCGTGTAACAGCGTTTATGGCTGTTAATCCTTAATGAGGTTGGGCGTACTTCTCTTTCTTAAAGCAAATTTGGCTGTACATTGAACAGTTCGGTCGCCACAGCGCCATGTAAGCCAACAGATTGCTAACTTAAGCGGTGCAATACTATGAGTGCTGTGCGTTCGCTTCTTCCATTTCTTTTTCAAGCTTAGCGCTTTCATCCGCACGAGGCTTGGTAAAGCGGGCAAGAGCTAGATATAAAACTGGCGTGAGGTAAAGAGTAAATACCACCGCGATACCCAGCCCGCCAAACACAACCCAACCAATCGCATTGCGTGCTTCAGCACCTGCTCCTGTTGATAGTATCAACGGTAGGCCACCTAGAATTGTAGAAACTAAGGTCATCATAATGGGGCGTAAACGCACTTTCCCTGCCTCAACAATCGCGTCATAAATTTCATAGCCTTTATCGCGAAGCTGGTCGGCAAATTCAATCAGAAGAATCGCGTTTTTAGCGAGAAGACCAATTAACATAACCAGTCCAATTTGCGAGTAAATATTAATGCTCGTGCCTGTTAAAAATAGTGCGTAGACCGCAGCAGCAATACCAAACGGAACGGTAAGCATAACCACAACTGCACTGTTTACGCTTTCAAATTGTGCTGCTAATACAAGCAATACAATAACGAATGCTAAAATATAGGTGAGGGCAACCTGCTTAGACGTTTCTTCAAAGGTTTGCGCTTCACCTAAAAAGACCAGTCCAATGCCATCGGGCAAAGTATCTAACGCTAGCGTGCGTATTTGATCTACCACTTCGCTAAGTGCCACTTCTTCTGGCAACTCCATTTCAACTTTTATTGCCCGTCGCTGCGCTTGACGCTCTAACTCAGCAGCAACGCCTTCTTCACTAATAAAGGCCACACTTGATAGAGGCACTAGGTTTCCATCGGTGCTTTTTACGAAAAGACTGGTAAGGTCAGACGGGTCTAAAGTGCTACGATTGTTGGTTTGTAGCATAATTGGAATTGCTTGATCGCCTACATTTAAGTCGGCGATATCATCGCCATTAACCGCAGCCCGAAGCGTGCTGGCAATATCAGTTAGCGGTACGCCTAATTCCTCAGCACGGCGACGGTCAATGTTTACGCGCATTTGTGGTTGAGTTGGGTCGTAGCTAATTCTCGGTCTACCGAGTTCTGGTAAGTTTTCTTCTAGTTGGCGAGAAAAATTTTGCGCTGCTAGAAAGATATTCTCATAGGTATCGCCAGTCAGAGCAATTTCTAAACCACCGCCTTGGCCGCGCAAGTTAAGACTGTTGCCGCCAAAAGCATTGCCGGGTGCGCCGGGTATTTGCTGTAATTTAGGCCGTATTTCGTTTACGACATCTTGCAATGATTTATCCCGTTCATCCCAATGTTTAAGCGGAGCAGTGATAAATACTATGTTCGGGTCCCATGAGCCAACCACGGTGTAAATAGAGTCAATGGTGCCATTGTCCACATAAGGTAACAGTAGCTCTTCCATTTTTTCAGCTTGTCTATCCATAAAGTTAAGACCTGCGCCATCAGGGCCGCGTGCAAATATACGAATTGTGCCTCTATCCTCACTTGGCAGAAGCTCGTTATCGATATTTTGTGACAATATATAAGCACCACCGCCAGCGGCTAGACTTAGTATGCCAACTACCCAACCGTATTTAAGGGCTTTTAGTAGCGACGCTTGATATACATCAAGGCATGCATTACCAAAGCGTCCAAAGGTTTTACTAAATAACCCGCCGCTTTTGGTCCCTTTCACCTTAAGGCGTGCGGTAAGCGCAGGCACTAGGGAAAGCGCAACAAAAGAAGAAATCACGACAGCGCCAGCTAACACGCCACCAAACTCTCTAAATAGTCGGCCTGCAGTTGATGGAAGGAAAGCGATAGGAATAAATACGGAAGCGAGCACGGCTGTAGTTGCCACTACAGCGAAAAACACTTCCCGGGTGCCAACTACGGCGGCAGCGCGAGCACCTAAACCCATACTTCTGCGTCGCTGAATGTTTTCAGACACGACAATCGCGTCGTCCACTATCATGCCAGTGGCAAGCACAAGGGCAAGTAGGGTAAGGATATTAATTGAAAAGCCCATGCCCCAAATAATTGCCAGCGCGCCAGCCAATGATACAGGGATAGATAGTGCAGGAACGATGGTAGCGCGCCACGAACCAATAAATATCAGTAATGTCACTACTACTAACGCTACAGTAAGGCTAAGCGATATCACGACTTCTTTAACAGAATCACGAATAAATTCTGCGTCATCTGCTGTCACTACGATGTTCATGTCGGCAAAACGCTTATCGAGGTCTTTGACCATAGCTAGCACTTCATCAGAAATCTCGATGGTGTTAGAGCTTGCTTGGCGAATAACGCCAACCCCTATTACTGGTGTGCCATCTAAGCGAACTACACTAGTGGTGTCGGCCGGACCGAAATAAACACTGGCAACGTCATTAACACGTATGTCGCCGCTAACCACAATGTTGCCCACATCTTCTGCTGATACTGATGTTGCATCAGCGCGTACGATAAGCGCCTGTTCAGCCGACTGTATACTGCCAGCGGGTACATCAAAAGGAGCCAGTGCGAGTGCATCTGCTATGTCGCTCATTGACAGCCCGAAACTGGTTAAACGCAACGGGTCAACTGACACGCGCAATACGCGTTCTCTGTCGCCATTTAACGTAACATCGGCAACGCCGGGAATACTTAAAAATAGAGGCGCTACGTCGGTATCAACGCGCTCAGTGAGGGTTTCCATATCCAGTGTGTCGCTAGAGATGGCAAGGCTAACTACCGCTTGAGCGTCGCTGTCTGCGCGGATAATCGCTACTTGTTCAACGTCATCGGGAAGTTGACGCTGTACGCGGCTAACTGATTCACGTACTTCATTGGCGGCATCTTCTAAATTAACACCGGGGCGAAACTCAACGCGAACACGGGCTGAGTTTTCTTCACTTTGCGCGTAAATGTCTTTCACACCACTTACTCGCGCTACGGCACCTTCAAGGCGACCCGTCACTTCGGCATCTACAGTTTCAGGTGACGCGCCTGGAAATTGCGCTGTTACCGTGACGCGAGGCGTGTCAACATCAGGAAGTTCACGCACTTCGAGACCGCTTAACGCAGCAAGACCTGCAATAGCAATAAGCAAATTTAAAACGACAATTAAAACTGGGCGTCGTATAGAAAGTGAGGGCAAATCGCTCACCGAAGAAGAAAGGTTTGGATCACTCACCTTTGGGTCCTCCGGCCAGTTCGGTGGTAATTTCTTGTCCAGTGCGTAAGCGCTGAACACCTTCCGAAATTAATGTGTCGCCTTCTTTAATATCGCCTGAAACTAAGATGGTTCCTCTTAAGCGTTGATGAACGCTTACATCTACACGTTTAGCCTTTCCATCTTCAGCAAGCCATATATAGGCGCCTGTTGCTCCCCACAGTAATGCAGCTTCAGGAACGGCTGCGTAGCGTTCGCCCTCAATACTAAGATTAACCCTAAAGCTCATACCTGGGCGAAATTTGTCAGACGAGTTATCTAACAATGCGCGAGCACGAAGTGTGCGGTCTGCTTCGTTTATGCGAGAGTCAATTTGTGCTATTTCGGCTTTTACCTTTTGCTCTTTATCGCTCCATGGTTCCAGCGTGACGTTAGGTGCATTAAGTAAAACCGGAAGCGCAGCTTCAGGCGCTTTGAAATTGATAAAAAGCTTGCTTCGATTGTCCAAGGTAGTGATAACCGTCTGCTCGTTAATACGGTCACCCACTTCAACATCAGTAATGCCAACTATACCGTCAAAAGGAGCAATAATGTGTCTGTCTTGTAAATCGGCTTGAGCTTCTTCCAATGCAACTTCTGCAAGGTCACGTTGAGTGCGTGCTAAGTCCAATTCACTGACCGGCACAGCGCCTTGCTTATAGCTTGATGCTAATCGTTCTACGGTGCGCTGTGCGTCTTCCAAAGTGAGTTTGGCTCGTTTTAATGCCGTTTGCTGACGTCTATCATCAAGACGAACAAGCACCTTTCCTTTTTCTACTGTTTGCCCAGGGACAAAGTTAATTTCTGTTACTTCATCAGCGACGGCAGGATACAACACAATTGAGCGAACGGCTTCTGCACTACCTACTGCTTCCACTTTTCGCGTTTCGTTCATAAATTCAATAGGCTTGGTTACTACAAGCTTTGCTTGCCTGTCTCCCATAAACTGCGCATTTGCAGTTGGCACCATCATTAAAAAAAGAGCGCAAAGACCTGTCCATGTCTTCATTGCACCATAGAATGAATTTTTCATTTTAAACCCGTAGCGTTATTGGAACCTGTGCAGAAAAACCTGCTGGCTCTTTATTTTTGTATTACCAAACCGGATGATTCGTAGCCGATTGGTTAACCGTGTTATTTGTAACGTATAGCACCACAGGCGGTTCAGCTAAGCAATTGTAGTTCAGCGTATTCCCTGTACAGGGTATCGTTTTTCATTAATGATGCGTGGTCGCCGCTACCCGCAATCTTTCCTTTATCCATAACTAATATGCGATCGGCATGTTGCACCGTTGCAAGTCGGTGAGCAATCACAATGCTGGTTTTTCCTACCATAAGCCTATCTATGGCTTGTTGAACCATACGCTCACTCATCGCATCAAGCGCGCTCGTCGCTTCATCTAAAAGTAAAATTGGACGGTCGGCCAAAATAGCGCGAGCAATAGCTATACGTTGTTTTTGACCCCCAGAAAGTTTTACGCCTCGTTCACCTAACTGTGTGTTGTAGCGCTCATCGAGGTTATCGATAAATTCGTGGGCAAATGCCTGCTTCGCCGCATTTATCACGGCGTCGTCACTTGCATGTGGGCTGCCATAGCGAATGTTTTCCAACACGGTATCAGCGAAGACCACGGGCTCTTGGGTAACGATGGCAATATGTTGGCGCAAAACGTCTACGGGCATCTTGTTGATTGGCGCACCATTGAACAGTATTTGTCCGGCACTTGGGTCGTAGAAGCGCATTAATAATTGAAATAGCGTTGTTTTGCCTGCGCCACTTGCTCCTACCAAAGCAAGACGTTCTCCTGCTCGAATGTTAATGTTCAAATTATCAAACAGTGGTTTGCTGTTGGGGTAAGCAAAGCTGACATTTTCTAATTCTATTTTTGGTGCCGCTTTGGAAATTACCGGTTTAGCACTTGCTCCTTTTGATGCTGAGTACGTTGAAGAAGCATAGTCTTCAGCTGTGTCAGCATTCAAAGATCGAATAGAAGGCTCAGTGGTAAATAGCTCGTACAAACGCTCACTTGCACCAACTCCTCGCTGTACTTCACCAATGACTTCACTGATTGTGGCCACGCTGCCGCCCGCCATTACGGCATAGAAAAGGAAAGCTGAAAGTTCACCTACGGTCATAGTGCCGTCTAATACTTGTCTTGCCCCTACCCAAGCAATAAAGATGATTGCCGTCATACTGATGCACATGATGCAGCCAATTAGTAGTGAGCGATAGTGAATACGCTTTTTAGCTACGTCCATGGCAAGCTCTACTTTTTTGGAGAAATGCAGTCGTTCGGCATTTTCAGCAGTATAGGCCTGTACGGTCATGATTTCATGGAGACTTTCATCTATTCGCGCGCCTAGGTCTGCCACTTTGTCTTGGCTTTCTTTTGCATAGCGACGGACCTGGGGGGCGAGTACCTTAATTGGAACGAGTACCGCAGGTACGGCGACGATCACACAAAATGTGAGTAGGGGGCTAGAAAACGTCATAAGCGCGAGTGCGCCGACAAAAGTCACAACCGAGCGTAGGGTCATCGATAAACTCATTCCCACTACGGTTTGAATGATTGTAGTGTCGCTGGTAAATCGAGAAATTACCTCACCTGTTCGAAGCTCCGCGAAAAATGATGGAGGCAGTGAGAGAAGGTGCGCATATACTTGGTTTCTAATGTCAGCGCTAACCCTCTCGCCAAGCCAGGTCATTAAGTAGAAGCGCGCATAGGTCGCGAGGCAGGCGATGATAGTTATAGCAAGCACCATAACCGTAGCTTTGTTTAAGGTATCAGCAGCATTTTCGATAAAGCCGCTATCTATCGCGTATTTAATGCCTTGTCCAAGCAGAAGCCATGCGATAGCTGCGGTAAAAAGGGCAAAGACAGCGCCTACAACTCGCGTTTTATATTGAAGTAAATGTGAGCCAATCCACTGTAAGACTTGCTTCGTTGATACGGTTGGTAGCTGTGTCGTCAAAATTACCTCGTTGCGTGCGTTACTTCTTTATAGCGCTGTCTCTATAGCGCCATTCGACTTTGATGATTGGATTATACGGTAAAGCGTGTACATTGGACGTAACCAATGCGACTACAGCGACAGTATTTACGCTGGGATGAGAATCAAATGAACAAAAGAAGTGGCGAATAAAATACGCGAAGCGTTTAGTTGAGTGAAAAATTTACCTGTTTGGGGTAGGTAAAGACGCAAGCGCAACCCTGCGTCATTTTGCGTGACTTGCATGATAGAAGGCGGCCTAGCGAGAAGCTTCTTCTTTAAACTGTGCCTTCCTTGCATTGTTCAAGGCGTAAATCTCCCACCGATTTTGGGTATTCAACTCGGGTTGTTACAATTTCACTAACAGGAACGCCAGTATCCGTCTCTTGGAGCCATACTTTCATATCGCGGTTGTCGCGGGTCTGGTTAAGGGAGTATCGCTTACCGCCCTCTAGATTTACATCGAGTCGAACAATAGCCTCTCGCGTGTTACCTTCAGTAAGATCAGTATTTACAACAATGGCGCGAACAAATAGAACATGTTCCCCTTCTTCAACGTCCCGCAGAGCTGATGCATTTGTTGGACGCTGATTAAAGCACATTAGTTTTACGTACTCTCGCTTGTTGTCAAAAGCTTCGCCGCGATTCGCGAAAAAATCTATACGTGCTTCATTGGGTTGAACGTTAGCTTGTTGGTCAATGACTTCCGATACTGATGTACAAGCGAAAAGAGGAGCAATGGCAGTAGCGAGTAAGAGCGATGGCAATTTCATTTGAATAATCCTTCTCCGTGAAACCTAAACTGATGTCTACGACAGACAAAAGCTTTAGTTAAAATTAACCTTATCTTAAGCAGCCATCCTTAAAACTGCATGTGGCTGTTCAATTAGCACAACAAACCGGTGCACTATTAACCATACACCAGAGTCGCATGTTTAACAGAAATTCACGAGAAATAGGTTAGTTATAAACTCATTTCGGCGTCAGTAATGCGCTTGTAAATAAAAGCTTATCTAAATACAGGAAAAGTCAGGTTTTGCTTGCATTGGGTGGCGATATCCGTATAATTCGGCGGCCTTCCAATTGGCGTCTAATTTTTAGACGTTGATTGAAGGCTTAAGTTAACGGTAACGCTACAACGAGTTTGAGGCATTTATGGTTACTATTCGTTTACAGCGTGGTGGCGCGAAAAAGCGTCCATTTTATCAACTAGTGGTGGCTGATAGCCGTCGTGCAAGAAACGGTCGTTTCATTGAAAACATCGGTTTCTTCAACCCAACTGCACAAGGTCAAGCGGAACGTCTTCGCGTAGATCTAGAGCGTGTTGAATACTGGGTTGGCGTAGGCGCGAGCTTATCAGATCGCGTTTCTAGCTTGGTAAAAGAAGCGAAAAAATCTGCAGCGTAAGCTGTTATTAACTGGTGGTATAGATGAGTCTAGCGTCTGACAAAGTGATTGTTGGCAAAATTGGCGCACCGTACGGTGTTAAAGGTTGGGTCAAAATCAACAGCTATACAGAAACGCCAGAAGGTATTTTTGAGTACACGCCTTGGTTTCTTGGTGAAGAAAATGAATACCAAATTGACCAGTGGCGACCGCACGGTAAAAGCCTCGTTGCAAAGATTGTGGGCGTTGATAGTCGAGATGATGCAGAGCGCATCAAAAACTTGGATATCAACATAAATGCTTCACAGCTGCCTGATTTAGGCGACGAAGGGGTTTATTGGCGTGAGCTCACCGGCATGAAAGTAGTAACAACGCAAGGTTACGACTTAGGTGTGGTGAAAGAAGTGTTTAATACAGGTGCTAACGACGTGATTCACGTTAAAGCGAATGTAGGCGATGCTTTTGGTCAAAAAGAAAGACTATTACCTTTTGTGTTCGACGAAGTCGTACAAGAGGTGGATAAGGAAGCGAAGGTCATTAAAGTTGACTGGGACCCGGGGTTTTAAGTGACACCGGAAAAGTGGTTCGGCGTTGTTAGCCTGTTTCCAGATATGTTTGCCCCTTTTACCCAACAGGGTGTGATAGGTCGAGCAGTTAAGTCTGGAACGTTATCGGTTGACACCTTCAACCCCCGTGACTTTACACATGATCGCCATCGTACAGTAGACGATCGCCCCTACGGAGGCGGGCCCGGTATGCTGATGATGGTAAAACCGCTAACCGACGCAATACAAGCTGCCAAGAAAGTTGGTGGCGAAAAAAGTAAGGTGATCTACTTATCACCACAAGGGAAACCCCTTGACCAAGCAGGCGTACAGCGCCTTGCTAACATTGACCGCACAATTTTAATTTGCGGCCGATATGAAGGTATCGACGAGCGAGTAATCGAAAGCCATGTAGATGAAGAAGTCTCTATTGGTGATTACGTGCTAAGCGGCGGTGAGCTACCAGCAATGGTCCTTATGGACGCGGTTGCTCGATTAGTTCCTGGCGTGTTGGGGCATAAAGCTTCAGCAGTTGAAGATTCTTTCACTGACGGTCTTTTGGATTGCCCGCACTATACGCGGCCCGAAATACTCAATGGTCAAAAGGTACCTGACGTGTTGTTAAGTGGGGACCATGAAAAAATTAGGCAGTGGCGATTGATGCAATCATTAGGTAGAACCTGGCAGCGTCGCCCTGAATTGTTAAATCACCTAGCTCTGACTGAGGAGCAGCAGCGTTTGCTTGAATTATTCCAAGCGCAACTGCAGCAAGATGACAGTTAACTAGGACGAGAGGATATGATGAGCAAAGTCAGTCAAGATATCATCAAAAAAATCGAAGAAGCACAGCTAAAGACTGATGTTCCTGCGTTTGGTCCAGGTGACACAGTAGTTGTTAAAGTTCGCGTTACCGAAGGTGACAAAGAGCGTCTTCAGGCATATGAAGGTGTTGTTATCGCTAAGCGTAACCGTGGTCTGCACTCGTCTTTTACCGTGCGTAAAATTTCTAGCGGCGAAGGCGTTGAGCGTGTGTTCCAAACACACAGCCCGGCAGTTTCTTCAATTGAAGTTAAACGTCGCGGTGCGGTTCGTCGTGCTAAGCTTTACTATCTACGTGAGCGTTCAGGTAAATCTGCACGTATCAAAGAGAAGCTTAACTAAGATTACTAATCCTTGCGTTATTGTTAACTTCGAAAAAGCCCGCTTCAAGCGGGCTTTTTTGTGCCTGAAATTCGATCCTTTTTCTACTTTATTGGATACAAAGATTAATGTTTTTTAATAGAGTGAAGAATGAGCTCAGATTATTTTATTGTGCTAGGCATTGTTGGTGTCGCTTTTTTTGCCGTATCTGGCGCACTGCTTGGACACGATAAAAACATCAATGGTTTTGGTATAGTGGTTGTCGGCGTAATGACAGCGATCGGTGGCGGCACACTACGAGATTTACTTTTAGGAAAACCTATCTTTTGGGTCGAAACGCCAGAATACCTTCTTGCTACCTATTCTGCCGTTTTCGCCACCGTGCTGTTTGTACGTTATATGCCGTCGCCATCCAATTTTTACTTTATTCTTATTGATACGATAGGGTTAGCTATCTTTAACGTAATGGGTATTGAAAAGGCTTTAATTAGTGGAACCGGAATGATTGTCGCCTTAACGATGGGTATGACAACCGGTATCTTCGGCGGTCTGATGCGCGATGTGGTGTGTAGAGAAGTACCTTACGTTATGCGTGGCGATGTTTATGCAAGTGCATGTTTTGCAGGAGGGCTTACCTATGCCGCTCTGTTTACTTTAGATATTTCCTATCTTTGGTGCATTCTAGGCTCAATTTTCATCACTGTTTTACTAAGGATTGCATCACTTCATTGGGGCGTGAAAATAGACCTGTTCAGGAAAAGAACGCCTAAACCCAACAGAACCTAACTAGCAAAGCAGTAACACGCATGTCCTAGCTGTAGAGTGCGGTGAAGCACCACGAGAGGCACTTCACCCCATCAAGTTTCACCTCTACGCCATAAGTGAAAGTGCTTCTATTAAAGGCTTATTTTCGTTGTCGATAGTATCAATAATATGTTTGTGCAGACGTTTTTTGTGCTCACCAAAAATGCCGCGCTTCTTATCGAAAGTTTTAGCGTAATTCAGCGCGCCTTCCTGTAAGCTTTCTTGTGAATCATAAGCCTTTTCTACCACGTGATCTTGCTCTAACTCTTTGCCAGAAACCCGTCTTCCTGAAAGTTTCATTTCGTTAAATCTATGGTACGGCATCGCTTTTTTTACGAACTCAATCATACCGGGCAGGAAGGGAATTGAAAGGTCGACTTCCGGAAAACAGAAAAAACCTTTATCTGAACGCATAAACCTGAAGTCGCAAGCGCACGCCAAAATCGCACCATTGCCAAAAGCGTGACCATTGATAGCCGCTATAACAGGGAGGGGGTAAAGCAACAGCGTTTTGAATACCTCGTCCATGTCATGCATGAACTGCTTTATTTCTTCAGTACGGCCCGTTTTCATTGCCGGCATAAGCCAGTCTGTGTCTATACCTAGACTAAAGCATTTCTCATCGTTTGACGTGAGCACTAGCGCTTTACAGCTCTCATTTTGCTCGATGGTTTCTAACGCTGAAAGCATCTCTTTCGCAAAGAGAGGGTTGTGACGGTTTTCACCATTTTTCATGGTTAGAATAGCGACATTACCAGTGTACGTGAGGGCTAAATTTTGCATCGTTTTCTCGTTTTTATTCTAATGGCGCTATGATACCGAAGTCTGTCGATAGATGAGAAATTTAGCTTATTTATGTTGGTCAATTATCTCATTAAATCTTCGGGGGATTGGACGCTCAAGCATACATTACAGATACAAAGTGCTTGGTCAAAGAGGTTATGTGGAATAAACCTCACTGTTGGTTGAAAAATGAGCTTTTGGGGCGCGCTATTGCCATTCAGTCATGCTCATTCACTTCGAATCTAGCCTAGATTAAAGTATTATTCGTTATTGCTTGCGCTATTATGCTTAAGTTGTTAAAAAGTCAATGACGTTAAAGAAATATAGAAAAACTGGTTGTACAATAAAGTTTACATGCAGATTGCACACTCTTTTGGCGTTTAATTTTCCGTTTTTATTTGTAGTTAAGAGAGTAAGAGAGCTCCCATGATCAAGGACACCGTAAATAATGTTCACGTAAGTACAGAAGACGTACTTATTACCCCAGAAGCGCTTAGTGCTGAACTGCCTGTTTCAGACAAAGCGTTAGAGGCTATTTCTGAGTCTAGAAAAATCGTATCTGACATCATTCATCGCCGAGACCATCGACTACTCGTAGTGTGTGGACCATGCTCGATACATGACATTGAAGCAGCTAAAGAATATGCACTTAAGCTCAAAGAACTTCACGAGTCATGCAAAGACACATTATTTATCGTAATGCGCGTCTACTTCGAAAAGCCGCGTACCACGACTGGTTGGAAAGGTTTAATCAACGACCCTCATATCGACGGAACGTTTGATATCGAGACCGGCTTGCGTAAAGCGAGAGAGCTGTTAATTTGGCTTGCTGAACTAGAGCTTCCTGTTGCAACAGAAGCTCTGGATCCAATTAGTCCACAATATCTTGCTGAGCTATTTAGCTGGGCTGCAATCGGTGCGCGTACCTCTGAATCGCAAACTCACCGTGAGATGGCCAGCGGCCTTTCTATGCCGGTAGGTTTTAAAAACGGCACAGATGGAAGCTTGGATATTGCTATTAACGCGCTTAAATCTGCGGCATCGGGCCACCGTTTTATGGGAATTAACAAGCAAGGTCAGGTAAGTATTATCGGAACGAGTGGTAATCCAGATGGACATATTATTCTTCGCGGTGGAAAGCAGCCAAACTATGACTCGGTATGCGTTTCAGAATGCGAAATTGAACTGCAGGGTGCGGGTTTGACAGCAGGCTTGGTAGTGGATTGCAGCCATGCAAATTCCTCGAAGGATTATCGCCGCCAGCCGTTGGTTGCTCAGAACGTGGTCAATCAAATTCTAGAAGGCAATCAATCTATCATCGGCGTTATGCTGGAAAGTCATTTGAAGCCTGGTAATCAAAAAGCAGAAGGCAAGAAACCCGAAGAGCTTGAGTACGGCATTTCAATTACTGACGGATGTATCGATTGGGAAACAACAGAGAACTTGATATCTCAAACCAGAGATAAGTTAATAACTGTGTTACCCTTACGCCAAAATAAGCGCACGGTGGCGTAAATCCAAGTAACGCCAAATGTGGCCAGGTAATGTTGGCCACAAGCCCGTGCCATTTGATTCAAGGATAAGACAGAATGGCCGATTTATCGCAGCACTTAAAACAGTTAGATACGCTGCGTGAAGGTATCGACGAGCTGGACACCCAGCTTGTCGAATTACTCGCAAAACGCAATAAAATTACTACCCAAGTTGGTCAAATAAAGGCCGAAGCAGGCATGCCCGTATATGTGCCAGAGCGTGAAAAAGCGCTGATCGCCTCTCGCCGAGCTCAGGCCGAAGCGCTAGGTGTTTCTCCCGATCTCACTGAAGACCTTTTACGCCGCGTAATGCGAGAGTCTTATCACACGCAAAACAACAAATACCGCTGTGTAAAACCTGACATTGATAACGTTGTTGTTATTGGTGGAGCAGGGGCGCTTGGCCGCGTGTTTGTGAGCTTGTTTGAACGAAGTAATTACAAGGTTTCGGTCGTTGAAAAAGACGATTGGGAAAATGGCAGAGCAACATCACTACTAAGCTGTGCTTCGCTGGTTGTTGTTGCAGTACCTATTAATCTAACAGAGTCTGTGATTAGCAAGCTAACTATGCTGCCAAAAGGCTGTGTGCTAGCCGATATAACCAGTATCAAGGCTAAGCCTCTTGAGGCAATGCTTGCCGTACATAGCGGCCCTGTCGTTGGATTACACCCCATGTTTGGTCCAGACGCACCAGGCATGATTAAGCAGGTAGTGGTAGTGTGCGACGGTCGTGACAGCGACAAGTACAGTTGGCTGATTGAACAAATGCGAATTTGGGGAGCCACAATTCACGACTCCAGCGCGCAAGAACACGACCAAGCCATGGCATACATTCAGGTTATGCGCCACTTCAACACCTTTGTGTACGGACAACACCTAAAAGGTGAAGATCCTAATCTTGAATCTCTTACCATGTTTAGCTCTCCAATATATCGTTTAGAGCTGGCAATGGTAGGCAGATTATTCGCACAGTCTCCTCAATTGTATGCCGACATTATCTTCAATAACCCTGATAACTTTGCACTTCTACGGCGCTTTTACGAACGCTTCGGGATTGCACTATCATTACTTGAAAGTGGCGATAAAAAAGGGTTTGTAGAACAGTTTATGAAAGTCGGCGCGTGGTTCGGAGACTATGCGAAGAAGTGTTTAGTAGACAGCAAACAGATGTTGTTAAAAGCCGATGATGGTCAGCTTTTAAGAGACAAGTAGTGTTCATTAGGATGGGTTAAGAGTTAGAAGCGAGCTAAAAGCTCGCTTCTTTTATGTTAGTCAGCCAGCGCACTCGCGGCAGCCACTTTGGTCGGGCTAATTTCTTCGCTTGGATAGCAGCCCAGTACCTTGATATAACGCGTAATGCCTCGTAATGCATCTAACGCATTCTGCACAGGACCATCTTCAACATTTCCTTCTACATCAATATAAAACATCTCTTCCCATGGATTACCAGGAATAGGGCGCGATTCAAGCTTCGTCATATTGATGCTGTTCTCTCGAAGCACCAATAAGGCCTCGACAAGAGCCCCTGGCTTTTGAATGGTAGACATAACAAGGGTTGTTTTAGCTGGTACTTGAAGTGGAACCACCACTGGATTACGTGCAACAACGATAAAGCGGCTGTGATTTTCTTTTTGATTAGCTAAGTTACTCTTAATTGCCATCAGTCCATAAAGATTACCGCCTGCTTCACTTCCAATCGCCGCTACGTCGTCGCGCTGAAGTTCGCTAACCGTCAACATGGCAGAGCTTGTGCTGTCCATAGTCTTTACTTCGACGTTACCTAGCTCGGCTAAGAAATGGCTACATTGAGTGAACACTTGAGGGTGTGCATAAAGCGTTTTAATTTTATCGATGCTGGTATTGGTTCCCACTAACAAAGTATGGCGGATAGGGTGGGTAAGCTCACCAATAATGCTTAGCTGTGTATGCTGAAGTTGGTCGTACACTTCATTGATACTGCCAGAGGTTGTGTTTTCAATGGGTAGCACCGCGTAATCGGCTTCTGTACTCTCTACCTTATGAATAATTTCAGCGAAACTTTGGCAGCCAATTTCTAACAGCTCGCCAGGTCTACGTGAAAAATATTTCTGTGTAGCAAGGTATGAGTAAGAGCCTTTGTCGCCTAAAAAGGCTACTCGGTTTAACGGTAGTGTGCTGCCAGGGTTCGCGCGCTCGGCAAGCATGGCCTGCTGGTTCAAAACTGAATCTTCAATAATAACGTGAAAAATTTGTGTTACATAATGAGGATCTAAACCAATGCTTTGGCCTTCT
Organism: Alteromonas sp. ABH4_453; assembly: GCF_056160665.1. Taxonomy (NCBI): domain Bacteria; kingdom Pseudomonadati; phylum Pseudomonadota; class Gammaproteobacteria; order Alteromonadales; family Alteromonadaceae; genus Alteromonas; species Alteromonas sp. ABH4_453. The sequence continues at coordinate 323,230 of NZ_JBSWXP010000006.1, forward strand.
TTTATTAACCGCACTAATAGCTGTTCTTCACGCTTTTGATCTCGTACAGGAATGTGGTGCTTTATTTTCGTCTCAGCCACTTCGTTGGTTAACTTTCTGCGTTCTGAGAGTAGTGTAAGTAACTCACTGTCAAGAGCGGTAATGCGCTCTCTAACAGTATCTAATGCATTGTCTGACATATCATTCCCGTGCGTATCTTATAAATAAATGTTGCTAAAAAAAAACCTCCCAAGTGGGAGGTTTTCATGCATGTAGCTGCGCCTCCCTAATAAAAGGATGTAAACGCAAAAAAGAAAAATACTACGTGCTTTATTATCTGTTTCATGAACCTGAATGTATGTCGAACCCCTATGTGTGTCAACCCATTTTTACAAAATGTATAGTTGTTTTTGATATGAGGGTCTTGAAAAAGAACTAAAAATGAGTTTGCTACACATCGCGCAGTTTCACCGATATGTAGCATTCGTTTAAAAAGCATGCTGTGAAGGCTAATTACCTAACAGCGCTGACAGCATTTGGCGTACTTCATTTGGCTCAAAAGGCTTGTCACACAATGCATTTACACCGGTTTGCTGAATGTTGGCCATATGGGCACTGTCTGCCGATTCAGATGTCACCATAATAATAGGGATATGCGTGGTTTCTGGATTAAAGCGAATGAATTCAGACAGCTCTCGGCCGTCCATTTCAGGCATATTGTAGTCGGTAACCACAAGGTCGAAAGCTTGGTCTTTTATCAAAGTAAGCGCAGCTGCGCCATTTTCAGCTTCTTGGATTCTCTGTAATCCCATTCCTTCGAGTACTCGTCTAATATGGTTCCGAGCAAGTTTACTGTCATCAACAAGCAGAACACGAACGTCGTGCACATCAAACAATTCTAGTTCTAACTCATCGTGGTTGATTAGGTCGAGACTCGCATTTAAGGCACGTGATAAATGAAGAGGCTCAAAGGGTTTAGGAAGAATTGCTGCGACACCCGCCTGTTTGAATTCTTCCAATTTGCTCAATCGATTTTCACTAGAGACGAGCATAAATGGAATGCTCTTAAATGCGTCGTCTTCTTTTATAAACTTGAGAAGCTCTAGTGCGGTTCCGTCCTCATAATACATTGCGCTGACTATTAAGTCGGCGCCATGGGCTTTAACCGCTGAACGGGCTTCGGAAAGGGTACTGACTGGGTCAATTTCCTTAACGTTTTCTTTCAACAGCAACGTAGTGATAATTTTTCGTTGTGTGTCAGATGGTTCAACCAAAATAATATGTAAATCAGAAATTGACAGCTTTTCCATTTCAGACTCTTTTTGTTATATGTTTATGAAAAAGTGAGAGCGTACAAGTGGTCTTCAATCACTAACCACCCGCAAGCTTAACTTTGTACCCTTTGTCAGTTAGCAGCGAGCGCAGTTTTTCTCTGTCATCAGTTTGTACTTCAATGACGCCGTCTTTTACCGCTCCGCCGCAACCGCATTTCTTTTTTAATTCTGAGCCAAGTTTCTTTAGTTCGTCAGAAGGAAGGTCTAGCCCCTTAATTAACGACACGCCTTTTCCTTTGCGACCTTTCGTTTCTCTGTGAATACGAACTACGCCGTCTGAAGAAACTGAACGTTGCTCTGATTTTTGCTCAGGCTTTATTTTGCCGCTCTCTGTACTGTAGACCAAAAGAGCGTCTTGCCAATCTTGCATAGATACCTCAATAAAATCCGTAAAACCATCGTTATTATGCTTGTTAAAACTCAATCATACGAAAGTTTAAGCACTTATTGATGGCGATGTGAAAAAGTTCAACTAAGATAAGGATAGCAAAGTTAAAAGCATGTATTGAAGCATTTCTGCTGACATTTTAAGGAAAGCATATGGAAATAACGTCAAGCTACCAGAATCAGGGGAAAGTATTGGTAATCGATGTAGGAACAAAATTTGATTTCAGTAAAGTTGAAGATTTTAGAAACGCATACAGCGAACTAAATGACGGTGCAACTCATATCGCTGTAGACTTGTCTCGTACCGAGTATATGGATAGCTCAGCACTAGGCATGCTATTGAATATGCAGAAAACATTGGCAGACAAAGAACTCTCTTACAGTATTGAGAACGCCAGACCTCAGGTGGCAAAAATTCTCAAAATATCCCGGTTCGAAAAAAAGTTCGAAATTAAGTAGCCTGAATAGGACTTTTTTTGTTGAAAATCCTCATTGTTGATGACGAGGCTATTAACCGTACTCTTTTGACCAACATGCTGTATAACGCCGGCTATACAGAATGTGTTGAAGCAGTGGATGGTAAAGAGGCGATTGAAACATTTATTGAAGAGCAGCCAGATTTGGTTTTGCTCGATGTTGTTATGCCTGGATTGTCTGGTTTTGATGTTGCTCCAAAAATCCGTAAACTTGCAAAAGGGCCTTATCTTCCTATTTTGTTTATCACTGCCCTAGAGGACAAAGACAGTTTAGTGCGCTGTTTAGAAGTAGGGGGTAACGATTTTGCTACAAAACCTTTTGACCGTCATATCTTAATTGCAAAAATCCGGGCGCACTTAAAAATACGTGCGTTAAGTGAGCACGTAGAACAACAGAACAAGAGCCTGCGACTTTTTAATCAAAGGGTGGCACGGGAACACGCCATTGTTGAGCATATTTTCAGTCATGCCATAGTTAACCACCCGGAAGTGCAGGCGCATTTCGATTGCTTTCTTCAACCTGCCGAAACCTTTAACGGCGATTTATTTTTATGCGAAGCAAGCCCTAGTGGGGGCATTTATTTCATTGTGGGGGACTTTACTGGACACGGTCTTGCTTCGGCTATTGGTGCGTTACCCGTTACTCGTGTGTTTCAAGAGCTAAGTCAACAAGGTGTATCGGTATCTGAAATCGTTAGTGAATTAAACCAGATCCTAACTAAATTTTTGCCCAGTGACATGTTTATGGCTGCCGTAGTCGGTGAGATTAACGCGGCGGGAAACCGCATAAATTTGTGGCAGGGCGGGATGCCAGCAGCGATTATTCCTGCGACGTCAAACATGGGGGCACGTAAAATATGTTCTCGTCACATGGCCCTAGGGGTTTTGGAAGAACATGAGCTTAACACCGACATAGACATTGTTAATTTAGGACACAATGAACAGTTAATTATTTGCAGTGACGGGCTTATTGAAATCTCAAATGATGATGGTGATATGTTGCTGGAAGAAGGACTTGCAGAGATAGTGAAAAATCAAATGATAGAAGAAGGCGTTGTCGACGCTAAATCATTATTTGAGCGAGCTAAGGCGAACTGTGCAACGTCTACATTTCAAGATGATGTAACCTTAGTGGTATTCACCTCAAAACCAATAAATATGCACCTGAGAAACCAAGTCGCGTACGCTTTTCCGTCAGTGCATGAGGTTACACTGGATGCCGAGCACCTAAAGCAGCCTGATGTCCTTCCACGTGTACTGCAGCTGGCAGGCCAGTGTGAAGAGATGCAAGGTATCCGTTCGATTATATTCACAGTGTTATCAGAGATTTTTAATAATGCACTTGAGCACGGTATTTTAAAGCTTGACTCGAAACTTAAACAAGACAGCGCTGGGTTTCACCAATACTACGAAAATAGGGAGGCATCTCTACAAGCTTTAAGCCGTGGTCGAATTATCGTTAGAGTAGAATCTTTACCAGATAGGGGAAAAGTGCTCGTTTCGGTAGAAGATAGTGGAAATGGATTTCAGTGGGAAAACAAAGCGTATTTACCGGGAGTGCGTTTATCTAGTGATGAATGCTTTGGCCGAGGCCTTCCTTTAATTCAAACACTGTGTGAGCGAGTCTGGTTTGAAAAGAATGGTAGTAAAGTTATTTGCTTACTTAGTACTCGTTAGCAGTAAGGAAACTAGCTTTGCGTGGAAAGGGAGCGGCAGCTAAGCTAAACCATCCACGTTTTTAAACAACTAATCGAAATCCTCTTTTCCTTAGTAATAAATAGTTAAATACTCATTTATCTTAATCGAATAGCTGCGCTGTTAAAGCCACTAACCAGAGGCATCATGCTGAAATCTTTTTTGAAACTATTTGAAGAGTCACACAACAAAGCAAAGCCTGCTTACACGATTGAACTTGCCACAGCTGCCTTACTTAGCGAATTAGTCAACGCTGACAATCAGGTAACTCAAACTGAAAAGGAAGAATATAAAAAGCAGCTAAAGCGCCTTGTTAATGTTGATGATGAAGCAATGGCATTGCTATTAGAACAAGGACGGGAAACGGCTGATGATGCTGTTGACCTTGTGCATTTTACTCAGGTGCTCAATAAACATTACTCTGCAGAAGAAAAGGTCAGCGTAATCAAAGGTCTTTGGGCAATAGCCTATGCCGATAAATCCTTAGCGCCACTAGAAGAAAGTACCATAAGACAAATAGCTGAATTGTTGTATGTACCTCATAGCCAATTCATTAAGACTAAGCTTGAGATTGCAGAAGGTTCTAAATAATCCACTTCCAGAACAGTGTTGTCTATCTAAACAAAAATACGTTGTTAATTTCAAAGCACGTGACTTACTATTACGCTCAGAACAATAAATAAGTGGTAGGGTTTGGATAAATATTCCTTGCCTATTCCGCTATAAGAAGAGTTGTAAAGCAAGGACACATGAGTGTTTAGAACGTTAAAAATTCCGATTGGGCTCACTATTGCCTTATCCATGTCTGTTTTGATCATCGCAGTTGCCTTGATCAATAGGCTAGACCATCACGAATCTGTTGTTACCGTCGTGAAAAATAATACCGCCGCCTTGAGTAACTCTCTCGCACTACAATTGTCAGTGATGATGGAAAGAAACCCTGGTAACAACGCGTTGTTCTCTTCATTTTTTCAGTCAATCAAAGAGCACGAGCATCTTTTATCCGCGTTCCTTTACGATAATCATTTTAATGTGATTTCGGCTGTTCAGCCTGAGAGAGTGCTCGATATAAGCAACGCATCCCTACCTACATCACCACAAAATGTTCCTTTTGGCATCTCGCAATACGAAGGGGTTATCGTTGATCACCAAATCGTGGGAAGTAGCCTCTATCCTATGGGCCACATTGTCATTTATATTGACATCAACAATTTACAGTCTGCGAATAGTGCTCGACAAATTTTGGAACAAGCCCCCGTCATGCTTGCTCTTTGGTTATTGTGTACCGGGGTGTGTATTTCTATTCTATATCGCTTGATTTCACCGCTTGCTTCATTAGGTCGATTTACCCAGGAAGTCTTTGAAACCAAAGATTATGCGCTTAGAAGCTCAATTCACTCATCTAATGAAATAGGTAGAATAGCTAGCAACATTAACAGCTTACTAGACGCGATCGAAGTTGAGCTTCTGGTTAACTTTGAACAAAAGCAAACCTTGGTCGACCAGCAAGAAACTATGTCTCGCCTTGCTAATTTTGATAGCCTAACAGGCCTTCCCAATCGGCAATTTGTTCTTGATAACCTTAGGTTGGAATTAGCAAGAGCGAAAAGAAATGATGAAGATTTGTTGCTTTTATTTTTTGACCTTGATGGATTTAAAGGAATAAATGATTCTTTAGGGCATGAGACAGGCGATTTAATTCTCATAGAAGTGGCTGATAGAGTGCAGTGTCTACTCAGAGATGGCGATTTGTTTGCTCGCTTAGGTGGCGATGAATTCTTAGTACTTCCAGATCGAGATGCAACGACCGACCAGGCAAAACGTCTCGCAATGAGATTAATTACAGCGTTTGATGAACCCTTTGAGCTTAGAGGACTTTCTCTAACTGTTGGCTTGAGCGTAGGCGTGGCTACTGCTTCTGATGCGGGCTACGATTTAAGTGAACTTATGAGTAATGCCGACCTGGCCATGTATCGTTCGAAGGCGAGAGGAAGGGGAAGTTACACACTATTTACGCCAGATATGGTGGAATCTCACAAACGTAAACTTCATTTGGCTAACGGCATAGAGCAAGGGATAGCGAATGATGAATTTGTTGTCTATTACCAAGTAAAAGTCAACAACGACGGAAATGTTATTGGCGTTGAGGCATTAATACGTTGGCTACATCCTGAATTTGGCCTGGTTATGCCAAACGAATTTATTCCTATAGCAGAGCAAGGTGGAAAAATTACCGCGATTACTCGATGGGTAATAAATCGTGTGTGTATAGATATGCCTGAACTCAGACGTTGGGCTGTGGGCGCTTTTAGAGCTTCAATTAATCTATCTGGCCACGACCTGAGAAGTAATCAACTCTTCGACTATATCTACAACACTTTTACGCTTTACGATATAAACCCCGAGAACATCGAATTTGAAGTGACTGAAAGCGCGTATCTTGAAAACTTTGCGCTTTCCAATAAGTTTTTCAGACGCATTGGTAATATGGGATGTGCGATTGCCCTCGACGATTTTGGCACGGGATATTCCTCCTTGAGTTATCTCACTCAAATCAATATTGATACGCTTAAAGTCGATAGGCAGTTTGTGACGGAAATACAATCATCTGAACGCAGTCGCTTAGTAACAGGCGCTATAATTGATTTGGCAAAACGGTTATCCCTTTCAGTGTGCGCTGAGGGAATAGAAAATCTTGAGCAGTGGCAGTATCTCAAAGAGCACGGTTGTGACAATGTACAGGGTTTCATGTTCAGCAAGCCAGTTCCAATTGATGTGCTCGTTACTTCACCCAGCCACTATAAGGCTGAACAATTCAACTGATGCTGAAATATGCATGTCGGTATTGTTGCCGACATGCACTCACTACCAGTGTTTCTTTATTGCAACACCTGTCCATGGATTACCCATATTAAAGCATTGTTATTTTCTTAACTTTATGTTTTTAAAGTTTATATTTATTGTGGTCTGAAAATAGCATAGCTAGTTTAGATGCATTAATGATGTGGTTGATTGAAGACTAATGGTAATATCCATATGCCTTAATCATACATTAGTGGCAGAAGCCATAGGATAGAAATTGGCGAATTGAGAAGGATTTTAACAAGCGTTTAGCGGAGGATTCATGATGAAACGTCTCGAAAAAGTTTTTTTAGCACTTTGTGCTGTTGCAGCAGTGCAAGCCATTTCAGTAGCAGATGCGCATGCCACACCGGCGCGTTCGCTCATGCAACAGTTAGATACAGACAAAGACGGCTTGATTTCTCTTAAGGAAGCGGTAAGACACACGGGATTACTGCGTAACTTTGGTTTGATTGACGACAACGAAGACGGAAAGCTCTCTGAGGCAGAAATGGCAAAGAGTAAGCTTACTCCGGGTAATGAAAAACTCACTGCAGGTGAGTAGATAAGAATATCAACATCGATGAGGGTAAGGTTCTGATAAACAAGGTATCGTTTGGTGAACGCTTGGTACAACTTGGTTCACTAAGACAGTTAACGTTAGGTAGTTTTGTACTGGCCCTCATTCCGCTCATTGCGCTTCTATGGCAAAGTCAAAGCGATTTGGCTAAAGTTGGTCAAATGACAACGCTTGAAACGCGTTTTGTGGTCGATGTTGTTAGCGACATGCAGCGTTTAGATAACGCAGTTGTTGATGTTGAGCGCAGTATCAGACAATTTACGGTTTTACGTAGTGAGCGCGTAGCGCAGCTCTCCGATAATGCAATCGATCAATTTGCCGTTGCAGCTGATAACTTATGTCAGGCACTATCTGTTCCTGCAACATGTTCTCGACTATCCGAACAACTCAACCAACTTGCTGAATACCGAGCCATCGAAGATCAATTGTTGCTTAACGCGTATTTAGCGTCGGTTGGTGATAGCGTAGACCAATTGCGCGACGACGTTGAAGCCGCTATTACGGAGCGGGTAAAAGTTCAGCAAGATGACCTGAATGCTATGCAGGCAAAACAAGCATGGTCTACAGCAATGTTGGTAAGCGTGTCGTTACTGCTTATATTGATGGGGAGCCAATTGATTGTGAACCCTGTCAATAACCTCAAAAAAATAATACGGATCATGGCGCATAGCGATGGCCAGCTTCCGCCACTATCTAAGCAGGCCCCCAGAGAACTTATAGATGTCGAAAAGGATTTGCACTGGCTCTATGATCGTTTACAACAGCTAGAACACATCAGAACTGCTTTACTACGGCATGCCGCTCACGAGCTTAAAACTCCGTTAGCGAGTATAAAAGAAGGCTGTAGTTTGTTATCGGAAAACGTGGTTGGTGAATTAAATAATGCACAGCGAGAAGTGTTGTCATTACTCACCGGCAGCACACAGCGCCTCAATACTTTGGTTGAAAAACTGCTCGACTACAATTTGTTATTGCAACAAGCGCAACCCAAAATAGTTGAAAGTGATGCACGCAAGCTGGTTACGGCTTGCCTTGACGATTATGCTCTTGCCATTCAAGAAAGAGAGGTGGACGTAAATATTTCTGCGCCTAAAGTACAAGTTGACGAGGAGTTGTTTAGAAGAATACTTGATAACTTGGTGTCTAATGCTGTTGCGCACGGAGCGATAGGAAGACCCATTAACATTAGCCTTTATAACGAAAATGATAACCTTGTATTGGACGTAGCAAACCGTGGTAAACGCATTGCACCAGAATCAGTACACACGCTATTTGAGCCTTTTATTCGAGGGACCGAGCCAAGAAACGACAACGTTATTGGAACGGGGTTAGGATTATCAATTGTTGCCGATTGCGCTCGACTGATGCATGGTGATGTGCGTGTTGTAGATGTAGACTATGCCGATGTTTGCTTTAGAGTGACCATTCCGCGACAGGAAAAATAAAATGAAAACAAGTGGTTTAATTGTCGCTTTACTGGTACTGACAGGATGTCAGAGTATAACCAGAAATAGCGGCAACGCAGGCGAACCTGAAACGGTAAACCCTGTAGCAAAGATAGAACGTGGCTTTTGTTTATTTGACGAACCGCCGAAAGGCTTTGATCACAATTGTGATACGACTTATTGGCTTAATTCGTGGATTGCCGCGGCAAACCAGCCTTGGTTAAAACGCAAGCAGAGTATAGAAGCGCTAGGAGATTCAGCGTTCGATACGCTTCATGCCTACCTACTGACGCTTCCCACCGATACCCCTTATCAAGATAGATTGCGTGGGCAGTTGGCGCTTAATGATATTGCGGGAACCTTTACCCAAACCGCTCAGGAAGTGATAAATGTGATTGCCGCATCACACAACAATCACATTATGCAGTTAGAGTCTGCCATGGTGGTGTTGGAGCAAGAAAATACTTCTCGTGGAGAGAAATTAAAAGCGCTTGAAAAAGATGCCGTTAACTTGCGCAAAAAATTAGAAGAATTGTTGCAAATTGAAGCAACACTGATGGATAAAAACAGGAGTACACAACAGTGAGCGAAAAGGCGAGTAGTAACCCTAACTTATTGTTGGTTGATGATGATAAAAGCCTATTGCGTTTGTTAACCATTCGTCTTGAAGGCGAGGGTTATCATGTGACCGCAGTGGAAGATGGTCAGTCGGCGTTAAGAAAGCTTCAAAACGACAATTATGACGTTGTTTTAAGTGACCTGCGCATGCCGGGTTTAGATGGCTTAAGCTTGTTCGAAGAAATAATGGGGATCAGAAAAGACATTCCTGTAATTTTAATGACGGCCCACGGCACCATTGCTGATGCAGTAGCGGCCACGCAGCGCGGGGTATTTGGTTTCTTACCGAAACCAGTGGATCACGATGAGCTGCGTGCGCTCTTGCAAAAAGCGTTAAGTCAATCTCAGGCTGCACAGCCGGGGGATTGGGCGAAAGACATTATTACTCGCTCACCGGAAATGCTAAACGTACTAGACCAAGCGTTTCGTATTGCGCAAAGAGAAGTATCTGTACTTATTAGCGGTGCGAGCGGTACAGGTAAAGAGCTGCTTGCTAACGCCATTCATAAAGCCAGTAACCGCAGCGACAAGCCATTTGTAGCTATTAACTGTGGAGCATTGCCTGAAAACTTACTTGAATCTGAGCTATTTGGTCATGCTAAAGGGGCGTTTACCGGTGCTGTAGCCGCTCACCCAGGTTTATTTAGAGAAGCCGACGGTGGTACCTTGTTCTTGGATGAGATTGGCGATATGCCGATGACGCTGCAGGTAAAACTACTGCGTGCATTACAAGAGCGCCAAATTCGTCCAGTAGGTAGCAGCAAGCACGTAGATATCGATGTGCGTATTATTTCTGCAACGCACAAAGACTTGCATAAAGAAATGGAAGAAGGCACCTTCCGCGAAGATTTATATTACCGCCTAAACGTGGTGAACCTAAAACTTCCGTCGCTGAAATCGCGAAGTGAAGATATTCCACTTTTGGCTCGCTCTCTGCTGCAACAAAGCGCACAGCGTCATGGCGTGAATGTAAGCCAATTTTCTGATGACGCTATGCAACAGCTGGTAACCTCATCTTGGCCGGGTAACGTACGTCAGCTTGTGAATGTGGTTGAGCAGTGTGTTGCGTTAACGCAAACGCCTGTTATTCCGCTCCACCTAGTAGAGCAGGCCTTGTCTGCCACTAAACAAAGCTGGCCTACGCTTACAGAAGCGCGCGATGCCTTTGAACAGCAATACTTGCACAAGCTTCTTAAAATGACCGACGGCAACGTAACGCGCGCGGCAGAGCTTGCAGGAAGAAACCGTACAGACATGCATAAACTTATGAAAAAGCACGAGTTAGACGCCGCTGATTTCAGATAGACATAGTCGAGTTTAGAGAGTTATTAAACGCATCACTTTTTAGTGATGCGTTTTTGTTTTGCGATAGGAAAAGCGTAAGGCAGGGGTTATGCTGGAAGATGTTCTGAAAAAACAATGGTTTCAACAGCACGAGCGTGTTTTTTTAAGCTTTCTATCTCAACGTCTAAAAAGTCACGTGGTTCATCAAACAGTAGGCATAACGTGCCCAATTCATAGCCATCTTTGTTGCGTAAGATAGCACCAGCGTAAGCTCTTATGAAAGGGTTGCCAGTGACCAGCGGGTTATTAGCAAATAGCTTATCGGCTTTAGCGTCGGGAACAATTAAGTATTCTTCTTCGGCTATCGCGTAGGTGCAAAACGAGATATTACGCGGTGTCTCTGTAGCATCCATACACTGGCGAGACTTAAACCATTGACGATCTTCTGCAACGAGGCTTACTAAGCAGGTTTTAGCATTAAACTCTTCTTGTACAGCTTTGGTGAGCTCGTCAAGTTGTTCGCTTGGGGAAGTATCTAAAATATCTAACGATTCAAGCGCAGCAATACGCGCTTTCTCATATTCATGGTTCATTGAGGTTATTTCACGGTAAATAATGGTGTAGTACCAAAATAGATAAGAGCAATAGTTTACCGCTAAATTAGAAAAACGCTATCTATTAAAAATTAAACTTAATCGATTAATCACTAATGGCGACTGATTAAAACAGGGCACTCTGCTCTGGCAGGCTTTTGATAGACAGATTTTCTAGCACGAGTAATGGGTTATCGTTGTTATACAAATCGATAAACTGCTGCGCTAACCAGGGAGCGTCTTTGTTGTCGGGGCGGTGACAAAAAAAGTACACGTCTTTTCCTTCACTTTGCCAAATCTTCACTTTTTTCACCCAAGGCAATAAACAGCGTTGGTTGTCATCATCAACATCATTGCCTACAAAGCGCACAATGGGAGTATGGCCTGTAGCGATAACGTTTACCGGTACACGGGGCTTTTTCTCTCGTACTTCCTCGAGCATCGCACCTCTATCGGTTCCCCCTGCGTTTAAAGAGCCAGTGAAAAGAGCTCGGGTGTCCATAATGATTCTATTCGCACCATGGCGAATCAAAAGTTGGTTAAGCGCCTTTTCCTCGTCACCCTTTGCAAAAAACGCCAAGTGGCGCACTTCAACTGCTACGTTTAATTCTTGAGGTAACGCCGCTAAAAAGGTATCCAAAATGGATAGCTTTTCTGGCCCGAAAGAAGCGGGCAGTTGCAGCATCATGACTCCTAGCTTTTCTTTTAACGGGCTTAATAAAGCAAGCTGTTGGGCAACCTCTTCATCACAGTGCTGTAATTGATGTACATGCGTAATGTTCTGGTGAAACTTGAAAGTAAATCTGAAGTGGCTGGGTACTGAAGCGCACCATCTCGCTACCGCGTCTTGGTGGGGAAGAGAGTAAAATGTGGTATTCCCTTCAACCGTATTACACTCCTTGGCATACAGCGACAATCCATTATCAGACTTGGGATAATTAGCAAACCAGGTGCTTGGCCAATGGTTGTGTTGCCACATTGGCAATCCAATGTAGAGATTTCCTTGTGATATGGCTGATTTGTGCATATTTGTCATTGGGCTTTATCAAGCATTTGTTTATACTATGCGGCCTTTAAATCATTACATTATGCATGTTGTGGGCGGGCCAGTTAATTGGCCAGCGAGTTTACGCGATTTTTGGCAAAGTCTTAAGCCCAAAAGTAAGCGGTTTTAAACGCCTATTCACTGCATGCGAAGCAAGAAAAAACATCAGGGGTCAAGGACCATGCGCACAGATTACTGTGGGAATATCGATTCATCATACATTGGACAAGAAGTTACCCTTTGCGGGTGGGTTAATAAGCGTCGCGATTTAGGCGGTGTAATTTTCATCGACTTACGCGACCGCGAAGGTATCGTACAAGTGGTGTTCGACCCAGATTTACCAGACGTGCTATCGGTAGCTAACACGTTGCGTAGCGAGTTCTGCGTAAAGCTAACGGGTAAAGTACGTGCGCGCCCTGAAGGTCAAGTAAATAAAGACATGCGCACTGGCGAGATTGAGATCCTAGGCACAGGCCTTGAAGTGATCAACAAATCTGACGTACTTCCACTGGACTGGAACCAAGAAAACTCAGAAGAACAGCGCCTTCGCTATCGTTATCTAGACCTTCGCCGTCCTGTAATGAGCCAACGTTTACAATTCCGTGCAAAAGTAACAGGTGCTGTACGTCGCTTCCTAGAAGAAGAAGGTTTCCTTGATATTGAAACCCCTATTCTTACTAAGGCAACGCCAGAGGGTGCACGTGACTACCTAGTGCCAAGCCGCACGCACAAAGGTGAGTTCTTTGCACTTCCGCAATCGCCACAGCTTTTCAAACAGCTTCTGATGATGTCGGGCATGGACCGTTACTATCAAATTGTTAAGTGCTTCCGCGACGAAGACTTACGTGCCGACCGTCAGCCAGAATTTACCCAAATCGATATTGAGACCACGTTCTTAGATGCCGATGGCGTAATGTCTATTACCGAGCGCATGATCCGCGACTTGTTCAACAAAATGCTAAACGTTGACCTTGGCGACTTCCCGCGCATGACGTACGCCGATGCCATGACGCGCTTTGGTAGCGATAAGCCAGACCTACGTAACCCGTTAGAGTTAACAGACGTTGCCGACTTGCTTGCTAACGTTGACTTTAAAGTATTCAGCGGCCCTGCGAACGACCCTAAAGGTCGCGTTGCGGCAATTCGCGTACCGGGCGGTGCGTCACTTTCGCGTAAGCAAATTGACGAATACACCAAATTTGTAGGTATTTACGGCGCGAAAGGCCTAGCTTGGATTAAAGTTAACGATGCTGGTGCTGGACTTGAAGGCCTGCAGTCGCCAATCCTTAAGTTCCTAACGGAAGACATCACTAACGCCATACTAGAGCGTACTGGCGCACAAAGCGGCGATATTTTATTGTTCGGTGCAGACAGCTACACTGTGGTTACCGAAGCGATGGGCGCACTTCGTCTTAAGCTTGGTGAAGACTTTGAGCTTCTTGAAGGCGAGTGGAAGCCGCTTTGGGTTGTTGATTTCCCAATGTTTGAAGAATTTGACGGTCAGCTTCACGCTATCCACCATCCGTTTACCGCGCCACGTGGTTTAACGCCAGAAGAGCTTAAAGCTAACCCTGCTGAAGCCTTATCTGATGCTTACGATATGGTATTGAACGGTGTTGAGTTAGGTGGCGGTTCTGTACGTATTCACAATGAAGACATGCAGTCTACGGTATTCAACATTCTTGGCATTGACGATGAAGAGGCGAAGAACAAGTTTGGCTTCTTGCTTGACGCGTTGCGTTTTGGTGCGCCGCCGCATGCAGGTCTTGCGTTTGGTCTAGACCGTCTTGTAATGCTTATGACTGGCGCGACGTCTATTCGTGATGTTATGGCATTCCCTAAAACGACCACAGCGGCATGTCCGTTAACATCGGCGCCTAGCCCTGCGAACCCACAGCAGCTTGAAGAGCTAGCTATTGCAACGGTGAAAAAGCAATCGTAATTTATGGCGTATAAGAAGCCTGAATCTGCACTGGTAGTGTTGTATGACCAACACTACCGAGTGCTGCTTTTGCAACGACAAGACGACCCTACCTTTTGGCAGTCGGTAACCGGCGCGTTAGAAGAGGGGGAGTTACCCTTAGAAACGGCATATCGTGAAGTGTGTGAAGAAATTGGCATCGATGCCAAAGCGCACGGCTTTGTGGTTAACGACCACGATAAGCAAAACCAATATGAAATTCGTAGCCGCTGGCTACATCGCTATCCTCCTGGTACTGTGCACAACACAGAACATGTATTTTCCCTTCAAATAAACAGCGATTTACCCATTGTCTTAACAGAGCACTTGCAGTACGAATGGGTGTCGAAAGACGAAGCACTCGCGCGTTTATGGTCTCCTTCGAATAAAGAAGCGGTATCTTTGTTTGTACCGAGTGTGCCTTAATGGTTATACTGGGTATAGATCCAGGTTCTCGGATCACAGGCTACGGTTTAATTGCACGCAAGCAAGGTAAACTGGTGTATGTAGCAAGCGGATGCATTCGCGTTGGAACGGCAGATTTGCCTTCTCGTCTTGCTAATATCTTTACCGGGGTTGGCGATATTATTCGTCAATATAAACCCGACCAGTTTGCTATTGAGCAAGTATTTATGGCGAAAAACCCTGATTCAGCGCTGAAGCTTGGTCAGGCCAGAGGTGCCGCCATTGTGGCAGCCACCCAAGCGCAACTTCCTGTTGCTGAATACAGCGCAAGGCAAATTAAGCAGTCGGTAGTTGGAAAAGGTGGCGCAGATAAAACGCAAGTTCAGCACATGGTAAAACACCTGCTTAGCTTAAGCGGCACGCCACAGGCCGATGCTGCCGATGCATTAGCCGTTGCCTTGTGTCATGCACACACCGAACAGAGCCTGATAAACATGGCAGGGCAAGCCCGAAAAACCGTTCGTGGTCGTTTGCGCTAGTACTGCTTAAAGCTCACGCTTTTACAGAGATAATTCATGATTGGACGAATTCGCGGTACGTTGGCTGAGAAACAGCCTCCAGAAATTCTTGTAGATGTAGCCGGCGTTGGCTACGAAATTCATATGCCTATGACCAGTTTCTACCAGCTTCCCGCGGTAGGTGAAGAAGTGGTGGTGTATACACACTTTGTGGTTCGCGAAGACGCCCAATTGCTGTTTGGTTTTGCTGATAAAATGGAAAGAGGGCTTTTCCGCGAATTGATCAAAGCCAATGGCGTAGGCCCTAAACTGGGCTTAGCTATTTTGTCTGGAATGTCGGCAAGCCAGTTCTTGGCGAGCGTACAAAATGAAGACGTTTCTGCGCTCGTCAGCTTACCGGGTATAGGCAAGAAAACCGCAGAGCGTTTAGTGGTAGAGCTTAAAGACCGCTTAGCAAAATTTGGCAAGGCGCAGAGTATTGCTGTACCGCCCCCAAGTGGCGACTTGTTATCCACCAATACTATAGTTGAAGTGAACGACGCGCGGGAAGAAGCGCAAAGTGCGCTTATTGCACTAGGCTATAAACCTGCTCAAGCGAGCAAGTTAGTCGACAGCGTATACAAAGAGAGCATGGAAAGTGAAGCCCTTATTCGCGAATCATTAAAAGCGGCCATATAATGGCACTCAACGAAGGCAGCGGTTCTTAGTCTGCCTGTCTTCACGTCACCGTTTAAAGTAGAACTATCATGATTGAAGCCGACAGACTGATTACGCCTGAAGCAAGCACCGAAGACGAGGTCATCGACCGCGCCATTCGCCCTAAAATGCTCGAAGACTATACGGGGCAGCCTCACGTATGTGAGCAAATGGAAATTTTTATTCAAGCTGCGCGTAATCGCGACGATGCGCTAGACCATCTACTTATTTTTGGTCCGCCAGGACTGGGTAAAACCACGCTTGCCAATATTGTGGCAAATGAAATGGGCGTGAACATTAAAACCACGTCAGGCCCTGTGCTTGAGAAAGCTGGGGACTTGGCTGCACTGCTTACCAACCTTGAACGCAACGATGTATTGTTTATTGATGAAATACATCGCTTAAGCCCAGTAGTAGAAGAGATTCTCTATCCTGCTATGGAAGACTACCAGCTTGATATTATGATAGGCGAGGGGCCGGCCGCCCGTTCAATTAAGCTAGACCTTCCTCCTTTTACGCTGGTAGGCGCTACCACCCGCGCAGGCTCGCTAACGTCGCCATTACGCGACCGTTTCGGTATTGTTCAACGATTAGAGTTTTACAACGTAAAAGACCTCTCCAGTATTGTGGCAAGAAGCGCGAGCTACCTGAATTTAGACATGAACGATGAAGGTGCGCAAGAAGTGGCTCGTCGTTCGCGTGGCACACCGCGTATTGCTAATCGTTTGTTACGCCGTGTTCGAGACTACGCAGAAATTAAAGCAGACGGCACGGTGGGAGCCGATACGGCAGCGAAGGCACTGGATATGCTTGACGTTGATAAAGAAGGTTTCGATTACATGGACCGCAAATTGCTTACAGCTATTATCGAAAAGTTTGATGGTGGGCCAGTAGGCTTAGACAATTTGGCAGCAGCCATTGGTGAAGAGAAAGAAACCATAGAAGACGTGATTGAACCCTTCCTGATTCAGCAGGGCTTTTTACAGCGCACGCCACGGGGTCGTATTGTGTCGCAGCGCGCTTATCTTCATTTTGGTTTCGCTCCGTCTGAATAATTTACCGTCCCGCTGTAAAAAGGTTTAGATTCGCTTTAAAGGCCTAGCAGGATTGCTGGGCTTTTTTTGGCCACACAGAAAATACAGAAGGCGTTTCAAACGTAACAAGTGAATGCTTGGATGGGGCACGTTATTAGTTTTGCGCTGTTGAAGCGTATTTGAACAATTAGTGTTACGCGTTTGATGAGTACAAGAAGCCAATATTTCTGCTTTGTATAGAAGCTAAATCACAGGCAAAAAAAAGCCCGCTCA
This sequence comes from Alteromonas sp. ABH4_453, assembly GCF_056160665.1. Classification (NCBI taxonomy): domain Bacteria; kingdom Pseudomonadati; phylum Pseudomonadota; class Gammaproteobacteria; order Alteromonadales; family Alteromonadaceae; genus Alteromonas; species Alteromonas sp. ABH4_453. Next base: position 340,393 of record NZ_JBSWXP010000006.1, read on the forward strand.
TTGAGCGGGCTAAAACAACAAGTGTTGAAGGAAATAAATCCAGGGAACTCATGTCTAACAGGAGAAAAACTCTTGCATGACCGTGCTAAGCACCATCACGCTCTGTACGACTGATGCTGAGCATTATAGGGAGAGCAGAAAAAACTACAATTGAGTAAAATTGTTTTTTTGAATTAGAAAAACTAATGTGTTAATCAGGTGTTTAATATTGGTTTACTTTTGATTAAATGTTAGCGTCGGTGGGGCTTGTGGAGTGTTTTTGTTCTGCATTTTATCGCGCCAATTAGTTATTTCAACTTCGCTTTGGATTATTAAATTTTTGGTAAAGGAATAGTTATGCATTTACATCAGGTAAGAGTGTATTACGAAGATACCGACGCAGGCGGTATCGTCTATTATGCGAATTACCTAAAGTTTATGGAGCGAGCCCGTACAGAGTGGCTTCGCGAGCTAGGTTTTGAACAAGACACGCTGATGGAACAATCCATCGCTTTCGTCGTCAAACACGTTGAAATGCATAACTATGCGCCTGCACGGTTCAATCAACTGTTGAGTATTGAAACTCGCGTTGTAGAATTGAAAGGCGCTAGTATGACGTTTCAACAAATTATTAAAAATGAACAAGGCGTTACATTGGTATCGGGAGATATCAAGGTTGCCTGCGTCGATTTGGCCGTTATGAAGCCAAAAAGATTACCACGTACTTTGTTAGGGGAAATTTCGCGTGTCATCTGATCTCACTTTTATTGGCTTGTTTTTACAAGCGAGTTTTATTGTTCAACTAGTTATGCTTTTGTTGCTAAGCGTGTCGATAGCGTCGTGGACGTTTATCTTCCAACGCAGCAAAGCTTTGTCGGCGGCACGCAACGAAATGCGTCAGTTTGAAGACAAGTTCTGGTCAGGCGCTGACCTTAACCGACTTTATCAAGAGCTTTCCGCCAGAACTAACCTAACAGGCATGGGCAGCATCTTTTGCTCAGGCTTTAAAGAGTTTGTTCGCCTGCGCAAGTCTAACACCGCTACCAACGGCATAGTTGATGGTACATACCGTGCCATGCGCGTTTCTATGTCTCGTCAAGTCGAAGAACTAGAAAGTCGTCTACCCTTTTTAGCCACGGCGGGCTCAATTAGTCCTTACATCGGTCTATTTGGAACTGTGTGGGGGATCATGAATGCCTTCATCGCACTAGGTGAAGTACAGCAAGCTACCCTTGCTATGGTAGCGCCGGGTATTGCAGAAGCACTTATTGCAACTGCTATCGGCCTGTTTGCTGCTATCCCTGCGGTTATTGCCTACAACCGTTTCAGCCATCAGGTTGAGAAGCTTGAAAATAGCTACGGTAACTTTATGGAAGAATTCTCTGCAATCCTTCACCGCCAAGCCGTTGCTGCGCAAGCACAACAACAAGCCTAAGCGTTTACATTCCAAACGGAGGACTTGTTATGTATGTAAGAAAACGCCGCAGGCCCGTATCAGAGATAAACGTAGTGCCCTACATCGACGTGATGTTGGTGTTGCTTATTATCTTTATGGTAACGGCGCCGCTTATTTCTCAAGGGGTAAAGGTAGATTTGCCTAAAGCAAGTGCCAACCCGATAGAGCAAGAAGATACACCACCTATTATTGCGTCAGTGGATGTTAAAGGTCGCTACTTCCTTAATGTAGGCGAGGACCAGGAATCGCCAATTAGCGAAGATGAGCTTGGCGCTATTGTAAAAGCACAATTGACCAAAGAGCCCAATACGCCCGTAGTGGTAAAAGGCGATGGACAAGTAGCGTATAACGAAGTGATACAGCTAATGGTGTTATTACAGCAGGCGGGTGTGCCTTCAGTAGGGTTAATGACGGATCCGGTTGAGTAATATAGATATGTCGAAACCTGAAGTGTCGAAAAGCACGTCAACCGCTAGCCACTCGAATAACGCAAGTAACGGTGTAAGTGGTGATAAAAAGAACGGCAAAAGTGCCAAGCAAGCCAGCAGTATAAGCCCAGAACAAGTAGGTTTGTACAAGTCCATTGGTTTGCATCTTTTTATTGCTGCGCTGTTGCTAATTAGCGTCAGTTTCTCTCCTGACCCTTTGCCAAGTATGCCGTCGAATGCGCCTGTGATAGAAGCGACGTTTATTGATGCGCAAGCGATTGCGGATCAAAAAAGGGAGCAGGCACAAGCTGAAGCTCAAGCAAGAGCCGAAGAGCAAGAAAGGCAAAGAAAAGCAGAAGCCGCGGCAGAGAAAAAACGCCAGCAGCAGCTAGCAGCCAAGCGTGCGAAAGAAAAGCGTGAAGCAGAAGCGGCTGAAGCGAAACGTCAAAAAGACTTGGAGCGCTTAGCGGCGCAGAAGGAACAAGAGCGTAAGGAGCGCGAAGCAAAAGTGAAAGCTGAGGCTGAGCGAAAGAAAAAAGAAGCCGCTGAACGCGCTGAAATGGAAAGGATCATGCAAGAGCAGTTAGCGAAAGAACAAGCTGCTCAGCAAGAACGTAGGCGAAAACAGGTACTTACTGAAGTAGAGCGTTATACCGCGCTTATTCAGCAAACCATTAAGCGCAATTTGTATTCAGACGACAGCTATCAAGGTAAAACCTGTCGATTGAATATTCGGTTAGCAACGACAGGGTTTGTTACGAGTATTCGTGTACTCGGCGGCAATGATGCGCTGTGTAGAGCGGCTGAAAGCGCGGTTCGCAGGGCCGAAAAGTTACCGGTATCTGATGCGCCAGACGTTTACGAGCAGTTAAAAGACATTACTTTAAAAGTGGAATTATAGTGGTATGAAAAAACTAGGTTTATGGATAGCGCTTATTACGATGGCATTCAGTGCCAACGTGTTTGCATCCTTAGAAATTGTGATAACCGAGGGCGTAGATAGTGCACGTCCAATCGGGGTTGTGCCATTTAAATGGAAAGGTCAGGGCAGCATGCCTGGCGATATTTCTAAAGTGGTGATGGCCGACTTAATGCGTAGTGGTAAGTTTAACCCGGTATCTGTCGATAAAATGCCACAGTACCCAGAGACAGCGGAGCAAGTGTCTTTCACTGCATGGGCAACACTTGGTGTTGATACCGTATTAGTAGGAAGCATTGAGCCACAAGGAGGCGACCGCTTTCTTGTATCCTATGAGTTGATTGATGTACTTAAAGGGCAGGTTGACAATGGCCAGGCTAAAGTACTCAAAGACGGTAATTTGGTATCGAGTAATGACCACGTACTAGCTGCCCGTCAGGCAGTGATAAACGGCCGAGATTTTCGCCAGTATGCGCATCGAATTAGCGACATCGTGTATGAAAAATTGACCGGTGTTCGCGGTGCATTTTTAACGAAAATTGCTTATGTCATTGTTCGCGACCGCGATACGGTTGAAAAACCTTATCAATTAGTGATTGCAGACTACGATGGTGAAAATGAAACGCGCTTGCTGTCTTCTCCCGAGCCGCTTATGTCGCCAGTGTGGTCGCCTGATGGCGAGAAGCTTGCCTACGTGAGTTTTGAAAATCGTAGACCGCAAATATTCATTCAGAATATCTACACCAGCGAGCGTGCGCGCATTACTGATTTCCCTGGAATAAATAGTAGCCCGGTGTTTTCACCAGATGGCAAGCAACTTGCAATGGTTTTATCGAAAGATGGAAACCCTGAACTCTATGTGATGGACTTAGCGACGAAAAATCTTCGCCGAGTTACACGCAATAGAGCGATTGATACGGAGCCTGCGTGGCTACCCGATGGCAGCGGTTTAATATTTAGCTCGGAACGGGGTGGTAAACCCCAGATATATAGCGTAAATTTAAATTCTGGGAAAGTAAGGCGCGTTACCTTCGTAGGTGAGCAAAACCTTGGCGGTACGCTAACCCCTGACGGTAAGCAAATGATTATGGTTAACCAAACTAATGGGAACTATCACATTGCTAAGCAGTCTTTGGATGGTGGATCTCCTCAAGTACTGACACGGACGTACTTAGATGAATCACCAAGTGTAGCGCCGAATGGAAGCATGATTATTTACAGCACCCTTCACGAGGGGACTCAAGTACTATCACTGGTCTCTTTAGATGGGCGTTTTAAAGCTAGGTTACCAGCAGCCAATGGGCAAGTTAAATCGCCAAGTTGGTCACCATTTTTGTTCTAACAATTTAACGACTAAACAATAAAATTTAAGGATTAGTAGGATGCAAATGAATAAAGTGATGAAGAGCTTCATTATCGCATTGCCAGTAGTGACAATGATGGCATGTTCTTCAGGCCCTAGCGAAGAAGAATTGGCAGCAGAGCGTAACCGTCTTGCGCAAGAACAAGCGGCTGCGGAAGCGGAAGCACGTGAAGCAGAAGCACAGCGTGTTAAAGCAGAAGCTGCACAGCGTATGAAACGTCAAGAAGAAATGGTTCAGCAAGAAATGGAAGCGCTGAAGAACGAACAAACCGTTTACTTTGACTTTGACCGCTCAAGCATCAAGCCAGAGTTTCAGCGTATTCTAGACAAGCACGCGGCGTTCTTGGTGAAAAACCCAAGCACTAAAGTGACTATTGAAGGTCACACTGACAGCCGTGGTACGCCAGAGTACAACATTGCACTAGGCGAACGTCGTGCACAGTCTGTTGAAACTTACCTACTTAATGCTGGCGTAAGCAGCAGCCAAGTAACAGTAGTTTCATACGGTGAAGAAAAACCAGCAGTGATGGGTTCTACTGAGTACGCATTTGCTCAAAACCGTCGCGGAGTGGTTGTTTACCGCTAATGACTATTCTAACGAATAAGACATTAAAAATGGGCGTCACGTTATGTGCCGCCCTTGCTGTTTCTACCGCATTTGCGCAAGCGCCTGTGGTAGACGCCAATGGCGGCAGTGAATTAGAGCAGCGTATTGTAGTGCTTGAGCGTATTGTTAAGAGTCGAACTGAAATGCAGCACAGGTTGCAAACGCAGTTAGATAACATGCAAATGGAAGTCGACCAGCTGCGTGGCGCGGTTGAAGTTAATACCAACGAACTTCAAAAAGTACTTGAGCGTCAGCGTGAGCTTTACCTTGAAATAGATAAGCGCGTAGAAGCCCTCAAGCAAAGTGGTGCGCTACAGGGTAGTGCTATGCCAAGTGCAGGTGTTGATTCGGGCTCTGTAAGCTCTCCAGCAGCATCTACGCCAACGCAAGCGCCGCAAGCAGGTGAAGATGAAGCGTATGGAAATGCAGTGAATCTGATCCTTAAGTCACGTGAGTACGATAAAGCCATTCCTGCATTTCAGTCGTTCATTTCGCGCTTTCCCAACAGTGGTTACGCACCAAACGCGCACTATTGGTTAGGGCAACTGTTGTTTAATAAGCAGCAGTGGAGCGAAGCAAGTGAGCAATTTAATATTGTAGCTAATCGCTTTACCGATTCTGCCAAGCGCCCTGACGCCTTATTAAAACTAGGTGTCATTGCTGAGCGAACGGGAGACAGTTCAACAGCGCGTCAGCTGTTCCAACAAGTTGTAAATGATTACCCTGATTCTTCGGCTAAACGCCTCGCTGAATCTCGGTTAAATAACTTGTAATGAACAAAGCCTCTTTTAAAGAGGCTTTTTTATGAGTTAGAGAAAAGTTTTTTTCAAAAAATTCCATTTAGAGTGCATAAAACTTCTGCACTAAATTTCACTGTATTTCGTAGATATCTGACTAAACTCATTTAGTGCTGGTATAAATACTCAGCGATTTGTTTTCATTTTGACCGTTTAGTCGTAATTTGACAGAAAAATGAAAATAAAAGGACGTTATGGGTTGCGTCGAATAAAAATCTGAGTATTATATGCCGCCGTTGCCAAGACACAGGCAACAACAGGAAAGAAAGGGTCGTTAGCTCAGTTGGTAGAGCAGTTGACTTTTAATCAATTGGTCGCTGGTTCGAATCCAGCACGACCCACCACTTTCTCTCCTAGCATCAAATGATGGGTCGTTAGCTCAGTTGGTAGAGCAGTTGACTTTTAATCAATTGGTCGCTGGTTCGAATCCAGCACGACCCACCATCATTTGAATTGCTAAACTTATCTTTGTGTTACTTGATGGGTCGTTAGCTCAGTTGGTAGAGCAGTTGACTTTTAATCAATTGGTCGCTGGTTCGAATCCAGCACGACCCACCATCAAGTATTCTTAATGTTCAAACAACACTACTCAAATCGCACTTTCTGAAATCCAACTTTTATTTCTCTTTGTACTGTCACTTATCTCATTTTTACTTTGATCTGGTTAACTTAACCCCATGTAGTAGAAGAGTAAGTACAAATACGACTATTTAATTACGCTTATGTTGAATAGGTAGTATGTAATTTTTATGACAGTTGGGTATAATCCGCACCCTTGTCGCAACAGAGATGTAGGTTAATGTCAGTAGCATTTCGAGTGGATCAGGTAGAGTACCCGTTCCCAGCAAAACCACAGCCATTATCAGAAGCACGTAAAGCTGAGTTAAAGGCAGAGATCAAAGCCTTACTAAAGGCTCGCAACGCTGTGCTTGTCGCACACTATTATACCGACCATGAAATTCAGGCGCTTGCTGAAGAAACCGGCGGTTGTGTAGCGGACTCTTTAGAAATGGCGCGATTTGGTAGAGATGTAGAAGAGCAAACATTAATTGTTGCTGGCGTTCGCTTTATGGGCGAAACGGCAAAAATTCTTAGCCCAGAAAAGACCGTGCTAATGCCTACCCTTGAAGCGACCTGTTCCCTTGATATCGGTTGCCCGGTAAAAGAGTTCAGCGAGTTTTGTGACCAACATCCTGATCACACCGTTGTGGTTTACGCGAATACTTCGGCCGCTGTGAAAGCGCGCGCTGATTGGGTAGTGACTTCAAGCATCGCGCTGGAAATTGTTGAGCACTTAGACAGTCAGGGCAAGAAAATCATTTGGGGCCCTGACCGACACTTAGGTTCGTACATTGCCAAGCAAACCGGTGCCGACATGCTAATGTGGCAGGGCGAGTGTATTGTTCACGATGAATTCTCTGCGCAAAAACTTGCCGATATGAAGGCGCTATATCCAAACGCAGCGGTTCTAGTTCACCCTGAATCACCCGCAAGTGTAGTAGAGATGGCAGACGCAGTTGGCTCAACCAGTCAGCTAATAAAAGCCTCGCAAACTATGGACAACGACACCTTTATTGTTGCCACTGACAAAGGCATCTTTTACAAGATGCAACAACTTGCTCCAGAGAAGACGTTTATAGAGGCTCCAACGGGCGGTAACGGCGCTACGTGTAAAAGCTGTGCTCACTGCCCTTGGATGGCAATGAACGGCTTAGAAGCGATTAAGGCGTCTTTAACAGGCGAAACTGATGGGCACGAAATCTTTGTTGATGATGAATTGCGTAAAGGTGCACTTATTCCACTTGATCGCATGCTTAACTTCTCAGCCGAGTTAAAAGCGAAAGGCGGGCTATAAGCGCACGTTTTATAAGCACTTGTTGAATATTTTCCAGCAAGTTCTTGATTAAGCGCGCGGCTTTACCTACTATACGCGCGCTCAAGGGTTTTCGTAGTTGAAATCTTCTTGATACAAAATTTGGAGAGATGGCTGAGTGGCTGAAGGCGCACGCCTGGAAAGTGTGTATACGTTTATAGCGTATCGAGGGTTCGAATCCCTCTCTCTCCGCCAAATACAAAAAAACCGGCTTTAGGCCGGTTTTTTTTGTGCGTATAAATTAGCGCTGATTACTTCGCAACCTGCTGATATACTTTAATTAAATCTGGAAGCTTTTTCGCGTAAATCGCTTTCTTAGTACCAGGGTGAAGTAGTTGGCTTACGAATGTACGTAAGAAACCAAGTACAAAAGTTTGAACTCGGTCAGCATCTGCTTCGCTTGGATTAGCGATAAGCGTTTCTGTTTCCGCTTGTACTTTATGTACAATTGGATCCATGGTGTCTTTTCCTGCAACAAGGTCGTTACCTGTAACTACACCTTTGCCAAGTAAGTCGCGTACGGCATCGTAAAGGTCCGCAGAAACAGCATTAGTTTGGCCCCAATTTGCGATATTGTACTCTTCAGAAATTTTATCTAGCTCGGCAGTTGGATCGCTAGATTTCAATAGGCCTTCAATAAGTTTGTGTGCTTCGGTTTGTTTTACAGGTGTTGATAATTCTGTCATGATTTACTTGATGAAATAGTGAAAAAGCGTTTTATAAATACTTTTCTATTAGCTGTCAAGTTGGCTAGATTTTAGTTGCACTTATTTTCTATACATATCAATTACTTACACTTCGCCGTGCTGTAAAGGCCGTTAACAGCTATACACTAGGTTATTTATCCATGCCTCTTAAGCTAATCTCACAGTGATTGACATGAAAGCCATTTTCTTCGACCACGATGGTACGCTAATCGACTCAGAAATGACGCATTTCGAGTTATGGAGAACCATGCTTGCGGATATGGGCAAAGAACTGACATTCGATTATTACCACACGCGTATGGCTGGTATCTCAATCATGAACAATGCTAGCGATATCATTCGGGATTTCTCGCTTGCGTTAACACCCCAAGAACTCTTTAAAAAGAGAAGGGCGCTGACACTTCAGTTTTTACAGCGCGAAGCATTTCCGTTAATGCGTGGCGCAAAAGAAGCCCTTGTGTTCTGTAAATTTCATGGCTTACGCGTAGCTATAGTAACGGGGGGCGCTCGGTTGGCGGTTGAAAAGACAGTATCTTTCTATGGCTTTGAAGATATTGTTGAGTGTATCGTTTCTTCTGATGACGTAGTTAAAGGTAAACCTTCACCCGATTGTTATTTAGCTGCCCTATCTCAAATGCGATTGGCTCCACATGAAGTCATGGCTGTTGAAGATACCGAATTTGGCCTGCAAGCTGCCGTCAGTGCAGGAATTAAAACAGTGGCTATACCCACACCCTTGTCGGCTAATCATGATTTTTCTATAGCAGCGGGCGTGTATGAAAATCTTGAGGACTGGACAGCATCGCTTTCAGATATATAAATTGCAGCCTCGCTGCTTTAAAAGTTAATAGAGCAGCGATTATGCCGTCATTCGCTTATCTTCTTTCTGCGCATTCATATTCTGTTTCAAACGAGCAGGGAAGGGCAACGTAAGTAAAGGTCGTTTTGCCTTCCTTTCTTTACCTTTGGCCTCTTCGACGTTCTTCACGACACGAATATTATTGCTACGTAAGATTTCCGCTTCGTTCTCTTTGGGAATTACCGCAACAGCTTCGCTTTCAAACTGACCTTCTGAAACGCTTTCTGCTTCTAGAAAAGCAATACCTGCCTTTTTGCCAAGATTGTAATCGTGACGAAGCTGAGCGTCAGTGCTGCCCAACAGTTTACTTTGAAGTTTGTTAGGCGCAAAAATTTGAATTACCTCAACTCCTTCAGGTGGATTTTCGATAAACGCTAATTCTTTTTGATACGCTTGTTCGTGTTGTAGCAAATAGTCGATAGTTTTTGGGCAGGTACCCGTTGCACACATTACTGCGCTTAGCTTTTGTAGCCAAGGTGATTGTGCTTGAAAGCCCTCGTCCACTGTTCTAATCACTACAATTTTTGTAGCGCCGCGCTTATAAGCCTCTGTGACAGGTAAAGGGGCGGCTAAACCACCATCTAAGTAAAAACCGGTATTGGCAGCTCGCTTGGCTTCAATTTCAGTGTGAAGCGGAACACCTTGTTTGTATAACAGAGGCAGTGCGCTCGACGCTTTAATCAATTCAACCCAGTTATTTTGACTTTTCATTGGATTAAGAAAATATGCTTTTCTGTCCCTTGAGTTCGTAGCAGTGAATAATATTTCTCTATCTGCCACATTGCTTTTAGCCGTATCTAAATCTAATAAACGGTTCGCTTCTTGGGTTTTATCAAAGTACCAGTCTAAATCGACAATATGTTTGCCCACTAAACCACGGCCCATCTGAAAGAAACGCTTATGTCGTGTTAAACCGCGAATAAGACGTTTTGCATAGCCTTTTTGACGTGCAACAAAGCTTGTCAAGTTTTGCGAACCTGCCGAAGTGCCAATAAGGATATCGAAGGGGTCATGCCCTGCATCTAACCATGTATCAAGTACACCTGCTGTGAAAATACCGCGTTGACCGCCACCTTCTGCGACTAAAGCAATTTTGCTATTAGCAGAATTTTCAGCGTTACGAGCATTAGTTGACGCAGATTGTTGACCGAACATGATGACCCTCTATTTGACTATATATAAGTTGACTACTTGGTCTAATTGTAAGGAGAGCACGTCTTAGGAGAAAATTGAAAGATTGAATCACATTAATAGGAAATAACTGATACAAAACGTTTTTTGTTATTGTTGTGTGATTTTTATGTTTACATTTCGATCATTACGAAGCAGTCTGAATAAATAACAGAAAGTTAGGCATGATAGGAAAAGCATTAATGAATATCGTGGTGTTAGGCGCGGGTAGTATTGGTTGTTATGTTGCAGGTTGCTTGTTGGCGTCAGGCGCTGCATTCAACAGTTCGAATACGCTTACGCTTGTTGGGCGACAGCGATTACACGACGACATCGTAGCAAATGGCTTGAAAGTTACAGACTGGCGAGGCCGTAATCAAATGGCGGATGTTCTTCACGTCAATTTTTCTTTAAATAACGATAGCTTAGCTAGTGCAGACATCATCTTACTATGTGTTAAAAGCCAAGATACCAAGAGTGCTGCCAGCATCATTAACCAGTGTGCAAAGCCTCAAGCACTTGTTGTAAGTCTGCAAAACGGTGTGCGCAATGCTGATTTACTACGACAACATCTAGAACAAGTTGTTATTGCGGGCATGGTGCCTTTCAATGTCTTTTACAAAGGAAATGGGCACTTTCATTGTGGTACAGAGGGCAATTTAGCTTTAGAAGATCCCAATAATCACTGTGCCGAGTTGGTGAAGGAGCTTGAAAACGCTTCCTTGCCGGTGACGGTTTATAGAGATATGGCAGCGGTGCAGTATGGCAAGCTCATTATGAACTTGAATAACGCGGTCAATGCATTGTCTGGTATACCGCTTAAATCTCAACTAGGGGATAGGCAATACAGGTTGGTTATGGCTAAAGTATTGTCTGAAGCATTGAGGGTATTAGAAGCGGAAGGAATTACTCCAGCAAGAACCGGTAAGGTCATTCCCAAGCTGATGCCAAAAATTATGAAGCTGCCTAACTTTTTGTTCAAGGCGATTGCTGCATCGACGCTTAAAATCGACCCCGAAGCACGCTCCTCCATGTATGAAGATTTGGTACTAGGAAGGCGTACTGAAATAGATTACTTAAACGGTGAGATAGTTAGGTTAGGCAATAAACATCATATTGCTACACCAGTAAATAGCCATATTGTTGAATTAGTTAAACAAAGTGAGATGGCACAAAAAGGAAGTCCCCACTTACCAGCAAATGCTTTATTATCAACATGACAGTCTGAGCTAATAGCACAATCTATTCACTGCAGTGGGATGTGAGCTTTTAGCCCTGCACTCGGCATACACGGCGGTATTTAGTATTTACCGTAACGGCTTAACCCAGCGTACAGACTTATGTCCTTTATAGTCGACTCGATAGTGATTAGTGCTATGATGCTTTCAAATTCGCTTATCGCCAGGCATAACACCCATGCAGGAAAGTACCAAACTTAACTATGTTGAATTTGCATCCCTTGACCTTGAACGTTCAAAAGCCTTTTTCGAAAATGCTTTTAACTGGAGCTTTACTGACTACGGTAGTGAGTATAGTGCCTTTAGTAATTCAGGGTTAGATGGCGGCATATTTGCAGCTGAACGGGTTTCAAAAGCAGAGAGCGGGGCGCCCTTGTTAGTACTTTATGTTAGTAACATTGCTAAAGCACAACTTAATGTAGAAAGCGCTGGCGGAACAATTACCAAACCGTTATTTGATTTTCCCGGTGGGTGCCGTTTTCATTTTGTCGAGCCTGGTGGCAATGAACTTGCTGTTTGGTCTGAGTCGGCTAACTAGCATCATACTCTTTTCTAATGTTTTACGTACATTACGAGGAATACTAGAAATAAAAAACGCCTTACCAGTTACTGGTAAGGCGTTTTAAGATTTTCTAAGTAAAACAGAGTATTAGTTTTGCTCGAGCACAATGCGCAGCATTCTGCGAAGTGGCTCTGCAGCACCCCATAAAAGCTGATCACCAACGGTGAACGCTGAGATATACTCTGGGCCCATGTTAAGCTTGCGGATACGACCTACTGGAATAGATAGCGTACCGGTAACCTTGGCTGGCGTGAGTTCTTGCATAGTCACTTCACGATCATCAGGAATGACTTTTACCCAGTCATTGTGTTTCGCTAAGATTTCTTCAATCTCGCTAACCGGCAGATCTTTCTTCAATTTAAGCGTAATCGCTTGGCTGTGACAGCGCATGGCGCCTACGCGTACGCAAATACCGTCGATAGGCACTTCGTTGCCTTTTATGCCTAGAATTTTGTTTGCTTCGGCTTGGGCTTTCCACTCTTCACGGCTTTGACCTGAAGGTAGTTGTGAGTCGATATACGGGATCAGGCTTCCTGCAAGAGGAACGCCGAATTGCTCACTTGGGTAATCTGCGCTTCGAATAAACTCAGACACTTGCTGATCGATATCTAAAATTGCGGTAGCAGGATCTTCTACTTTATCTTTTACATTGCTGTGAATAGCGCCCATTTGGCTAATAAGTTCACGCATATGCTTTGCCCCTGAGCCTGAAGCCGCTTGGTAGGTCATTGGCGATGCCCATTCAACAAGATCTTTCTCGAACAGACCACCAAGCGCTAGCAGCATAAGTGACACTGTGCAGTTCCCGCCAACGTAAGTGCGAATGCCTTTTTCAATACCATTATCAATTTCTTTACGGTTTACTGGGTCTAGTATAATGACCGCATCATCTTTCATGCGAAGGGCTGACGCTGCGTCAATCCAATAGCCGTTCCAGCCTGTTGCACGAAGGTCATCATAAACGGCTTTCGTATAGTCACCGCCCTGACAGGTAATAATAATATCTTGTTTTGATAGCGCCACGATGTCGTGCGCATCTTCTAAAACACCTGCATCTTTGCCAGCAAAGTTTGGCGCTGCAACACCCTTTTGAGAGGTGGTAAAAAAGGTGGGCTCAATGTGCGCGAAGTCTTGCTCTTCTTGCATTCGCTGCATTAAAACTGAGCCAACCATACCGCGCCAGCCCACTAAACCTACTTTTTGTTGTGACATTAAATTGAGAACCCTTGTTACTAAAATGAAAAGTACTTCATCATTTATGTTTGTAGCAATAGGCCAATACCCAGACCTTTTCATTCATTGGCGTGTATTGGAAAAACATAAAAGTGATGTCGAGCGCCGCGTGCCTAGCGCACTGGCGCAATACCTGTCGTTTTTATTTTTATCCTCGCAGTCTAAGTGTTATTTAGCGCGCTGGCTAGATGGTTTTTATAAATAATCTATTGCTGATATAAGCATTTTAAACACGATGAAAATGTAAGCTGTTTATTATATAGATTACCTTGAAACTGCTTTAACGAAACCTGCGCTTATCTAGTTGAAGCATTATTGATAACTTAATATCAGGCAATTAATTAAAAGCAAAATTGAGCCAGAACTTTTAAGAAAATTAACGGGTAGAGAGTAATAATGAAAACAGTATTGATTACAGGTGCCACTGATGGTATCGGTCTAGAGACGGTAAAAATGTTGGGTAAAGAAGGTCACAACGTAATTTTACACGGTAGAAATAACGCGAAACTGGAGAATATAAAAGGTGCGCTAGAGGCTCAATTTCCAGGAAGTACGTTTGATACTGTTCAAGCCGATTTATCTTCGTTTGATGATGTAAGGCAACTCGCAATTGCAGTAAAAGCCAAAAACAAACATCTAGATGTATTAATAAACAATGCCGGCGTATTTACAATGGACAATCCCGTCACCAACGCAGGCCTTGATGCCAGATTTATGGTGAATACTATTGCGCCTTATATACTCACTCTAGGGTTAATCGATGTAATGGATGCACAAAGTAGAGTGATAAATGTGTCCTCGGCCGCACAGGCTCCTATCAATTGGAGCGCGTTACGTGGCGAAATTCAGCTCTCAGATGGTGCTGCTTATGCGCAAAGCAAGCTAGCGATAACCATGTGGACCATGAATCTGGGCAGTAAGTACAAAAATAATGGCCCTAAAATGGTATCGGTAAATCCGAAGTCGCTTTTGGGCAGCAAAATGGTGAAAAGTGCTTACGGTATTGCTGGGGGCGACCTAAAGCTTGGTGCACAAATTTTTATGGATGCCGCTTTTTCTGAGCGTTTTGCCGATGTTGCAGGAGATTACTTTGATAATGACCACAATACCTTTGCAGCACCACATCCGTTTGCTAATGAACCTTCTCATATTAAGACGTTAATTGCCGAATTAGACGCCATCATCGCTGCGCATTAACTTTTTGATGCGCTGTAAAATTAGCTTCTCTATTTTACGCTCTGATTAAATAGGCAAAAACTCCAAACACCTTGCTAGTTAAAAATAGGCCTACAAATTGCTTTAAACCTTATTAGTAATCCCTCACAATGTGTGAGGGATTATAAAATGTTGAGATACGTTAGACGAATAATGTAGTTCTTAACATGGACAAAAAGTGAGGAAAGCATGCAGTACGATAGCCACAACAAATTTGCTACGACAACCGTATTTTTACACTGGCTGGTGGGATTAACCATTATAGGGTTACTCGCTACCGGCATTTACATGTCAGAAAATGGCGTTTATACGCTTTATCCATGGCACAAGGCCATTGGTTTTATCATCTTATTTGTCGCGTTAGCCCGCGTGATATGGCGTATGAAGAACGGTTGGCCGAGTGCAGCTGCTAACTACAAACCCATTGAGCACAAGTTAGCCACAGTGGTGCACTGGGTTCTAATAATCGCAACATTAATGATGCCTATATCAGGTTTGATGGCCTCGGTACTCGGAGGGCATGGCTTATCCGTTTTCGGGGTGGAAGTGTTTGCCCAAAACTTTAGTGTAGAAGACCCAGAAAAAACACTGCCTATCAATTACGAACTGTCTAAGCTGGGGGGAGCAATTCACTTCTATTTAGGATATACCGTAATTGTTGCTTTATTGCTACACATTGCTGGCGCACTTAAGCACCACATTATTGATAAAGACGGTACGTTAAAGCGTATGCTGGGCAAAACAATGAGTGAATAAAGTGTGACGCACTTAAATACATTTATCTAGATGTACTATTGAGCGATTAATAGCGCGAAGATGAAAAAGAAAGCCGAGTTATCTGATAACTCGGCTTTTGTATATTAGAAAGGCGCAAAACTATCTTTTGGCGTGTTGGAAACCGTCCATCTCGATCTAGCATTTATCCCATCTCTTCATCATCTAGCCTGCACTGGTTAGCAAAGATAAGGTAGTCGTCTGGTGCTGATATCTTATTTTGTTTTGCTTGATACATGGCAATATCGGCCAGCTTAATTAGTGCATGCATGTTGCTACTTGATTTAGGGTAGAAGGCGACCCCAACGCTCATTGAAACCACCGTTGGTTTAGTATCGTTGTTAAAATAAAAGGGCTGTTTAACGCCACTGTTTACTTTGTCTATCACTTTCTGAACCGACGCTTCATCATCCGCTTGCAGCAACAACATAAATTCATCGCCGCCCCAGCGTATTGCCACATCATTTTTGCGTATTTTTTCTTTCAATTGCTCAGCAACAAAAATGAGAACCTCGTCACCCGCATCGTGACCGTAAATATCATTTACCGCTTTAAACCCGTTAAGGTCGATCAGTGCCAACGCGAACTGGTGTTCCTTTCTCATGAGTTTGGCTATGAACTTTTCACCGCCATTTCTATTGTAAATACCTGTTAACGCGTCGAAATCTGCTTGTAGTGCTAGCTTTTGTAGTTCTTGCCTACGACTAGAAATATCATTTAATGTAAGCTGGTAGTAACGTTCGCCTTCTTCTGTCAGTAATGGACTGGCAATAAGTTGAACCCAAATAGCACTG
Organism: Alteromonas sp. ABH4_453; assembly: GCF_056160665.1. Classification (NCBI taxonomy): domain Bacteria; kingdom Pseudomonadati; phylum Pseudomonadota; class Gammaproteobacteria; order Alteromonadales; family Alteromonadaceae; genus Alteromonas; species Alteromonas sp. ABH4_453. The sequence continues at coordinate 356,367 of NZ_JBSWXP010000006.1, forward strand.
TCAATTGAATTACTCTTTAGCTTGTACTCTCCCGTCGCAAACTCGTTTCGCGCAAAGGCTTCTTGAAGTGCAGCTTTCATTGCTTCTGGTGTTTCGAATAGTTCGTCTAACAGTTCGCCATAGCCTTGCTTTATTCCAATCTCCGTTTTCTCTACTAAATCATTAAACGCCTCGTTTCGAAGCGCTATAGTGCCATTCTCAGCCATTAACACAGTTGCAGTTTTGGCGTTTTCAAACAGCATTCTAAACCGCTTTTCAAGAAACTCTATTTCTTCTCTAAGCTGACGCTCCTGCGTAAATTGCTCTTCAACTTTATTCAGCAGTTGGTTGGTGTCGTAAACGAGTTTACCTATTTCACTGCGCGAGTGATATTTAGGCGTTGGGATCCGCTGTGATGTTCCAGGTGTGATTTGGTGTAACGAGCGCCCCACTCGTAACATAGGGGAAATAATGATGTAGTAGGTAATCAACAAAGCAACAAAACCTACAACCAGTGCTTCAGCGTATAGCGAGTAGCTGTTGTCGCTACTTATTTTTTCCGCCTGCTGAATAATGTGTTCGAAATTGGGGTAGACATTGACCTCAGCAAGTGATTCTTCTGGCATAAAAGGGTGCCTAACTACAAAGACCCGAGGTTCGGTATTTTTATTAATAGCTTCAGTAACATTGGCTTGATAATAGAGAGACTCACTTTTTATAGAAGCCGCAAGTATTTTGTTAGTTTTAACCAAGCCATTAATGGCTTCTTTGGCTAAGTCTTCATCTTCTAAAAAAGCCGCGATGGACGCGGTTGCCCCAACAGTTTGAAAAAGTTCTTCAATATCATTATTGGCTTCGTTTATTTCGTTCTCATAAGTCACGCGATAAAAGAATTCAGCGGTAGTAAACACCACTAACATTGCCGCTGCGACTAAAAATAGCGAAAAGCGAAAACCTAGACCTTGTATATTAATCAAAACGATATACTACCTTCATACTGTCGGTCACAGTCGACTCATAAACATAGGCCAGTGCCGATACGTCTTCTTTCAGCCGCACCTTAACGTCGTCTATGGTTTGCTCTACCGCGGGAGGTTTAACACGGCCAGAAAATTTAAGTCGCGACCAATACGCATTTACCCTTGCTAGGGGGAGACCCACTAAAGATTTATAGAACTGGCTTTTCAGTTCTGAATCTAATTCTACATCAATAGGCGTGGCTTCTTTGCCATTTGGAAACGCTGAGTACTTACCCATAAATAGGTCAATTAAGCCTTTTTTGTCCAATACCTGCACATCATTGTTAAGGTTGGTCACTACAACAATTTTCTCTTGTGACTGTGCCGCAGAAGCCGCGCTATGCATAAATAGCGCTAGGGCTATAATTAAGGGGATGCGTTTAAACAAACTCATGTTCATTCCCCTTAAAAGCTAAAGCTTAAGGCGAGGAATAGGGTGTGTGCTATACCGCCTTCATCGTCAACGACTAAACCATCACGGGCACGAAGTCCTGTTCCTCTTGCCTTCACATCAGTTCGTTCAACTTGTGCTTTAAACGCTAGATTTTCTCGTAGGTCCCAGCGCCAGCCCACAGAGAATGTCTTCTGTCGGTGAGCTAATGAACTGGCCACTTCTTCAACAAGCATAGCTAGCTCAGCTGTAGCAGGAATGATGGGAAATTCAGGCTGTTCTTCGCTAAGAAAATAGGTATCAGTTTCTGCAAAAGAAAATAGACCGTAAAAGGTATGCGCACCATAAAGGTAACTAATATTTAGAAAGCCGTTAAAAGAAGGCCTTAGTGCGACAGATTCTGAATCAATATGCGAAAGCTCACCGGATACTTCCCAGTCACCTAAATAACGGTTGGCATAAAGAGAGGTATACTGAATAGTAGCGTCGCGAAGTTGCAGTGAATCCGAAAAATCAGCCGCGCCGCTCCAGAAAGGTTGTAATAAATCTACAGCAGAGGTGACTTGTGCTATATCGAAATTATCGTTATTAGCTTCGGTGCGCGTGTGTTTTAACGCTACACTCCAATCAAAAGCGGTTAATTCAATGCCCAGCGTACGCAGGTTGTCAAAGGTAATGGGTTCGAAATCGACACTAGAGAAGTCACTCTCTCCTTTACCCCAAAACCCTTTAACCGATAAGTTAAAGTTTTCGTAGCGTTTAGAGTACCTTACATCAGCGCCATCAAGACTTCTAGCCGGAACAATGCCATAAACTTCCGTGGGTACTTTTACCCAAGGGTAGGCGATAGATACGTCTCTGGTATCACTAAAATGAAAGATATCGGCTGCAAGTCTTCCCGCTCTAACCTGCCATGAAGGCGTTACGTCATAGCGCAAAAAAGCCATCTGCGTTATTGAGTCTATGTCCTGCTCATCTTGCTCTCTATAAACAAATTGCCCTACGAAGTCGAGATTGTTTGACATGCTGTAATCAAGCTGCACGCCAATAAGGCTTAAAGGTTTAAACGCAAAGCCATCCTTTTTTGCAGATTTTGCTTGTGAACGGTCGGTGCGGAATTGATAAGTGCGTGTATCTGCAGTGGCCGTTGCAAGCGTACCAAAACCGCTAATGTTAAGTTTGCTTTGTTCTGCTGCTGCTACGTTAGCTAGCAGCAGTCCGAAGATGGCCGTGAAGAACAAGTACGGCTTTTTCATCATTGTATTGCCCAATTTGAAATCTACGTTAAATGTTGCCGAAAAAGCATTGTTTTGAAAATTTTACTTTAGTACAAGCATAGTAGAGAAACAGAGAAGCTACTGAAAAGTTGGTGTTTTGTTTTGCTAATCAAAAAAGTAAGAAAACCAATTTTCTTAAAATTAGATAATCTTAAAGAACTACGCCGTTTAACTTTTCGTCCCAATACGGCGTGCCGCTAAAACGTTCAGCTAAGAAATCAATGAACGCGCGGACCTTGGGCGCTAATAAACGGTTACTAGGATACACTGCCCACAGTGCACAATCGGTAGCGAGAGGGTAGTCTTGCAGTATTTGAATTAATTCGCCGCTTTCTAAGTGAGGGTAGCTGCACCAGGTTGCAGTAAGGGTAATACCACAGCCTTGAATACAGGCGTCGCGTACCGCTTCACCATTGTCCATACGCAAGTGATTAGGCGTTTTAATTGAAGTGACACCTTGGCTGGCTTTAAAGTCCCACACTTCTAAGCCGGTAAGGTTAACTATTTTGTGATTTTTGAGATCTGCTGGCGTTTCTGGCTTACCGTATTTTTCAATATAGTTTTTTGACGCCACAATAATACGTTTGTCATCAGCGAGTTTTTTCGCGTGTAAATTACTGTCTTTTAATTCTGCGTCGCGAATGGCGACATCGAACCCACCTTCTACTACATCTAAAATACTGTCGCTGAACCTGAAATCGATATTTAGCTGTGGGTATTGTTCTAAAAAGTCAGGGATCGCAGGGACTAAATGCATTCGACCAAATGAAGCAGGGGCGGTGACGCGTAATGTACCTTGCGGTGTTTGCGCGCCACTGCCAACAGCTGCTTGCGCAGTTTCAATACTGTCTAACACTTCTTGCGCATGGGGAAGAAAGAGCTTTCCATCATCGGTAAGCGACACTTTTCGGGTGGTTCGATGAATAAGCCGAACACCTAGCGTTTCTTCCAGTTTACCAATATGCGCGCTCGCCACAGCCGGTGAAATATTAAGTTCACGCCCAGCCAAACTAATATTAGCTGTGCTCGCTATACGCACAAAAAGCCTAAGGTGTTCTATGTTCATTTGGATTATCAATAAAATCTAAAAACTGTTTGCCTTTATACACTAATTATCATCTTAAGTTCTAGTGCTTATGATTAGTCCCGTACCCAAACAACAGGCTTTAAAGGAGCTTAATCATGAAAGCGATGGTAATAAACGAATTTGGCGGTTCTGAACAATTTACACAAAACGATATTCCAGAGCCAACCGTAAAGGCCGGGCATGTTGTTGTGCGTATTGCAGCAAGCAGCGTTAACACAATCGACATGATGATTCGCCAATCGGGTGCCGACTTACCCTTTGCTCCACAACTACCAGGCGTGTTAGGTATGGACTTCGCAGGCACTGTTGAAGCTGTTGGTGAAGGCGTTACAGACTATAAAGTAGGTGATGAAGTTTACGGCTGTGCCGGTGGTCTTGGCGATTTACTAGGCTCACTTGCAGAAAAAATGCTGGCCGATATTCGCCTTATCGCTCACAAACCTTCGTCTCTTTCTATGAAAGAAGCGGCAGCCATTCCTCTTGTAGGTATTACCGCGTTTGAGGGGCTAACTCGCGCACTCACCAGTGAGGGGCAAAAAGTACTCGTTCATGGCGGTGCTGGTGGAGTAGGGCATATAGCAGTACAGCTTGCCAAGCATATGAAGGCTACCGTATTTGCGACGGGTGGCTCTGATGAGCAAAAAGAAATTATTGAATCTTTAGGTGCAACCTACATCGATTTCCGTAGTGAATCAGTTGAAGACTATGTAAGTAAATACACAGACGGTAACGGTTTTGACGTGATTTTCGATACGGTCGGCGGTAATAACCTTCAAAACTCGTTCGCTGCTGCAAAATTAAACGGTCAGGTTTCGACTACTTTATCTTTACTAGAAACCGACTTGTCGCCTGTTCACTTTAGCGGGCTAAGCCTGAACGTAGTGTTTATGTTGTTACCTATGATCCACAACGTGGGCCGTGAAGCACATGGCGAAATTCTAAAAGAGCTGGCAAGTATTGTAGATGCAGGCGCACTAAAGCCAATTATTGATGCTGAAGACTATACATTCGAGCAAATCGCACAGGCTCACTATCGTTTAGCAAGCGGTAAAGCAGTAGGCAAAGTCGTCGTTACCGTAGACTAGTTTTTTCCTTTGAAGTTTAGGTAAACAAACTTCCCGTAGTGCTTCCCTTAGCACACCCTTTGCCGCAGTAATCTTTACTGCGGCTTTTTATTTTTATCTATTATGTAAAAAAGCCGGTTCGCAAAAGTCAGTGCTATCTACATAGTTTAAATGCTTTATAATTCTTCCTGCAAAGGAGAAAAAACGTGAATGAATATGCTCGGTATTTTAATGGTTATCCCCAAAATATTGTGGAGAAGGCGCTTCAACTAATTTCAAACAATCGGCTAAAGACTTACCTGCTAAAAAAGTACCCGGAAGCCCATGATATAACCACCGATAAATTGCTGTATCAGTATGCGACTGAATTAAAAAAGCGATATTTAAAAAATGCGCCACCATTCGGGCGCGCCGCATTCAAAAAGCAAGGGGATATGATCACCAACGCGTTAGGTACACATACCTACCGCATGCAAGGTAAAACGCGCAAACACGACTTAGCCATTAACAACGATTTGCTGCGTGCACCTGAGCCTTTATTAAAGGCCTTAGTAGTACACGAGTTGGCGCACTTTAAAGAAAAGGACCACAACAAAGCTTTCTATAAACTTTGTTGCTACATGGAGCCGGATTACCATCAGCTTGAGCTAGACTTGCGGTTATTCTGCGTAGCCGTTGCGATGGGAGAGAATCCTTATGGGTAGTACTTATGCCTTGATCTTAGGGGACGTCTATAATTGTAGTGCTGCTTATACGGCGATATAGCGGTTAAAGTGAAAGATGTTAAGTGAATAAGGAGTATTGATGAGCATTGCTAAAATTATGTCTAGACGTGTAGTTAGCGTGCACATGGACGACAGCTTGCAGTCATTAAGAGAGCTATTCGCAGCAACGGGGTTTCATCATTTGGTTGTCGTTCACGATAATAAACTTCAGGGTATTATATCCGACAGAGACTTAATGAAATCGGTTAGTCCTTTCGTCGACACGTTAAGCGAGCGTATGCTAGATCGCGCTACGCTGGATAAACGTGCCCATCAAATCATGACCCGTGAGGTAATAACGCTGAATCCTACTGACTCAGTATTCGCGGCCATTGAGCTTTTCAATTCACATAAGATTTCCTGTATCCCCATTATCGATAAAGATACGCAGCCAGTTGGCATGGTGTCGTGGCGCGATGTGATGAAGTTTATGCAAAGTAGGGTGGAGGCTAAGCGCTAGCTCGGCTCTATTTAGCCCTACTTTGTGCTATTTGTTTGACTTGGGTTAGTTGTATTAATTTAACGATGCCCTGCAACCTTTAGGCATAGAGGCCCTTCCACCAGAGCAAGAAAAGCTTTTCGGTAGAAAGGCCAACGATGATTTGTTAGCTTTTGCGGTAACTTACTTTAAACAGCAAGCTGTAAAGCACGGGCACAGCGATAAGCGTAAGTATCGTGGCGAACGCCAACCCGCCCATAATCGTCACAGCCATGTCAGCAAAGAAGGCGTCGAATAGCAGCGGTGCCATACCTAGTATGGTAGTAACTGCCGCCAATGATACAGGACGTACACGGCTTATTGTGGCATCGACTATCGCTTGTCGAATGGCCAACCCTTCTTCTATCTGAAGGTCAATTTCTTCAATAAGCACTATGGCATTCTTTATAAGCATGCCAAACAAGCTCAAAAAGCCGAGTAGCGACATAAAGCCAAAAGGCATATCAGTACCCAATAAGCCTGTAACAACACCGACCACGGCCATGGGTACCACAAGCCAAATGATAAGTGGTTGGCGCGCATGACCAAATAGCAATACCGAGATAATAAACATAACTAAAAAGCCGGCCGGTAAACCAGCACCTAGCGCTTTTTGTGCATCGCTTGAGCTTTCAAATTCGCCGCCCCATTCCAAGGAATATCCAGCTGGTAGCTCTATGTTTTCAATAAGCGGGCGTATTCTAGCCAGCGCTTTTGCGGCTGTTTCATCGTCACCCGGCTCCGCTTCCACCGTAATGGTGCGCACACGGTCGCGGCGATGAATGCGCATTTCTTCAGTCATTAGCTCTAAGCCTTGCGACACCTGTGTGAAAGGGACGTACTGGCGCTGCTGCGTAGACCATACTTGCGATTCGCGTATTGACTGAAGTTCGGTATCTTCTGCCTTACCCATTTTCGCAACGATGTTGTAGGCATAGTCGCCGTCTTGCACTGTGCCTAGCTGAACGCCGCTACTTGCATATTGTATAGTTTGGCTAAAATCATTGTGTGACACTCCAGCAATGCCCGCGTTGTAGTTATCAAACTGCGTGTTGATGGCAAAGCCTTTTTCACGCCAGTTGTGCCTTATATCTTTAATTTGTTCGTCAGCAAATAGCAGGGCCTTTGCTTGTTCTGCTAATTCACGAAGCACTTCAGTATCTGGACCAGAAAACCTTGCTTCGAGCTTTGCGCCAGAACCGGGCCCAAACTGCATTCGTTCCATGTAGAAGTTAGCGTCAAAATCTAGGTCAGTAAGCTTATTTCTAAGCTTCTCTTGAATAGCAGGAATGTTATCCAGTTCATTCGCCCGAACCATGAAAAAAGCATAGTTTTCGTTAGCGCTTTTAGGTGCATAAGTGAGGGTGAAACGATCGGCGCCTTGCCCGATAAAGGTGGTGACAGCCGCCACGTTTTCCATTGCTAAAATGCGTGATTCAGCTTCTTTGGCCATGACTTCAGTGGCTCTTATGTCTCTGTCTTGTGGGCCCCAATAATGTACAAAGAATAGCGGGGCATTTGATGGTGGGAAGAAACCTTGTTTTACCATACCAAAGCTTCCATAAGCTACGATAGTAATAATAAATAATGCACCAATAGTTACCCAACGAAGTTTAAGTGCGCCTAACAACGTGCGCTTGAACCAGCGCTGCGATACTGAGAGTTCGTTGCCTGCTGTCTGACCCATTCCTTTTCGGTAGAAATACGCGCCGAGAACAGGCACTAAAGTTACTGCTAATACCCAGCTGATCATTAGTGAAACTAAAACTACGGCAAATAACGAGTAAAGAAACTCGCCTGTGGCATCGTTTGAAAGACCAATGCCTGAAAACGCCGCAATACCAATAACGGTTGCGCCAAGTAGCGGCCACTGTGTGCGCTTAACAATAAAGCTGGCAGATTCTTTAGCTGTAGAGCCGGTGGCCATGCGAAGCATCATACCTTCAGCAACCACAATAGCGTTATCAACCAGCATACCCATGGCGATAACCATAGCACCTAGCGAAATTCGCTGAAGCTGAATATCCATCAGCCACATCACAAGAATAGTACCTAGTACGGTAACAAGAAGCACAGAGCCAACGACTACACCTGAGCGCCACCCCATGAATAAACACAGGGTTAGCGTAACAACGGCGACTGACATGACAAGGTTATTAATAAAGCCAGTTACCGACTCATCAACCACTGAAGCTTGGTCGTATATGGGCGTAAGCGTAATGCCAACAGGTAGCTCTTGAAGTAGCTTTTCTACTTTTGCGTTTACACGTTCGCCTACATCAACAATATTTACGTCAGTCAGTGCTGAGACCGAAAGCGTTAACGCTTCTTCGCCATTGTAGCGCACGTGAACTGGCTGTATGTCTGCGGGCTCTAATTTCAATGTGGCAATATCGGCAACTCTAAGTGAACGGTTAGTGCCCGGCACTACCACAGAAAGGTTTGAGATTTCTTCAAGCCTATCTGGTGCGCGCTCTACAATTAGACGCACATTCTTTTCGTCTACTTTAATACGGCCACCGTTAAAGGGCCTTAAGTTATCTTCAAAAAGGGCGGCGAGATCAGGAAAGGAAATGCCTAAGCCCGCTAGTTGGTATGGGTTGATATACGCTACTATTTGTTCTTTTTGAACGCCAGTGACATTAACCTTGGCTACGCCTTCTGTCGTAAGCAGGTCGCGGCGTATAATGCGGGCAAACTCGCGAAGTTCACGGGTATCAAAATCTGGTGCACTTAACGCATAGTATAAGCCGTAAACATCGCCAAAGTCGTCGTATACCACTGGGTCTTGTGTACCGCTGGGTAACGAGCTTGCCGTATCGCGAAGTCGCTTTCTCAATTCGTCCCATATCTGTGGCAATAGATTACTGTCGTAAGTGCTTTTTACTTCAACCGTAATTTCTGAAAGGCCCGGCGAAGAAATAGACGTTACTTCTTTTACCTGCGGCATTTGCTGAATAGCTATTTCTAAGCGCTCGGTAACTTCACGCTCCACTTTTTCAGCGCTGGCTCCAGGGTAGCTGGTGTAAACCTTTACCTGTTTGATAGTAAACGCAGGGTCTTCTAAGCGACCAATTTTGCTCATAGCCAAAATGCCGCCTAAAAGCAGGATAACTACCATTAGCCAAATGTTGACGGGCTTATCAATTGAATAGCGTGCGATATCCATAAATTACTTCTCTCCTTGGTAAGGAAGCACTTTCATGTCTGCACGCATTTGTGTTGCTCCAGCAGCAACCACCTGCTGGCCAAGTGTGATTTCGTTTTGGCTATTACTCTCGATAATTGCTAGCTCATTTTCAATATGCTTTACGTCAACAGGCGTTTTTGTCACTGAACTCGTTTCGTCGTTATATACCCATACCGCAAACCCTGAGCTTTTGTTACCAACAAGGGATTTTACTGGCACAACAAAGCCCTCTGGATATAGGCTACCTTGCAAGCTTACTTTAACCACAGCGCGGGCGCCGGGTGTAAGCGGAAGTTCTTCACGAGGCTCCATAGCAAATACCACTTCATAGGTTTGCGACACAGGGTCGGGTTGAGTAGAGTGCTCTACATAGTTAACCGGGTACCACTGACTACGGTTGGTGGCCAATGTGGCGCTTGCCTGTTTTATACCGCGGCCAATATTAGCGGTAAGCAAACGCTCGGGTACATTAATGTTGAAGTAAATCTTAGATACGTCTTGCAGGCGAGCAATGGGGGTGCCTGCAGCAACAAAGCTATTGTTTTCAACCAGGCGTTGAGACACTTTTGCGTCAAAGGGGGCGTAAAGTTGTGTGTAGCTTAAATCCTGCTCGGCATTTTTTAAGTCGATAAGCGCTAGTTCGTAAGATGTTTTTGCACTATCAAGCGAGCTTTGTGCGACTAATTTTTGGGCGAACATCTTCTCAATTCTATCTAATTCGCGTTTTGCCTGGTCTAGACGTGTCTCCGATTCTTCAACACGACGCTCAAACGGTTTACGGTCGATAGTGGCCAGCAACTTTCCTTTCTCTATATCGCTACCTGTCACTAAGTCGGTTTGAATAAGGCGACCTGAAACTTCAAAGCTTAAATCTACGGTCTTAACCGCAGAAACAACGGCGGGAAAAGTGAATTCGTCGAAATTAGGTATATTGCTTACTGTAGCAAGCTTTACGAAGCGAGGAGTTGCGCTTGATTGTTGTTCAGCGGGCTCTTTTTGAGAACATGCAGTCAGGGTTGAAACCGATAAAACGCTTAAAATTAGAATGTGAGAAAATCGCATTATGGACATAGGTGTGTGTAATCCATTGTCAGGGTAAATAGAGTATAGACATGAGAACGTCAAGTGATAATGCTTCAGCACAAGAGCGAATAAGCAGTTATCACCTAAAGTAAACTGGTGAGTGCATTTTAGTGCGTTCGCATTGAAAAGTAAACTGTTCGGTGTAAAATGGAAAGCAAGCGAGCTCGCGAAATGACGGGCAAAGCATAGGGGATTTATTTTGAGACTTTCAACATGGTAGGCAATACAAGAACGCGTAGTGATATAAAACGCGAAGCCATCATTCAGGCGGCTACACAGGCGTTCCAAGAGTTTGGCGTAAACGGCACCAGTATGGATAAGCTGGCTGAATTGGCGAACGTGTCAAAGCGCACAGTGTATAACCACTTTTCTACTAAGGAAGAGTTGGTGATGCACTTGGTTACAGAGCAGTGGCAATCGGCTATTCTCAACATTAATAAAGCATACGATAGCGCGCTTGCGCTCGATGAGCAGCTTGAAGACCTTATCTTGCAAGATATAGAGTTTATGGTGAGCGAGTCCCATTTAGACCTAGCGCGGGTGGCTATTGGCCATTTCTTTTACGAGCCGGAAAAGTTAAAAGACGAAGTAGCACAGCTAAAAGCCCAAGAAACGGCAATGCATCGTTTCTTGAAAGATGCTAAAGCAGATAACAAAATTGCTTTTGATGATTTAGACCGGGTTGTTGAGGAAATTGAAAGCTTAGTAAAAGGGAAGTGCTTTTGGCCTCAGCTTTTTAAAATTGAAGATACCCTAAGTGATAATGACAAGAAAAATGTAGCGAAGAATACCGTCGCGCTCATTCTAAGCCGTTATGCTACTGCCTAGCGGCTAGTTTTTATTGTAAATACCCTAAAGTTTGTACTCGTTATAAACACGTTAACTAGGTTTCTCATTATCTTATCTGTTACTTCCCAATTACCTAACTGCTCGCATCACAAAACGTCATAGCAAGTAACTTGATGGCAGCAACAGGCTAAAAGATGCCATCTCATCGTTACCTTTCTTTCATGACGTCATCAGTTCAGCAGGGTCCCTATATTTGAAGTGTTCCATCTGCTTGGCAAATTAAGCGGCTTTTTAAAAGTATCTTAAAGATAAATTATTTTTACAAAATAATTGTAGCTATCAGGCTTAGGTGGCGGGAATAATTAGGAGTAATTTGCAGGAAATAGCGCTGAAACATTGAAAGACTACGTAAATTCAGAGCACTTCCTTCGATTAGTCTTTTTTAAACTTCTCTAACAAAATCGACGTTTTTGTATGTTTATTGCACTTTTCTTGGGCGGGATGTCGATGTTTTAGCCGCCAATTAAGAAAAGTTATAAAGAGTTTTAAAGTTTTGCAGTGTTTGCTCTCGTCATCTTGTGATTTTTTCTATATTATCCAGACCACAAATAGCAACTATTATTATTTGCAATTGCAAAACGAATGAAAAGTTAAGCGGTTTGGAAGAGCTAGCGACTTAAAAAAGTATTGCCGAATAATATGGTTCTTGGTTGCCAACAAACACACAACACTTTGAAGAACACTTGGAGAGTAATTTTGAAATTCAAACTTACGAGTATTGCCACTGCGATAATGTTAAGCCCAGCAGCACTTGCTGCTGATATGGAAGACATTGAAAGGCTGACGGTAGAAGGTAAATACCTTTCGGTTAACCAGTCTAACTCTATCAAGAGCCCTACGCCTATCATCGACGTACCGCAAAGCTTGTCAATTATAACCGCTGAAGAAATTACGGCTCGCGGTATTACTAGCGTTGGTCAAATTATTGATTACACGCCAGGTGTTAATACTTCTCAAGGTGAAGGTCACCGTGATGCAGTGGTATTTCGTGGCGTACGTTCAACAGCCGACTTCTACCTAGATGGTAATCGCGACGACGTTCAATACTACCGTGCGCTATACAACGTTGAACAAGTAGAAATTCTTCGTGGCCCGAACGCGCTGCTATTCGGCCGAGGCGGTACTGGCGGTATTTTAAACCGTGTATCTAAAAAGGCGAAAACGGGCGAAAAATTCGTAAACTATAACGTTTCTGCTAACACCTTTGGTGCTTACAACCTTCAATTAGACACAAACGTTGATACAGGCGATAAGTCGGCACTTCGTATCAACGCTATGTACGAAAGCTTGGATAACCACCGTGACTTTTACTATGGCGATCGCTATGGCTTTAACCCAACGGCACGTTTTGAAGTGAGCGACGATACCATTGTTGATGTGTCATACGAATACATCGATCACGAGCGTTTTATTGACCGTGGTGTACCAACAGCAAACGGCGAACCAGTAGAAGCATTTGAAGAAATCGTATTTGGCGACCCAGAAAATAACTATCAAACTCTTGGTGCCGACGTATTTCGTGCAAACGTTGAACACACGTTTTCTGACAGCTTAAAAGGTAACTTCAACGCCTTTTACGGTGACTACGACAAAGTTTACTCAAACTTTTACGCTGCGGCATACGACGCCGACGCTGAAGTAGTAACCCTTGATGGTTATGTAGATACTACGCAGCGTGAAAACCTTATCTTGTCTTCTAACTTAGTAGGCGAGTTTGCAACGGGCAGCATTGAACATACGGTTATCTTTGGTGGTGAGGTTATTAATACCAAGTCGAATCAAGACCGCTATAACCCAGAATTCGATTCTCGTGTAGGTGCAAATGATCCTGAAGGTACACTGCGAAACGATCAGGAGATGTTTAATGTTTCTCGTCCTCTTAATTTTAGAGGACTGAGCGGTGTGAACAGTGCCGGTAATGCAGTTACCGCTACATTCTACAATGGCGTGGATAGCACATTAAACGATGACACCCATGTAGACTTGGACGTTTACTCTTTCTACGTGCAAGACGAAATTGCACTATCAGAAAACTTCGACCTAGTGCTAGGCGCGCGTTTTGATAGTTTCGATATTGAGGTGTTTAACGTTAAAGCAGCTGAAACGCGCAGCAGAAAAGACGAAGAAGTATCGCCGCGAGCGGGCCTTGTTTACAAGCCTCAAGAGAATATCTCAATTTATGCGAGCTACAGCGAGTCGTTTCTACCACGCAGTGGCGAGCAGTATGCGAATATCAACGGTGATGCAGACGCGCTTGACCCAGATACTTTCACTAACCAAGAAATTGGTATTAAGTGGGACTTCAGTGACAGCATGAGCTTTACGGCTGCTATCTTTGAAAATGAGCAAACGTCACTTGATAACGACCCTAACGATGCAGAAAGCTTTGTGGAAGTAGACTCAGATGTATCTGGTTTTGAACTTCAGCTTCAAGGCTACATTACGGACAAGTGGTACGTTACTGCTAACTACAGTAACCTTGATGGAGAAAATGCAAGCGGTGTGGAGCTTCGTGAGCTACCTGAAAACACCATGTCAGTATGGACAACTTACGAAGTGAATGAAGTATTTGGCTTCGGCATTGGCGCAACATATCAAGACGAAAGTAAGGTATCGACAAGCGCTACGTCACCTGTTCTGCCAAGCTATACCCGTGTTGATGCATCAGCGTACTACACACTTAGCGACAAGACACGTCTTCAGCTAAACGTAGAAAACTTAACTGATACGCTTTACTTCCCTAATGCACACTCTACGCATCAGGTTACAGTTGGCGCACCAATCAACGCGCGTTTATCTTTGATTGGTTCTTTCTAAGTAAAACTGAAAGATTATCCATAGAATTTAAAAGCCATTCGTGAAAGCGAATGGCTTTTTTATTTTGCAGGCAAGTTGCAGCAAGTCAGCGTTAACTCTGTTTTGCGAAGTCGATAAGTGTCTGTCCATCCATGCGATAGCCTAGCCATTCATTCTTGGGCTTCGCGCCTAATGATTCATAAAAGTCGATAGCAGGTTTATTCCAATCTAAAACACTCCACTCAAAACGCCCACAGTCGTTTTCTACCGCTGTTTTTGCTAAATGTTGCAGCAGCGCTTTACCCGCACCTAAGCCTCGAGATTTCGGCGAAACATATAGGTCTTCAAGATAAAGCCCGTTACGGCCCTGCCACGTTGAGTAGTTAAAGAAGTAAACGGCAAAGCCAATAGGGGCATCGTTATTCTCGCAAATAACACAGTGGGCGGTAGCACCTTCGCCAAATAGTGTTTTTAGAAGCGCCTCTTCAGAAGCTTCTACTTCGTGCTCTGCTTTTTCGTAAATAGCGAGTTCTTGAATGAATTGGCGAATTTGTGAAATATCGTCAGGCGTTGCAGGTCTTATTGAAATTGCGTTGTTCATAGTGTTTTCCTTTCAATAGGTTCGAAAAAATGAGCCTTGAAGGCTCATTTTTAAAAGTAAAGTGCGCTCATAACACTAACTGAACGGCTACATAGTGTAGTGCTATCCGCTAGTCGGTTTTCTGTTAACCGCTAGTCAAGCGGGCCCGCAGGCTGAGGTGTATGGGTTTGATTTGCGCTATTGCTCTGTAAATCGCGACTAGACTTTCTACGTAATACTTTTCTTTTTATGAACGAGAAAGGACCACGCAAGTCTAGCAGTATCAAGTACAAACAAGGTACCAATATGAGTGTTACCAAAGTTGCATAAAGCACTGCAAAGCCGAGCGCAGCAGCCATAGGTACTACAAATGCTGCTTGCAGGCTGGTTTCAAACATAATTGGCAGTACGCCCACAAACGTAGTAATTGAGGTTAACGTAATTGCCCTAAAGCGCGCAGTGCCGGCCTCAGTCACGGCTTCTTTAATGCTGTAACCTTGTGCACGGCGCTGATTCACAAAATCAGTCATAACCAGCGAGTCGTTGATAACAACCCCAGCTGCTGCAATAAGGCCAAAGTTAGACATCATAGATAGGTCTAAGCCTAGAGCAAAGTGGCCAAACACTGCACCGGTAAAGCTAAATGGAATAACCGACATAATGATAAGGGGTTGCCCATAGCTTTTAAGCGGAACAGCTAAAAGGATATACACCATGATCATAGCCGCAAGGAAGAAGAGTATTTGCTCGTTTTGTTGTGCTTGCTGCTCTTCAATATCACCGCCAAGCTCAGTCATCACCGATGGGAACGACTCTTTAAGTTGAGGCAGTAGCTTGTCCTGAATTTCAGTAACGACCTCATTAGGTTCAACTTTTTCTTCATCAATGTTGCCCCAGATATAAACACTGCGGTAACCACCTTCTCGGCGAATGTAGCTAATTCCTGGCTTCTCTTCTAATGCAACCACGTCACCAAGCATGACTTCTTGGCCGTTAGGTGTTTTGATTAAAGAGTACTTCAAGTCAGCAAAACGTTCGCGGGTAAGCTCAGGGTAGCGAACCATAACCCTAACTTCTTCACCGTTGCGGATAACTCGCTGTGCTTCGCCACCGTAAAAGCCTGCACCAACCTGAGAGGCGATATTAGAAAGAGTAAGTCCTAAATCGTAGGCAACCGGTAGCAAGGTCATTTGTACTTCTTTGCTTGGTGGATCGATCGTTGAGCTTACGTCAAATAGGCCTTCTTGCTGCTGCAGCATTTCAATGAATTTAAGGCCTGCAGCGTTTAGCGTGTTTATGTCTGGCCCAAATAGTAAGTAGCCAAACTCTCCATCGTCACCATCACCGTTTACATCGTCAATAACGGTAAACGACTTCATGCCGCTAATTTCAGGAATGGCTTCGCGCCAACGACGTGCAAGCTCAAAAGTGTCGATAGGGCGGTCTTCCTCATTAACTAGCGGTGTGAGTATACGCCCTTCATTGCTGTCTTCGTTGAAGGCGAGACGATCACGAATCATGCCTTGACCAAACTCATCAATGATTTGCTCTTCCACATCTAAAATAGTTTGCTCAACAATTTTAAGTGCATTGATGGTTGCAAGATCTGAGACATTCTCATTCATCTCTATTCTAACGCTAGGAAAGTCGTGAGGCACTTTAGGGTTCGGCACCATACGCACATAGTTTGCCCCAATCAGTCCCATGCTAAGCATCAGCATGGCTACGAACATCATGAGTACTGCCCAGCGCCACTCAATAGCTTTTGTAACTGTACGCTTGTATGGACCATTCACGAATGCAAAGAAGCCTCGGTTAAAGCGTGCTCGCCAGCTGTCTTTGCGCACCGGAGAGAACTTGGTGTGGGCTAAATGCGCAGGCAAGATGAGTTTTGACTCAATTAAACTAAACGCCAAACACAAAATAACTACTACAGCGATGTTATAGAAAAATGCACCTTCAGGGCCGCTGCTAAGTGTAAAAGGAGCAAACACCGCAATGGTAGTTAATACACCGAAGGTAGCAGGGGTTGCCACGCGCTTAGCACCGCGCACCACGTTATCAACGCCGCCGCCTTTGCTTTCAATTTCGGTATAGGCGCTTTCTCCAATAACTATGGCGTCATCAACCACAATGCCCAGCACCATGATAAACGCGAAGAGCGAGAGAATATTGATGCTCACCCCAAAAACAGGCATTAACATCATGGCGCCTAAGAAACATACCGGTAGGCCGACCATAACCCATAGCGCCAATCGAAAACGTAGGAAAAGCGTAAGCATAAACGCAACGAGTACAGACCCTTGAACAAGGTTTGACAACATCATGTCAAGGCGTGCGTTAAGGTAGTAAGTCATATCCACCAATACTTCTAAACTGACGCCCTGAGGAAGGGTCTCATTTCTTTGGTCGATATAGGCTTTTACCGTTTCAGCTACAGGAATCGTGTTTTGGGTTTTAGTGGCTTTAACGGCAATGTAGATGGCGTTCATACCGTTGTATTTAAAGTAGCGTTCGCCTTCGACAAACCCGTCATTAATATAGGCAACATCACCTAGGGTAACTTTAGCGCCACCTGCGCCAATTTTAATGGGGATTTGTTTGAACTCGTCACCGCTGTAATATTGGTTTTCAACCCGCACCGACACGATACCGGCGTTAGTTCTTAGCTGGCCTGCAGAGATATTCGCTGAATAACTATTAATAGCCTGCGTCACATCGGCAATACTCAAGCCGTACTTTCTTAGCGTATCGGGCTTTATTTCGATAGCAATTTCATCATCGGGTGTATTGGCTTCCACCAAAGATATAGAGCCAAGTTGAAGTAGTTCATCTTCGACTTCTTTTGCCAGTACTTTAAGCTCGGACAGCGGTAAGTCGCCAACAATGGGCATTTCAATAACTTGCTGCTGGAACTCTACTTGCGAAACGTTTACTGGCTCCATGCCAGCTGGAAAGGTTGCAATGTTGTCTACGCGAAGTTTGACCTTGTCTAGAACATCAGTAAGCTCAGCTTTAGTATCAATTTCTAAGGTGACTGCACCGCCACCACGAAATGCTCTAGATACAGTACGCTTGATTTCAGTGATGTCTTTCACCGCTTCTTCTACTTTTATGAAGATACTTTCTTCAATTTCTTGCGGAGACGCGCCAGGGTAGTTCGCTTCAACGGTAATGTAATTAATTTCGATGTTAGGAAACATCTGCCGCTGAATAGTAAAGTAGCTGGCAATACCCATGACTATAATGAAGAACATCAAAAGGTTGGCTGCTACTGAGTTTCTTGCAAACCAAGAAATAATGCCGCTTTGCGTATCGTTATGATTTTCCATGACAGCTCCTTAATTAGCTTGTGCTGTCACGATTTCAGCTGTGGTCTCAATAACCTTCACAGGCATCCCGTTCTGCGGGTATTCAGGTAGACTCATCACTACTTTATTCGCATTGAAGTCACCCTGAATGAGGAAGTCGCCATTTTCTTCACGGACAACCTCAACTTTATGAGATTTCAACCGGTCTTCATCGTCAAGGGTCCACAGCATGCGATTGGTTACCAACTCCTGTGGTACACGGTATACGTCACTTAACGTTTTACCTTCAAAAGCTATCGTGCTGTACGAACCAAATTTAACGATAGGTTTAGATGAGTTAATTGCATAGGGGTCTTCAATGCGTGCCACGAAATAACTCATGCGCGTGGTGTTGTCTACAACGCCGGTATCTCGGTGGATGGTGCCTTTTACCGTAGCGCCCTGAATGTCATCGACTTCGATGGCAATTTCACTTCCTATTGTACTATCCGAAAGAAAAACGCGGTCGAACCCGGCAATAGGGAAAGTGACTTCGGCATACTCTATGTTATTAAGGACTGCGACAGGTGAACCCTGAGTCACATAGTCACCTGTGCTGATGTCTCTTGAGACAATAAGCGCATCGTATGGGGCTTTTACTTTACAGTTATCTAAATCGCGCTTTGCTATTTTTAGTTGAGCTTCTGCAGATTTAAGCGCTGCCTTTGCGCTCATTACTTGTGGTTTGCGAAGGTACAAATCGGTAACCCGTGCATTAGGCATTGTTTTCGCTTCCTTTGCCGCCACATCTGCTTGCGCTTCTTCTTGAATTAACTGAGCTTGTGCACTCGCTAAGTTTGCTTCTGCCAATAGAAGCGCTGCCTCATACGCATCAGCTTCTATTTCAAAAAGGACTTCGCCACGCCTTATTAAGCCACCGCTTACAAATTTAGGGTTCCACCTCTCAACTTCACCCGATACTTGCGCAGCAAGATTTGTGGTTTCAAGAGGCATGATTTCGCCATAGGAAGTGAGTTGTACGCGCACGTCTTCTGGCGATAACGCTTCAATAGTGACGGTTGGGCGAGTATCAACTTCCTCTGTTATGGCGCTGTCAGAAGCAGACGCTTCGATTCCTTTCATTCCTAAATAACCTACCAGTAAGACACCAATAGGTAATGCAACTTTCATCCATTTCATGGCTTGATCTACTTTTATAACGAATACCAAGCATAGTGTAGCGCTAAAGTGTTTCAGTAATACAGCGCAAATGTAACTAAACGTGAGTCAATTTTGTGTAAAGAGAGATAGATCGTTAAAACGAAGTTCGCTGTTCGGAAAGAGGAGAAGGGGGGATGCTCGAGATACTACAAACTTGGTCCCTGCCATTATCCTTGGCGTAGTACAGCGCCTTGTCAGCACACCGTATAGCGCAGGAGATATCAGTACCCGGTGTAACCTCACTTACGCCAAAGCTGCTTGTTACGTGAAATTCACTGCCGTTAATATTAAGGGGAGCTTGATTTAATGTTTCTCTTATTTGCTCTAGTGCCTGCACAGCACCTGTTTCATCAGTGTCATTAAATATAAACATAAACTCTTCACCACCCCACCGCGCAATTATGTCTTGCTTGCGAAGACGGGAGGTGAACACTTTAGATATTTGTACCAGTACTTCGTCACCCTGCTCGTGACCCAAGGTGTCATTAATACGTTTAAAACGGTCAATATCGGCAATAGCGATTGAAAACTTGCTCTTGTTGCGCACAACTCTGGCGTATTCTCGCTCCAGGCATTGTTGTGCACCGCGCCTGTTCAATAATTGAGTAAGGTGATCATGTTTTGCCTGACGCTCAAATTGTTCGCTTAAGAACAGTGCAGTATCGTAACTTTTTTGGCGGCTATACTCGTAAAAAGCAGATAGAAAGGAGACTGTCATAAATGAATAGAGCAGCCTTGTTTTAAATGCGTAGGTGTATTGGGTAATCAGTATAGCCTCATCAAACCCGAACATGACGATTGCGCTCACTACGGTGAACGCGATAAGTGAGAATAATCCGCGAATAAACCCAGCAAAAAACATGGTGACAGGGGGAACTAAATATATCCACAAAGGCCCTGTGTTATCTTTACCGCCCGTTATGAGTAGCAATAACGTGAGCACCATTAGGCAAAGGATTAATAAGGTTATGGAGGCCGTGCGCGCGCGTGGCGTTGCAACACGTACCTGCAATCGCTGAGATATGGCGAAAGCGACGCTGGCGGTGAAAAGGATTGTTGAAAGAGAATGTTCAGCTGCGAAGAACGCTCTACAACCCAGAATAAACGTAATAGACATACCCACAGCGGCGAATAAGTTGACAACCATGATGCGTCTGTTGGTTTCGTCTTTGTAGTGGCGACTTACACCGCTCAATACATATTGCTTTAAAATACTAAGCATAGCTGTAAAGTGTTAAAGGGCCTGGTCAACGTGTTGAGCCAATTGAGTCATCGCGTTTCTCATGGCTTTAATACTTGATGAAAACCCGTCACTTTCTATTGTTGCGTTGAATTTGAAGGGATGAATAGAGGTACCGTTCGCTGTGCTGCTAATTGTATACTGACCAGAGAATACGACGTCGCCCTCATAGGTACTAATAAAATCCTCAATGTGTAAAGATAAGTGGGTTGACTCTTCGTTAAGATATTGGTCCCCGCGATTAAGTGATATTTTTTTATCGGCCAATGCGCTTGTAAGCACTTTTGTTACGCCTTCTTCCACTGGCTCGGCCCACAAATGACGAGTTGAAATGTGCAAATTGGTGTCACTCGTTTGGTACACTAACCCTCTGTGCTTTAAATACTCCGGCAGGGTTATTTTATCTAAAATAATGACTTTTTTGGCAGCGCTATGCATCAAGGGCATGCTATCGGTTGAGTGAAGCAAATAGTAATTAAGTGAGGTAGGTGAAGAGGTACACCCCTGTATTAACAGAAATGTAAGTACTAATACACTAACTTGTAACGCCTGTTTTCTTAGAAAAGCCAAGCCTGATATAAACTGCATTATCATTCGATTTGAGTCCTTCATCCTTGAACGGCGGATGTACTGGTAATAATTTACACTGTATTCACAATCTTTCACATTAGACCATAGCGCAATTAAGCATTGGCATATTGTGAAAATTAACAGATATGTAAAGTGTGTTTTTTTAAGCTTTATAGCATTTTCTATGCCAAGTAAGCTGTATTAACTTTCAAACTTGAAAAAACGCATATCTCTAATTTCTAGCTTTAGGTTGAACATCCGCTTCGCTATCCTGTGAAAAAATTAAGCTATTAGGCGATTGATTCAGTTTCAATAGCAACGGTTGTATATTTCGCATTGTTTCTTGAAGGGCATCAACGGTTTCTTTTATCTCCGATTGATTAAATCCACCTTCGCTGTAGTTTTTGAGCAAGCCATCAAGACTCACAAGCACTTGATTTAGATTGCTGTTGAGCGCTTTGGCATCAATGTCTTCAATCAGAAGGTCAAAGTCACTGCTTGCGGTTTCAACTGACTCTGCCGCTAAACGCATATCCTCAACGGCAAGTTGAACATTTTCGACCATTTCCTTAAGCGGAAGCTGATTTATCTTATCTAGGATAGCGTCGGCTTTTTGTGTTAACTGCGTGAATTCGTTACTAACAGTAGGGATCACTTCATAGTTGTTTATTACTGCTATCTCACTGTTACTGTCGGCATCTGGCACATGCTGTAAGTCAACATACAGACCACCCGTTAACACATTACCCATGCGAAGCGACGCACGAAGGTCTCTCTCTAGCCAGTTTCTTATCGTTTGCTTTATGGCGCTGAGCCCTTCTTCTGTATCGGGCTGTCGTGCTTTTCCAGGATAAATATTGATAAGAACAGGTATTGGGTAATCCCGCTCCAAAATATTGCCTTCAACGGCAGGAAAGGAGTTAATTGCAGTGACGTTACCAATTTCGATACCTCTGTACTCAACCGGTGCGCCAACGGTGAGCCCCCGTACACTTTCATCAATAAGTAACAAATATTCTGCGGCGACTTTGTAGCGTGCATCTGAGGCAGCCGTGCTGTCGCCATAAATAGTAAAGAAGGCATTGTCGAGGACTTGTTCACCCTTTGGAACGCCTTCGGGAATGCCAAAGGTGATGCCATTGGCCAAAAGGGTTTCTAAGCTGCCTGTTTCAACGCTAACACCGCTCGATTCCAATAATAATTTAACACCACTAACATCCCAAAAGCGCGTCGTGTTGGTAATGAGCTTGTGGTAGGGCGCTTCTATAAAAGCATCGTAATACACAACACGCTCTTCAATATTGAAGGTGGCATCTTCAAATTCGCCAACTTTAAACCCTTTATAGATAATAGGGTCGCCAGGCTTGTAGGCAAATTCGTCGTCACTTTTTAGCATAACATGTAGCCCGGGCGTGCCAGGAGGCGTAACAGGTGGCCGCTCAAGCGCGGTAAAATGAAGGCGCTCTTCACCTTTATCATGAGCCGACATCGCAATATAGCTGCCAGATAAAAGCGTGTTGAGTCCAGATACCTCTGAAAAGCTTATACGGGGAGCCACAACCCAAAACTTCGCATTTTCATTTAGCAGATGAGAAGCGCTAGCATCGATTCTTGCAGTAACAAGTACCCCGTCGAGATCAGGCTTTAACGTTATTTTTTTCACTTGGCCAATATCTAAGTCGCGCACCTTAATCGGAGTCTTATTGATTTCAATACCTGTTGCTGACTGAAGCTCTATGGTGATAAGCGGGCCTTGGTTTTTCCATTGGTAATAGACCATCCATCCGCCAATAACGATTACGAGGATTGGAATAATCCAAATGCGAGAAATGGATGAGGTTGGCTTTACCTTTGCCTCATTAATGTTTGGATCGTTTGTGGTCATGGTAATTGCTTCCACTGCTGCCAAATAAGCCTCGAATCAAACGTCATCGCGGCTATCATTGTTACAAATACTACGGCACAAAAGGCAAGTGCCGCTTGGCCCGGATAAATAGACATGGTGTTGCCCATTTGAATAAGAGACACCAGTACTGCCACAACAAAAACGTCTATCATCGACCAGCGGCCTATCGCTTCGGTGATGCGGTAATAACGTATACGTAATTGTTTTGAAGTGGTTTTCTCACGTTGTACGGAAAAATTGAGCCAAGCAAGAATAATTATTTTTGCAACAGGCACTACCACACTGGCAACTAAAATGATCAATGCAACAGGGTACGACCCCGATTCCCACAGCGAAATCACCCCGCCAATAATGGTGTTTGGTGTTTCTTGGCCAAAAAATTCAGTATACATAATTGGCAGTACGTTAGCAGGAATATACAAAATACAAGCGGTTAATAACAGCGCCCAGGTTCGCTGAATACTTGCTTTTGCTTGTGTTTCGCAAAGTGGTTTAGGTTGCGGAGGTTGCCCTTGTGACATCCACATGGCGTAACGTGTGGTATCAAATTGTGATATACAAAGCGCAGTAAATGCTGAGAAGCCTACAAAGGCGTAGAAAGACAGGCCGATAGAAACATCGGCCAACTCGGTAATTTTAATAAGACTGACCAAGGTACCCACAAGAAAAATTTCAGCCATGCTCCAAGGCAAAAGCGCTTTTACTAGCTTGTAAAGGCGAGGTAAGTAAAAAGGGCGACGGTTTTGAATTTGAGCTAAAGAAAGCAATAACAGGCCTGCCAATACCATACCGGGTAGCAGTAAAGTGGCTAAACTGGTTATTATCGCTAACGACAAGTAGTCGTGTTCGAGCAGTACGGTTATCCCAGTGGGTAGATCGATACTGTGCTTTTGTCCGCTCGCTTTGAATGTCAGGAAATTAAAAGGTAGTGAGAGCAATAAAAAAATCAAAGCACTGAAGGTATAAGCGAGCAACTTTTCGCTTGCGCCATCGCGATGAGATATTAGTGTGTGGTTACATACTGGGCACACGGCCCGTTGCCTGTGTGCTAGGGCGGGAATGTGTACCTGAGTATGGCATTGCTCACAAACTATAGATAACGTATTTGATTCAGCCATATACTTTTGCACGCCACTTTTTGTATGCTCGTTGTATGATAGATAGCAGCCTAGAGATATAACCCGTTGATTTTCGGTATCAACAGCATAGCTTATTGCGAGCATGTCGGGAAGCATAGCCGATCTTATTTAAGCGTATAACAACAATAATTGACGATAGAATGATGGAAAAAGCAAACGAAATTCGCAGTGTATATGGAAAAACTAAGAAGCAGGTAAGTCGTTTACTCCTGAAAAGGCGTGTTGGTTTTTTGCGTTTTTGGATGAGTATTACCTTTGCTCAGCGATGTTATTTTTTAGCAACCAGCATGCTTTTGTTGCAAATATTTCTGAACATAGAAAGTAGACTGTTTGAAGCAATAATGTTTGGTTTTGCACTTACGGGCATTGTTAGCGAGACATGGCCCAGGTTCATGACACTATGGAACAGCTTACCAGGTAAAGCTGTGATTCTGTTTGTATACGCAATCATCGCAAACTTTGCACTGGCCTCTGCAAGTGGGTTGGTGAATAGTATAACTGGCGTATCAGCAAACGCCTTGCCCTACAGTCACAATTTTGCGCTTATTCTTATGGTGCCAAGCTGGTTCTTTGTTACCACCATGTTAGGGCTCGTGGGTGGTATGCTTCTTATTATCTTCTATCTGTTTTTCTTACTGTTATTGAAGCCGTTTGGCGTTGCGCGGTTTTGGCATCCAAAACACTATCGGTTTGCTACCTCTACCACATTGGCAAGGCTAGCATGGACACTGGGCGTGGCGCTGCAGTTGGGAGTTTTAGCTGGGCAAGTTGGGCTACTCTCTGAATTTAGTAGTGAAAGTGCTAACCCTTTAATAAGCATAGAAAACGTAACGGAAAATGAGCTTGAAAATGGTGAAGCGCAACTTACTAAGGAACAGGCGGAAGATATTTCTGAGTTAGAAAAAGATTTAACCACGCTACTGACTAACGCAAAACAAAAGAGTGTTGATTACAAAAAGTCACAAAGACGCGCCTTGGCCTACTTCATTTATGAGTTTGAAGCCGACTCACTTTCACGCTGTGCTCATCCTGAGGGAACCCGCGTTATAGAGCTTAACGATTACGAAATTTTGCAGATTGTAAAGACAGATGAAGTGGAAGAGGGATTTATTTACACGGTTGAACCTTGTCGCTCTGCTGCAATTGGAAATTCAGTGAGTCCGTAAACTAGCGCTGAGATAATAATGGTTCAAGAAGTAAAAAAGCCCGCTTGTAGCAATCTACATGCGGGCTTTTAAATTTAGCGAACAACTGCTTAGAAGCTAGCGTTACCCGGTGTACGTGGGAATGGGATAACGTCACGTACGTTTTGCATGCCGGTTACGTATGCAACAAGACGTTCGAAACCTAGACCGAAACCTGAGTGAGGTACAGTGCCGTAGCGGCGTAGGTCGCGATACCATGAGTAGTCCTCTTTCGATAGTCCCATTTCGTCAAGGCGTGCATCGAAAACATCTAGGCGTTCTTCACGCTGTGAACCACCGATGATTTCACCGATGCCTGGCGCTAGTACGTCCATTGCTGCAACGGTTTTGCCGTCGTCGTTAATGCGCATGTAGAACGCTTTAATATCTTTCGGGTAGTTCTGCATGATAATTGGCGCACCAACGTGCTCTTCTGCAAGATAGCGCTCATGTTCAGAAGATAAATCGATACCCCATTCAACAGGGAATTCGAATTCTTTGCCGCAGTTCTGCAGAATTTCGATAGCGTCAGTGTAGTCCATACGAACAAAGTCAGAGCTTACTAACTTTTCTAAACGCTCAACCGCATCTTTTTTGATGCGCTGGGCGAAAAATGCCATATCATCAGGTAGCTCTTCTAGTACCGCTTTACACACATACTTCAGCATGTCTTCAGCAAGCTGTGCTACGTCTTTAAGCTCAGCAAAGGCCACTTCAGGCTCAATCATCCAAAACTCGGCAAGGTGGCGAGACGTGTTTGAGTTCTCTGCACGGAACGTAGGGCCGAAGGTGTACACCTTAGACATAGCTGTACAGTAAGTTTCAACGTTAAGCTGACCTGATACCGTAAGGTAGGTTTCTTTGCCGAAGAAATCTTCTGAATAGTCAACATTGCCTTTGTCGTCTAGCGGAAGGTTCATCATATCAAGGGTTGATACGCGGAACATTTCACCTGCTCCTTCTGTATCGCTAGCCGTTAAAATTGGCGTAGAGATCCAGTAGTAACCTTTCTCATGGAAAAAGCGGTGAATAGCCTGAGACAAACAGTTACGTACACGAGTAACCGCACCAATAACATTGGTACGCGGGCGCAGGTGCGCGTATTCACGTAGGTATTCAATGCTGTGGCGTTTTGCTGCCATTGGGTAAGTATCAGGGTTTTCAACCAAACCGACAATCTCTACCTCGGTAGCATCAATTTCCAATGCTTGACCCTGACCTTGCGACTCTTTCACTGTACCAGTTACCGACAATGAACAACCAGCAGTAAGGCGCTGGATATCGGCATAATTTGACAGAGAATTTAGCGCAATAACTTGTACAGGATCGAAGCAACTACCATCGTGTAGTGCAATAAATGATAACCCCGCTTTAGAGTCGCGGCGTGTTCTTACCCAACCCTTTACGGTTACCGATTCGCCAACGGCGTACTTACCTTTAAGTACGTCAACTACGGGCGCATGCGTCATGTTAATTTCTCCGTCTTACTAATTTTATGTTGTTGCTTACTATTGAGTCATTTTCAACAACACAGTGCATTCAACTATGAATGATAAAATGCACTAAAATTTGTTTTATGGTCAATGTTTTTGGATTGCCATGCCGATAAGTAAATAGGATCTGTGAAAGCCCTTTGCTTCTCATCACCGCTTTTTTTAAAACGTTTAGCGTTACTATTAGCAAGTTGCAGATCGAAACATGGTTTGGTGTTGTAAAAATAACCAATGAAATACAATCCAATAGCACGCTAGTATACCCAACATAAAGCGGGATGCCAGAGAACAGAGTGACAAATGGGAAATAAAAATGATTCAAGCACATCAGTGCCCCAGCAAGAGCAAGAACCAAGTGCTTCGCAAAGCGACGCTAATCGTTCAAGCGATACTGAAAATGAGAGACGTACTATGACGTATGAGCAACTTGCCGAGAGACGCTCAACGCCTCGTTCTCAAACGCCCTTTTATAAGGTCATGCTGGCACTAAACATTGTTGGCTGGGTAGGCATGGTTGTCGTACTCATTCTATTTCACTATGCGCGCCCCGATTTTATTAGTGGGGTACAGCAATATTGGGGAATAGAAGGGGATACCAGTTGGTCTGAAAGCCATCTATCAGCCATGACCATCATGTTGCAGGTATGTTTAGTGGTAACGTTGATCAGCATTATTATGCGGGCAAGGCGAAATCGACGTCGGTCGGATAGTTTTGGCGTAAATCTGATTATTCTGTTCGCCATCGCGGTTATTAGCTTGGTTACATTAGCCACGACACTGGGACTATAGACGGGGAAATAACATAGCCCCACTTGATAATTCCGCGGAAGGTGTATTATCAAGTGAGAGGTTAAAAGTTAGCCGTACGAGTGACGATTATTCATCAATTTAAATGAAAGAAGCTTGGATAAGCCAGTAAGTATAGGCTACATATGCAAGCACGAATGCGCCACCTTCCAAGCGGTTTAAGCGGCCTTGACGTTTAATGCCAATACAGAAAATGAACAGCGCAATGGTTGATGCGAACATCACCATAACGTCACGGAATAAGAACTCCGACCCCACAGTCATTGGCTGAATAGTGCCTGCAATGCCCACTACAGCTAAAGTGTTGAACATGTTAGATCCAATGACGTTACCAATAGCTAAATCGTGTTCGCCTTTCTTCACCGCCATCAGCGAAGACGCGAGTTCTGGTAAAGAGGTACCAATTGCAATAACGGTCAATCCGATAATAGTATCGCTAACACCAAAGAAGGTGGCGACTTCTACTGCGCCCCATACCAGCATGCGCGAGCTCGCAACTAGCAATAAAAGCCCCGCAATCAACCACATTACGTGGGTTTTTACTGTACCTTCGTTGCTGTTAATCTCTTCATCGTATTCATCGGCAAGGGCGTCTTTATCGCCTTTCATGCCGTGATAAATACTCCAAGAAAGCAGAAGCACAAACAGACCCAGTAAAGAAAATGCATCATCTTTCGAAACATTCAAGTCCCATACTTGCCATGCTGCAAAGAAAGTAATACCAAGTAAAACAGGTAGTTCTTTTTTGATAATTTCTGATTTAACTGCAATTGGGCTAATAATTGCGGTAAGGCCAAGAATTAAGAGGATATTGGCGATATTAGAGCCGTAAGCGTTACCGAGCGCTATCCCGGAGTTGCCTTGGACTGCAGCAAATATGGACACAATAATCTCGGGGGCAGATGTACCAAACCCAATAATGAGCATACCGATGAGCAGCGGGGAGACACCAAAATGATTAGCTACCGATGCGGCACCACCAACAAATTTCCCTGCGCTCCATAGTAGAACCGGCAACCCAATTAAAATAGCCAAGCTGGCCAATAGCATATGTTCTCCTTAAACCCTTCGTGTCTTGCGTGGTTACCTCAATGTGTAGGCAAACCTTATAAATAAAAGTAGCTTCAACCTATTCAAATGCACATAAGTTTTTGTTGTCTTAACGATGAAAAAAAGCCGTGCTGATAATGCTATGCAAATGGCGAGTAAAGCGTAAACTCAGCGCGACTTTAATCGAGTTTGTAACTTAAACAAACGCGACCTTAATTGTAACTGACAACACACTATTTAGAAGCGAATTACATGCACAATACACTGATTGTTACTGATGATGTTACTCCTTTCTGTAACACAGCTTTAACCGTGCTGACTTTTCAAGACTACCTTGCTGAGTTTCCAAAGTTGAACGAGCCCAAAACACGCGTTATTAATATTTGCGATACCACGCGTTATTTAAGTGAGGGCTACTATTGTTCACTTTTGGCCCAAGCACGTAATCACTCTGTATTGCCTTCAGTAAATACCATCAACGATTTGCGTATGGCTGAAGAGAAAAGTATCGATCGCATCGTATTCTCTTTGTCGGTATCTCAAGACAATACGGAAATAACTGATGAACCTTTATTAGTACTTTTCGGTGAAGTGAAAGATCAGCGCTTTAAGCGTTTGGCCCGCCAGGCGTTTGAAAAGTACCCATATCCAGTTTTGGTGTTAAGCCCGACGGTTACCGATACGAAAGTGTCGCCTAAAGCTACGGGTAAAGTGCAAATTGAGGGCTTTGCAAGCGTGCAGGCAAAAGCGTTTAAAGACTTAAACGCCAAGCAACAAGTGCGTTTCATTGAGCAATTAGAAGCACATACCAAAATCCAATGGAAAACCGGTAAAACGAGCAAACGTACTCGTTGGGATATGGCTATTTTGGTTAACCCAGAAGAGAGCACGCCGCCAAGTGATGAGCGCGCCATTAAAAACTTCGTGAAAGCAGCTGAAAAAGTGGGCTTTCGCGCAGATGTGGTGAGTCGACTATCGCAAGAAGAATTGGGGCACTATGATGCATTATTCATTCGCGAAACCACCGCGATTGACCACCATACTTATCGCTTGGCCCGTGCCGCAGAGCGAGAAGGCATCGTGGTCATGGACGATACACAGTCAATTTTGCGCTGTTGTAATAAGGTGTACCTGCAGGACGCGTTTGCTTATCAGAAAGTGCCAGCGCCAAAAGCGACCTTTGTATCGAGTGCATCCGATGAAGTATGCGAAAAACTCATTGCCGATTTTGGTTTGCCACTAGTTTTAAAGCTGCCAGAAAGTTCGTTTTCTCGCGGTGTGCACAAAGCTGAAAATAAAGAGGCGTTAAAAACGCGTTTAGAACAAATGCTGGCTGAATCGGCGCTTGTTTTGGTTCAGGAATATATATTCACTGAGTTCGACTGGCGAATCGGTGTGTTAGGTGGCAAACCTATTTACGCTTGTCAGTACTTTATGGTGCGCAACCACTGGCAGATATACAACCACCAGGGCGATAGATTCTCCTCGGGTGGATTTGCCACAATGCCAACATTTGAAGTGCCTAAGCCGGTGTTACAAGCTGCTATAAAGGCCGCTAAAGCGGTGGGTGACGGCTTGTATGGTGTAGACATCAAGCAAACCGGCAGTGCAGTTTATGTAATTGAAGTAAACGACAACCCAAGTATCGACTCGGGTGTCGAAGATAAATATTTAGGCAAA
This sequence comes from Alteromonas sp. ABH4_453, assembly GCF_056160665.1. Classification (NCBI taxonomy): domain Bacteria; kingdom Pseudomonadati; phylum Pseudomonadota; class Gammaproteobacteria; order Alteromonadales; family Alteromonadaceae; genus Alteromonas; species Alteromonas sp. ABH4_453. Next base: position 386,504 of record NZ_JBSWXP010000006.1, read on the forward strand.
GAACTGTACGAACTGATTATGCAGGAATTTGCTGACAGGCTGGAGCAAAGAGGGCGATGATCACATCGGCTGAGCGAGTAATTGAAGTGAATGATGCAAGTCCACAGGAAAGCGCAAATGGTGCACATGGCCTGGCTGAAGGTGCGCCGAATACTATAACGACAAAAAGTGCCCGAGCGGCTTCTACGCAGTCGAATATAGTGCTGCGTGTGGCGACATTACACGACCTTGCTTCGCTGCAGCACATCGAGCAAACTTGCTTTACCACCGATAGGCTCAGCAAAAGTCGTTTCAAATTTTACATTGATGCCCAACACGCAGAGCTCATTGTGGCCGAGCGTGAGCCGTCGGGTTCAGGCTCAAACTTCAATAAAAATAATGAAGGTGTAAATAGCATTGAAGGCTACGGACTGTTACTGCTGCGCCGCGGAACACAACTTACCAGACTGTATTCTATTGCGGTGCTGCCCGAAGCGCGAGGGCTTGGTGTTGCTGAAAAGCTTATAAATAGCTTGGGGGAGCGGGCGCTGTTGCGGGGAAAGCGATTTATGCGCCTGGAAGTGGCAGTAGGTAATGCTGGCGCCATTGCTTTATATAAAAAGTTAGGATTTAGCCAGTTCGGCATGTATACCGATTACTACGACGATCACACCGATGCATTGCGTATGCAAAAAGTATTGGTGTCGAGTAAGTCGGTTAAGCCAGAGGTTTACCCGTGGTACCAACAGACGACAGATTTTACCTGCGGTCCGTCTGCATTAATGATGGCAATGTGTGCGTTAAACAATCGCTATGAAATGACACAGGAAAAAGAACTATCGTTGTGGCGTACCGCTACCACGATATTTATGATGTCAGGCCATGGTGGCTGTCACCCTGTGGGCTTAGCTCTCGCTGCGGTAAACGAAGGCTATGCAGCAAAAGTGATCATTAATCAGGATGTCCCGCTTTTCGTTGATGGTGTTAGAGATACTAACAAGAAAGCCATAGTCGAAAATGTTGAGTCGCAGTTTATGACAGAGGCTCGTAGAAAGGGTATTTCAGTTGAAATCTCTGACTGGCGAGTCGATATTATCGATCAAACACTTAAAGCTGGCGGAGCAGTGTTGTGCTTAATCAGTACGTACGCATTTGATAAGAAAAAGGTTCCCCATTGGGTTGCGGTGACTAGCTGCGATCACCACTGCTATTACCTGCACGATCCAGATGCGAGTGAGGGGCAGCCTGTCGAGTATCAGCACATTCCGGTCGCCCGCGAAGATTTTCTAAGGCTTGCGAGTTATGGCACGCGTAAAGTAAGAACATTGGTCCTCCTTAAAAAGAAAAAGTAATACAAGTTTGGAGCTAGGGCCTAGGGCATAAATCAATGCCTAAGGCCTTAATGGTGCACTTGAATAACGTTAACCTTTTTATTTAATGTTTTGAGCTGCTTTACTAATTGAGACAGCTCTTTCACCGAACCTGAATAATCAATATGCTTATTCATTTCTTGGCCTTTCACTGCACTTTTATAGAGCGCTTCACTTTCAAAACATGCAGTTTGCTTGTTTAGTGTGTTCCACTCCGCCTCTAAGTCGCTTGGAATACAATGGCGTTTTGCAATAATTTTGTCTTTTATTTGCAACACTTTCCCGATTAATAATTGTGCATCTGTTGGCATAATAGTATCTCCGTTTAATAATTCTGTATTAAGTGTCTGATAAATTGTGATTTATTGGTTTTCATTGGTTTAAGAAATACAATAAACGAATCTTTCTCACTTAACTTCACTATAGGTGTTGCATTATTGATGCCACGTTCAATAAAAAGTTGAGGACTGATATTGGAAGGTTTATGACTAAAAGCGGGGGAGTAGAAATTGTTATATCCGCGAATTGCAGTGGTAATTAAGACTGAGTTGAAAAGGCGATGAGGGTACGGTTCTAATAAATTACATGAAATAAAGAAGAGAGAATACGAGGTTCGTGTTCCTTGTACTAGGGTAATAGTGAAGTCTCTTTGCGAGCCTGCTCTAACGCTGTAATGGTGTTGTGCATATCGCCATTTACCATAAACTCATCAAGAATAGGCATTACGGCGGCGGCAAACGCTTCGTCAGCGTCACGATCGAAAAACTGTGAAAAGCCATCAGCAGACGAAAGTGCTAAATAGGCCTCTTGAGTAAGTGGAGCCGTTTGCTTCTGCGCTAATTTATGTGGAGATATAACACCTAGTTTTTCATTTAATTTGGTTTGAACTGAGTGGCTTGCCGCAAAAGCTAAAAACTTTCTGGCTAATGAAATGTTCTTCGCGCGCTTGGGAATAATCAGCACGTCAGTTGGTGCTTCTTCATATCTAGGGATAGTTTGGCTTATTTCAGGGAAAGGAAAAAAGCCAATGCGCGAGCGCATATCTGGCCTTATTTCTTGAATGACATAATTTCCGATAAGCGACATACCCACTAAGCCTCTTGATAACAGAGGTAAGCTTACTCTCCACTCCAAAGTATCGTGGTCTTCGATGAAGTATCCGTTTTTTCTTAAATCATTTAAGAAACTCAGGGTGGATCTAACACGTTCATCACTAAACGCTATCTCTCCTCTTGTTAGCTTCTTTTGAAAATCAAGACCGTGCAATCGCAGATTTAAATAGTCAAACCACGCCGTGGCGGGCCAATTACTTTTGGTTCCAATGAAAATGGGAGGTAGGTCATTCGCCTTTATAATTTTACAAGCGTTTATAAACTCCTGCCACGTTGTGGGCTCGGGTAGTGATAAGCGCTCGAACACGTCTTTTGAATAATAAAAGCCGATTTGATAATAGGAAATGGGCACTGCAAAGTAGCGACCATTGTAACTGAGGTTTTGCATTACGTTTTTGTCAAACGCGGCGTCTAAGTTGCTTTCTAGCCACAAATCATCGATGGGTAACACTAAGTCTTTTTCGATGAAATTAAACAGGCGTTGACCAGCATGCCAGTATAAAACATCAAAGCGCTTATCATCTGACAGCATATTGGGAAAAGCACGCTTATACTCTTCGCTACTTAAAGCCGTAAATTTCACTTCAGCAGTTGGGTAACGCAACTCAAAATCGTGCGCCAAGGTATAGAAGGCTTCTCGTTGTGCGCTTGTTGATACGGATACGCCTACATTGAGCTGCTCAGCATAACTCACTGCAATTACTCCGCAGTAAGCTAATAAACCCCAAAAGCGCTTCATCATAATGTTCCCTATTTTACACCTGCAATTTCGTGTTCGCATTTAACGACAAAAATTGCAAAACCTCTGAAACACTATAACGAGTTTTGTTTTGTCACTATTAAACTTTAGTCTCTACAGTTTGAAGCTCTATGTATACACCGCACTATTTATAAGCGTATCGCTTGGGTTTGTGTTTGATTTTCTTGACCTGACAATAACAAAAGTGCGGCGTCCAAATTAACAGATTAAGTAAGATAGCGGTAACAAGGCTAAACACAATTGACGAAGGCGTGAGAGGTACCGAAGGGCTGAAATTATCTAACACGCGCTTTAACGTACCATATTGAGTAGGCGAGGCCATAAACACAAGTTTTTCAAAGTAATGACCGTGCTTTAGCTTCCTCATGCCTTGCTCTAAAGTGGTGATCTGCGCGAAACGTGTGGCTTTCATCGAGGCATTCTCTCGCACAACTGGCTCACTGTTTTTCTGTAAGCTTTCAAGCATGGCTTCAACGGATGAGAAACCATGCTGTTTAGCGAGCGCTGATGAGCTAGACACCTCATCTCTCAGTGCATCATAATAACCATTGAGGTATTGACGATAATGATCCGCCAAAATAGGGACTTGTAGTGTAATGATAAACAAAATTGCAAATACAACTTTATCTAAAACACGTACTATCATTCAAATCTCGCTATAAACACTCTGCATTAATGATTTAACTAGTGACCCGCTTTAAAGTTGAATGTTCACTCTATAGCAAAACTAACATCAACCCTCGGGCCATCCGACGTCAACTGGTCGTCCAAAACTCATATTTCACCCAGCAAGAAGATAGTTAGCGTAACAATCTCACACACTATTTCAAGGCTGTGTAAATCGCATGGGTCAGCTTACTTAACTGCTCGGAAGATATAATGTAAGGAGGCATAATGTATACCAATTTCCCGAATGGCCGTATCCACACGCCATGTTTCACAAAATGGCGTTGAATTTCGGCTACATTGACGGGATTTACCGTTTCAACTACCCCTATAGCACCTAACACCCTTACGTCAGCGACTCGCGGCAAGTCTGCACATTTTGCCAACTCGGCTTGTAATTGTTTCTCAATAGCAGGAACTTGTTGCTGCCATTGATTTTTGTTAATTAGCGACAGACTAGCATTGGCCACCGCGCAAGCTAGCGGGTTCCCCATATATGTGGGGCCGTGCATAAATACTCCAGGCTCCCCTTGGCAAACTCCTAGCGCGACATCTTCGGTACACAAAGTAGCGGCAAGGGTCATATAGCCACCGGTGATCGCCTTGCCTAAACACATGATGTCAGGCGAGATACCCGCATGTTCACAAGCGAAGAGCTTACCTGTACGACCGAAGCCTGTAGCAATTTCATCGCAAATTAAAAGAACGTCGTAGGTATCGCAAAGCTGTCGGCAGCGCTTTAAGTATTCGGGGTGATAAATACGCATGCCTCCCGCGCCTTGAACAACAGGTTCTAGGATAAGGGCAGCCATAGTGTGGTGATGTTTTTCGAAAATCTCTTCAAGCGGAAGAATGTCATCTTCGCTAAACGTTTGCCCAAAGCGAGTTTGAGGGGCAGGCGCAAAAATCTGCTTGCTTAGCACGCCTTCAAATAAACTGTGCATGCCGTTGACGGGATCGCACACGCTCATTGCGGCAAAGGTGTCGCCATGGTAGCCATTGCGCGGTGCAACAATGCGTGACTTCTCTGAGCGCCCTTGACATGCCCAATATTGAATAGCCATCTTTATCGCTACTTCAACAGACACTGAGCCAGAGTCTGCTAAAAATACACGCTCTAAACCTGCTGGCACCATGTTAAGTAACGATTTACACAAATCCACCGCCGGCTGGTGGGTGATACCGCCAAACATAACGTGAGAGAATTCGTCGATTTGCTTGTGCGCAGCATCGTTGAGCACAGGGTGGTTGTAGCCGTGAATAGCTGCCCACCAGCTAGACATGCCGTCGACTAATACTTCACCGGTGGCTAAGGTAAGCTCAGCACCTTTTGCACCAACTACTTCATAGCAGGGAAGGGGGGTTACCGCCGAGGTATACGGGTGCCAAATGTGTTGTTTATCAAATTCTATATTGTTCACAAAATAACCATTGGTAAAGGTTTTAAATTGGTCAGAGTTGACAACTCGATATTGGGGCATAGACTAAGCCAGCAATAATAATTAGTAAAGGACAGTCAATGACGCTGGCTAGTGCGCCTTCTGCGCAAACGACAACTATTCGAAACGATTGGACCAAAGCCGAAGTCGAAGCTTTGTTTGCCATGCCATTTAACGACTTACTGTTTAATGCCCAAGTAGTGCATAGACAGCATTTTAATCCGAATGAAGTGCAGGTTAGCACGCTTTTGTCGATTAAAACCGGTGCTTGCCCTGAAGACTGTAAGTACTGCCCGCAAAGTGCTCGGTATGATACGGGCCTTGAAAAAGAACGATTACTGGAAATTGAAAAGGTCATTCAGCGTGCGAAAGAAGCAAAGCAAGTAGGCTCTACCCGTTTTTGTATGGGGGCTGCTTGGAGAAATCCACGTGATAGAGACATGCCTTACATTTTGAAAATGGTTGAAGAAGTGAAAAGCTTAGGTTTAGAAACCTGCATGACGTTGGGTATGTTAACCCGCGATCAAGCTGTGGCCTTAAAGCAAGCGGGCCTTGATTATTATAATCACAACCTTGATACCTCTCCGGAATACTACGGCGATATTATCACGACCCGTACTTACCAAGACCGACTGAATACGTTAGAGAATGTGCGTGCTGCAGGTATGAACGTTTGCTCTGGGGGAATTGTTGGCATGGGAGAAACGGTGAGCGATCGCGCTAGTATGTTAGTGCAATTAGCCAACCTTCCTGAGCAGCCTCAAAGTGTACCTATTAACATGTTGGTTAAAGTAAAAGGTACGCCACTCGATAGCGTAGAAGACTTGGACTATTTTGAGTTTATCCGCACTATTGCCGTTGCCCGTATTATGATGCCTAAGTCACATGTGCGGTTGTCGGCAGGCCGTGAAGCCATGAATGAACAGATGCAGGCGCTTTGTTTTATGGCAGGCGCGAACTCTATTTTCTATGGCTGCAAGCTGCTAACCACGTCAAATCCAGATACCCATGAAGACGTAATGTTGTTCAAAAAGCTTGGTATTAATACTGAGCGTACAAGGGATTACTCAGACGAAGCACATCAACAAGTGTTAGAAGAAGAAATTGCCCAGCAACAAGAACAAGCTGACGACAGTAACGACTTGTTTATTGATGCAACCAAGCCTAAGGTAGCGCCAAAGAAACAGCATTTAACGGAGGCGTAATGGCCTTTCACTGGTTAGACGATTCGCTGAGCGCGCGTGCCGGGCAAGGCTTGCTGCGCCAGCGCCACTGCCAACAATACGAAAAAGACAGCATTATTTGTATTAACGGTGAGCACTACCTTAATTTTTCAAGCAATGACTACCTAGGCATGCGCCAGCATGAGGGTGTATTGCAAAGTTGGGTTGAGGGGCTAGCGCAATTTGGTGGTGGCAGTGGTGCATCGCCTTTGGTAACTGGGCACACGCAGGCTCATTTGGCGCTAGAAGCCTACGTTGCCGATGGGTTAAACCGAGAAGCTGCGCTGTTGTTTAACTCTGGCTTTGCCGCCAATCAGGCACTGTGCATGGCACTTTTTCCTCACATGACTCACCATAATAAAAGCGCGAGTGCGGGTCATATTATTGCCGACAAGCTCATGCACGCTTCGTTTTTAGAGGGGGCACAGTGTGTATCTGACAGCGCTAAGCTTCGCCGTTTCAAGCATAACGACCTAAGTCATTTAGAGAGCCTGCTATCAAACGTTTGTCACAGCCAGTTATCCGATGCGGTTGGTGATTCTGATGCAAACCAGCAAGACATTCTGATTGCCAGTGAAGGTGTGTTTAGTATGGACGGTGACGTAGCGCCTTGCGAAGGTATCGCTGAACTGGCCGCTAAATATAATGCATGGTTCATGTTAGACGATGCACACGGTATGGGTGTATTGGGTGAAAACGGCTTCGGCACAGCAGAAGCTCTAAACTTAAGCCAGCAACAAGCGCCTATTGTTATGGGAACATTTGGCAAAGCAGTGGGCACGGCAGGTGCCTTTATTGCGGGAAGCCAAACCCTAATTGATTATCTGGTGAATTTTTCGAAGCACTACGTGTATTCCACTGCCATGCCGCCAGCGCAAGCGGTCGCGACCTTGTACTCTCTTACACATATCGCTAGTGATACTGCCCGCCGTGAGACGCTACAAACCAATATCACCTATTTCAGAGAGTCGTTTCAAAAACGTTTTGGACAGACACTCAATTCAAGCGAGAAAGACAAAGCACCAATTGAAATCACTTTGGGGCAATCGCAAAGCGCGATTCAGCCCATTATTGTTGGTAGCCCAGAACGTGCAATTGCACTAAGTGAAGGGCTAAAACAGCGCGGCATTTGGGCAACAGCTATCAGGCAGCCTACTGTCCCGAAAAACCAAGACAGGCTGCGCATAACGCTTACGTCAAATCATACATCACAAGATATTGACGTATTGCTTGATGCGCTAGAACTTTCACTTAATAATTTTTTGTTAAGTGAGACTTCAGTAGAAAAAGAGTCAGACAGCGCTGTGAGTACTCCTGACTCTGTAAGTAAAAAAGAGATGTAACGATGTCACTAAGTCCCGCTATAAAAGCTGCTATGTCGGCAGAATCGAGAAGTCTCTTCGACGGTAAGCTGTCGTGCGACGCGGCACAGGCGGCTTTTAAGGCAAACGGGGCTTTTTCGTCCGAGACATCTTTTGAATCTGAGAGAGCGACTAACGCTAAAGGGGCTCTCACAGTTAACACTGCTTACCCTTCTGATAGTTCCTCCAAAGCTGTGGCACATTTGAATGCTGAGGAAAACGCTAAGACTGAGAGCTATGTTACAGTTGACGGCTCTATTACAGCTGAAGGCGATGTTAAAGCTGAGGGCTATATTCCAGCTGAAGGCTCTGCAAAAGCTGAACGCGATGATACTGCTTCAACAATTAATGAGCAGAACGTGGCACATCGCTTTTCAAAAGCGGCTGTGCAGTACAACAGTATTGCGGGTGTTCAGCGCATTATTGCTAAGCAGGCTTTATCGAACTTACCTATAGAACTACGGGGTACGGCTCTTGATATTGGCTGTGGTACTGGCATTCATACCCAAACCCTTGCAAATAAAGGTGCAGCTGCAACTGGCGTAGACATTGCCGAGGGCATGTTGGCGCAGGCCAGAAAAATGTACTCTGACCCCATTTTTGTAGAAGGTAGTGCTGTTGACTTGCCTTTCTGTGATAGCCAATTTTCAACCGTATTTTCATCTATGGCGCTTCAGTGGGTTAGCGATACTGGGCTTGTTGCTAATGAGATAGCGCGAGTGCTTAAAAAAAGTGGTATTGCCGAGCTGGCGATTATGGTGGCGGGTTCATTTAGTGAGCTTAAAACGGCGCGCAAAGTAGCGCAGCTTCCACAGGCTGAAACCTATATGCCAACAACCGCACAATGGGTAAATGGCTTCAAGCAGTCGGGCCTTTCTTTGCAGCGGGTGATTACTAAAGATTATGTCGATACTCACTGCGATATTATGTCGCTATTACGCTCTGTGAAAGGGGTGGGGGCAGGAGAGACCGGCCAAAAACAACCGCCGCTCACCCGTCGAGATATTAAAAAATTAGCCATGGCTTACAGCAATATGAGCGGTGTAGAAAGTAAGTTACCGCTTACCTACCGCGTAAGTCATTTTAGATTGGAAAAACGATGAAGCAGTATTTCATTACTGGTACCGACACCGAAGTAGGGAAAACCTACGTTACCTGCCAACTGCTAAAGGCTGCGCAAAAAGCGTCGTTAAGCGCCATTGGCTACAAGCCTATTGCAGCCGGATGCGAACAGATAAACGGCGAGTGGGTTAACGAAGATGCGCTAAATATTCAGAAAGCGTGCTCCAAAATACGCGCAAATAAAGCCATTAAAATTACAGACAATAACGAGCTAAAAAGCGCAAATGAAAACAACGAAGAAAGTGGACAGACACTTCCTTTACATCAAATAAACCCAAATGCATTAAAGCCGGCTATTGCACCACATATTGCTGCCCTTGAAGAAGGTGTTGCGTTAACGTTTGACGAGATTGCAACAGGGCTTGATGAACTGCATGCATATCAACCCGATCTTCTGTTAATGGAAGGCGCAGGAGGGTGGCGTTTACCACTAATCGTAGGCGATGAGTATACGCCTACTTACTACCTTTCTGATGTTGTGAAAACACTCCAAATGGATGTGATTCTAGTTGTAGGCATGCGCTTAGGTTGCTTGAACCATGCGCTATTAACCGCAGAAGCAATTCGCGCTGATGGACTTACTATCAAAGGGTGGGTTGCGAACGACATCACAGGTAACATGACGCGATATCAAGAAAATCTTCATTCTCTTAAAGCCATGTTACCCGAGCCGCTACTGGCAGAAATTCCCTACCAGGTAGCGCCCAACGATGAGGCGTTATTTGCCGCTATCAAGCAAATAAGTTAAATCATCACCTGAATGAATTGGCGTTTTTTCTTCACCTAGAAAGATAAAGCCGTCTTTTTCACCCACTAGGGTAAGTTGATTATTAGTAAGGCGCAGCGCTGTGCCCTCGCGAATAGCAACTACTGGTATGGTAGGGTTTAGCGTGGTGAACTCTGCCAAACGTTGGTCGCGGGTTTCACCATTGTGGCCCGGCGGCTGATAATCGGTGTAGTGCGGGTTTAACTGAAACGGCACGATATCTAGTGCATCAAAGCTAGGTGGCTCGATAATGGGCATGTCATTAGTGGTTCTAATTGATTGACCACAAATATTCGAACCTGCGCTCCAGCCAATATAAGGCGTGCAATCGGCGATGGCGTGCTTTAGTGGCACAATAAGTGCGTTTGCATAAAGGGTAGAAAGCAGGTGAAAGGTGTTTCCACCGCCTACAACAATGGCTTGGCCGTTTTTCTTTGCGTCATTTACAGCGGCAACCGGATCTTCAACGGAATGTAGCCCGGTAACCTTGCACTCTGGCAGTGCGGTAGCAACGGCGTCTACATAGCTATCGTACGTTTGAGTGACGGCGGCATAAGGAACAAATAGAAGGTCGCGAATTTCGCCTAAGTGTGCAAAAATAAGTGCTCTAGCGTGCTCTAAGTAAGCCTCGTCGCCTTGACGTGAGCTACTTAGCATAAGTACATGTGCGGTCATACTAACTCCACAATTTTTCTGACGGCGTATCATACGTGAAACTAGGCATAAAGTTTAGTCGCGCCCCGTCACTGCAATGAAATAGGATTTTGAATGAAACAATCTACATCGGTGTTGTTCGTGTGTTTGGGTAATATTTGTCGTTCTCCAACCGCAGAAGCCGTGTTCAAACACAAGGCTGCACAAGCCGGATTAAATATTGAAATTGACTCAGCGGGAACCCACGGCTATCACATTGGTAACCCGCCCGATAAGCGTTCGCAAGCCGCAGGCGTAGAACGAGGCTACAGTTTCAAAGGGCTAAAATGCCGACGTGTGGATGAAAGCGACTTTGAACGATTTGATTTCATTCTAGCCATGGATAACAGCAACCTTGCTAATTTGCACGGTATGTCGCCAAGCCAGTACCACGATAAAATTAAGCTGTTTCTTGATTTTGCAAATGTAGACGATAAGGAAGTACCTGACCCATATTATGGTGGCAAGCGCGGCTTTGAGCTGGTGTTAGATCTTATCGAAGAAGCGTCGGACGGTTTGATTACGCATCTTAAGCAAACCCAACAACAATAAACGTAAGTCATATTGATACACCATCTCGAGAGCCCACGTTGAGAACCCATATTGACAATGACAGGAACTAAACGCACCGCCGTCACTTTGGTTGTAATAACAGTACTTTTGTCACTCGTCATAGGTGTGGTAGGGATTGTTAGCGTGACAGGGCTGTCTGATACGGCGGCTGAACTAAAACAGCATATTATTGTTCAGCTTCAAATACCGCTTATTCTTACTGCGTGTTTAGTAGGGGCGGCACTGTCTACAAGTGGCGCTACCTTGCAAGTAGTGCTGCGAAATCCTTTGGCAGACCCGGGAATTATCGGCATTACGAGTGGCGCAAGCTTGGTTGCTGCGCTTTTGCTACTGCTAACCCCACAATGGGCTACAGCGTACCTACACTATTTGCTGCCTTTGGGATGTTTTATTGGTGCGTTATTATCTACATTTATCATCTACCGCTTAGCCAGAAAACTGCTGGGTTCCTCTACGGCTGTTATTCTAGCTGGTATTGCCATCTCTACCCTTAGCGGCGCCGTTATAGCGTGGCTTTACATGTTCAGTGACGCTAATGCCCTGCGCAATCTTACTTTCTGGTTAATGGGTAGTTTGTACCAAACTAACTGGTTAATTTTGTCAGTGGGCGGCCCATTAATCGCTGTTGCTGTCGCATTACAGCTTTATTTCGCTGGCGATTTAAACAAGCTCTACGCAGGTGAATTTGCAGCAAAAAGTAGTGGTGTGGATGTGGAAAAACTCACTGAGCGCGCACTCATTGCCTGCGCTATTGCTGTAGGTACAGCGGTTTCCATGGCCGGCTCTATTGCTTTTGTGGGTTTATTAGTACCGCATATTTTGCGCTTGATCATCGGGCATAATAATCGCTATTTGTTGCCTTTAAGTGCATTAAGTGGTGCAAGCCTGCTGATGCTGGTTGCGTTAAGCTCTGAAATGACCCGTGCCATTACGCTTCCGGTGTCTATGGTAACGGCTACGTTAGGCGGGCCATTATTAATTTGGGCATTAGCTAAAGGTCAATTTAAAGGGTAGTGGAGGGGTAATGAAATGACGACAAAAAATTTTAGTACCCAGCAACGCCCTGGTACTTGTAGTAATCAACAAAAAAATACTGATGAGCAAGACTCCATCAACGCTAACCCAAAGCAAAATGTTAGCGGCAAAGATGATTATGCTGATAGCAATTTCCCAGCGAATAGCCACAACCTAGTAGATAGTCGTTCCGTCTTAAGCTTACAGAATGTAAAAGTAGCATCGCGACTTTGGGTGGAAGATTTACGTGCAAAAAAAGGCGAGTGCGTTCACATTATTGGGCCAAATGGAGCAGGGAAGTCAACGCTTTTGCTTACCCTTGCTGGCCTTATTGATGCTGACGAAGGCAACGTCATACTGCTAGGTAAACCAATGAACGATTGGTCGCTGGCAACTCTTGCCAGTGTGCGCACCTTTTTAGCACAACAAAGCGAAAGTGGTTTTCATTTGTCGGTAAAGGAGTACCTAAGCTTTTATGCATCAGCACAGCAAGATTTACTCATTCCATCTGTTTTGGAGAAAGCCCTTGAAGTCTCGGTTTTTTTAAACAAAATTCTCACTCAACTTTCTGGCGGTGAGCGTCAGCGCGTAGAAATTTGTCGTTCGCTTTTGCAAATTTGGCCGCAGTTAGAGCGTGGAGAGGGTGTAGCGTTTTTAGATGAGCCATTGCAAGGACTTGATATAAGGCATCAATATGCGCTGGCTAGTTTAGTAAAACTCCTTTGCGATAAAGGGAATACTCTACTAATGACGTCTCACGATATCGCGCTTAGTGCCAACTATTGCAATAGTTTATGGCTTATGCAAAAAGGTCGCATGGTGGCGTTCGGCAAGCCACAAGAGGTGGCCACGCAAACAAACTTAGAAAATGTGTTTGAATGCCATTTTGCTATAAGCAAGCACGATAACTTTCTAGAAATTCAAGTTTGCGCACCTATTTCCCTAGAATAAATGTGGTAAAGTGCCTCCAGCATTTTTTTAGATTCACATTTTCACATTAGACTGATTAGAAAAAAGCGCTACAGACGCACTGTTAAGCGCGTTACAGTCTTTTTATTCGAAGCATCTAGCTTCAATAAATATTTTCAGTAAAACGTTTGCCCTACGTTTTTTTATTCAGGAGAACACCGTTGAGTAATTGGCAAGTAGACAGTTGGAGAAATAAACCTATTCTTCAGCAACCAGAGTACGACGACAAAGTACGTTTAAAAGAAGTAGAGCAAACATTAAGTTCTTATCCACCGCTTGTATTCGCTGCTGAAGCCCGTGAGCTTAGACGCCAGCTAGGTGAAGTGAGCTTGGGTAAAGGCTTTCTTTTACAAGGCGGCGACTGTGCTGAGTCGTTTGACGAATTTAATGCGCCTAAAATTCGCGATACCTTTAAAGTTATTCTTCAAATGGCCATTGTGCTTACCTTTGCTGGTCGTTGTCCGGTAACTAAGGTAGCCCGTATGGCAGGCCAGTACGCCAAGCCGCGCTCATCAGATTTCGAAACCCGCGATGGCGTGACCTTGCCAAGCTATCGTGGTGATATCATCAACAACTTCGAATTTACCGAAGCGGCCCGTCGACCAGATCCTGACCGTTTGTTGGAAGCCTACCATCGCAGTGCGTCAACACTGAATTTACTTCGCGCGTTCGCACAAGGTGGTTTGGCCGACCTTCATGAAGTTAACCGCTGGAACATGGCGTTCGTTGAAAACAATCCGCTTAAAGAGCGTTATTCTGATATGGCCAACCGTATTCAAGATACCCTTGAGTTTATGGATGTTATTGGTATTAACGCACAAACCAGTTCTACGCTGCACGAAACGTCGCTGTTTACATCGCACGAAGCATTGCTGCTTAACTATGAGCAGGCGCTAACACGTATCGATACCCTAACCGGTAAGCCTTACGACTGTTCTGCGCATATGGTGTGGATTGGTGAGCGTACCCGTCAACTTGACCATGCGCACGTTGAGTTTTTCCGTGGCATTCACAACCCAATTGGTGTGAAAGTGGGGCCAAGTATGCAGGAAGACGAGCTTATTCGTTTGATTGATGCGCTTAACCCGCTAAACGATCCGGGTCGTTTAACGCTTATTACGCGTATGGGCGCCGATAATTTAGCCGACAATTTGCCACGCTTATTGCGTAAAGTTAAAGCTGAAGGCAGACACGTAGTGTGGAGTTCTGACCCGATGCACGGTAACACGTTCTCAGCATCTAGCGGCTATAAAACCCGTAACTTCGATGCGATTTTGAAAGAAATTAGACAGTTCTTCCAAGCGCATGAAGCAGAAGGTACTCACGCAGGTGGTATTCACCTTGAAATGACCGGTCAGCACGTAACTGAATGTACGGGTGGCGCTTATGAAATTAGCGATGAAGACTTAGCGCAAGCCTACAAAACGCAATGCGACCCGCGCTTAAATGCTGACCAAGTACTTGAAATGGCATTCTTGGTGGCTGATCATTTGCGTAATGCGTAATGCGTAATGCGTAATGCGTAATGCGTAATGCGTAATGCGTAATGCGTAATGGGTAATAGATAGTACCAATCCCTAAACGCACATCGTACTGTTATCAAAAATGGGCAGCGAAATAAACGCTGCCCGTTTTTTTACAGCAGTTGTTCTCTTTCTTGCTCGCTCAATATACCCGTGAAAATAGTTTCTCGCCTTAAGTTAGCGGTGCGCTCATCATCGGCTAATAACAGGGCTTTAAATACGTCAGGCTCATTGCGAGCTTCTATAATCCCCTTCCAAAGCAGGTAGCTACCGTAACGCATCATTTTGTTTTGATAACGCATTTCCAAGGTTTGTTCAACTTGCTCAAAAAGTTCGGGATGAGACATCAGCTTGTCTGCTATCGCACTGTGAATAGTTTTAATACGTTGGTTCACGTCATGTCGACGTTGCTTTCTGGGTCTTGCAAACATAAATCTTCTGGCGTTTTTACTATTATTTATAAAATTTATAGGCTTGTTGAAAGAGAAATTTCGCAATCTGCGACGTTCTCGCACTTTTTTTACACTATCTCTTAATGTAGCGAGATGGCGTCGTTTGAACGAAAAAGGTAGTTAATCAAGTTCTAGTTTTGAGAGCATGAAGCGAAATAAAATCAATCTTCATTTAACAGGGGCTCTACAACAGACTCTAAGCCGTTTAGCTTAATCTCATACATTAAAGCAAGTTGCTCACCAAGCTTGTTATCTGGAAAGCCTTGCTTGTGAAACCAAACTAAATAGGGCTCAGGTAAATGAAATAGGCGTCTTCCAGCGTATTTGCCAAAGGGCATTACTTGGTTAATAGCGGCTTTGATAAGCGTTGGATCCATTTACTGGTTACCTTTTGTCTGGGTATTTTCGTTATGCTCTTCATCTTCACGCTGTTGCGCTTGCCATAGTGCTTTGTATTCACCATCTTGCTCAAGTAAATAAGTGTGTGTTCCTTCCTCTACGATGGTACCGTTTTTGAGTACAAGGATCTTGTCGGCATCAACAATGGTGGACAGTCTATGGGCGATGACTAAACTGGTGTGTCCCTTAGCAGCGTCGCGAAGGGCCGCTAATATTGCACGTTCTGACGTACTGTCTAACGAGCTGGTGGCTTCATCAAAAATCATGATTGGCGCGCCTTTAAGTAAGGCCCTTGCGATAGATACGCGCTGCTTTTCGCCGCCAGAAAGTTTCAGGCCTCGCTCACCTACCGTTGTGTCTAGCTTTTCAGGTAAGCTTTCTACAAATGCTTCAAGATGCGCTAGTTTGATGACGTGTTTAATATCTTCATCGCTGGCATCTGGGTTACCGTAGCGAATATTCTCAAGCAAGGTAGTGTTAAACAATACTGTATCCTGAGGGACAATACCGATATGTGAACGCAAGCTTTGTTGCGTAACCGATGATATGTCTTTGCCATCTATGCTGATGTTGCCCTGTTGAGGCTCATAAAACCTAAAGAGCAGCTTCATCAGCGTTGATTTGCCTGCGCCGCTTTCACCTACGACAGCTACCTTAGAGCCTGGCGGTACATCAAAGCTCAGTCCGTTTAATATGTGTCGATTTTCGGTGTATGCAAAATGAACATTAATAAATCGCAGTGCGGGGTTAGCACAGGTTAATTCTGTAGCGTCGTGGGCATCTGTTATGGCCGGAGTTTGGGCGAGAAGGTCAAATAGTTTATCGATATTCGCGAGGCTCCCTCGAATTTCACGATACACAAAACCCAAGAAGTTTAAGGGCATAAAAATTTGCATGGTGAACGCGTTTATTAATACAAAGTCACCTATGGTCATCCCGCCATTCATGACGCCAAAGGCGGCGTTTGCCATCATAGATGTCATGGCGATAGCGATAATGGCAGCTTGGCCGCCGTTCAATGCAAATAGCGACAAGCGGTTTTTTCTTCGTGCCTTTTCCCATGCAGCTAAATCCGTGTCGTAGCGATTGGCTTCAAAGGATTCGTTGTTAAAGTATTTAACGGTTTCAAAATTTAGCAGGCTGTCTACCGCCCGGGAATTGGTGGTCGAGTCAGCTTCATTCATCTGAGTAACAAAGCGAGTGCGCCAATCCGTCGCTTTCATCGAAAAGCCAATGTAAGCCACGACGCTAACTACAATAATTAACGCGAAAGATACGCCAAACTGAAACAAGAGTAAGCCTACAACAAGAGTGATCTCTAATAGGGTAGGAACAATATTAAACACCATAAAACGCATGAGGAAGCTTACGCCGTTGGTACCGCGCTCTATATCTCGTGACAATCCGCCTGTGCGTCGATTTAAATGAAAGCCCAAGTCTAAGTTGTGCAAATGTTTGAAGACTTTTAGTCCAAGGCGGCGCATGGCACGCTCTGTAACCCGACCAAATAGCGTGTCGCGTACTTCGCCAAGTAACACATTCAGTAAGCGCAGCGTTCCGTAGGCTACGATCAAACTAATAGGAACCGCTAAAGCTAGAGTGGTCAAATCGCCATTTAAACTATCAACGGTGTACTTCAGCACGTAGGGCAGGCCAATACTGGCAAGCTTCGCTGCTACTAGGCACAGCAGGGCTAAAAATACGCGTTGCTTAAACTCGAGAAGATAAGGCCATAGCTGTGAGAGAACGTGCCATTTAACAGGTTCGTCGACATTAGTAGGAAAACGGTTTTTTCTCATTTTATAGTGTGCTTTGTTGTTTGGTTTACTGTATTAAGAGCGAGAGGGTTCGGAAAGTAGTTCGATGGAAACCTCGTAATCGGAATTGAGTAAGCTTGCCCATTGGTGATTATTTTCGCTTTTTAAAATACGTTTTGAAATAGGTGAGAGATTAAAATGGTCTTATTTATTGCCATGAATATGTTTAATTTTAGTTCCACGGCGCGTACACTAAAGGTAGTATAATTTAGTTACCTTGTTATTGCTTCAATGGTTGGTTTTTCTTAAACGGGGGAAGCCGCGCATTTAACTACAAAGCCGCAGAGGATTAAGGAGTTAGTTTGTTAGAAGATAGTTTCGGTAGACAGTTTCATTATTTACGTTTGTCAGTGACCGAAGCGTGCAACTTTCGTTGTCAGTACTGTTTGCCAGACGGATATGAAGGCCCGACGAGCGATCAGTTTATGACACTAAACGAAATTGATACCTTGCTCAAAGCGTTCGCTAAGCTAGGTACGTCGAAAGTACGCCTAACAGGCGGCGAACCAACGCTGCGAAGAGACTTTCTTGATATTTTACAGCTAACAAGTAATACGCCTGGTATCGAACGAGTAGCGATGACAACACACGGAGCGCGAATGGAAAAGTTTGCGCATCAGTGGAAAGAAGCAGGGTTACACCAAGTAAATGTAAGTATTGACAGTTTAGATCCCCGTCAGTTTGCCGCTATAACAGGACAAGACAAGCTTAAAGCTGTACTTCGAGGGTTAGACGCAGCGATTGATGCCGGCTTAGACGTGAAAGTGAACTCTGTCTTACTCAACGATTTTTCAGATAGCCGTCTTCATAGGTTTCTTGCTTGGCTAAAAGATATGCCAGTAACGCTCCGGTTTATAGAGCTAATGGAGACAGGCGACTTAAATCAGTTTTTCAATAAGCAACATCAAAGTGGTACACCACTAAAAAGTACTTTGTTGGAGATGGGCTGGCAGCCTTTGCTGCGTAGGAAAGATGCGGGACCAGCGCAGGAGTTTTATCACCCGGATTATGCCGGTAAAATTGGTTTAATCATGCCGTACAGCAAGGACTTTTGTAAAACGTGTAATCGTCTTCGTGTCTCCGCGCCAGGCAAGTTACATCTTTGCTTGTTCAGTGAAAACGGTATAGACATGAGGCACCTTCTTGCAAATGGTAACGTAGATGACGTGGTAGCTTTCCTACAAGAGGTTTTGGGACAAAAGCATGAAACCCATTATCTTCATGAAGGAAAAACTGGGGCAACAAAGCACCTTGCCATGTTAGGAGGCTAAAAAATTATCCCTACGCCAAAGGATGATGTAGGGCAAAATGAAAAACATCGAATAAGTTTGGTTTGTTTTAAAAATGAGCTATATTCAGCGATGTAAGTATATTAAAAACAATAATGATAAAGGATGTATATGCATATCAAGGATAGTGCGCGCCTTTCCTACCACTATATCACCGAACAAGACGCTGACTTTTTATGGGAGCTCGACCAAGATGAGCATGTCATGAAGTTTATTAACGGTGGTAAGAAGTCTTCAAAAGAGGATATTCGGGAAATCTTTGTTCCTCGTTTTAAAGCCTACTCTAACCCAGCTTTAGGGTGGGGACTGTGGCGAGTAGAAACGTTAGCTGAAAAAGAAAGCATTGGTTGGATTTTAGTTCGTCCCTTCGGGTTTTTTACACAACATCCTGAAAGTGACAATATGGAACTAGGGTGGCGTTTTAAGCGCCATATGTGGGGCAAAGGCTACGCAACTGAAGCCGCACAAGCTGTGAAAGAAGCGCTGTATGATATTGGTGTTGATAAATTCTCTGCTATTGCAAATCCGCAAAATAGTGCATCTATCAATATTATGAAAAAGCTAGGAATGAAGTTTAGTCACGAGCTTGAGTATAAAGACAAACTCTATCACGAGACAGTAGTCGTCTATTCTAATTAAGTACGAAGGTAGAAGAGGGGAAAGACTGACGTTATCATTCGCTTTTTAGAATGCTTTTTACGTTCTCGTAGCGAACATACTGATCTTCAGACAAAGCTGCCGACTCGAGTGTTTCTCTGCATTTTTTGATGGCCGAGAGAGTATTGGGAAGCATAGGCGCGTTTGCTTTTCTGGCCCTTACTATTGCTTGAAGGTAATTAAGCGCGATAGAAGGGTTTTTGGGCATAACTTGAAATGCTTGAGCGAAAGTTGTGTAAGACTGCTCTAAATTACCTCGTTTATACTGTGCAACGGCGGTGTTATTGAGCACTTTAGGGCTGAGTGAAATGGTTTCTTTTTCTTTTTTCTCTTGTTTTAAATAGGTCGCCACGAGATTGAGTTCGTCATTCGCCTCATGGTGCCTTGATGAAATGGCGTCCAAAATTGCTAGAGACTCTTTTTTCATCCCCACTTCGTGAAGGGCTTTTGCTCTATCAAGCAGCGCTTCGGTAGAGTGGTGTTGTGTATGATCGGTATGAAAGTCTGACAAGAGCATCTGTGCCTTTACTGTATCGTCTTTCAAATAGTGGAGGCGTGCGTCGATGACCGTTAGTTCATCGTTCAATAGCGCTTTAGGATGAGCCCTCTTCAACTGCCGCAAGAATTCACTGGTTTGTTTGACTATGCTATTTACGTGCTCGGGCTCAGATGTCATGGCAAAATCAACGCCTGCTCTCGCCGCAGTTAGATAAATATCTGGTTTATCGTGGATTGAGTTTTTTGCGTAGCGCACGACTTTCTTCGCACTGTTAAACTGACTCTCGTAATCGTGAGTGATACGCGCAAGGTTTATTGCGATCTGATGCCTAGGGATGTTCTGAGGAGAAATGTTGCATGCAAGTGTTGTGCATTCAAGAGCATCATCAAACGATGATTGTTTAATCTGAAGTTTGGTGAGTAAGTCGTATGCTTCTAATGCAGAGTCTGGGCGCGTGGCCAGTTGGATGATTTCTCTCTCGGCATCGTCCAGTTCATCGAGTGCAAGCAGACATTTTGCTATCCCCATTTTTGCCCAGCTAAAATCTTGTATGTTGATTATTGATTCGAAGAAGGGAATAGCTTCTTCGAATCTCTCTGTGATAATAAACAAATCACCTTTAATCTTCATTGCTAGAGGAAAGTGCTCAGCATGCTCGGGTTGCAGTAAGAAATACTCAACCTCGGTTAGCGCCTTTTCATAGTCCTGTTTGTCCATGAACGAATAAACATTTTTGAAGGCTTTTTTTCTCGCTAAAACGCGCGAAAGTCGACGATCTAATTCGTTAACGGAAAATGGCTTGGCAATGAATTCGTCTGGCTGCAGTTCGATGATTGCATGAACAATATTTGCTGACGTATCTGCACTAGTGAAGACAAATGCGCTGGTAAGGGGAAGCGAGTGAGACTCATTGAGTTGCTCTAGCAAAAAATAACCGCCTTGTTCCGAGCGTAAGTTATAGGAACAAATGATGGCGTCATAAGTGTGTTCTTGCAACGCTGACAGGGCATGAGAGGGCCTATCAACATAGTCCATGTTTCTGAAACCTAGCTGCTCAAGGGCGTAGTGCATGTGGCTTTTAGCCAGCACCTGATCTTCAGCAATTAACAACTTAGTATTTCTAGCTAAGTGTAGTTTCATTAAAGGGTAGCCTTTAGAGCGTCATGGTCATTACCATACCACGTTAACTATCTCTAAAGTATAGCTTGTCAGCGAGCTAACGCACAGTTGAGGTTATTCGTAACCATATGGCTACTTGAATATCGTGGCGAATAGGGTGGTTAAGTGCTTGGTGCGTTTTTGAAAGTGAGGCTTGGCAGAGCTAAGTGGTAACCAACTGCACAGCTTGAGTAGCGCGTTTTTCGATAGGTATATTTGGTACTGAGTATGAGTTGCTTTGTGCAATTTCGAGACAAAGATAAGCTGAAACTGTTAATTTAAAATAAGTATAGATGTTGAACTTAAAAGAAACTTGAAAGAGATGGTGGACGCTACTGGGCTTGAACCAGTGACCCTCGCCTTGTAAGGGCGATGCTCTCCCAACTGAGCTAAGCGTCCGTATTTT
>NZ_JBSWXP010000007.1:0-311090 GCF_056160665.1 Alteromonas sp. ABH4_453
ATTCCGAACTCAGAAGTGAAACGTATTAGCGCCGATGGTAGTGTGGGGTTTCCCCATGTGAGAGTAGGACACTGCCAGGTCCCATTAAGAAAAACCCGCCTAACGGCGGGTTTTTTGCTTTATATAGAAGCTATAGCATTTTATGTATGCGAGCTAACAGAATTTAGTGAAGTTGATAAAGCATCAGCTTTACGCAGTAAACGCTACTGCAAACCAGTTTTTCCTGGCAGCCATAGCGATACGGTACCACCTGAAACCATTTCGAACTCAGAAGTGAAACGTATTAGCGCCAATGGTAGTGTGGGGTTTCCCCATGTGAGAGTAGGACACTGCCAGGTCCCAATAAAAGAAACCCGCCTAACGGCGGGTTTTTTTGCGTTTGGAAGAAAGAAAAATGATGGGGTCAAAGTCACGACACTGACCCCATTTCTTTAGAAATGGTAGGCGTATGATAAGTTAAGGAAGTCTAGTCCTGGGTTGTCGTTATTAAAGCCACCATTTGAAAAGTGCATATAACGCAAAGCAACGTGTTGTTTTTTATCAATCTCTACAAATACACCTAATCTGTCTTCAAATTGGTAGTTAGAGCCAATATCTTTACCCGCTACTTTTTGATCGCCAATGTAGCTTGCGCCAATACCTGCTTCTAAATACACAGGGTATTTGTCATAAAGCGTCGATATTTGTTTCATAAAGACAGGGGTCAAAGACACTCCATAGCTTGTACTGTGCGTGTCATTCTCGCCATATTCCCAAACAACAGCGCTCACTTCCCAGTAAAGCTTAATGTCTCCAAACCAATCTGTAGCTAATGTTTGTTCAAGCGGTCTGTATGCGAGACGCATACCGTCAATATCATCGAACCCATGCATATAGTCTACGCTGACGGTTTGCTTTGCTTGTACGCTACTAGCGGAAAAAATGACGTAAAAAGTAAGTAAAAGTAGTGATAACTGTTTCATAAATGCTCCTTGATCTGATAATCAACAAGCAAAAATTTTTCCAAATAAAAAAGGTAATTATTTCAATTAGATAAACTTTATTTAAGGTCGGGTAGCTAGTTTGCAAAAGTCTATATTACTGACTTCCTTGCAGTTTTTACAAGGGCTAGGAGCTTTGCTTCATTAATCGATCACAGTCTTTGTTTTAAGAAACTACTGTAAGAAGAGCGCAAGTAGCAGACCTTTCAAATGCACATGTGAATAGAAGTGCTGTCGTTCTTGCAATGCGACGGGTTCTTTAATTCCAAACTTCTTCAGCTTGCAACCCCTGTTCTTTTAGAAGCTGTTGAGACAATTTTTCAAAAGAAATTATTCCGTATTTTGCTTTTATACTATTAATTAACTCGGGGTTTGAGGCTATGAAATCATTTAGTTCACTGATGATGTCTTCATGGTAAAGCGTAGATAAAGAAAAAGGAATTTCGTTATGAGGAAGTGTTAAATCTAAAGTAAAGGCATCTTTTTTATAAGGCGGCTGTGAAAAGTGCTGACTAACAAAGTACTCTAAATCTAGCCCATCAACGCGCTCTTGATACAATAGGGCTAAGCCTTGTTGAATATCTGTAACCCACGTTATTTTGGTGCGCTGATTATCTATTCTATCTTGCCAGTTTACGGGTGTGAAACCTAATGGCATAGCAAGATGCTTTATCTTTTCAATACCCTTTCCAGCGTTCTGTCGTTTTACAATTGTACCTGTAATCGCATTTGTTAATGGGTATGAAAAATACTTATCGTTCGACGTGGTAATACTGTTGTACCAACCTCGATTATCTGGGTATACAAAATCTACATTGCCTTTAACTAGCTCGAGTTGAAGCCGCCTTATCGGTAAACTTAAATAGACAAACTCATGACCAGAAACTTCAGAAAACGCCTCTAAAATTGACCAAGCTACCCCTTTATCTACGGGCGAAGAAAAATCGTAGTGAGGGAAGTAGGCTAAGTTTTGTGCGCCAACTATGTATTTATCTGCGTAGGCATTAAAACTAAATGAGCAAATAATAAAAAGCGCAACCCATCGCATCATTTTGTACTCCGAAAATGACAACAATTCTCTACAGGTATAGCGGAGTTATTCGAGTGTTACTTCACGAAGAGGAAGTTATTAATCAAAAAATCGCCATTATGTATACCATAATCTATTACTTTGCCGCTGTAAAAAATTCAGTGAAAATCTCTAGAGTTCAATGTCAGCTTTTCGAGCCAAGACGTACGGTCAATAAGCTTACCTGCAATGATATGAATTACTCCCTCTTTAGAGCGTTCAATAATACCGTTAACCTGAAGAAGTTTAGCTTTTAAGAACGTTTGTTGCTGAGCTCTCGCCGTAGCTTGCCATACCACAACGTTCATATTGCCTATATCATCTTCTAAGGTCAGAAAGGTGACGCCTGCGGCAGTGCCTGGGGCCTGTCGTCCTGTGACAGCTCCAAGTACTTTAACAATAGATTTATTCTTTTTGTCTTTTAGCGAATCAGACCAGCTTATATCTTTAAGCTCATGTTGTTGCTTAAGCAGTGAAATAGGATGGTTATTTACAGACAAGCCTGTCGAGGCATAATCTTCAAGTAAGTTTTCTGCTTCAGAGGGTTTAGCGTCAAGGGTTGCGGCACTTTTATCTGCATAAAAATCATCGGTATCAAATAACGGTAAACGCGTTTGTGTATCCATAATTCGCCAGCGAGTTTCGTACCGGTTCCCTGAAATAGTGCGAAGGGCATCTGCGCTAGCCAGTGCCTCTAGTTCATTACTTTTTATCGATAGCTGCTGTAACTGTTCAACGTTGGTGTAGCCTTCATCTGAACGGTTTTGAACAATAATCTGAGACGACGCTTCACTTAAACCCTTAATAAGCTTAAGACCAAGCTGAATGTACTTTTCTTGGCCTTTTACAACCAAAGTGTGCTCTGCGTTTGACTGGTTCACGCAGGGCGCCTCTACCCGTATATGATGACGCTTAGCATCTTGAACTAACTGAGAAGGAGAATAAAACCCCATGGGCCAGCTATTTAACAGCGCCACGTAAAACTCAACGGGAAAGTAAAACTTCAGCCAGCAAGACACATAAGCTAATACCGCAAAAGATGCTGAGTGCGATTCAGGAAAGCCATACCCTGCAAAGCCTTTTATTTGCTCAAATAAGTTGTGGGCAAACGTACTGTCATAGCCTTTGTTCGTCATACCCCTAATAAGCTTATCTCTGAACTCAAAAATTCTGCCGTCCTTTTTCCAGCTCGCCATGGCGCGCCGCAGCTGGTCAGCTTCTCCGCCACTGAATCCAGCTGCAACCATGGCAAGCTGAATCACTTGCTCTTGAAAAATAGGCACGCCCATGGTGCGAGACAGAACTTTCTCCACATCTTTAGATGGGTAGCTAATGGTTTCGTTGCCGTGGCGACGTATCAAATAAGGGTGAACCATGTCGCCCTGAATAGGGCCTGGTCGCACAATGGCTATTTGTACGACCAAATCGTAATAGCGACGTGGTTTTAATCTTGGCAGCATAGACATCTGAGCCCGAGATTCTATTTGAAAAACGCCTACGGTATCGGCGCGACAGATCATATCGAATACCTGTTTGTCATCTCCGAGCTTAGTGATAAATGGAATACTGGTTTCAACAGAGTATTGTTTATTGATAAGAGAGAATGCACGACGAATAGCGCTTAGCATCCCTAGCGCTAGCACATCTACTTTCAAGAGACCTAAGGTTTCAATGTCGTCTTTATCCCATTGAATAATAGTGCGGTCTTCCATCGCGGCGTTCTCAATAGGAACGAGATCGTAGAGCGGCCCTGCGCTAATAACAAAACCGCCTACATGCTGCGATAAATGTCGGGGCGTACCCAGTAAAGCTTCGGTGAGGGTAATTAACTGCTGTACTCTAGGCTCTTCAGGGTTTAGTCCAAGCCCAGCCAGCTGAGATTTCCACGGAATAACGCTGTCTCGGCGATTGATTTGTTTAACCACAAAATCAAGCTGTGACTCGCTGAAGCCCAGCGCCTTGCCCACATCTTTAAAAGCCGATTTAAAGCGATAGCAAATAACTGTAGCCGCGATAGCGGTTCTTTCTCGGCCGTACTTTTGATAAATGTATTGGATGATCTCTTCACGACGTTGATGCTCAAAATCCACATCAATATCTGGCGGTTCGTTACGCTCTTTGGAAATAAAGCGCTCGAACAGCACACTTATTTGCCTAGGGTCCACTGCGGTTATTTCCAGACAATAGCACACCACAGAGTTGGCCGCAGAGCCGCGCCCTTGATATAAAATGCGCTGCCGCTTGGCAAACTGAACAATATCGTAAATGGTTAAAAAGAAATACTCGTACTCTTGTTCAGTAATAAGTGTTAGTTCTTTTTCTATGATCTGGCGGATCTCAGAGGTTATACCTTCTGGAAAGCGCACTTTAATACCGGCTTCTACGCGCTCCCGTAAATACGATGTAGGCGTATACCCTTCTGGCACAAGTTCAGAAGGGTAGTGATAGCGCAATTCTTCTAAAGAAAACGTGAATACCTGGGCTAGGGCATTGGTATTGGCTATCCACTTCTCAGGGTAAAGCTTCTTTACTTTTTGTATGGGGCGCAAGCTTCGTTCTGCGTTACTCAATGCTTCCCGACCTATTTTATCTACGCTGGTATGCACGTTAGTAGCATGTAATACATGTTGAAGCGGCAGTCTGTCAGCGTGATGCATGAGCACACCTGTACAGGCAATAATAGGGAAAGGGTAGGTAGACTGCAGATGGTTGTAGTGCGCAAATCTCTGATGATCCTGCCCGTCTAATAGGCGCTGAGCACCAATATAGGCATCAATGCTGGAATGCTTTTGTAGCCACTCAGCCCAATGCTTGTCGTGGGCCTCTTTTCCGTTTGGTAGCCAAATGAATTTGCAATGACGAATGGTACGCAAGTCCCACTCGGCCAGTTGATATTCACCTTTCTCAGAACGACGCCTCGCGTTAGTAATAATTCGGCATAGCTCGCTATAGGCCGCTTTGTTCGGGCACAACAGCACAAAAGATAAAGTGTCATCAAATACGAAGTAACTCCCCACAATAAGCTTAATAGGTAGGCCTTGATGTTTAATTTCATCAAAAGCCCTTACCACTCCCGCTACTGAGCACTCGTCAGTAATGGCAAGTGCGTCGTAACCAAGGAAAGAAGCGGTGGTAACAAGCTCTGCGGGGGATGAGGCACCGCAAAGAAAGCTATAATTGCTTTGGCAAAAGAGTTCGCTGTATTTCATGGTATCGCTTTTACCTCTACTTTTTCTTTAACCGCGTACGGCTAGCAAAAAAGGCCATGTACCCACCAGCGGCTCTCTTCGTCTTTGAACACTAACAGCCTTACGCATTGCTCAGTTTGTGCGATGAAATAATCACGCTTTGCTGGGCTGTCATGCCACCACTCGCTATGTAATCGCACGGGGCCAAAGCAAATTTGGGTAGCCTGAATAAGCGGTTTAGGTACATCAAAGGTGAAGGTGGGCGCAATGTCACTGCTATAAGCATAATTATCGATGCAGCTACCGGCGCTCGACTCAGTCATCGTCATATATTCAAACTGGTGGCTGTCGGCAGCGCGCGGTTGAAACGTACTGTTATCGCCTAGCTTCGCGTTTAAGCGCCCAATTAATTGCTTCTGTGCAATATCGTTAAACCTGTCGCTAAAAAAGTCGTCATTCTGCGTATCCATTTCTTCGAACTGCTGACAGGTAAGCGCAATCGCTGTGGCAGGCTCAGGTAACTCCAAATTCTCAGTTTTAAGGCTAAATAACGGTAGCCAACTCTTCACCGAAGACTGAGGCAGTGCAGAGTGAATATTAATATCCATTACAGGTGCTTCTCTAAAATGAATATGCACACTGATGCTGGATGTATATAAGTTTCTTGCCCGTAAATAGTGTGACAAATGCTCAAACTGCTGCGTGACAAAAGGCGTTAGGTGCTGCGTGTTTTCAATATCAAAAGGCAGTAAAGTAAAGTTATCAAAGTGCTCTAAAGGCCTAAATAACGTAACGCGTGGAAAAGTTTCTCCCCTTAACGCAGTAAGATACATAATAGTGTTATTGTCAAAGCGCCGCCCCAGCTCTTGTACCGGCATGGCCAGTAGTTGGTGTACGCAGGAAACGCCCACTCTTGCCAACGAGTCAATGACCTTGGGTGACAAAGCCGTAATAGAAAGCGGGCATGCACTTAGGGCTTTTTTTATATCATCGGGCGTATGTAGGTAGGTATTAAATTTATGAAGCGCTAATACTTTTGCGGCCTCAATTGTCCATGCGCTAGCAAAATGATAGCGAATATCTGCCTCTGCCAGAGCTTGAGTTAAAGTTTTCCACAGTGGCGTATGACCGCCATAGTAATGGATTAGGTTATCTAGCCTTACTGCCAGACCATTTACGCCATTCGAATGAATGTGGCTGTCTAATACGATGTCAGAAGCCAGTGGATAAAGCCGATGTGCTAACTGCGTCAGCATATGCTTTTCGGCTTCTTCACTGAATGGCAGAATATGCACGTAAGGGCATAGCGCCGCTGCTTGGGCAAGTCCATGACCAATTTCAATGCCTTCTTTTTTCGCAATATCATTACACTGGGTAATTTTGTTCGTTTTACTGCAATACACAGCAATAGGTGTATTCGACGGTAATGAGGAAGAACTTCCGTTAGCTTCGCTTCTAGGGTCGTTTCTACGATCGCTTTTTAGCGCTTGCCGGTGCGCATGATTAGTTTTAGCAGCTTTAATGTGGCTGTCCAAGGTAAGTTGGTAACAGTAAATATAAGCCCACAGCATCATTAGCTCACAGAGTGTAATGCCTGATTGGAAAGCGTGTTATGTGCCATGGCCCATTTAATGGCGTGATTGTCAGGGGTCCAATGATGAGAAATAACAATGTTATCTTTGGGCCACCCATGACGCTGTTTGCGTATATTCACCGACAAGGCGTGGGGTTTGCCAAGTAGCGCAATATCTAAAGTGATGGGCAATGAGCTGTCGTTTTGATTCGAAGGAGTGGCTTGTGAATCACTTAAGTTGGCCTTCGGAGAACCTAACTGTGATGCCTGCTGTTGCGGTGGAGTATACAGCAAGCACAGCGCGTCATTATGCGTTGCCGCTACCTGTAGGCGTCGTGCTTCTTTTTGATTTACAGCATTGCTCCACAGCACTACGCAATGGCAAGCCGTACTTTTTAAACATTGCTCTGCTGCCCACAACGACTCTTGTTCAGTGCTTGGTTTTACCACCAGCACTTGTTGCGCTTTAAGCCCTAGGTTTTCTAACCACGATGACTGTAGTAGCCCGGGAGGGTTAATAAATACTACCAGTTTGTGTGTACGGTGTTGGCATATAACCCGTTTAAAGAGTGAAAGTTCACCCACGCCGGTTAACGAAGAGATACGAACAAGGCCTGTAGATGCAACGCCACCATTAAGTGCTTTATCCAGACACGGAAAACCTAGCGAAAACTTAGCTTCACTTTGCTTCTGATCTCTGGCCCGCCAAATATGCGGATGGTTATTAAGCACAGATAACGATTTATTCATGGCACCCAAAATAAACTGTATTTTTATACAGTATTATAGGGCAGCAATAACCCTTTTCAAGACAAAAGGTTTTTTGCTTGTTGGTTTAAGGGCTAACTTACTGATTAGTTTGAAAAGGTAAAAAGATTAAACTTTTAAAAGCGTAGGGATTTGGACTAGGGTCGCTGATCTTACTACATAGCAAAGCAGGCGACCCTGTCATACAGTTAGCGCTGTATCAGCGCTAACAAGGAGAGTAGAGTAGAACGTTACTCTTCAGGTGATGGTTCTTTTGAGGCCTTTGCTGTAGTACCGCTTACAGTTGCTGTAACGGCTTGGCAAAAAGCAATAAATCCATCTGCGGTATTTTTTGCCCACACCATGCGAACGTTACTAGGTAGAGCCTTTACCACTTCACGAATTTCCTCAAGCGTTACTTCTTCATTCTGCAACGCTTTATTTAAAGACTCTTCAAGAGACATACCTTTTTCACAACAAGCCATAATAATGCTTGAAAAGTTGCGCATAAGCGAGTGCAGCGCATTGTATTGAGTTTGGTCTATAAGGCGGCTTTTATAGGCACTTTCAATACGTGCAGTAAGATTTTTCTCCAACGCATCTGTAACAAGAACGAGATTGCGATAAGCATACGTAACCTTATTGCTGGTCTGTTTGTTTGAGTGGCGCAACAGCGCCAGTTCTTTCTGTAAGTTCTGCGCTCGCAGCACAAAGTAAATTAAAAACAGGATAAGTAATCCAATAACACCAAATGCAACGATCATGTTTATTGTGCCTTTTGTTCTTCTATAAACGTGTTGATGTTTTGCTCCAAGATAAACAGTGGAACTGAGCCGTTTTCTAACACGGCACGGTGGAATTTGCGCACGTCAAAACGCTCTCCTAGCGCTTTTTCTGCTTTCTTGCGAAGGCCTTTAATTTTGATTTCTCCAATCTTGTAAGACAAGGCTTGCGCAGGCCAAGAGATATAACGATCTATTTCAGTATTAACGTTGTGTTCTGAAAGCGCGGTGTTTTCCATCATATAATCAACCGCTTGTTGACGGCTCCAGCCCATGGTGTGCATACCGGTATCAACAACCAAACGACACGCACGCCACATTTCGTAGCTTAAGCGACCGAAGTTGTCGTACGGCGTTTCATAAATACCTGCTTCAATACCTAAAAACTCAGAGTACAGACCCCAGCCTTCACCAAACGCTGAAATATAGGTGTTACGACGTACCATAGGTAAGTCTTCAAGCTCTGCTGCCAACGATATTTGAAGGTGGTGGCCAGGCACCGCTTCGTGCAAGGTTAGTGCAGGCAATGCATACAAAGGGCGTTTATCAAGGGCATAAGTGTTTACCCAGTAATATCCTGGCTGGTCATCGCGGCTAGGATGAATATAACGGCCTGTTGTATATTTGGGCGCTATAGCCTCTGGTACAGGCGCTACACCGTAGGGCGTTCTTGGCAGATACTCAAAGAGCGAAGGAAGCTTTGCGTCCATTTTCTTTGCGATAAACGACGCTTCTTTTAGTAAATCTTCAGCGCTGGTGGCATAGAATTGCGGGTCTTCGCGTAAAAACGCAATGAAGTCGTTAATGTCGCCATCAAAAGCAAGTTCATCCACAATTTGCTGCATTTGCGCGCGAATGCGTTTTACTTCAGACAAACCTAAATCATGGATTTCCTGAGGGGTCATATCCGTAGTGGTGTAATGCTTGGCTCTATTGGCGTAATACGCCACGCCGTCTGGCCAGTTATTCGCGGCTATATCTTCACGGGCATTAGGAATGTATTCCTCTACCATGAAGTCGTAGAACATTTGATACGCAGGCAACACACTGCTGTTTATGGCAGCTTTGCCTTGCTCCATTAATGGTGATTTCTGTTCGGCAGTAAAGTACTCAGGAAAACGGGTAAACGGAGAATAAAAACCACTGTCTTCAGCCTTTTCAACAACGTAAGACGCCACTGAGTTCTCAAACCCTTTCAGCACGACTTTAGGTTGCGTGTAGCCTTCTTTTAGCGCTTGTTTCATGTACGCAATTTGTTGGTCAAAATAAGGTTTCAGCGCGTTTAGGCGGCTTATGTAGGCTTGATAATCTTCAACGCGCTTAAACGTAGATAAGTTAGGAAGCGAGGCCATGGCACCATGAAAACCATACTCTGAATTGATAGGCACTAGGTGAGCGCGATACATATACTCGTCCACATAGTTAGCTAAACGATATTGTTGCATCAGCAAGGCAATATAAGCGTCAGTAGAGATATTTTCTTTTTTATATTGGCTTAAGGCTTTTTGAAACGCGCGCCATTGTTCATTTTGTGCTTTCAGAGCTTTGGGAGAATTATCTGGTAATACGTGAGCGAGTGAAGTATCGCCTTCGCGAGAAGCTAGAAGCGGGGAAACCGAAAGCTCATACTGCCAAATGTCATCAAGTAGTTGGTACAAGCTTTCATCGTCAAGGTCCTTTGCAGATGAACTAACGCTGCAAATAAATAGTAATGCAGCTAACAGATAGCGATACATAAGGGTCTCCGGTAACCTTTACCGGAATGATCCGGCGGTTACTCTTTCGTTGGTGTATATATTGGACTAGGGAAAGCCGTTACTTTATCAGATTTATTTTCTAATTTAGTAATTTTGGCTGTTCCTTTTTTATTTACGGCGTCAATGCGTAAAACGTTGTGCATAGGAATATACGTTTTTGTTACTTCAGAAAATTCGGCTTTTAACCTTTCATGGCTAGGATCGACAACAACGCTCGTATGGGTATCCCATACAAAGTCGCCTATCTCGATAAAGCCAAATAAAGCACCTTGTATAAGGGTTTTTACATATAGCTCGTAGCGTTCTCCATTGCTGATGAACTGAACGCGGTAAAGAATATCGTCTTTCGACATGGGTGCTGCTCTTCACTAAAAATATAGATACTCCCGGAAATTGCTCCGGCGTTTGGCCCACAATTTTACCTTGCTCCTAAAATGCGAGCAACGGTAGGAAACACATGGTAAACGTAAGCAGTTTAATGGTATTCCCCCTATTAACTGCGTTACCATGATGCACACTTAGTTATATGGTGAAATTAGAATGATAAAAAAACTCCTGATAGGTAGTGCAATGACAGCAATGAGCTTTGCTACTACTGCACATAACCACGCATCGACAGACAATGCTTTTAACCCTGATACACAGCGAATTAAATCACATCTGTTTTTCTTAGCAGACGATTTACTTGAAGGTCGTGATACTGGCTCTCGCGGTCATGAAATTGCGGCGCTTTATATTGCTACCGAATTTGCCAAATATGGTTTGAAGCCGGCAGGTACAGACGGCTACGTACAAAACGTATCGTTTCGTAAAGCCAATCTGGTTCAAGAGTCTCCTAAGTTTACCTTCACCCAAAACGGCGAGACCATTGATTTTGATTACCCAAAAGAGTACTTAGCTAGCCCAAGTTTGCTCAGCACAGAGGGCAATGTAAAAGGCGAAATGGTCTTTGTCGGCTACGGTATTGTAGCTGACGAGCTATCTCACAACGATTACAAAGACCTAGATGTGGAAGGTAAGATTGTTGTGGCCCTTGCTGGTAAGCCAAGCGACTTTCCATCAGAAGAGGGCGCTCACTTTGCATCTGGCTATCAAAAGCAAAAGTATGCGGTAGACAATGGTGCTATTGGCATGATCACTATCACAACACCTAAAAATGAAAAAGTGCGTCCTTATCAAAGCCGCTTGAACTACATCCATACACCGCGTATGGCTTGGTTAGACGACAAAGGTCAGCCTGCAAATAGCTTTTCTCAACTTAAAGGCGGCGCTTATATGAGTGAAGGTGCTGCGCGCAAGTTATTTGAAGGCGCAGAAAAGAGCCTTGATGACGTTTATGCAGTTCTTGAAGCTGACAAAGTACCGCAAGGCTTTGCATTAAACGGTGTGGTAGATATTAGCAAGAAGAGTGTTCACGACACTATTACAAGCCCGAATGTTGTGGGTATATTAGAAGGTTCAGACCCTGAGCTTAAAAACGAATACGTAGTTTTCTCTGCTCACTCTGATCACATTGGTTTTGCCAAAACAGTGAAGAAAGACAACATTAACAATGGTGCAATGGACAATGCATCGGGTACGTCTGTAATGTTAGAAACTGCACGCTTGTTTAGCGAAATGAAAGAAAAGCCAAAGCGCTCAATTCTGTTCGTGTCGGTAACCGGTGAAGAGAAAGGCCTGCTAGGGGCAGACTATTTTGCTCGTAACCCGACCGTACCTGTTACATCAATGGTGGCGAACGTAAACCTAGATATGCCAATTCTAACCTACGAGTTTGCAGACGTTATTGCCTTTGGTGCGAACCACAGTGATTTACAAGAATCAGTGGAAAAAGCGGCTGCTAACGCCGATATCGAGCTAAGCCCGGATCCATGGCCTGAGCAGGCACTTTTCACTCGCTCAGACCACTATGCGTTTGTAAAACAAGGTGTACCTTCAGTATTTATGGTGCCGGGTCTTAAATCTAAAGATCCTAACGTAGATGGCAGCAAGGTATTTGGCCAGTTCTTATCTACGCACTATCACAAGCCTAGCGATGATATTAATCAGCCATTTAACTGGAATGCGGCGGAGACGTTCACCAAAGTTAACGCGCAAATTGGTTGGACGTTAGCAAATCAAAAGAATAAGCCTAAGTGGAACGATCGCGACTTCTTTGGTAACACGTTTAGCAAGTAACATATATTTGCTCGACACTAAAAAGCAGCATTTTTATGCTGCTTTTGCCCCTCAAGCAGATATTACAATTGTAGCAAGCTCGCCTATGCGTTGGCGATGACTGACCTATTGCAGGCATTAACCTTTCAAGGCCTGACAGAAAGTGCTATTTTTTCGCGTTAAAGTTGGCTTCAGTCAGAATATAAATTGAGGTAACTTTCCTTATCGGCTAGCACTTTTTAAAGATCACCTAATGAATAACGCGCATGAAAAATTAAGGATTAAATCATGAAGATTACGCTTTCTGTGATTGTGATCACAAAGAATGAAGAAGATCGAATATCACGTTGCTTAAGCTCAGTAACAAACATTGCCGATGAAATAATTGTCTTTGATAGCGGTAGTACCGACAAGACCGTTGAGATAGCTAAAAAATTTACTGATAAAGTGTATGTTACTGATTGGCAAGGCTATGGAATCCAAAAGCAAAGAGCGCTGGATAAGGCAGCGTGCGACTGGGTTTTATCGATCGATGCAGATGAGGAAGTAGATTCAAAACTTGCTCAAGAAATAACAAGTCTTTTAAATCAAGATTTTATTGAGCACAATGCTTATAAAATGAGATGGAAAAACATCATCTTCGGTAAACCCACTCGGTTTGGTAGAACTGCGAGAGCGTGTACTCGGTTGTTCAAAAGACAGGGTTCCAGATTTGATGAGGCTATTGTTCATGAAAAAGTAATTTTCGAAGGTGAGACTGGCATAATTAAAAAAGGCTTTTTAAATCACTACTCTATTCGAAATTTTGAGCATCTTCTTTATAAAAACAGACTCTACGCAGTATTGATGGCTGAAAAGAAATTCGCCAAAGGCAAAAAGAGTCATGGAATATTGCTGGCGGTTCTTAGAGGGCTAATCAATTTCATACAAATATATGTATTCAGGCTTGGCTTTTTAGATGGTAGCAGAGGGCTTTTGTACGCAGTAATTTATGCTCAGTATACTTTTAATAAGTATGCAGGCTTGTGGTCTCTCGAGCAGCAAAGTAAACAGTAGCTAATAGAATTAACTACGGTAGATGTTAAAACACTTATCAAAAGATGACTGCAACAAGAAAAGGCGCTCACATGCGCCTTACAAGTTAGTATCTATGACTTGCTTTACACAAACATCTGTTTAAACGCGGCCCATTGTTCATTGAATTGCTCGGTGGGTTTGCGAGTAAAGCCGCTGCGAATAAAGCCGTTAATACGTCCGTCGGTATAACAAATCATCATATTGGCAATAATCGCTTCATCGGCAGAAAGGGTTTTTCCTTCACGCAGCTTGCGTTCTCTTAGTACTTGCTTAAGCTGGGTTTCTAAACGCTCAAAAAGCTTGGCGATACGTGCACGTAGTCGGTCTTGCTCACCCATTAACGCGTCGCCGTTTAAAATACGGGTAATGCCTGGGTTCTTCTCTGCAAAGCCTAAAATAAGGTGAAGAATTAGCTGACAGCGCGTGAGCGAGTCTTTTTCTTCATTAACAATTTTGTTGATACGCGTAAAAAGCGTTTCTTCAATAAATTCGATAAGCCCTTCAAACATTCGCGCTTTACTGGGAAAATGACGATACAGTGCTGCTTCAGACACACCGACTTTTTCCGCTAACTTAGCAGTAGTGATACGTTGACCTGGGCTGGTTTCTAACATTCCAGCAAGTGCTTGCAGAATTTGGGCTCTGCGATTTGTTTTTTTGACAGCAGGCATGACGAAAGTGGTTCCTCCGCTACCGAGTTATAGCAACCCGGGCTCCATGTTAAGTTGGCTTACGCCAAAGCGTTTATATTTATCGTTTTTATTATCGACACTTAATAAGTATCTGTTAGTTTTTGTTGTTTAAAGCGCAACGTTCCGCAATGAGCACGAGCAGCTGCTCGGCTAGTGCATTTTTGCTGGTGGCAGGCAATCGTTTATCGCCGTCTTGCCATATTACATGCAGCGCGTTTTTATCGCTATTAAACCCCAGACCTTCAGCCGTTATATCATTTGCCGCAATCATATCTAGCTTCTTTTTAGCAAGTTTGCCGCGGGCATAATCTTCCACATTTTGGCTTTCAGCTGCGAAGCCTACGCAAAATGGACGGTCTTGTCTGTTAGATACAGTTGCTAGAATATCAGGGTTTTTAACAAAAGTAAGTGTTAACTCATCACCTGTTTTCTTTATCTTATTGTCAGCCACCGTGCAGGCCTTGTAGTCGGCTACCGCTGCGGTGCTAATAAAAATATCTGTAGAAGGGACAAGTTTTTCACAAGCGTTGAGCATTTCATCTGCGGTGGTAACATCAATACGATTACAATGCGTAGGCGTAGAAAGCGCTACCGGACCTGCAACTAGCGTTACTTTCGCGCCCGCTTGAGCCGCGGCTTGCGCAATAGCAAACCCCATCTTCCCAGAGCTGTGATTAGAGATATAGCGTACTGGGTCTAACGGCTCTCTGGTTGGCCCTGCGGTAATCGTTATTTGCTTTCCCGCTAGGTTTGTTAATGCTAATGCCAGCCCTGAAGTCTTATCTTCATTTTCATTTAATACATTGGCAATATCTACAGGTTCAACCATGCGGCCTGAGCCTACATCACCACAAGCTTGCTCACCACTTGCTGGGCCAATAAAGGTTACACCGTCTTCTTGAAGTGTAGCAATATTGCGCTGTGTCGCTGACGCCTTCCACATCTGCTGGTTCATTGCTGGGGCAATAAAACGTTTAGCGGTTGTGGCTAAATAAAGCGTTGTCAGTAAATCATCTGCCATGCCGTGAGCAAGTTTAGCGAGTGTATTTGCTGTAGCAGGAGCAATAAGTAGGATGTCGGCCCATTTTGCTAATTCAATATGCCCCATCGCGGCTTCTGCAGCTGAGTCTAGAAGGTGCTGATGCACCGGATTTCCTGACACAGCTTGTAGCGATAAAGTGCTCACAAACTCTGCGGCAGAGTCGGTGACAACAACACGTACGTTTGCACCTAATGCGGTGAGCTTTCGCACTAAATCTGGGGCTTTATATGCCGCAATACCACCCGTTACGCCCAACAAAATGTTTTTATTAGCAATAGACATAAAAGAACACGAAATCTAAATATTAATATTAGCCTACCATGGTGACAAAAAATCGGGTAGCTGAACAAAAGTCGATCTTGGCGTTTTGATACTGTTTGTCTTATATCTGCTCAACTTCAAAAGAAGAAACCCGCCTTTTATACAGTCGTTAATTTCTTTCAATTCATCTATAACCACTATTTTATGACGTTAACGGACTAAGAGCATGTCGATAAAGGTATGGCCGATAAGCGAAAGACCAAGAGAGAAGCTATTGCAGCACGGTGCAGAAAGCTTAAGTGATGCTGAGCTTATTGCTGTTTTGCTGGGAAAGGGCGTTAAGGGTAAGAGCGCTGTGTCTGTCGCGCACGAATTGCTAAAAGAACTTGGATGTTTGCGAGGCGTGGTAACGGCTACAAAGGAAAGCTATGCAAAAGTGCCTGGCGTCGGGCCGTGCAAATACGCACAGTTTCAAGCGGGGTTCGAAATATTTAAACGCAACTTAGAAATAAAACTTAAGCGCCAAGATGTATTTAATAATGTAGATGATACTAAGCGTTATTTACAGGCTAAATTAAGAGACTGCGAAAGAGAAAAGTTTGCGCTTTTGATGCTTGATAGCCAACATCAGCTTATCGCTTTTCGTACCATGTTTAACGGAACGATCAATAGCGCAGCAGTGTATCCGCGAGAATTGATCAAGCAAGTTATGATCGACAACGCGGCGGCGATCATTTTGGTCCACAATCACCCTTCAGGCGTAGCAGAGCCGAGTCATGCAGATATTCGCTTAACGACAGAGATCAAAAATGCTATGGCATCGATCGACGTGCCCGTGCTGGATCATTTTGTGGTTGGAGATAAAGAAACCATTTCATTTGCGCAGCGAGGCTTGCTAACATAAGAAACTTAAGTCATTTATCGATTATTATCTAGTCAAATGGTTGAAAATGATTTAGCATAGGATTTAGTGGGCAATTTTATTAAAGGACTGTTATGAAGAAGTCAATCATTGCATTATTTGCAGCTGCAACTATGGCAGCTGGTGTTAACGCACAAGAAGGTGAAGGCGGTGCTGGTGCAGGTGGTGCGGGCGCAGTAAGCGGTGGTCTAATCGCTACTGGTGTTGTAGCTGCTGGTATTATCGCTGGTGTTGCAAACAACAACTCTGCAGACGCGCCAGGAAATGGTGGCACTGATCCAGGTCAACCTACTTGTGAAGGTGACGATCCATTGGTAGACGGCGTATGTGTTGGTACAACTAACACTGTTACTGTAACTACTTCTGGCACAAGCACTGTAACTAAAACAATTACTGTGCCTGTTACATTTACTTACGCACCGACCGTACAGTAAATTTAAGAGTATTCGAAAAAGCCGCTTTTTTTAGCGGCTTTTTTTATTTTTACAGCAAAATTTAATTGTTTTTAGTTTTTGTCGGCGTACCTTAATGAAACTACACATTCTATCAGCCGTTTTTGGCCTTCTTTGCCTGTCTCTTTCAGGATGTTCCACAACAACAATTGCCTACTACAATACGCTTAAACTTGCCCTTAAAGACCGCACGGTAACTTATACCGTTGAAGAAATCGCGGCGAGTAAGGCGGATCTTATGCAAATTAAAGCGGGGGAACGAGACGCCGCCTCTCTTGCATTAGCCTACATTGACGGTGATAAGTATAAGTGGGTGTCGGGTGACAAAGTTATCTTCACTATGCATCACGGTATTATTGTGAAAACGGAAGGTTTAGATAACGACCTCTTTTACACAAGCAATTTGCAGCATAATCCGTTAGCCACCAATGATGTTTTGCCTTTTAGCTGGAAGCGTAAAGTTGATGTTGCTTCAATAGGCTACGGGGTTCCAGTGAACTCTTCATGGCGTATTGTGGGGGAAGAAACCCACAACTATCTTGGCTTTTCTGTACCCCTTATTAAAGTAATTGAAACCGTAGATTTTTCAGAATATACCCCCTTTATTGATGTGGGGCTGTCGTGGGAAAATACCTACTTCTTGCACAAACATACGAAAGAACTGCTGGCCTCTAAGCAAAAGTTCAGCCCAGAGGGAGACGTATACGACATGGTTTATTTAAGCCGCGTCGTGCGTCAGATGAAAAAACAAGGAGTAACGCAATAATGAAGTTTATTTCTACGCTTTTTATTGCCTTGGGTCTTATTACATCCTCAAGTTTGTACGCCAATGACGGTATTGTAAGCGTGACGGTGAACAAGCAAACCTATCAATTTGACCGCCCAATTAGACTATCGAGTGTATTGTCTATTGTGGCAGACAGTGGCGACTGGTATTGGCCAACAGCTTCTGTATTTGATTCAACCAATCCAACAGCTGAACGCGAAAAAGAGATAGCGTTGTCGCAAATAAGAGAACTTTTGGTTAGCTTTGATAAAAATTCAGACACCCATAAAGCACTTCAAAATCTCTTAGACCAAGTATCTTCGTGGACGGTGTCTACGCGCATAGATATGCCTATATCTTACAACCGGGCTCGGTTGTTTTTCGAAGACAACCCTATGTTCCAGCCCGGAAAATATTGGATCCGTTTGAATGGACGTCCTAATGTCGTGCATTTCTCAGGCGCTGTAGTAAAGCCAGGTGCCTATCAGCATCAAAGCGATACCTCGATTTATACGGCTGCTCATTCGGTTAAAAAAGCGGTAGACGCAGACAGAAGCGTAGTTTATGTCATTGACCCAATGGGTAACATAGAAGAAAAAGGGATTGCTTACTGGAATTTAGATTTTGCTCAGATTATGCCGGGTAGTCAGGTTTATGTGCCTATTTCTTCAGAGCTTTTCAGCAATAAACTTAAGCAATTAAATAAGCGCGTTGCCGCGTTAGCAGTACATAGGGTTTTACCTCAATGAGTGCGCCATTATTATTTAAGAAAAAGATATCTAAAAAACTAATATCTAAGAAAAAAACACTCGCGCTGGTAATTGGCAGTGCACTATCTTCCAGCACCCTTGCTGATACCCAGCTTCGTGTTACGCCCTCACAAATGGTGCAAGGCGGAAACGGGCTTATACAAACGCCAACTGCGCGTATGCGCGACGAAGGCGGTATGGCCATCAATTATACCGACAATGGTGAATACCGTTTCTGGTCAGTTAATATCCAGCTTTATGATTGGATGGAAGCGACTGC
The DNA here is from genome assembly GCF_056160665.1 of Alteromonas sp. ABH4_453. Classification (NCBI taxonomy): domain Bacteria; kingdom Pseudomonadati; phylum Pseudomonadota; class Gammaproteobacteria; order Alteromonadales; family Alteromonadaceae; genus Alteromonas; species Alteromonas sp. ABH4_453. The sequence continues at coordinate 18,495 of NZ_JBSWXP010000007.1, forward strand.
CCGCTACACCGATGTGCGTACGCGTTTATATAGCCAGGTTGACTCCTTCAGCGGCGATCAAACCTTAAAAGATAAAGGGTTAGACGTTAAATTCAGGCTTTGGAAAGAAAGTTACTACCTACCTGATATCAGCGTTGGTTTCAGAGATTTCGGGGGTACAGGCTTTTTTGAAAGTGAGTACGTAAACGCCAGTAAATCGGTAGGACCATTTGATTTCCATTTAGGCTTAGGCTGGGGATATTTGGGGACAGCAGATGATATTACTAATCCATTTTGTGAGGTTAAAGATAGCTTCTGTGAACGCCCTGGCGGATTCTCAGGCCGCGGTGGCAAGGTCGATTACGATCAGTTTTTCAAAGGTACTACCGCGTTTTTTGGTGGCGTAGAGTATCAAACACCATGGGAGCCGTTAACGCTAAAACTTGAGTTTGAAGGCAACGATTACTCCCGAGACAGGGCGGGACAGCTAGAGCAAGATTCTCGCTGGAACGTGGGAGCGGTATATCGCTATAAAGACTTTGATTTCTCATTAAACTACCAACGTGGAAACACCCTAGGTTTTGGTGTGACGTATCGCTTCAATATGAATACTGCGTCTCAAATCAAATTTGACGATGCGCCGCGAAATTTAATGGGAAGAAATGCGCCATCTAATATTAAAGATGTGAACAAATCACGTCTTTATAACGACCTTTATAACTCAGGTGGTTTCCTCTTATCCGATGCTGAAATTACAGAAGATAGCGCGACCTTTTACGGGACGCAGGTCAAATACCGCGACCAAGATGAAGCTATCGAGCGGGTAGGCCGTGTTGCGGCTTCAGAGCTTCCAGATAGCGTTAAAACCTATCATATGGTAGATAATCGCGGTGGCCTTCCACTGGTCGATACTCAAATAGACGCTGAAGCCTTTATCTCAGCTGCGCGATACGAATCGGTCGATGCAGAAATAACGGAAACGTACGTGAGAACATCGCCTTCCGAAGAGGTAAAAGAAGGATACGACCCTGAAAATACCTCGGGTTTCTTCTACAGTGCTGACTTCTTTTTCACCCAGTCGTTTGGTAACCCAGAAGATTTCTTTCTTTATCAAACAGGGTTAATGCTAAATGGCGGCTATGCGTTAAACGAAAACTTCTCGGTGATGAGCAGCGCACGGGTAACACTGCTTGATAACTTCGATAAGTTTAATTATCTCGTTGACGGTGAAGATGTGTCACTACCACGTGTACGTACTCGGGTTCGTGAATATGTGTCTGAAAACGATGTATGGTTAGATACTGCGTTTTTACATTACAAAGACAATATTGCCGAAGACCTTTATGCCCAAGCATACGCAGGTTACCTTGAAACTATGTTCGCAGGTGTAGGCGGAGAAATTCTTTATCGTCCTGTCGATAGTAATGTCGCCTATGGCATCGATATCAACTACGTTAAGCAGCGTGACCCTTACAGTCAAACCGGCTTAGAGGATTACGATGCGATCACCGGTCATGCGAGTGTTTATTGGCAGCCTGAGTTCCTTGATGATACCCAAATCACGGTTAGTGCAGGTCAATTCTTGGCAAAAGACAAGGGTGTTAATATTGATTACGCCAAGCGCTTTGATAGCGGCATTATAGTGGGAGCATATGCTGCCTTCACTGATGTTTCATCGGAAGAATACGGAGAGGGAAGTTTTACCAAAGGTTTCTATATTTCCATTCCTACCGATTTGTTCTTGCTTGAACCGTCGAAAGGTCGTGGTCTGTTCCCTTGGGTGCCAATCTCGCGTGATGGTGGTCAACTACTACGCCGTCCTTCACGGTTAATAGATTTAACAGAAGTTAGGTCACCTTTTTATGACTAAATAAGAAAAGCGCCACGTTATTGTGGCGTTTTTTTTTAGCATTTTAACAGATAGGGCTAGGTTAAAATTTAAGTGCGAATACCCTATTTATTCGTAGCTAAACAGCGAAGAGAAAAGTACAATACGGGCCACAAAAAAGAGTGTTGGTGGTATTTTGCGCAAAAATCGTACGTAAAAGTAACCTTTTTGTACTTTCTTATTGAAATGATCCTGCCTTTGCTGTATAAAATGCGCCCTCTAATTTATAGTAATACGTCATTTGACCCAACCACTGTTTGAGCGCTTGGGATTAACTGACGCGACAGTTATCGTTGTTCTGGAGACAAATACAATGTCAAGAGTATGCCAAGTAACAGGTAAGCGTCCAACGGTTGGTAATAACCGTTCACACGCACGAAATGCGACTCGTCGTCGCTTTTTACCAAACCTTCAAACACACCGTTTTTGGGTTGAGAGCGAAAGCCGTTTTGTAAAACTACGTTTGTCTGCTAAAGGCATGCGTATCATCGATAAGAAAGGTATTGATTCAGTACTAACTGACATCCGTGCCCGTGGTGAGAAAATCTAAGGAAGCCGACAATGCGTGATAAAATTAAACTAGTTTCTTCAGCAGGTACAGGTTTCTTCTACACTACTGATAAAAACAAGCGTAACATGCCAGGCAAAATGGAGATCAAAAAGTATGATCCCGTTGTGCGTAAGCACGTTATGTTTAAAGAGGCCAAAATCAAGTAATTAGCTTGCTTTTGTCTCCACGAAAACCCAGCCTTTGCTGGGTTTTTTGCTTTTGAAACTATGAATATAGATTGTTTTTCCTAAAGATCGCGCTTGATCGCGACAGACACAAAATGATCCCTACGTGTTTATACACGAAAAAGCGCCTTTCCTATTTCTGATCGAACTCCAAATATTGAGCGATCTACGGTTTCAACAAGATAAACGATTCGCAGAATAAAGCCTCAACAACACAAAGTGTTAAGTAGAAAGCGCCTTACAAAAAGCCAAGCAAGCTAACTGTAAACATTGAATTAGCTTATGAGAGAATGAGGTATTACTATAATGCACTATATGTGGCTTACCAGTTGACGGGAACAACGCGTGGCAAGAATTTCTCAGCGAGCAATGAACAACGTGGTTATCGTTGCAATGCTTATTATGATTGCACTGTTTAACTTAGACAGCTTGCTACCTAAGAAAAATACGATACAAACACGCAGTTTGTTACCTGAAGAAGCTTACGTGCTTAAGATAGAGCACGATAACAATAGCTTAGAACGCATAGGGCAACAGTGGCGTCAGAAAGGTCCTGAAACAAGTCTAATAGTTACACCAGATGAACAGTTTTCTCACTGGCAACGCGCTATGCTGCATCCGGTGACGGAAGTGCCTGAATCGATCGTCAGTACTCAGCCATATGTTGTTGTGGTATGGCTTGCCGGCAACAGTAACGGCAATGTTTATGCAATTTACCCCAATACATCACCGATAGTGATCAAATTCGAAAATAACTGGTACACGTTAACCAATACCGATCTAGATAAATTATTACCTTGGACATGATAAATGCCTGAATTACCAGAAGTTGAAGTAAGCCGGCTAGGCATATCACCGCATTTAATCGGCAATACCATTACTAATGTAGTGGTACGGGAACGAAGAATGCGCTGGCCCATACCTGAGGAGGTCTCAAGTGTTGAGGGTCAAAAGGTAATTGCGGTAAAACGCCGAGCGAAATATCTGCTGATTGAAACAGCAACAGGCACGCTGATTTTACACTTAGGTATGTCAGGCAAGCTGCGTGTCATCGAAGCAACTACACCCGTTGTGAAACACGACCACGTGGACATTGTTTTAAATACCGGTAAGTGTTTGCGGTTAAACGACCCTAGGCGCTTTGGTGCAGTGTTATTTCAAGCACCCAATACGCAACAAGCAATGTTCGACAACTTAGGCCCAGAGCCACTTACAGACGACTTTGATGATAAGCACTTGTTTAGTTTATCGCGCAACCGCAAAGGGCCGGTGAAAAACTTCATCATGGATAACGCTATTGTGGTTGGAGTCGGTAACATCTATGCGAACGAAGCCTTGTTTCTTGCGGGCATCGATCCGAGAAGAGCGGCAGGAAACATTAGTGCAGAGCGCTATAAGTCACTTACTGCAACAATAAAGCAAGTGCTCGCTAAAGCCATCGAGCAGGGCGGTACTACGCTTAAAGACTTTGCACAAACCGATGGTAAGCCCGGTTATTTTGCGCAGCATTTAAATGTGTACGGAAGAAAAGGTGAGCCTTGTGAAGTGTGCGGTAAAGCCATTGAAAGCAAGGTGATAGGGCAGCGCAATACCTTTTTCTGTACTCGCTGCCAACGCTAATAGCTAAAAAAGAGTCATAGCGAAAAAAGAGTTATGCTAGAAAGGTTTACAGCTAGAAAACTCGCTTAAAGCAACTTAACACTGTAAAGCGACTGTACTGGACAACGCCGGTTTACCTAACTCTTTTTACCTAACCTGTCTCTTAACGCTTGCTCTACTACGGGGTGGCAAAAACCACTTACGGCCCCGCGATGCAAGGCTACTTCTTTCACTAAAGTAGAAGAAATAAACGAGTTTTCTTCAGCTGGAGTTAGAAATACACTTTCAAGCTTCGGGTTAAGGCGTCGATTCATATTGGCCAGCTGGAATTCGTATTCGAAATCAGATACCGCCCGCAAGCCACGAATCAAAATAGTCGCGCTTTGTTCATCCGCAAAGTCCGCAAGTAAACCAGTAAACCCTACTACTTCAACATTAGGCAGATCGGCGGTAACTTTCTTTATCATTTCTACCCGTTCCTCTAACGTAAAGAGCGGTTTTTTACTTGGATTAGAAGCGATAGCCACAATAACGTGAGAGAAAAGCTGAGATGCGCGTTCAATAAGGTCTGCATGACCGTTCGTAATTGGGTCGAAAGTACCTGGATAGAGTGCTCTAGTGTGCATAAAATTGAATCTTATCGTTGTATAGGGTTTATAGTTCTATGGGGCTACTGTACCACATTAATTTGTGATGCTAAGTGATGTAACCAATACGTTTATAATTCGCAGTCCTAGCGCTTCACCAATTCGTTATAGCCATTTAAGCATGCAGTCCAATCGTCTTCTTTCCAGTGAAATATTGAGTTTTTGGCTTGCTCTTTATGTAAAGAGCGCAGTAGGCGATCTAGATTGCCCTGCTTCCAGCTATCGCCCTGACGTTTTGAACAGCGATCAAAATCAATAAGCCAAATCTGTTTATCGCTATCTATCATGATATTGCGAATATTCGCATCGTGATGATAAACCTGACAATTGTGCATACGCGCTAGCGCTCGTCCCACTTCATGCCATTCCCTTTGTGATAATGGCTGCTGGCACAAAACATGATGAAGGTCGTGGCTGTTAGGGATGCTAAGTGTAATCAGATCTCCGCGGTAGATTAACCCTCTGCGGTGAATGCGAGCAGCAACAGGTACTGGTACTAACAGGCCCTCAGCGCGCATGTATTCGAGCAGCCTAAATTCTTCGAAAGGTCTAGAGCGTTCAACGCCGTTAAAGAAATACTGGTCGCTGAGTACTTTGCCTACTAGGCCTCCCCGCATAAAATGGCGTAAAACCCAGTGTTGATCTTCATGCTCTATAAAGATGGTTGTACCGCGCCCTTTAGCTTGGCCTGTTATTTTGTTTTGCATTTGCCAAAACTCAGGGCTGAACATTTCAGTGTTGGGCTGACTGACCAAGGTATTGTCGAAAATAAAGTGGTGCCCTGCACCTATGTCTCGTCGCATTGTCGCCATGTTGCCCACAACTTATGGTAAATTTCACATTCTAATGATTTATTTTGGTTTTTCAGCAACGAGAGAGCTTCTGTGGCAAAAAAGATTTGTTTAATGCGCTTATCGGCTATTGGAGATGTGTGTCATGCCGTCGCTATGGTTACCCGAATTCAATCGCAGTGGCGCGATGCTGAAATTACGTGGGTAATAGGAAAAGTTGAGTATCAGCTGGTGAAGCTAATGCCAAATGTGCGGTTCATTATTTTCGATAAATCAAAAGGGAAAGCTGCAGTCGAATCCTTGAAAGAGGAAGTCGCAGGTGAAACTTTTGATGCTCTATTGATGATGCAGGTGGCGTTGCGGGCTAATTTAGCCTCACGAGTGATTAAAGCCAAACAGCGCATAGGCTTTGACTGGGCACGCAGTAAAGAGTTGCATTGGCTATTTGCTAATAAGCGAGTTGCTGCCACAAAACACGCCCACGTACTTAAAGGTTTCATGGATTTTGCCGATGCATTGGGCGTACCAGAGACTAAGCCAGTATCGTGGAATATTCCCGTTGCGCCTGAAGATGCACAGTGGGGAGAAGAACAAGCCAAAACCTTGGGGAAATATGTTGTTATTTCACCTGCTGCAAGTAAAGCGGAAAGAAATTGGTTGCCACAGCGATACGCAAGTATTGCAGATTATATCCAAGAGGCTGGTGTCAGCGTGATATTATGTGGCGGTCCAGGAGATTTAGACCGCAAAACCGCAGATGCAATTAAATCGTATGTGAAATATCCACTTAAAGATTTTACTGGGCTAACAACATTGCATCAGTTGCTTATGTTACTCAAGCACGCCCACTTAGTTATTGCACCAGATACCGGGCCTGCCCACATGGCAACCGCCGTGAGTACGCCAGTTATTGGGCTATACGCACATTCTAACCCACGCAGAACCGGGCCTTATAACGACCTTGATAGGATAGTCTCTGTGTATGATGAATGTGTAGAAGAACAAAAGGGGAAACCTTGGGACGCGTTGCCATGGGGTACTCGGGTCAAAGGGAGCCAATTAATGGAAAAAATTACCGTAGACATGGTAAAGCAAAAAGTTGCGCCGTTTCTTGCTTAATTTTTTTATCGTAAGGTAAAACAACCAACTATTATCTACACTTAGCTTTGTGAAGTGTACTTCTGTGAAACAGGGAGCTGTTACTTAATGAAAAAGCCCGCTTTGCGATGGCTGTCCGATATTTACGCTTTTACCACATCAAAAATAGTGCTACTGGCATTAGCAGTGCTAGTACTGTGCGTGTCTAAAGTAAATGCGTCGGAACTTAACGTCATGGTGAATGAAAGCGTAATGGTTGCAGAGCTTAATCGCTCTGAGCTTCGTCAGATCTTTACAGGACAGCGCCAGTATTGGGACAACGGCGCTAAAATAACGGTTTTTGTACTGCAAGACACCGACGAATTACATCGTCAGTTTTGTCGCGATATTCTTCAAATGTTTCCCTATCAGTTATCTCGGCTTTGGGATCAAATTACCTATTCCGGCCAAGGTATCACACCTATCAGAGTGACCTCTTATCAAGCCTTAGTTGATGCACTGGAAAATACAGAAGGTGCTATTGGTTACGTTGAGCGAACTGATATCGTTAAGCTAAGACGCGTTGAGGTAGAACTAAAATGAAAAATCACATTGCTTTTGCGCTCGGTATAGTTAGTTCATTTGTTGCTAATGCGCAAACAGACTTCACATGGCATGGCTATGTTTCACAAGGCATTACCCAGTCGAAAGACAGTAGTTTTATCACCGACGATAATAACGTAACTGGTGAACTCACCGAGATTGGCTTAAATAGTTATTATCAACTTGCAGAAAACATTTCCATTGCTGGACAAATAAATTATCTAGACGGTGGTAACCGCTTCGAGCAGGGTGCTCGACTCGATTATTTATTTGTTGATTGGAAACTGCCTAACTTACCTGGCGGGTGGCGTGGAAAAATTCATGCGGGGCGTTTTAAAAATACCCATTGGCTATATTCCTCTACCAGAGACGTCCCTCAAACGCGATATACCTCAGTGTTGCCTCAATCAGTCTATTTTGACGGCTTTCGTGATGTTGCACTGGGCAGCAATGGCATTTTGACCAGTTTTTCTCATTACGGCAAAGAATATACGTGGGAGCTTAACTGGAGCTACGGGCGCTCAAATATCAATGACTCTCAGCGTGACTTCCTTTTAGGTAATGAAGCTAAAGGAAAAATAAAACAAGACTTTGTGCACCAAGCGAGTGTGTTCTTACAGCCTTCATCAATGACATGGAAAATTGGCGCGAGTTGGCTTAATTCTGATTTCAGATACATGCCATCACAAGATGACAATCGATTGTCAGGCGGGGCTAATGTAGAACGATTTATGCTCTCAGCGCAGTATTTTTCTGAGAATTGGGAATTATCTGCTGAACTGCTTCGTGAAAAGCAAGACAGCCAAGGACTGTTTGCGCCAGATTTCGCTGAGAAGCGCACTGGAGAAGGCGGCTTTGTTCAATTTAGGTACCTTTTTAACAACCACGTTAGCGGCCTGTTGGGCTACGATACATACATCAATGATACCTCCGACAGTAATGGCAAAGACCTAGAGGCAAGGACAGGAGGCCTTATCCCTGCCTACTTTGGGTATCAAGATACGTACACGTTGGGGTTGCGTTGGGACATTGCACCAAAATGGAGAATCCAGGGAGAGTATCACTGGGTTGAGGGGGCGACTCGGGTGGTGAGTTTATTGAACCGTGATGTGGCATCTCACGCTGATAAACATTGGAAAATGTGGTCAATACAGTTCATGTATTGGTTTTAAGGGTAATAAATGAAGGTTCAGGTATCTTTTACCACTAAAACCATCGCTATATTACTGGCAATGGTTTTAACCGTGACCATTGTAATCTCTACCGTGCTAATTCAAGAGTCTGAGGCGCAGGTTGTGCTGCAGCAGCGTGAAAGCCAAATCAGCAATCAACGTCGCGTGCAGTTGTTTGAAGATATTCTCCATAGCCGCATGATCACCCTTATTGATATCATAAGCCGAAGGGATGGCGCGTACTCGAATAACCTCGAAGAACTCCACAGCACTTTAGATGAGCTAAGTGAGTATCTAACGCTAAATTTTCAGGTTGAAACACTTTATCTGTTTGATGAGAATGGCATTGTCGGACAGCCAGCGTATCCAGTTGATGACAATATTGAGCGGCTTGTGGACACTACGCGAGCAACATTTGAAAGCCGTTCATTATTGTCGTGTGAGAATGTATGTACTCACTATATATCAATACCAATAATGACGCAGAGCGATAAAGTGCCGGTTATCATTGTGTCTACTTCTATGCGGGAACTTCTGTATTTGTTTAGCCGGGCTACTGATGTACATAAGGTGGCAATTGTCCAGTTGAATGAATCACAAGAAGGTAGACTTTCATTAAAGGTAGCGAGCCAAGTTACCGCGGCCAATCGACATTACTTAAACTTGCTCGTTGACGCTTTGCCGGCTAACTGGCGTGTTGACGACCTCGTTATCAAGGGAGTTAATGTAGGTTTAGATAGCCAACAGCTTTTAATGAGTCTTCTGCCTTTCGACCATGCTGCTGGCGACCATCCCTATTTGCTCATAGTGCAGGACGTGTCGGCTATGATGCGACAAAACGAGCAATATCGATACGTTGTTATCTCTAGCGCCATAGGTTTGTTTTTGCTTTTCTCTGCGCTACTTTATCTTTTCTTAAATCAATACCGCACAAGGCTTTTAGACATAAGCGAGCGCCTGCCTATGCTGGCAGAGCATAAGTTTAATGAGTTTTATACAGTTGCGGCCAAGCGCCGAAAACTGCCTGTGTTTAAGCTAACTGATGAGCTGGACGTGGTTGAGGAAGCGGCGAATGATTTAGCGCGCCAGCTAGAAAGCTTTGATGGTCAAATGGCAATCAATACCGCTAAGCTTGAAAAAATGGCAATGTTTGACGTTCTCACTGGACTGCCTAATCGCAATATGCTGACGTTTCAAATAGAGAAACAATTGGCCAATTCCGTGCGAGACGAAAGACTGGTTGCCTTAATGTTCATGGACTTAGATGACTTTAAGAAGGTTAACGATAGTCATGGGCACGACGTGGGCGACAAGCTGCTTAAAGCCGCAGCGATGCGAATTTCAAAACCTATTCGGGAATCTGATATTGCGTCTCGTTTTGGTGGCGATGAATTTGTTGTGTTGCTGTCTAACATAGAGAGCAAAAAACATGTCGACACGGTCGCGCAAAAAATTATCGACGAGTTTCAAGAGCCTATCATTGTCGATGGCGTTACTTTTTACGTTTCAATCAGCATTGGTATTGCTATTACTAACCACTCACGCGCCACGCCGGTTGAGCTGCTGCGTCACGCCGATATTGCAATGTACGAAGCTAAGGCAAAGAAAGGCGCTGCGTTTAGGGTGTATGACGCCACAATGAACCTTAAGGTAATGCAAAAAGTTGAGTTAGAATCTGAAGCCCGTGAAGCCCTTAGAGGTAACCAGTTCAGCCTTGCCTTGCAACCGCAAATTGACATTCACAGCGGCAAACTTATGGGCTTTGAAGCGCTATTGCGCTGGTATCACCCTAAAAAAGGGCATATTTCACCCGGTGACTTTATTCCACTGCTTGAAAATACGTCGTTTATGCTCGAGCTAGATTACTGGGTTATCACGCGCTCCACCCATTTGGTACGTGAGCTTAAAAATAGCGGCTATCCAGATATCAAAGTGGCAATTAACTTATCGTCAGGGCAGTTCCTAGACCCCAGCTTGCCTGAGTTTTTACAGCACCAAATCATCAAAAATGATATTGCGCCTGACCAAGTTTGCCTAGAGCTAACGGAAACCGTTTTGGTCTCAGACATCAAACGGGCAACGGAAATAATGCAAACCATACGCGATATGGGTTGTATGTTAGCCATTGACGACTTTGGAACCGGCTATTCATCTTTAAGTTACTTAAAATCATTACCAGCCGACTTTATAAAAATAGATCGCTCTTTCGTTGCCAACATCGCCAGCAGTGCAGATGACAGAAACATTGTGCATTCCACCATATCCATGGTGCGCAACATGGGCATGCAGGTGGTAGCTGAAGGCATTGAAACCAATGAGCAATACGAGTTGCTTTGTCATTTCGACTGTCATCAAGGCCAGGGCTATCTTATTAGCCGTCCTATACCTGAAGTAAACCTTTGGGATACATTAAGGGACAAAGTAGAAAACGGTTTTTGGAAAGACTTTGCCTAGCACTCAAAACAAATTAGCGTGATTCAAGCGTTTTTTGTAAGTGTGCTGAATAATTTACAAACTTAGTCGACAAACCCATTAAATACAGCGCAAGGGTGTGTACCCTTTCATGCGCTTTCATTACACTAGCGGTTTTCATATACCCACACTTGGAGAATGGCATGTCTGCGGCATTTATTTCTCATTTGCAATCGCAAATTGAAGCCACGAAAGAAGATGGTTTGTACAAAAAAGAGCGTGTGATCACGTCGCAACAACAAGCAGATATTGGTGTTGCTGGTGGTGAGCATGTCATAAACTTTTGTGCTAACAACTACCTTGGCCTAGCAAATAATGAAAGCTTAATCGAAGCGGCGAAAGAAGGCTTAGATAGCCATGGCTTCGGTGTAGCATCTGTGCGATTCATTTGCGGTACACAAGACATTCACAAGCAACTAGAAGCCTCTATCAGCGACTTTTTAGGTACAGAAGATACCATTCTTTACCCGTCTTGCTTTGACGCAAATGGCGGTTTGTTTGAAACACTGCTTGGCCCGGAAGATGCCATTATCTCTGATGCACTAAACCATGCGAGTATCATTGACGGCGTGCGCTTGTGTAAAGCCAAACGTTACCGCTATGCCAATAACGACATGGCAGCGCTAGAAGAGCAATTAAAGCAAGCCGATGCCGACGGCGCGCGCTTTAAAATTATCGCTACCGACGGTGTATTCTCAATGGATGGCGTTATTGCCGACCTCGCCTCAATATGTGACCTAGCTGACAAATACAATGCCATGGTAATGGTTGATGACTGCCACGCCACGGGTTTCTTGGGTGAAAACGGTAAAGGCAGCCACGAGTACTGTGGTGTAATGGGTCGTGTAGACATTATTACAGGTACTTTAGGCAAAGCCCTTGGCGGCGCGTCAGGTGGTTATACGTCGGGCAAAAAAGAAGTTGTAGAGTGGCTACGTCAGCGCTCGCGTCCTTACCTATTCTCTAACTCAGTCGCGCCACCTATTGTTTCAGCATCATTAAAAGTGTTTGAAATGATGAAAGAGGGTGATGGGTTGCGCGCTAACTTATGGCGAAATGCCAACCATTTCCGCAAGCGCATGGAAGAAGCTGGCTTTACTCTTGCCGGTAAAGATCACGCTATTATTCCAGTGATGCTTGGTGACGCTCGCTTAGCCAGTGAAATGGCCGACAAACTTTTAGAAAAAGGCATCTATGTTATTGGCTTCTCTTACCCTGTTGTACCTAAAGGGCAAGCTCGAATCCGTACGCAAATGTCAGCAGGTCATAGCCTTGAACACGTAGATAAAGCCATCGATGCTTTCATTGAAGTAGGCCGTGAAATGGGAGTGATCTCATGAAGTCGCTTGTAAAAGCAAAAGCGGAAAAAGGTATTTGGCTGCAAGACACGCCAAAGCCTGAAGTAGGGCACAACGACCTACTGATTAAAATTCGTAAAACCGCTATTTGCGGTACCGACATGCACATATACAACTGGGACGAGTGGTCGCAAAACACTATCCCAGTGCCTATGGTAGTCGGCCACGAATACGTGGGCGAAGTAGTGGGCATGGGCCAAGAAGTGAAAGGTTTCAACGTCGGCGATCGCGTATCTGGAGAAGGCCACATTACCTGTGGTCACTGCCGTAACTGTCGTGCTGGGCGTGTTCATTTATGTCGTAACACAGAGGGTGTGGGTGTAAACCGCCCTGGTGCTTTCGCTGAGTATTTGGTAATTCCCGCATTCAACGCATTTAAAATTCCAGACAATATCAGCGACGACCTTGCGTCTATCTTCGACCCGTTTGGCAATGCCGTTCACACAGCGCTAAGTTTTGACCTAGTCGGTGAAGATGTGCTTATTACAGGTGCTGGACCTATCGGTATTATGGCTGCAGCAGTCGCTAAGCACGTAGGTGCGCGTCACGTAGTGATTACCGATATTAACCCGTATCGCCTTGAGCTTGCTGAAAAAATGGGTGCTACCCGTGCTGTTGATGTAAGTAAAGAAAACTTACAAGACGTTATGGACGAGCTAGGCATGACAGAGGGCTTCGATGTGGGCCTTGAAATGTCTGGTGTGCCAGTAGCCTTCAGAGACATGCTCGACAAGATGAATCACGGCGGCAAAGTGGCCATGCTGGGCATTCCTCCGCAAGACGTTGCTGTCGATTGGAACCAAGTTATTTTCAAAGGTTTGGTGATAAAAGGCATCTATGGCCGAGAAATGTTCGAAACCTGGTACAAAATGGCGAGCTTACTACAAAGCGGCCTGGACCTTTCACCCATCATCACCCATACCTTTTCCGTTGATGACTTTCAGAAAGGTTTTGATACCATGGGGTCAGGACATTCAGGTAAAGTTATTTTGGATTGGCAGTAATGACAACATTTTCACACATTAGCGTAAGCGACGTGGCTAACTTTGAAGGCGAAGTCACCATTGTGGATATTCGCGATCCCCAATCGTTTGCTAATGGCCATATGCCCAATGCGGCACCGCTGAACAACGACAACTTTGGGGCGTTTATTGATCAAACACCCAAAGATATCCCAGTTGTTGTGGTGTGTTATCACGGCGTAAGCAGTCAGCAGGCTGCGCAAGTGATTGCTCAACAAGGTTTTGAAACCGTTTATAGTATGGACGGGGGCTTTGAAGCGTGGCGACAGGCGAAGCCGGTAGTAACCGAATAGCGATTTTATAAAGGTGCACAATGTGCACCTTTATTTTATGTTTTGCAGGTCCTTCACTATTTCAGTATAAAGAGTCAGTAACGAGAGCTAGGTTTCCGCACTCTCGCACATCTTTATCGCTTCACACTCTTTTTGCTTTTGGGGTAACAACTAGTTTATGGGTCATCCTTTAATCGCGTTTAATCAGCAAAGTCCTGCGCACCTTCTCGCCAACTATTTAACCAGTCAGCATATCAACGCCAAGGTCGTACAGCACGACAAAGAATTCGTGGTTGTACTGGATAATAGTGAGCATAACGATCGCGCAAAGGTTATCGCAGAAGATTTTTTAGCAAATCCAACAAACCCTAAATATCAGCAAGCGGCTTGGGACAGTGGTAAGAACGTACAGCTGGCCCCATCAGGCAGCGGCTTTTCGTTAAGTAAAATAATGTCCGATGCCGTTAAAGCACCGTTTACGTCTGTGGTGTTTATGCTGTGCGCAGCGGTGTACCTATTATCTTTATTTGGGTTGTTTGCCCCCATAGCACAGCACTTACTGATGCAACCGTTTTCTGTTTTGTTGCAAAATCACGAGTGGTGGCGGCTACTTGGCCCGGCGTTTATTCATTTTTCAGTACTTCACATCGTATTCAACTTACTCTGGTGGGCCATGCTGGGAGCCAAGATTGAGCGTACGTTGGGCATAAGCATGCTGCTGATTGTTTTTGTAATATCAGCCACGGTTTCAAATGCTGCACAAGCGCTATTCAGCGACCCAGTACAAGGTAATTTACTCTTGTTTGGCGGTCTATCTGGTGTGGTATATGCCGTAATGGGCTTTGTGTGGTGGCTTGGTTGGCTGCGCCCAAGCTGGGGGCTTTCGCTGCCAAACTCCATTGTCGGCTTTATGCTGGTTTGGCTAGTACTTGGCTATGCCGACATTCTGTGGGTGAGTATGGCAAATGCAGCGCATACGGCGGGCCTTATTTCAGGCTGCTTACTTGCCGCTACGTTAAGCTTAGGTTCTGGAAAGCGTTAGCAGTTGATGAAAGCAGGGCTTAGAACCAAAAGATACTGAAGTGTCTAGGTATTACGACGTATAAGTATGAGATAGCATGCCGTTCTAACCTAGAAAATTAGCGTGTTACATACTAAGACAAAAATGGTAAAACTGCTTTAGAAACAAAAAAGCGAGCTGGTTAAAAGCTCGCTTTTCTGTTGGCTTAGGCAGCTTTTATTCTGCTTAAGCACCCTGGTACAAATACTTAGTAAAGATAACGTTCTTAATCACTTCACCACCGGTTTCTTGCTGCATGTGCTCTTGAAGTGCTTTTAAAATAGCGCGACGAATATCTTCACGGCCGGTGAGCGACTTTACTTTCTCTGCAGGCTGCTGCCCGAAAATTTCAATGGCGGTAGAGCGTAGCAGCGGCATGTGGTGTTCGGCAATTTCCAGTTGGTTCACATCGTGAATCATTAATTCAACCGATACGCGAACATAACCCAGCTTCTGTGCGCTGTCGCTAATATAGTTGGTAACAATCTCTGGTTCTAAGCCCAAATAAGCATAGTTGGCTTTATCTTGTGCCAATGCTGAGCTGCAACCAAAAACAAAAAAGCTAACCGCTAATATACGAAAAGTTAGTGACTTAAACATAGTGAAGCCTGAAACACCAAAATAATAAATTCACTTGGTAGTGTAGCAAATCTCTGATCAAACACACTACTGCAAAAGTTTAACCAAGTGAAAATATTTGGACATGACGTGTTATCATACCAACAGATTCATTATTCGGGCTTTTCGTGTGAGTTTTAATGCCACTTTTCCAGTGGGTTTGGCGGTTGACTGGCAAGCACCTTCTGGCATCACAATTCCAAATGCGCAGCTAAAAAACTGGCTGTTAGATACCGGGTCATTAACCGAGCGGGTGCAATCATTATGCGACCATTTCTCGCTAGAGCTTATCGGTCAACACACGCAAATACCTCACGATAACGAATTGTCGCTGCTACGCAGTAACGGTAATACCAGCTATCAAGCCCGTGAAATTCTATTATGTGGCGATCACCAACCATGGGTATTCGCGCGCTCTATTATTCCCCAAGCGTTTGTAGACCGTGAGCTTTCTGATTTAGGTCGCGAGCCTCTGGGAAAACGCTTATTTAACGACACGCGGTTCACCCGTTCACAATTCCAATTGTGTACTGCCCAAGCTTCTCAATTTGGTATTAACAGTAACCAAGTTTTGTGGGGAAGACGCTCGTTGTTTACGTTAGACAACTACAGCATGATAGTGTCTGAAGTTTTTCTTCCACATTCTCCGGCTTACAGTCAGTCAGCCATAAGCGAAAAGGAAAGCGAGCAACAGTTATGAAGCATAATTGGAATGCGTATGCGCGACTTATGCGCCTTGATAAACCCGTAGGGATTTATTTACTGCTGTGGCCTACATTGTGGGCGCTGTTGATGGCGGCTGAAGGTTTACCGCCTTTAGGCATTACGCTTATCTTTGTGGCTGGCGTGGTCGTAATGCGTTCAGCAGGCTGCGTTATCAATGACTATGCTGACAGAAAAGTGGACGGACGCGTAAAGCGCACAACACAGCGCCCGTTGGCAACGGGCGAAGTTAAGCCTAAACAAGCACTGCAGTTATTTGGCGTACTTATCGCCATCGCGTTTATTTTGGTGCTGTTTCTTAACTGGCAAACTATCGCGTTATCTGTTGTAGCGCTTTTGCTTGCTGCAAGCTATCCCTTCATGAAGCGTTATACCCACTTGCCGCAGGTGGTATTAGGCGCGGCATTTGGCTGGGCCATACCTATGGCTTTTATGGCCGTGCTAGAAACTGTACCAACGTACGCTTGGTGGTTGTTTATTGCTAACTTACTATGGACAGTAGCGTACGACACCATGTACGCCATGGTAGACCGCGACGACGATTTGCAAATCGGCGTTAAATCTACCGCTATATTGTTCGGTAAAAACGACGTGCTAATTGTGATGTTGTTGCAGGCTTGCGCGCTAACCATTTTGTGGTGCATAGGCTTAACAATCAATGCGACATGGCCTTACTACACAGCCGTGCTGTTTTCTGCTTTGCTATGCGTACGCCAATATCAGCTTATTAAGCGCCGCCAGCGCGAAGGCTGTTTCACCGCGTTTATTGAAAACCACTACATTGGTTTAGCCATTACGCTTGGTACGGCGCTGCATTTTTGTTTGGTAAGGTAAAACTTACCAACAGCAAACTTCAACCTGAACCAATGTCCCCTTATAACTAATTTATAGCCAGTCTAAAGTATTCACTAGCTTATACAGGCACGCGCTTTAATCACTAAGTGTTTTTAAAGCTGTGCGCAAATTGTGCCACTAAGTGTTATACTTTAGGTGTCGAATGGAATCTATACGCATATATAAATTGAAGTGGTTCAAGAGGTGGGCTAGTAAGGAAGGTTTATCAGACAGCTTGCTAAAATTAGCAATTGCAGAAATGCAACAGGGATTAGTTGACGCCGATTTAGGTGCAAACGTGTATAAAAAGCGAGTACCTCTTTTGAGGCAATGCAAAAGTGGAAGTTTAAGAACCCTCATAGCTTTTCAATTGGATAATAAAGCCTTTTTTATTTACGGTTTTTCCAAAAACACCCGCTCTAATATAAGTGTTAAAGAGATGAAGTCTTTAAAGCTCTTAGCTAAAGAGCTACTGAACTACAGCGAGGAAAAGCTCAAGAAAGCTATTGATTCAGGTAGTATTGAAGAGGTGAGATAACATGAAAGAAAGCATTTTAGATGTAGTACATAGTACTGCAAAAGATTTGAGCGAAGCCGGAGTAATGGATAAGCAGACTATGCATAAGTTTGATGCATTATGTTTACCCAAACTCAAGCAATATGATGGACAGCGGATAAAAGCGATACGTGAAAAAGCAAGAGTAAGCCAAGCTGTTTTTGCTGCCTATTTAAATATCACGCCATCTACAATCAAGCAGTGGGAGCAGGGGAGTAAAAAGCCTCGAGGTACTTCTTTAAAGCTTCTAAACCTTGTTGAGCAGAAAGGTTTAGAGATCTTGATGTAGCCTTCCAAAGCCTTAAAAGACCTTTGAAAAGAGAGCGGTAAAAGATTTAATGTTTTATTTCATCTAGCTCAACAAAAAAGCGCCATAAAGGCGCTTTGAGTTTTCTATAAGCTGTGAACAACTATTTTTCAGCTAGTTTCGCTTCTAGCTCGGCTATGCGACTTTCCATAGCGTCTAGCTTTTCGCGAGTGCGAATAAGCACTTGGCTTTGAATATCGAACTCTTCGCGAGTCACTAAATCAAGTTTCGACAGCTGCGACTGCAATACTGTTTTCACTCGGCCTTCTGCTTCTTCAGCCATGTTTTTAACGCCTGGTGGTACGGCATCAGCAATTTGTTTCGCTAAATCTTCGAGTTTCTTCGGATCCAACATGGAATTCCCTTATAATGCGCAGCTTAATTATGAAAGCTATTCTATCGGTATCGTCGCGACATGCAATGAAAACCGTGTTACTCCCAAACGTACGTTGTTTTAGGAACTAAATGAAACTAAATGAAGCTCAAGAATCTGCCGTAACCTATGTGTCTGGACCATGTTTGGTGCTGGCTGGGGCGGGCAGTGGTAAAACCCGTGTAATTACCAACAAAATTGCTCATTTAGTTAGAAACTGCGATATGCCAGCACGCTATATTGCAGCGGTAACCTTCACCAACAAAGCAGCACGTGAAATGAAAGAGCGTGTGGCGCAAACCTTAGGTAAGCCAGAGGCGCGAGGGTTAAAGGTATCTACCTTTCACACCATGGGCTTAACTATCATTAAAGCCCATGTAAAAGACTTAGGCCTAAAGCCGGGGTTCTCGCTGTTCGATGATAAAGACTCGTTTGCTCTGCTTAACGACCTAACGTCCGACACCATCGATGGCGATAAAGATCAGCTTCAGCTACTGCAAAGCTGCATATCGAATTGGAAAAACGACCTTATCTTGCCTGATGCTTTATTAAAATCAGCTACCAGCACGGGCGAACGAGAGTTTGCTGAAGCCTACAAGCGCTACCAAGACAACCTAAAAGCCTATAACGCACTCGATTTTGACGACCTTATTCTGCTGCCCACGCTGCTTCTGAAAAGCAGCGAAACAATAAGAGCCAAATGGCAAAGCAAAATTCGCTACCTGCTGGTGGATGAATACCAAGATACCAACACCAGTCAGTACGAGTTAGTAAAGCTATTGGTGGGCGAGCGAGCCCGCTTTACCGTGGTTGGTGACGATGACCAGTCTATCTACTCATGGCGTGGTGCAAAGCCGCAAAATCTACATTTGCTTCAAGAAGATTTCCCGCGACTGAACGTGATTAAGTTGCAGCAGAACTACCGCTCGTCAGGGCGTATTCTGCATTGCGCGAATATTCTAATTCAGAACAACCCGCATTTGTTCGATAAAACCCTGTTCTCTGAACTGCAGTACGGCGAGCCGCTTAAAGTGATAGAGGCGAAGAACGAAGAGCATGAAGGGGAGCGAGTGGTGGCTGAACTGCTGGCGCACAAGTTCATGAACCGCACGCAGTTTAAAGACTACGCCATTTTGTATCGCGGTAACCATCAAAGTCGTATTTTCGAAAAGCTGCTAATGAGTAACCGCATTCCGTACAAAATAAGTGGCGGTATGTCGTTCTTTGGCCGCGCTGAGGTGAAAGACATCATGGCCTATTTACGGCTTTTGGTGAATCAGGACGACGATAATGCTTTGTTACGTATTATCAATACGCCAGGGCGCGGTATAGGCCGCGCTACGCTAGAAAAGCTGGGTAACTTCGCCAATAGCTTGGGCGTGTCTATGTTTGAAGCGGCAACCCACCCAAATTTAAATAGCGTGCTGCCCGACAAAGCTTTTCACTCGGTTTCCACCTTTGCCCGCTGGGTAGTTGAACTGTCGGACAATGCAGAGCGTGGCAATACCGCTGATGCGGTGCGCACCATGATCCGCACCATGGGCTACGAAGAGTGGCTATATGAAACCAGCGCCAGCCCCAAAGCTGCTGAAATGGCCATGGCTAACGTAAGTACCCTATTCGGTTGGGTGAACGACATGCTGGAAGGCAACGACCTAGACCAGCCCATGACGTTGACCGAGGTAGTGAACCGCTTAATACTGCGCGACATGATGGAGCGCGGCGAAGACGACGGGGAAGGGGACCAGGTACAGTTAATGACACTGCATGCTTCGAAAGGCTTAGAGTTTCCCATTGTGTTCTTGGTGGGTATGGAAGAGGGCTTATTGCCACACCAAAGCAGCATTGACGAAGATAACGTAGAAGAAGAGCGCCGGCTTGCTTATGTAGGTATTACCCGCGCCCAGCGCGAGCTAATTTTTAGCCTTGCCAAAGAGCGCCGACAGTTTGGTGAGGTGATAAACCCTGAGCCAAGCCGCTTTTTATTCGAGTTGCCGCCCGATGACGTTCAGTGGGAAAACCAAAAGCCGAAGGCAACGAAGGAAGAGCGCCAACAAAAAGCGCAGGTGGGTATTGCTAACTTAAGAGGTATCTTAGGTAAAAAGTAGTAGGCAAGTATCGAACTAAGTTAGCGTTATCAAAGAAGACTGGTCGGAATAACCACATTGAGAAATTTCCCGGCCAGATGTCTTGGGCACACATCGTTAAGCGAGCATCAGCTGAAAGCGGGTAGTTAGTTTACAACGGTTACAGATGGCGTAATTGGAATCTTACATCAACTATTTATTTGCTTGGGAAGGCTTTCGGTCGTAAGTAAACGCTTACTTTTAGCTAGCTAATGACGTCATATCAAGCACTTTTGCGTGCTTCAATATCTTGCCCTGACAATATGAACATTCAATTTCACTAAGGGCATCAAGCTGTGCCTGAGAATCCACACCTTCTGCAATTACCTGGAACTTCAAATGCTCAGAAATAAGCATAACCGACTGAATCAGCTTTAAGTTCCGCTGAGAGCGCGGCAGCGATTTTACAAATCTGTGATCAATCTTGATGAA
This sequence comes from Alteromonas sp. ABH4_453, assembly GCF_056160665.1. NCBI lineage: Bacteria > Pseudomonadati > Pseudomonadota > Gammaproteobacteria > Alteromonadales > Alteromonadaceae > Alteromonas > Alteromonas sp. ABH4_453. Next base: position 39,139 of record NZ_JBSWXP010000007.1, read on the forward strand.
GTCGAAGGGGTAGGCAAACAGATAGCTAAGCGAAGCCAAGCCGCTACCAAAGTTATCAAGCACAAGGGTTACGCCAGCCCGTTTAAGCTTTTTAATTGCCGGTAGGATAAACTGCGAACGGCGGTTTAAGTCATTTTCATCAAACTCAAACACTAGCTGGCTCGGCGTAATGTTAGATGTTGCGATCACATCTATCATTTGATTAACCATAGAGGCCTGCAGTAAATGATTAATCGATACGTTAACTGCTATTTTGTTGATAGGCTCATCGGTATTTTTATAGTGATTTAGCAACTCGCACGCTTTGGTCAGCTGAAATAAATCGAGGTCTAGGGTAAGACCGCTGTGTTCCGCAACTTGTCTGAACTGCTCGCGTGCTATTTTGCCGTAGGCAGGGTGAGACCAGCGAATATACATTTCTTTATACAGGGTGCTGTTGTCATTTAAATCAATAACGGGCTGTAAAAAGTAATCAAACTCTTCTTCACGCAGCGCGCGCCTGAACTCGTTTTCTAGTTCAAGTTCTTCAATAAGCCTGTCGCGCATGCTCTTATCAAACATGACAAAGCGACCGCGTCCAAGCGTTTTAGCCTGGTACATGGCGGCATCAGCGTCACGCAATACTTCATCTGCGCTGCGATAATAGGTTTCTAAGTGGGCAATACCCACGCTGGCACCTGAGTACATTTCTCGGCCATCCAGTAAAAATGGCTCTGAAATTGATGAAATGATACGGCTTGCTACCTCTTCAACATCCGCTTCATCTTCAAAGTTATCCAAAAGCACCACGAACTCATCGCCGCCTAAACGGGCTAACAAGTCATGACCGCGAATACATAGCGCAATACGCCTAGCTACTTCAATTAAGAATTCATCGCCGGCATGATGACCTAGCGTGTCGTTTATGACTTTGAAACGATCTAAATCAATAAATAACACCGCAAACAAGTTTTCGCAGTAGCGCTGCTTACTAGCAATAGCCAGCTCTAAGCGGCTAGTGAACATGGCGCGGTTGGGTAAATCAGTTAGCGAGTCGTGGTGAGCATCGTGAATGAGTTTAAGCTCAATCTCTTTACGCTCTTCAATTTGCTGTTTAAGAAACTTGTTCGCACGATTAAGCTCTGCGGTACGCTCTTTTACACGCTCTTCAAGCTGAATGTTATATCGCTGCATAGACTCGGTGTTGCGTTTTCGCTCAATGGCTACTGCAATATGATGTGAAACAAAGCGAAGAAGCTCTTGGTCGCGGGCATTGTATTTTGCCAGTTTACCGTAGGTTTGAACTGCAATAACCCCGGCAATTTCGCCTTCAACGACAAGTGGCGACCCAAGCCACGAGTTAGCGCTATTTAACATAGTTTGCGCTAACGAAACGTCAATTTCCCCTGACTCTGCAAGTTCCAATACTCTTGGCGGGTTGATAAGCTCTGCTTGCCCAGTGCGCAATACAAACTCCGTCAGCCCCAATCCAAGCGGCCTGGCATCAATTTCACTTTGTTTGGTATCGCTAAAATAAGGGAACTCTAACAAGCCCTCTTCTTTATTGTGAATGGCTATGTAGCAGTTTGGGGCACTAATTAGCCTCGCCAAAATTACATGCAAACTGGAATAAAACGCATCCATATCTCCTTCAAGATTAGCGGCAAGCTCAGAAATCTCGAAAAGTGCTTGTTGCAACGACTCTACTTTTTGGCGCTCAAGAATTTCTTCCTGTAGGTCATCGTTAATTTTTCGCAGCTGGCGGGTTCTTTCACGGATAGTGCGCTCGGTGAGCTCTCTATTTTTTACCCTATCTACGGTTGTAACAATATGCTGGGAAACAAAAAGGAGAACTTCTAAATCCTCCTGGCTGTAGTGCACGCCTTCATCGTAAGTTTGCACTACCATTGCTCCAATAACTTGACTGCCGCGCTTAAGAGGTACGCCCAGCCATTCAACGGGTGGCGAGCCCACAAGTTTAATACCGTATTCTGAAGCTAAACGTTCTTCGTCATCGCGCTTGTAGAACAAGTGATGGCCGGTTTTTAGAATATAACCGGTCATGCCATCCATAAGCTGTGCAGCGGGTAATTGCCTGACAGTTTTTTCGTCGAATTCATCAACAAAATAGGCAAAGTCGACAATGTGGGTTTCTGGTTCGTAAAAGGCAACAAAGAAATTGTCTGCATTCATGAAGTCGGCAATGATTTCATGAATAGCGGAGTAAAGGCGATTTAGGTGGCTTACAGAACTGGCAAGTTCAGAAATATCAAAAAGCGCCTTCTGAACACGTTCAGCGCGCTTGTATTTGTCGGTAAGCTGTTGAAGCTGCGGTATAAGTTCGCGCAGTTCCTCTTCCGTCAACTCGTATTGCGTCGAATCTTTTGACATTCCGTTCGCCAGTAAAAAAGTAACGTTTCCCCAATAGGCTAAACTACCCGAATAGTAGGTGAAACGCTACTTTTTCCATCAAGTTGATGCTATTTATCAGGTATTAGATACCTTCAATCATGTACTCAATAGCGGCTTTAATTTCGTCATCAGAACAGTTGCCACAGGTACCGCGAGGAGGCATAGCGTTGATGCCGTTCAAAGCGTTTTGCCATACACCATCAAGACCGCGCTCGTCCAAACGAGGCTGCCAGTCTGCTGCAACGTGAACTTTAGGAGCGCCCAGAACACCTGCAGAGTGGCAAGCAACACACGCAGAGTTATAAACGTCTTCGCCAGACTTTGCGCCGCCCGCTGCGCCAGCGCTACCTTCTGCCGCTGCACCTGCAACATGTACCTGACCTACCGGCTTAATGCGATCGGCAATTTCATCGTTACTCATTTCTTGTGCTTGTGCTGCAAAAACAGTTAGCGCAGTAGCAGCAACAGTTAACCAAGTCTTTAATTTCACATCTGTCTCCAGGCAATGATGAATTTGTTTAAAATATAACTGGCCAGATTATAACGGTTAATTGGGGTTGAACAACTATTTGAAGCCAATTACCTATAAAAAGTAAGGATTTTTAACACTGATGCCAAGCCAACTAAAGAGATTTTAATAAATGAGTTGAAGCCAGCCCGTGGCGTCAGTATTATTACGCCCCGTTTGCTGCATGCGTTTAGCCACGTAGTTCATTACAGTAAACGCTCGGTGATTATCTCACTGGTACTACAAACCGCCCTTAGCTCAGCTGGATAGAGCGCGGCCCTCCGGAGGCCGAGGTCAGAGGTTCGAATCCTCTAGGGCGGGCCATTTTATTTGTGGTTTTTGCGGAAACTAGAAGGCGTATAGTGAGTCGCTTTCTTAAAAAATTTAGTGAAATGAGCTTGGTCTTGAAAACCCAGACGCTCTGCTACGGCAGAGATATTGATATTCGAAAAAATCAAAAGCCTTTTCGCCTCATCTAATAAGTATTTGTAAATCAATTCTGAAGCGCTTGATTGAGAATACTGCCTGCAAATTACATTAAGATGAGCGCTACTTACTCCTATCTTATTCGCGTACCATTTTACTTGGTGTTGTTCGCAACCATACTTTTTAATTAGCATCTCGTAAAAGCGGACTTTATGTTCAGATCTAGACGGCTTAATCACAGGTTGACTTGTTGATGGCTCAACCCTACCGAGAATAATTAAAAGTTGTTGAAGTAACGCTATTGTCATCGCCCCGCTGCAAGCGAAGACGTTCCGAGCTTCGTCTTCCAGCTTTTGGCACAAATAGACGATATCATGTATGTACTTTCCGTCTAAACTCCCTATTAATGCGTCGTCAATGAAACCCAAGGAATCTACATTCTGTGCTATTTGTTTTACCACGGGTGAAACAACAGATAATACATGCCCTTTCGACCCCACGTCCCAATCAAACCCATGAACAACATTTTCAGGTATAAAAAGCGCGCAGGGAGCAGTCACTATCGTATTTCTGTCATCGAGTTGAGCTCTACAACCGCCGGTCGTGATAACAAAAATTTGGCAAAGCGCCTTGTGACGATGAGGTAGTATCTTCCACCCGTGTTGTTGGCTACGAACGGTCAGTGCTTCGCTATGAAAGAAAGCTTCGAACTCGTCAAAGCTATTCTCTACATAGAGCTCGAGATTTTTAGCGGTCAATTTTGACCTCCGTCGTGAACCATTCCCCTGCTTGACGAGAGTTGATGACAATAGCGTCACTTTTGGTGTTGCTGTTACATTGCTTCAAGTGATTTGCCTTTCGTCTCTTTCACGAACTTCACGACAAAGAAAATAGATAAAAATGCAGCAAGCGCGTAAAGACTATAAGCACCAACCAAACCAATTCCTAAAAGCAATATTGGGAAGGTTATTGTAATGAGGAAGTTGGCGACCCACTGTGCAAGGCCACTTATAGCTAAACCAGACCCTCTTACTTGATTAGGAAACATTTCACCTAACATTACCCACATCACGGGCCCCCACGATAAATTAAAGAAGAAAACGTAAACATTAGCCGCCACTAGAGCGAGTGTTCCCATATGACCCGGCAGCTGAAGCTGTCCTTCTATAAATTGTCCGCTTTGAAATGCGATAACCATTAACGCTAGTGCTGTTGCCATACCGACTGAGCCGACAGTGAGTATGGGCTTTCGGCCCCATTTATCGATCAAGGTAATGGTAATAATACAAGCAAAGATACTCAGCCCTGCACTGAGTATATTTATTAGTAATGCATCTGACTCTGTAAACCCAACTGCTTGCCACAATACGGCACCGTAATAAAACACCACATTTATACCAACAAGCTGTTGTAAAACGGCTAGACCAATACCTACCCATACAACAGGCCTAACTTTGTTCGTTGATGTGTCGAAAATGTCTCGCATTGAAGGCTTATGATCAGCTTGCAGCGAGTTAGATATCTCGTTGTATATAAGGTTGGCCTGCTGTTCTCCAAAAAGTGAACTTAACACGCTTTTGGCTTTTTCTTCTTTTCCAGAGAAAACTAAATATCTTGGGCTTTCTGGTATGAAGAAAAGTGCGAAAAAAAACAAACTTGCTGGGGCAAGTTCTACCCAAAACATCCAACGCCAAGCTTCAAATTCTGCCCACAATATGTCAGTTGATTTGCCTGCCGATAGCGCCAATGCATAGTTGCTAACAAATGCCGAGAAGAGACCAGTAATAATGGCAACTTGTTGAATAGTCGCCAAAGCGCCCCTGTATCTAGCTGGTGCAATTTCTGCAATATAAGCCGGTGACATGACGGAAGCTGCCCCTACAGCTATCCCTCCAAGTACGCGGTAGATAACAAATTCAATCGAGCTACTAGCGAGCCCCGAGCCTAACGCTGAGATAATAAAAAAAACTGCTGCGACAATCAGCAGGCTTTTCCTACCAAAAATATCTGCTAATTTCCCCGCAAAAAAAGCGCCAATAGCACAACCTAATAGCATTGATGCAACGTTAAAACCTGTGCCTATATCATCGGCATTAAACGCAGATTGCAGTCCGTCGATGGTCCCATTAATCACGCCACTGTCGAAACCAAATAAAAAACCGCCAATAGTCGCCACCAAGCTGACCAGAATAATAGTGAATCGGTTTTCGTTAGTGTTTGCTTGTTGCACAAACTTTCTCCTAGTTGTTTTTATTTAGACCTTCCATGAAGGGAAAGTAGAGCTCACCTTTTCTTTCCTTTTCTATTTTCAAAGGAGTATCAGGGAATAAGCCGTTGTATTTATCAAATCTATTAGGTTCTACTTTCCACCAATCGGGAAAGGGAGCTGCTTCTAAACCCTCTTTTTTACGTAAGTTCAACCCCTCTGAAAGGCGAGCGTTGAAAGGAACCGAAGGCTTCGCATCTGTTGCTGGAAATAAAGATTGATAAAGCGCTTTGCGAAGAGGAAGCAGCTTTTCTGCGTAATCAGGGTGGCGAATTAAGTTTTTCCGCTCATCGGGGTCAGTACTTAAATCATACAGTTCTTCTATGTCCCAAACGCCGTGGTACTGAATGTATTTAAGGTCGCCTCGTCGTATTGAAAATGTGGTTGGGGTCATAGGAAATGAATATTCCCAGTAATACTCGTACACAAAGTCTGGGGCATTCCACTCTTCTTCCTTTACCGCACCCGTGGCAACGGGTAAGAAGCTTTTCCCTTCGAAGTGACTTGGTGCCGCTATACCAGCAAGGTCTAGAAATGTTGGGGCTAAATCAAGGTTTCGCACTAATGTATGGTTGCTCTCTCCTTCAGGCAGCAAACCAGGAGCACTTATAACAAGCGGTACCTTAATAGAGCTTTCATAAGCATTTCGCTTATCAATTAGTCCGTGCTCTCCAATCATAAAGCCGTTATCGCTGTAGAAAACAACCATAGTATTATCAAAGAGATTTTTCTTTTTCAGATAGCTAATAATTTCGCCTAAACCATCGTCTACCGCTGACAACGTTGCGTAATAATTTTTTAAGTAGTCACGCATTTTTCTGTCACTGGCATAGAAAAATTCGGCGCCATGCCAGCTATTTCTTTGATTGTGAACCCACATAGGCTTGTTTTTAGCATCTTCTTTTGTCACGTTTGCGCTTTCAGGCAATGTAAATTCGACATCCTTGTACTGGTCCTTGTGGCGAGCGGCAGGCGTTGCATCTGAATGCACTGCTTTATGGCTTAGATAAAGTAAAAATGGCTGTGTTTGGTCGATATCGTTATCTAGCCACTCAAGTGCATAGTCGGTTAACTCGTCTGTGATATAGCCTTTTTGATCAACGTGAACACCATCCACGTTTAGCTGGTTTACAATCCCTTTATTGCGTAATGGTGGAGGTACCCGGTCTTGCGGATAATAGGTTCCCTGACCGGTGAAACTTACCCATTTATCGAAGCCTTTACGGGGCATATCTGAGTGAGACCCCATATGCCATTTCCCAAAAAAGCCCGTTTGGTAGCCCGCATCTTGTAAATACTGAGGGAAAAAGGTTAACCCTTCTTCGCTAGAATTATTATTATCAACGATCTTATGATTGCGAGTAGACATGCCTGTCAAAATTGATGCACGGCTAGGTGAGCACAAAGACGAAGTCACCAATGCATTTGTGAAGTGCACGCCGGTTGAAGCCAAATCATCAATATTGGGGGTTTGGAGCGTAGGCTGAATGAAGCCCATTCCGTCATATCGAAGATCATCAACTAATACAAATACAATGTTTCGCTTCTGGCCATGCTCGCTTTCAGTTGCCGAGGCCTGGACAAAAAGAGTAAATACACTGCAAACCGTGATAAAAACCTTTAATGTGCGCTTCAATTTATGCTCTCCAAAAAAGTGCGCCGCTCTAGCGGCTCACACTATTGCGAAACTTCACAGTCGTCTGATGGTTCAAGCGAGATGTAATGTGATCATGTCGAGGTGAAGTAAGATATGGAAAAGTAATGCGTGCCCCAATCAAGCGCTGAGCTACCTGCAGTGAATGTAACCTACGGCGTGTATTTCGTCGCTGGTCATGAAACAAATTACTTTTAACATTTCAGTAACCACCGATCCTAGAAAAAGCCGCGGTAAGGTAAAAATCGAAATTACAGATACTAAATATCTCTATACTCGATAGACGTTGTTGCCGTTATTTTTTTCGATGTTTACTCGGCTCAATAAAGGAACGAAGTCCACGGGTTTAGCTGCGTTTAGAGCTCAGGTGTTAAACGTTTTGCTAAGTATCATAGTTTGCGATAGGTGGGTATCACGAAATCGGAGTGTTCAAACGTTTCTATTTGGTTAAATTCTTGTAAACCGTTGGATGGCTAGATTCAAAGACCGCTTTGTGAAACTAGCTAGCACATAACGCATTTTAATAACGCGGCACAAATAACACTCTCGAATGACTACTGAGAAGAGGGACACATGAAAAGCACATCAAAATTTAAACAGTCAGCGCTGGTAACCCTTATAGCAGCTGTTTTTGCTCAATCAGCCGTTGCGCAGAACGCTGAAACCGAAGCCAAAGACTCTGAAGGCTTTGAAGTTATTATGGTTAAAGCACAGCGTACTTCGCAAGATATTCAGAAAGTACCGGTAAGTGTACAAACATTATCTTCTGACGATTTACAAAAACAAAGCATCAATGAAATCACTCAACTTTCAACGCTGGCGCCTACATTACAACTAGGGCAAGACAACACCTTTGCCATTCGCGGTATTGGCACTCAAGTGTTTGCAGAAACCATTGACCCGAGTGTGGCGTTGGCAATTGACGGCGTAAGCTTAGGGCGAAATGCGCTTGCTGGCCAACCATTCAACGACATTGCCTCTGTTGAAGTACTCAATGGCCCTCAAGGCTTGTTATTTGGTAAAAACGCATCCGCAGGTTTGGTAAACATTACAACAAGAAGGCCTGAGTTTGATGAATTCTCAGGTAATGTCTCATTAGAATATAACTACAGAGATACCACGCCCACAGATGCCAAAGGGCACATTATCAGAGGGACGGTAAATGTTCCTGTTTCAGATAATTCAGCGCTTCGTGTAAATTTGCTCAAATCGTCTCAAGATCCGCTTATCGAAAACGTGTTTCCTAATGACGATGTAAGAACAGACTTAGGTCAGGATAAATCGGGGATTAAAGTTAAGTACCTTTATGAAGATGGCCCGTTTTCTTTATACGCGATTGCCGATTACAACGAAAACGAAGGCACGGCTGAGCGCTACAGCCGAACCTATCGAACCGTAGATCCAAATAGTGAGTTATTGGACTTATTTGAGCCAGACAACATTGTTCCAGGCCCTGAAAATATGACCAACAATTCAGATGGTGCAATGTTTAGCGACGTAGAGACAGGTGGAGCGCAAGTTGAGTTGGCGTATGAGTTTGATAGCGGTATAGAGCTCATTAATATTGCTGCGTGGCGTTACTTCGAAAGCGATACTAATTTGCACAATGACTTTGCATCTAGAAGAGACATTGTTGATAACCCAAATACCAACGACTACGAGCAATATTCAAACGAAGTGCGACTCGTATTCCCAAAAAATGACGATTATTCAGGGCAGGTTGGACTTTTCTACTTTAATTCTACCTCTGATATGACCAACAGCTTAGACGTTGAAGGCCCTCCTCCATTTGTTGCAGTTGGCTTCCCATTTTGCGTTGGCGCAGAGATTTCAGGACCACCGCCAGAATGCCCGTATAGCAATGACGTTTTCTTAGGGAACGACAGCGATACTGAGCTAAAACAGGAAAGCTATGCTGTTTTTGGTCAGTTCGACTTTTACTTGACCGATAAATTAACGGCTGTCGCAGGTGCTCGCGTTACGCAAGACGACATTTCAACAGACGTTTTACAAATGCAGCGTAATTACTTTGTAGGGATAGGTGGCCCGCGTGGTCGATTCCAAGAATCAGTCGATAATACCAACGTCAGTTGGAAGCTGGGCGCTAACTATGAGTACACCAATAAGGTCATGCTGTACGCATCGATTGGGCAAGGCTATAAAGCACCTGGATTTAATACAGATAACCAAGGTAACCCAGATATTCCATTTGCAGTTGAAGATGAAATATCGACCACGTTCGAGGCCGGTGTAAAGAGCAGACTGCTAGATAACAATGTTATCTTGAACGTGTCTGTGTTTAACACTGATTTTGATAACTACCAAGCGCAGTCGTTTAATCTAGACGCTCAAGCGTTCATTATTCAAAATGCGGCAAGCGTAACGTCCCGAGGTGCTGAAATTTCATTAAAGGCCATGGCAACTGAAAACCTCACACTCCAATGGGACACGTCATTACTAGACGCAACGTTTGATAACTTTGAAGGTGCATCGTGTACGCCGGATTCTGAAGTTTGTGGTCCTGACGATGCGTTCTTTGATGCCTCGGGTTACACGCTACCAATGGCACCTGACATTACATCAACGCTGCAAGCAAACTATGAACAAGAGTTGACCGAAAACATGTATGGTTTTGTGAATGCAAACGTATACTACCGCTCGGAAACGTCTTATGGAATTGGTTCGCCTCAGAGAGAACTTGATGCAATAACAACCTTAAATTTGAGTGCCGGTATCTCTACCTACGATGGCTTAAACGTCTCTGTTTTCTGCAATAACTGTACTGATGAAAAATATCCTGTTTCTATCGGTTTTGACGCAGGTGAAAACAATGCCGGGTTAGCCTCAACCGTACAGACATGGGGACTTAACTCAATGCGTACCATTGGTATAAGAGTATCTCAAGAGTTCTAATAATCTAAAGCGCTAGGCCTACGCCTAGCGCACTTTTCACTCATTAAAGACCCCAAAAATTCGATATCCTGTAACTATCGTTTTTAACGATAGTTATATATCCAAATTATCAACTATTTCTCACTTTGTGATTCTTTTAGCATAATTTGTTAATTTTGTTTTAAAATTTTTCGACGATGTTGCGATTTACATGGCCTGGCAAACAGGGCAAAAGCGCGCATACTGCATGGAAAAAATTCATATGAAGTTTATAAAAAGATGCTCTGTTTTGATGGTTTTTCTTTCCGTACCCACTTTTTCTTCAGCTAATACGTCAGACGAGCTTAAACTTGGCAACGCGCCAGTGGAAGACATTGTTAAAGCAATGACGCTAGATGAAAAGGTAATGCTTGTTCGAGGAACGGGCATGGCCATGGAAACCGGTGGGCCGCAAGTCGGTGTAACTAAAGATAAAGTGCCTGGCGCCGCAGGAACAACTTATGCGATAGAGCGACTAGGTGTTCCTTCCATCGTTTTTGCCGACGGACCTGCAGGTTTGCGTATCTCGCCCACTAGAGATGACCATGAAGCAACCTTTTACGCCACTGCTTTTCCTATCGCAACTTTAATCGGTTCAAGCTGGAACCTTCCTCTTGTTCAAAAATTTGGGCAAGCGGTAGGTAATGAGGCCAAAGCGTACGGCATTGATGTGATGCTAGCGCCTGCATTGAATATACACCGGCATGCCATGGGAGGGCGGAACTTTGAGTATTTTTCTGAAGATCCCGTTGTAAGTGGAATGATGTCTGCTGCGTATGTTGAAGGCCTGCAATACCAGGGGGTAGGTGCAACGCTAAAGCACTTTGTTGCTAACAACCACGAATGGAATCGTGATCAAATTGATGTAGAAGTAGATGAAAAAACGTTTAGAGAAATTTATTTAAAAGGGTTTGAAATTGCCATAAAAGAGAGCGCACCATGGGCGTTAATGTCTTCGTACAATAAAGTTAATGGCGAATATACATCAGAAAGCAGTGCTATTTTAACGGACACCCTTCGTCACCAGTGGGGGTTCGACGGCGTTGTGATGACGGATTGGTTTGGTGGCGATAATCCCGTAAAGCAAATGTCGGCGGGCAACGATTTATTGATGCCTGGTATGGATCATCAAAATGCTATCATCAAAGGTGCCGTTGAGAACGGTGCACTAGAAGAGTCTGTTTTAGATCGTAACGTTAGCAATATTTTGAATCTAATTGTCAAAACCCACTCGTTTAAGAAAAGCACGGTCACCAACAAACCACCCCTTCAAGAACATGCCAAACTCGCTCGCGAAATCGCTACAGAAGGGATGGTACTGCTTAAAAATGAACACCAGGCACTACCTTTACAAGCTGGTGCTTCAGTTGCGTTGCTTGGAAATAGTTCGTATCAAACAGCAATTGGCGGCACTGGCAGTGGCGATGTTCATGAAGCTTACAGTATTTCAATAGCGCAAGGGCTTAAGAACGCAGGAATACATTTAAGCGAGGACTTATCATTACGTTACGATAAACACATCGCAACTGAAACTGCCAATTTGCCTGTATCTCACCATCCTTTAGCGGACATGATGCCAAGCCCTGCATTAGGTGAATTAGACATATCAACAACACTAGCTGAAGCGCTTGCACAAACCCACGATGTTGCCATCTTTACTTTAGGTCGCAATTCAGGAGAGTTCGTAGATAGAGAGCGTGAAGACTTTTATCTTACAGAACATGAACAGGCTCTTTTAACTGAGCTATCACGCGCTTTCTCGGCCAAAAACAAACCTTTTATCGTTCTTTTAAATGTTGGCGGTGTAATCGAGACGCAGAGCTGGAAAGAAAAAGCTGATGCCATATTGCTTACTCATCTACCTGGACAAGAAGCGGGTAATGCAGTGGCTGATATACTTACTGGTGAAGTAAGCCCGTCAGGCAAGCTTGCATCAACGTGGCCACTTAAGCTTGAAGATTATCCATCAGATAAAGGCTTTCCTGGTTTTATCACCGATAAAGAAGCAGAACCGAATGGCATAACCGGCTCTCAACCTTCTAAAGTTGTTTATCAAGAGGGGACACGAGTAGGCTACAGGTACTTTGATGGGGCGAACGAAGCGGTAGCATTTCCTTTTGGCTTTGGCCTTTCATACGCTAACTTTAGCTATCAAAACGTGTCTTTAAGCAGTACGTCTTTTTCAGATGAGGTGAAAGTTAAGGTAACGGTTACTAATACCGGGGAGGTGCCTGCAAAAGACATCGTTCAGCTTTATATTGGTGCACCACAAGGCCTACAATCCTTAATTAAAAAGCAGTTGAAGCATTTCGCTAAAACAACGCTGTTAGCGCCCAAGGCGTCAGAAGATGTAGTCTTTACCTTAACCGCAGAAGATCTCATGTCGTTTAATACAGAAAAGAACGCTTGGTACGCCGAGGCCGGGTTGTATGACGTGCATCTTGCTTCTTCATCTAAAAACATTTTTTCAACCCAGCCCCTTGAGTTGAAAAGCCCCATTTACCAGCCGCTTTAAAGGAGATTGCGATGTTAAGAAAACTTATAGCGATAGCATTATTAGCGGCGAATACGTCACAGGCAATGAGCGCTGAATTTAATGAGCAACGAGACAGCGAAAAGCCGAATATCGTTCTTGTTGTGGCAGAAGATTTAAGCGCGCGTATTGGTGCCTATGGTGACGACGTTGCGCGTACGCCAAACTTAGACAGCTTGGCTAACGAAGGCGTAATGTTCAACAATGTGTATACCATGGCTGGTGTTTGCGCACCATCTAGAGCGGGGCTTATCACTGGTGCTCCGCCACACAGAGTAGGCCTTCAGCATATGCGTACAGCAGACAGAGAGTATTTTGGTGTTCCGCCTGCACAGGTCAAAGCCTATCCTGAAATTCTTCGTAAAAATGGGTACTTTACTTACAACGATATCAAGACCGACTACCAATTTGCCAAAGGTGCCGTTGGCGTGGGGCCTTTTACTATTTGGAGTGCTAACGGAAATGTTCGCAACCCTGAAGACTCGTTAGTGCCTTCGGCATGGAGAACACATGACCTGCAGGGTAAACCGTTTTTCCTAAACTTAAACCCTTTTATTACACACGAGTCAGCGCTGTTTATACCAGAAAATACGCCGCCTCATTTACAACAAATGAACCAAATCAGTGAGGGGATCCGCGCAAACTACCAATTCAGTACACCCGACTTAGATAAAATTACGGTGCCTCCTTATTTAGTCGATACAAAAGAAACGCGGCAGGAAATCGCGAGGTTTTATGAGAATATCGAGGTGATGGACCAACAAGTTGGCGCTGTCATCGAGAATTTGAAGAAAGATAAACTGTGGGACAACACCATCTTTATATTTACCACCGACCATGGTGATGCGTTGCCTCGCAGTAAGCGCGAAGGGTTAGTATCAGGTATCAAAGTGCCAATGATTATGCACATTCCTGAAAAATATAAACCTGATTGGATGCCAGGAAGTGGCCAAACGATAGACAGGTTAGTGTCTTTTGAGGACATTGCCCCAACCCTGTTGGGTTTTGCAGGAATCGAAAGGTTACCCTATATGCAGGGAATTGATTTGTCTGATGACGCACCGGTCAAACGGCACTATATTTTTGCTGATCGTGCCAGAATGGACGCTGTCGACCTTCGCTCTTACTACGTGTTAGACGAAAAATATCAGTACGTACGCAACTACGCTACCCAACCAAATGGCTCTGAAATTAAATTCAGAAACGTACTCTCATCAGTTAAAGCGTTGAACAATGCTAAAGCGAGCAACACGCTTACAGCTCAGCAGAAAAAATGGTTCGACAGCAAGGTGCCAGAGGAGCTTTATGACTTATCAAAAGATGCCGAGCAGCTTGTTAACTTAGCGAGCAATCCGGATTACGCCCATGTTCTGTCGCGTTTCAGAGAGCAGTTGGATAACTGGCGTAATCTTGGTAGTGACTACAACTTAATTGAAGAGAACGTATTAATTCAAGATAGCGGAAATCGTCATGACGCGCAGCAAACAACCCTTCCTGCCGTTGCCGAGATTGATGAGATCACAGGTAAAGTTTTCATAGCCCCTAGAACAGAAGGTGCATCCATAGGCTATAGCTATGACAACAAAGTATGGCAAGTTTATGAGAAAAGCTTTGTACCAGATAGTGCGCACAATAAGCTTTTCATCAAAGCGGTACGCTATGGCTGGGCAGAAAGTGAAGTTATCACATTAATGTACTAGCCACCACTAAGCTGGCTCTGCAAGGCTGCGCCAGCGCCTTCAAAGGAATCTCTCTGTAAAAAAATCTGCTACAGCCTTCTAGTCCAGCTGTAGCTATTTTTGTAATCTTTCAATACCTAACTATTTGCTACCTCTTATTCCTTAAAACATTTTCCTTGCGATAAAAAGTACATCTAGCTAGCGGCGGGTCGGAGAGAGAACGCATAGCTTAGACCAGCACGTATCAGTGAAAAGCTCACTCATGAATATGTCACAAGGGCCTTTTATGAGCACATACAGTAAGTATCGCCATTGCCAATACCTGTATATCGAGGCGAACAATTATCCTTCGAATCCTATGCAAATTACTATCAAGTGAGATAAGCGGTAGAGACAATAAAAACCAGAAGGGGTACTTGTATGACTGCTTTAGATAAACAAGGCGTAGCGGCGTCTAAACATGGTGTGATTTTAGTTTTAGCAGCCATTATGCCCACTATGGCAATCATTTCTTTAGTACCAGTTTTGCCGCTATTTATGAAAGAATTTGCCTATATAGAAGGCGCTGAATTTCTAGTACCAATGGCAATGACAATCCCCGCGCTTTGTGTAGCACTGTTCTCTCCCATAGCCGGATGGCTATCAGATAGAGTTGGCCGAAAGCCAGTGTTGCTTACCGCGCTAATCATCTATGCATTCATTGGACTTGCACCCTTCTTCCTCACTAATTTGTTCCATATTATTTTATCTCGCGTGGTGTTAGGTATGGCAGAGGCTGCCATTATGACGGTCGCAACAGCACTCATTGCAGATTACTACACGGGTAAAGAACGTCAGCGATGGGTAACAATACAAATTGCCAGTGTCAGTATTAGTGCAATAGTACTTATTGCCTTTGGCGGTATTTTAGGAGAGCTGTTAGGCTCAAGAGGCCCTTTCTTATTGTATATTCTCGCTCTACCCATAGCCCTCTTAGTCCACCGGGTTTTGTTTGAACCTTCCGCGTCTTCTAAAAATACCGCATCCGGCGTGAGAACGCCGTGGCGCGACATTCTTCCGATACTTATAACAACGTTATTTGTTGGTGTAATCTTCTATACCATCATAGTTAAATTAGGAGAGATATTAGCGCTATCAGCCGAGGTCTCACCAGGTGTCATTGGGGGGATTGGTGCCGCTGCGAATATCGGTGTTGCGCTAGGGTCTATCGCATTTAAAAAAGCCAAAGGGTTAACTGGCCCATCGCTTATAGCTGGTGGTCTAATGCTAGCTACTTTAGGCTATGTGGGCGCGGCGGTTTCCACGTCGTTGGTTATGACTTCTGTATCTGTGGTGATAGCTTGCTTGGGCTTTGGCTTGTTACTACCCACCACACTCAACTGGGTATTGAAAGTGCTACCAGTAAATGTTCGCGGAAAAGGCACTGGACTGTGGACTGGCGCATTTTTCCTTGGGCAATTTAGTGCGCCAATTCTGGTTACCTTACTTCAGGTAGAGTTTGGTGGTCTGTATAACGTATTGATGCTATTTGCGACGCTAGCGTTTTTGGCCGCGCTACTAGCGCTTGTAAAAACAAAGCATGCGCAGCCGCTTGTTGCAAAATAGCCGATAATTAAGATTCTCTGCGGGCCCTCATGCACCTAGGGCCTACATTTTTCTAGGCTTGTATAGCTTATACGTATTAGAATTAAACAAGTCGATATGATTGATAGTGGCAAGAGAGTGCTCTTTTAATAAAGCCTCCACACGCGCACCTTGTCCTTTTATCATGGCATCTGCAATAGCATGATGCTGAGTATGAGCGTATTTGAGGCGATGAAACTCTCTGTCTAATTGGTTCGGGTCGTATGCAATGGCACTTACCGAGGCGAAAGGAAAATGTTCATTTAGCTGCAACGCACTTTTAATCGACGTGTTTCCGCTTGCGTTGATAATAATATCGTGAAATGTTTCGTTCATCTGTTGATATGCTTCTATGCCAGCCTCATCAATGCTGCCATCAACAAATAGTGCATCTCCTTGTGCCAAGCACGTTTTTAGCTGTTCAATTGTGTGCTCGCTGCATCCTATCTCAACCGCTTGTCTGGCTGCTAGCCCTTCAAGTACACCGCGTACTTCTACCGAATTCGTAATTTCTGTGACGGTGACTTCTTTTACTCGATAGCCTCTAGCAGGAAGCTTTTCAAGAAGTCCTTCCTGCGCTAAAGAGCGCAGCGCAATACGAACCGGGGTTCTTGATACTCCCAAGGCTTCTGCAGCTTGCGTTTCTGCCAGACGCTTCCCAGCAGGGAATTCACCCATCAATATTTTCTCTCTAAGAATACTTACTACGGCTGGGTTCGTTTTTGTCTCGCTCATAATTCACTTACATACATCGAAATTGGATCCAATTTACCGTTTTTAATCAGTGCAACTCAAGCCCTGTTTCCTGCTAATTGGCGATTATCAAGGGTGCTTAGGACCTTAAAGGACACGTTATTTAATTATTGGATCCAATTTACGTTTAAATAACTTGATTTTAACGTGTTATGGCATATATTGGATCCAATTTTGGATGGGGACAACAATATGAAAGAAAAAATTTATCCGTTAAACACATGGTATGTAGCGTGTTATTCACATGAAGTAAATTCTGACAAACCATTAGCACGTACAATTTGCGATGTGCCGCTGGTTTTTTTCCGCGATAGCAATAAAACCGTTGCTGCGGTTGAAGATTTTTGTCCCCACCGCGGCGCACCTCTTTCGCTAGGCTATGTTGAAAATGGAAAGTTGGTGTGTGGCTATCATGGCCTCGTGATGGGGAGAGAAGGTAAAACCGACGCTATGCCCAAGCAGCGGGTAGACAAATTTCCTTGCATCAAAGCGTTCAAAGTCGTCGAAAAGTACGGCTTTATCTGGCTGTGGCCGGGCGAACAAGACCTTGCAGATGAAGATGCGTTACCTAATCTATTTTGGGCTGATAGCCCTGACTGGGCTTATGGTGGTGGGCTGTATCACATTAATTGCGATTATCGGTTAATGGTAGATAACCTTATGGATCTCACCCACGAAACCTACGTGCACTCAACAAGTATCGGGCAATCAGAAATAGAAGAAGCACCAGTAAATACAAAAGTTGAGGGTGCGCAGGTAGTGACGTCACGCTTTATGGAAAATATTGTAGCCCCTCCATTTTGGCAAGCGGCTTTGGAAGCTAATGATTTACCTAAAGAAGGAAGCGTAGACCGATGGCAAGTTTGTCGCTTCGACTTACCCAGCCACATTATGATTGAAGTGGGTGTTGCTGTGGCGGGAGAAGGCGGTATCAATGCGGCACCAGATAAAAGGGCTGGCAGTATCGTTGTCGACTTTATAACGCCAGAATCTGACCAATCCATACATTATTTTTGGGGAATGGCGCGAGATTTCAAAGTTGATGATACAGCACTAACTGAGCAAATTAAGCAGCAGCAGGGAGCGGTATTTGCTGAAGATCAAGAAATCTTAGAAGAGCAACAGAAGAACTTAAACTTATATCCCGATAGGCAGCTTCTCATGCTGGATATCGATTCTGGCGGTGTTATGGCCAGAAGAATGATAACCCGCGCTATCAAAGCTGAAAGCCGTTAAATCACGGGAGATAAAGTTTATGCAAAACGTTAAGATAACACTTAAAGAAAAGCTCACCGATAACATTACAAAGCTTAAACTAAGTGCCGTTGATGGTACAAGTCTGGCGCCATGGGAACCCGGTGCACACATAGAACTGCATTTAGCTAATGGGTTACTCAGACAATACTCCTTGTGTGGCGCTTCTAACAATAGCGACTATGAAATTGCAATTCTGCGTGAAAGCAATAGCCGTGGCGGCTCATCGTATATTCACGATGAGTTGGAAGCAGGTCATGAGCTACAAATTAGTGAACCCAAAAATCACTTCCCGTTTACCCACACCGCTAAGGATACTACAGTGCTATTTCTTGCCGCAGGAATTGGCATTACGCCTATTTTGCCTATGGCAGAGTTATGCGAGGAAAAAGGGCTGCCCTTTGAATTTAGTGTGTGTGCAACTAATGCCTCTGCAATGCCCTACGGCGACAGAATAAGGCAGTTGCCAAATACGAAGTTCTACTTTTCTAACGATACTCAGTCGTCTCGACTTAGCGTAAAGGACTATTTGAAAAGTAAATCTACCCATATGCCTATTTATGTGTGCGGCCCTCAGCGATTTATTGACGATGTTATAGAAAGTGCACTTGCGCTTGGTTGGAATGACACGCTAATAAACCGAGAGTACTTTTCAATCGATAAAAGCAGTCTTGAAAGTGACGAAGATAAAGCTTTTGATGTCGAGATAAAAAGTACCGGTCAAATAATTCATGTTCCTGCAGATGAAACCATTCTTACCACATTAGAAGACAGCGGCATTTTTCTTCCTGTTGCGTGTGAAGAAGGGGTCTGCGGAACCTGCGTAACTAAAGTTCTGGAAGGTGACGTCGAGCATCGTGATGTGTTTTTAAACGAAGAAGAAAGAGCGGATGGCGCCTTGATGACACCGTGTTGTTCGCGAGCAAAAGGCACAAAGCTGGTATTGGATCTTTAACTTTAACAGGTTTTAGTTTTTTATATTTAAAGCAAAAAAGCTAGCAGTGAACTGCTAGCTTTTATTTTATAAGCACTTTAAAGGTTTAGATAGGCTGTGCTAATGCAATGATAGACTCGCGCATAATTTGTGTGTGTTCGGCTTTATCGCCACCTTCGATTTCTATCTGACATAAGCGAGCAGAATTTTCGACAACCATTCTACAGCGCTCCCAGCGTCTTTCTAAGAAGGAAGTGAGTGCCTGTTCAACTGTAACATCCTTTGCTAACTCTTCAGCTAAAACGATGGCACTTTCAATGCCTATGCACGCCCCTGAAGCTAAATGCGGAGTGGTTGCGGCCACAGTATCACCAATCAGCACCACTCTTTTTCTATGCCAGGGGGCAGGTACTAAAAGATTTCCCAGAGCTCGAAAATCGATAAGTGAATTTTCATTCAGCATATCTTTAAACTGATTAACCATGGGGGCAGGGAAGGTACCCATTAATTCTTTCAGTTTTTCAACGTAAGTGGCAGGGTCGTATTTAGGTCTTTCCTTTTTGTCTTCTGTCAAAAACAAGTACATTTCATCTTTAGACATAGGGTTAACACCAACTTTCAAGTGCGGACCTACCCACATCATCGTATTTTTTACTTCAGGAAGTTTTGGCAGCACAGCGCGCCACACACCTTGGCCGATATATTTTGGTGCTTCAACTTCAGGAAATACATCTTTACGTACTTGCGAGTGCACGCCGTCTGCACCGATAACTAGGTCGTAGGTTTTGGTCGTACCGTCGGTAAAACTGACTTCTACTCCCTTATCGGTATTAACCATTTCTTTATAGGTACAGCCTAAGCGCACATTCGCGCCAGACGCCAGGGTTTTCTCGGCAAGGATCTTCGCAAGGGTGGGGCGCATAATTGCGCCTGCGCCTGGTATGCCCTCAGCGTTGGCAACAGAGGGAGTAGGGACATGCGCTAAGTGCAAGCCGTGCGGCGCAAATACATCTAATCCGTTATGTGCATGGCCTTGCTCTAAAAACTCATCCAATATCCCAATCGTTTTGAATGCTCGTAAAGTTGCACCGCCAATGCTGATACCCGCGCCGTCTGTACGCCAGTTTTCATCTATCTCTACTAAGTCTGTTTCTATATTGCGCTTTCTTAATTCGATAGCGGCGGTCATACCTGAAAAACCGCCCCCAATTATTAAAACATTGCTCACACTTGATTTCATAATTTAAAGGCCTTTATTGTTTTTTTTGAAATCCAAATTTGTTGGTTCGATTCAATCCGTATTGGTATTTTTTGAATTCGCTGATGTTTACAAGGTCCTTGAATACAAACACCCGTCGCTATGTCGAACAGCGCGCCATGTGCAGCACAAACAATATGCTCGCCTTTTACATCAGTGTACTCATGTCGTTTCCATGGAAGTGTAGTACTGTTGTAATGAGGGCAAACATCCAAATAAGCGAAAAATTGGTTGTTTTTTCGAGTAACGAAAAACGTATCTTTTCCATTTTCGCTTATTTTAAACCCTTTTGCCTTCCCCTCCGGGATCTCTTGGGTACTGCACACTAAGTGTTCGTCCATAACGGCAGTCTATTTAGCAGGTGGTCCACCTGAAGGTGCCCACTTCTCTCTATGTTCTAACAAAAAGATTTGAGAGTAGTCTGGCCCCATGTTCGCTGCGCGCTCCTGCCACGTGTCGTCATGTTGATCCATATCGGCATCAAATTCCATATTGCAACCAAACGGACTTTTGAAATACCAAAACCAATTCGACCCATAAATGTGGCGACCGGGCCCCCAAAAGCTCTGATAACCTTTGTTCACCATGTTTGTGCCCGCCCTAACAACATCTGTCGGGCCGCCAAGGTGGAACGTAAAGTGCTCAATACCCTTCATGTGAGGTGGGGTCTTTATAAAGAACAACGTGTGATGGTCTGTTGTACCTGCTGGGCGCATAAACGCCCCAACACCATTAAATCGGTCAGTGGTTTTAAAGCCCAGGCGCTGCTCGTAAAACTGTTCCATAGCGGCTGAGTCAGGCACAAAATATACAACGTGAGATAATGAGTGGATCTTCGGTGGCGTTGATTCGTCTACTCCGTTCACATTCACACCACGGTTAATATCGCCCGGCGCATTTATTTTTTCTGACCGTAAGTCTGTTGTGTTGCGAAGGGTAATTTGAAAACCTAATACAAAGCCTAAATCGTCGACAGCTTCAATACTTCCGTCAGAAAGTACTTTTACTTCTCTGTCTTTAGACAATTCGGCGTTAATGGCATCTAAACTCGCTTGATCCGGAACACCGTAAACCGTTTTTCTAATGCTAGCGCCGGTTTCTAACGGTGCAGGTAATGAAGGGTCGTCTTTCAACCGAATTTCTAGGCCGGTACCGTCTTGAGCAACAAAATTGTGCTCATCTACTTGTTTAAGCCCATAATCCAAAACGAATTGTGTTGTTGCATTTGTGTCATCTACACCAAAGACTAGCTTGTCTAAGCCAATAATATTCATCGTTTTTTCCTTCTAGGCAGTACGTGCGTTAAAGGTTTCTGCAACCCAGTCCGCAATGTATTGACCCGCGTTAGCACTGTTATCGAAACTCGAGTGTTGAACACCACCTTCTCGCTCGGTAAAAATCTTAAGTTCGCGTTTCGGGCTGTTTACAAGCTGCTCATAGGTTCTTTCTGCCCATTTAAGAGGGATTTGTGAGTCCTTCGAACCATGGGTGACCAAAAATGGCACTTTGATCTTTTCAATTTGCCCGTCTAAGTGAACTTTCTCGGCGATTTCCATGAATTCTTCCATGGTTTCTGCACCCCATACCCATTTCACGTGCGCCCAGTAATGCGGCACTGGGAAATCACCTTCCTTTTCTAAGCGGCGCTTCTGAACATCACGCCAGTCATGGTTTGCACCCCAGCATACACCCAAGGCTAAACGTGGCTCGTTAGCGACTGCGCGGGGGCAGAAATAACCGCCTAACGATACGCCTTCCATGCCAATGCGATTGCTGTCTATCTCTTCGCGCTGTTCAAGCCAATCAACAGCTGGAGACGTCCAGTGCTCGCTGTCGTAACGGGCGTGAAGGCCTTGCAGTCTTAACGCTTCACCTGTTCCAGGCTGATCTAAAATCAACGAAGAAACCCCACGCTTGGCCAGCCAACCCGGTAAGCCAACGCGATATTTCATTTCTTTGGTTGAGTCTAAGCCGTTAACTTGGATTAACACGGGGGCGGGGCCTTCTACATTTTCAGCTCTGACATACAGTGCTGATATGTGTTTGCCTTCATAAGGAATTTCCACACGCTCGCAGTTTTCTTTGCCCAAGGTAATAGATTTTTGAAAAAGCTCGAGCTGATGCTTATACAACTCTAGGCGTCCTGGCGCTTTGTGGGCTTGTAGGCGTTCGCACGTAATTAAGTACGAGGAAGCACGGTTGTATTTTTCAGCCGCTGAAAACAGTCGGCCTCGGCTTTCATCTTCTTCAGCAAGCTCGACGAGTTTATTTGCCATTTTTGCCCAGGTATCACGAAATGCCTGCACACCTTCTTTGTCGGGTTGTTTTGCCGCTTCTTTTAATGGCGCACACATTTCTTCAATTTCGCCAATACGTGCACCCATTTCTATGGCCAGGTCGACTGACAGGTTCCAAACATAGTTTGTCGGGAAATATTTAAACATTGTAGTTTCCTGATTTTTCTGCGGCGCAAATGCGCCAAGTTAGCTCTGATAATTTATTTTTTTATAAATGCAACTGCGCGAACAAAGCCTGCAGAGGCGTGTTTAATTTTGTAAGGAAAACAAGAGATCAAAAATCCAGTTGCGGGCAACGCTTCTAAGTTGCTCAATTTTTCCATTTGACCGTAACCAATATCTCGACCTGCTTTATGGCCTTCCCAAATTAAGGAGGCATCGCCGGTCTCGGCAAAGCGTTCACGTGTGTATTTGAAAGGAGCGTCCCAACTCCAGGCGTCAGTGCCCACCACTTTTACGCCTCTTTCAAGCAAATACATTGTGGCTTCGCGGCCCATGCCGACCCCTGCGTCTAAGTAACCTGGTTCACCAAATATCTTGCCTGCACGGGTGTTAACCACAACAATGTCCAGCGGCTGTAAATCGTGATTAATGCGTTGCAGCTCTTTTTCCACATCGCTGGCAGTAATAATGTAACCGTCTTCAAAGTCGCGAAAGTCCAGCTTTACGCCCGGTTGGAAACACCACTCCAGGGGCAATTCATCAATACCGAATGCAGGCTTACCGCCATCAGTAGTTGAGGCATAGTGCCAGGGTGCATCCATATGGGTGCCGCTATGGGTGGTTATTGCAAGTCTTTCTGCCGCCCATGATTCGTTGCCAGGTAACTGATCGAGGGTCAGCCCCGGAAACATTGACGCCATTTCGGGCCAGCCTTCCTGGTGGTCCATGTAATCGATTTTGGGCAATAAAGGCGGTGGGTCGGTGTGTGGGTTATTGTCTAACGTCACCGACAAATCGATAATTTCGTATTCTCTTGGGTTAAACATTTGAGGTCTCCAACTCTACGTTTTGGATAATGTCGCCAAACAAGCTGAAGCCATTTTTATCTGGCGCTCGCATCGTTATTGTTTCGCCCACTTTTAAGAAAGGCGTATTGGGTTCGCCAAATTGAACAAGCTCTTTCGCGCGGAGTTCTGAAAGGCAGGCTTGGCCTTTGTTAGGTGTGTTATCAGATACCGTGCCCGAACCAACGACTGAGCCAGGTGGAAGGCTTCGTGCTACAGCAATATGTGCGATGAGTTGGTCAAACCCAAAGAACATCTTTGCGCCATCAGGTGCACCAAACCACTCGTTGTTTCGGTGGATTTCTAAAGGTGCACAGACTTTTGAATCTTGCCAATGCTCACCAAGTTCATCTGGCGTAACGGCAATAGGTGCGAAGGCTGTGTCTCCTTTTGCTTGTACAAAGCCGAAACCCGTTTTCATTTCGCGGGGGGCAAGGGCACGGAAACTGACGTCATTTAACATGACGACCAGACGAATGCTCTGCTTGGCCTCTTCTTGTGATGCGCCTACAGGAACATGGCCAGTTATTACGCCGAACTCACCTTCAAAATCGATACCGTGTTCTTCTTTTGCGGCAAAAAGCGGTTCGCGTGGACCCCTAAACGAAATGCCAGAGCCTTGGTAAACCAAAGGGTATTTGTCGGCGCCTTCAATAGGATCTAAGTTGAAGGCTCTTTGCATTAAGTGCCCGTGATTTAAATAGCAAGAGCCGTCAAGCCAGCTCCAAGCGCGGGGTAGGGGCGCTAAACATTGCTCGGGCTTAAAGTGAGACGCATTATTCGCGTTCCCACTATTAAGTAACTGATATCGCTCGTTAAGCTTGTCATAACACGCATCCCAATTATCCAGTGCAAACTGCATAGTTGGGGCAATATCACTAACCTCTGTACACAAACTATGGTCCTTAGAAACAAGTACTAGCTTGCCATCAGGCTCATTGCTTTTGAGTGACGCTAACTTCATTGAATAAAGTCTCTTCGTAATTAAAAGTTTTAATTATTGTTAACAGAAGATGGTAGTATTCAGAGTTACTAAGCAAAAATCGTTTGTGCCGATACGTGATATCTCAAAAACCGTTGGTACAAAATAGGTAGATAAGTTCTCGGGGTAGAAATGCGGTACGAAAAACTAGACTTAAACCTGCTGGTGGCGTTAGAAGTTTTGCTAGAAGAAAAAAACATTACGAAAAGCGCTTATCGACTGCACCTTTCGCAGTCGGCAACAAGTGGTATTTTATCTCGTTTGAGGGACTATTTTGATGATGATTTGCTTGTACAAATGGGTAAGCAAATGCACATCACGCCACTTGCCGCTGAAATGCAGCAGCCAGTCAGCGAAGTGCTAAGCACTATTAGAAACCGCATTATAGATAAGAAAATAAACACACCAGAATTATCAAATCGCAATTTCAAAATTATTGCGTCAGACTATGTAATGCAGGTGGTGCTGGCTGATTTATTGGCCTACGTCACGAAAGTAGCGCCGAACATAACATTTGAATTTATGTCTACTTTTGCTGGTGATTTAGACAGCCTCGCAAAACAAGGCGCTGACCTTATTATTGCCCCTTCTGCTTTCATGCTCGATGGCTATTCATCCCAAGAAGTTTTAGATGATGAGTTCGTTTGTATAGCGGATGAAAACAACAGCAAGCTAAATGGCCATATTACCCTAGAACAATTCTCAGACATTGGCCATGTAACCATTGGCTATGAAAAAGCGAGTCAATTGAGCATAGAGAAATGGATGGTAGACTCAGATGAAGTTAACCGCCGGGTAGAAGTCATCGTCAACGATTTCTCTAGTATGTTTTTTACAGTGATAAATACCGAAAGGGTGGCCCTAGCACCAAAGCGTCTTGCTGAAATTAACGCAAAACATCTCCCTATAAAGATTTATGATATTCCGTTTAAAACGCCACAGTTGAATGAGTCTATGATGTGGCACCCAAGTTTAAATAACGACCCGCTACACAAGTGGCTGCGAGAACAAATTCTTAAACATAGGCCCTAAAAGGTTATAAAAAAGGCTCTACGACCTAGTATTACTGCTGCCTAACTCCCACACAGCCGTTGGGCCTTGCTCAATACAGCGTTAACCGTTGTCCCATAATGGTTAACGCTGTATTTGTACCAAAGCCATGCGTTTACTCACCTTCGACAAAAATCTATGAAATGTACAAATATTGATGCGCTTTCGCCATTATAAAAGCAGGGCGCATTCATATAATAGAGGTACGTTTTAATTTGGAATACGTCTAATGACTTGGCAGAAAAAAGATTACGAGGACATTCCTGGTACCTATGTGTTCGATGGCAAGCGCGCTCACCCTGCTTATGCTCTAAATAAGCTACTGTTTTCTTTTAACAACGAAGAAAACAGAACGGAATTTGATAAAGACCCTGCAGCATATTGTGACAAGTATGGTGTTAAAGGTGAGTATAAAGACGTCGTGGTAAATTCTGATTTTCTACAAATGCTTCGATTAGGCGCCAACATATACTTCATGGCAAAAATGGCTATTCCTCGCGGCGTGTCTGTACAAGACGCAGGTGCAGCTTTTCAAGGTATTACAACGGAAGAATTTAAGCAGAACTTGGTGGCCAAAAGCGACGGTCTTATAGAAAAAATTAAGAAAAAAGGAGACTACTGGAATGGCTAAAATCATTGGTGGAATAACCAGTTCGCACATACCTGCCGTTGGCAACGCTATTACTGAAGGTCTTCAGCAAGAGCCTTATTGGAAAAGATTTTTTGACGGGTATGGACCTGCGAAAGACTGGTTAAATGAAGTAAAGCCAGACCTGGTTATTGTTGTATACAACGACCATGGCTTAAACTTTTTCTTAGATACCGTTCCGACCTTTGCTTTAGGGTGTGCAGATGAGTATCACAATGCTGATGAAGGGTGGGGTTTAAAGCCGGTTAACCCGTTTAAGGGTAATGCACCACTTTCTTGGCATATCGCAGAGTCGCTTATTGAACAAGAAATAGATATCTGCACTTGCCAAGAAATGAAAGTCGATCATGGTTTTGTTAATCCTATTCGCGCGTTGTTTGGCGATTGCGAGGAGTGGCCGGTAGAAGCTATTCCGCTTGCTGTAAATACAGTACAGCACCCAGTACCGACTGCTGCTCGTTGTTTAAAATTGGGCAAGGCGTTGGGTAAAGCACTGGAGTCATATCCTGAAGACCATAAAGTTGTGATATTGGGTACGGGCGGCATGTCGCACCAGCTTCAAGGCGAACGAGCCGGTATTATAGACGTCGACTTTGATCTTGAGTGCATGGATAAGATAGCTGAAGAACCTGAATGGATGACGCAGTTTTCAAATGCTGAAATTATGGAGCGAGCGGGAACAGAAGGTATTGAAACCATCATGTGGCTGGTCATGCGCGGTGCGCTAAAAGACGATGTTAACGTGATACACAAGCACTACCATGCACCTATTTCAAATACGGGCGCAGGTGTGTTGGTTTTAGATAACCGCTAAGATAACGCGGCGTACATAACGCCGTAAGCATAGCGTAAACAAAAAAGCGGCGAGTACATGTGAAGTACCCGCCGCTTTTTATTTAGCAGTATTAAAATTCTTCTGTGTCTATATCAGCCTGTGCAGCGGCTGGATATCTTGGGCCTTGCACCGTTTCTTGATTAATTAACTGACCGGCGCGCACTAATATATTGCTATCAATGGTTAATTCGCTCGCCCGCAAATTCTCCTCTAAATGAGTGATAAAGCGGGTGCCGGGTAAAGCGTGTATATAGTCTGCTTGTTTCAAAACCCAATGAATGGCCAGTTGCGCGGGTGTGCATTCAGCTTCATTTGCTAAGGCTGCAAATTGGGCGAATATACGTCGGTTTTGCACCCAGTTTTCACCTTGGAACCGAGGCATTCCCCGCCTAATATCACCACTATCTAAGTCATCAATATGGGCAAATGTATTACTTAAATATCCACGTGCTAAAGGGCTAAAGCCAACGAAAGCAACGTCTAGTTCTTCGCATTTTTTCAGAACCGCAATTTCTGCATTACGTGTCCACAGTGAATACTCTGTTTGCATCGCGGCTATTGGATGAATGGCGTGCGCTCTAACAAGCGTTTCGGCAGACGCTTCAGACAAACCAATCGCGCCAATCTTGCCTGCTTTAACCGCATTTGCCAACACGCCAACACTGTCTTCTACCGGCACGTTAGGGTCAATCCTGTGCAAATAGTACAAGTCGATAAAGTCGGTTTGTAAGCTTTTTAACGCATTATTAAGCGTAGCCTCTATAGCTTTAGGCGAGCCATCAATAGTGCGCTTGCCGTTCACGCCAGTCATCCCGCACTTACTGGCCAGCAAAATCTTGTCTCTGAAGGGTTTCATCCCTTTTCCGACAATGCGCTCATTTTCTCCGAAGCCATATAATGCCGCAGTATCAAAATGATCGACGCCTAAATCATAAGCCTTGTGTAGTAAATCGATAGCATCATTTTCGCTGAGTTTGCCAGAATAGGCATGGCTAAAGTTCATACAACCAAAGCCAATCTCACCCACCTGTTTACCCAAAAGATTACGCGTTTTGATAATCGCCTCCCACTACGCTAGCTGTTGCTCAAGGTCATGAAGCACTTTATAGCAGCCCAATACGCTCGCCACGCTAGCATTGGGTTGGCGGCCTTCTTTTATCGCGCTAATAAATTCGCGGTCTTGTAGTTCAATACCATTTAATGATACATCAACGGTAGACACATCAATTGGTTCTTCATGGCCGTTAACAAGGTCGTCGTATCTTGCGATATAAGTGCCGTTGTCGCAGATGTATCGGAAGAATGTACCTAACGGTCCGTCATTATTGAAAGATAGTGAAAGGGTACAAATGGCGCCATTTTCAGCTTGAAGCTGAATTGACATATCCATAGCAATACCCAGTTCAGGGTGAATCGGCCCCTGTACGGCGTTCGCTTTTACAATAGGCGAGCCTGCTTGGTAGGCAAATAAATCAACCGTATGAGCAGCGTGGTGCCAAAGCAAATGGTCTGTCCAAGAACGAGGCTCACCTTTCGCATTAATGTTTTTGCGACGAAAGAAATAAGTTTGAACGTCCATTTGCTGAATATTCAATTCACCCTTGCGCAAACGCTTATTTAGCCATTGATGAGACGGGTTAAAGCGGCGAGTATGACCCACCATGCATACCAAATTAGACGCTAGTTGTGCATCCATGACGGCTTGAGAGTCTTCCCAACTGTCGGCGAGTGGTATCTCAACTTGTACGTGTTTGCCCGCCTGCATGCATAAAATAGACTGCTCGGCATGCATCTGGGTGGGGGTGCAAAGAATAACGGCATCGGCATCAGAGGTTAGTGCCTCTTCAAGTGTGGTGTACACATGGGGAATCTTGTACTCATCGGCAACCGCTTGCGTTTTTTGCGGGTTTCGGCCCACTAAACCGACAACCTCAGCATCATCAATTTTGCTCAATGCATCTAAGTGCTTTATGCCAAAAGCGCCAGGACCTACAACTATAATTTTCATAAAATCTTCCTCAATTTCAAAAGCAGTATCGAGCCTTAAGACCAATAAAGCTTCATTGGGTTATCAACCAAAAGTTTGCGCTGTAATCTTTCTGTAGAGGCAATAAGCGGAATGAAATCAACCAGCTTTCCGTCATCCGGCATGTGACTTTTCATATTCGGGTGAGGCCAATCTGTGCCCCAAATAACACGGTCTGGAAAGCGTTCAACCACTTCTCTGGCGAAAGGGATGACATCGTGGTAACCGTTACTCGGTCCAGCCAGTGAGATTCGCTCTGGGCAACTCACCTTCGACCAAAAATTGGTGTTCTCTGTCATTAGTTTTAGAAATAACCCAAACTCTTCACCGTCTACCGGTTTACTCACGTCGGGACGACCCATGTGATCAACAACAACCGTGGTAGGCAGTGCGGTAAAAAACGAATAAAGCTCTGGTAGTTCTTGGGCTTCAAAGTAAATAACAATATGCCAGCCAAGTTCTTTAATGCGGTGCGCTACCGTATTTAATGCATCAAACGGCAGGGCATCGACTAAACGTTTAACAAAGTTAAAGCGCACGCCTCGTACGCCAGCTTCGTGCAGTGCATACAACTCTTCATCTGAAATATCAGGTTTTACGGTGGCAACGCCTCGCGCAAGTCCCTGAGAGTTGTTTAGCGCATCAACTAATGCACGGTTGTCGGCGCCGTGACATGTCGCCTGCACAATAACATTTCGGCTAAAACCTAAATAATCACGCAGCGCCCACAACTGCCACTTAGATGCGTCACATGGCGTGTATTTTCGCTCAGCAGCAAAAGGAAATTGTTCACCAGGGCCAAACACATGGCAGTGCGCATCTACCGCGCCTTGCGGTAATGTAAACTGTGGTTTCGACGGTGATGGGTGCCAGTGTAACCAATCTGGATCAACGGTAAATTTGCTCATAGCCCCATTCCTTTTAGTTTGGCATCTAGTCGAGGGTATACCCTACGAGCATTGCCAGAAAATATTAACTGCTTATCTTCTGTTGGAATATCCAACGCATCAATATAGCGTTTTGTGTCATCAAAATAATTACCCGTTTGAGGGTCAATACCTCGCACTGCGCCAATCATTTCTGAGCCGAATAGAATGTTTTTAATGTCAATAACATCGAATAACAGATCTATCCCGGGTTGATGGTAAACACAGGTGTCAAAATACACGTTTTGCATTACATGTTCATCGAGTGGAGGCTGCTTTAGCATATCAGCTAAGCCACGATAACGCCCCCAGTGATAAGGTACGGCACCGCCGCCGTGTGGAATAATAATGCGCAGTTCGGGGAAGTCCTTAAATAAATTACCCTGTAAAAATTGCATGAATGCCGTGGTATCTGCATTCATATAATGAGCACCCGTAGCGTGGAAGTTCGCGTTACACGAGCCCGACACGTGGATCATGGCTGGTACATCTAGTTCTACCATTTTTTCATAGAATGGATACCAGCTTTTGTCCGTTAAAGGCGCTGATGTCCAATGGCCACCGGATGGGTCTGGATTTAAGTTGCAGCCTACAAAGCCCAGCTCATTAACACAGCGCTCTAGCTCATCTATAGAGTTTTTGATTGGAACACCGGGTGACTGGGGTAATTGGCACACACCAATAAAGTGTTGAGGGTACAAATCGACAACGCGCTTAATCAGGTCATTGCATGCGCTGGTCCACTGCTTTGATACTGCTTCATCGCCAACGTGGTGCGCCATCGCAGATGCGCGCGGCGAAAATATTGTCATGTCTGAACCACGCTCTTTTAGTAACTTAAGCTGGTTTTTCTCAATACTTTCTCGAATTTGGTCATCGCTAATATAAGGAACTTCAGGCAGCGCCTTGCCATCTTTAAACGCTTTAATTTGCGCCTCTCTGAAAAGCTGTAGTGGCTCGGGTGCAGTGGTGTAATGTCCGTGGCAATCAATGATCATGTTCGGTCCTCTTTATCGTTTTTATTCATGAGCTAGTGTAGGGTCAGAGTCGGGAGCAAACACCGTTCCCTGCATGAGCAGTCTGGCTGTGCGCAGTAAAGCGGCGCGCTTCACTTCAAATGTTTCGAATGCATCAGCATTTGCGACCTCCATATCTACCTTGAACGCTCCCGTTGGATGCTCAATTGCAAGGGGCACAGCAGATTGCAATTCGTTATCACGTTTAGCGCAATGGCGGCGATAAAGGTCGTAGGCAACGGTGCCTTTTGCCAAGCAAGCCGTCGCAACGCTAACTGAGCCTAAAACGCCAATAGCGTCGTGTACTCTGTGTGGAATAAAGGTACGAGTATTGATATCTCCGCCATTTAGAGGGGCAGAAATGATCGTCATCTTAGGGACCGTTTTGGCCGTGACATCGCCTAACTGCATCATTTCGCCAGCCTTAAGCCTGATAGCTTCTACTTTTTGTTTTAAGGCGGCATTACTTTCTAATTGTTCTGGTGTTTCGCTTCCCTTAAGTCCCAGCGAGTGAGCATCAATTAGCACGACCGGCATACCATTATCTATACACGTAATGTTAATTTCTTCTACGGTATTTTGAGCGGCTCCAGTAGGGAATAAGCTACCACAGGAAGAGCCTGCAACATCTAAAAAGTCGATATAAACAGGGGCGGCGGTATTAGGTACGCCGTCAATACTCGCACTGCCTTCGTAATTGACCACGCCGTTAGGCGTTTGAACTCTTACTACAGCGAACGTGTTGGTATTTACCATGCGAATACGTACATCGGTTGTCGTATCCTGCGCTTTTACTAGCCCCTGCTCAATAGCAAACGCACCCACGCCGGCAAGGATGTTTCCGCAGTTTTGCGTATCGCTGACCTGGGCTTTATCTACCGCTACCTGTAAAAATAAGTAGTCAACGTCGGCTTCTGGATTAGACGACGGGTTCACAACGGCCACCTTACTTGTTAGCGGGTGACCACCGCCCACACCGTCTATTTGCCGGCTATCGGGGGAGCCCATAACCGACAATAAAAAGGCATTTCTACGATGAACATCAAGGGGTAAATCTTTGGCTAAAAAATAGAGTCCTTTAGAGGTTCCGCCCCTCATTAGGCACGCAGTTACGGCTTTCATAAGTGCTATTGCTCACCGTGCTTTACATAGCGAAGGCCTTTAGCTGCCAGGCGTTCGCGCATATTATAAATATCCAGACCAAGCTCACCTTGTTCAAGGCGTTTGCGTTTGGACTCTTCGTTTTCTACGCGCAGCTTAACCTTTTCAAACGTGTCATCTGCTTCTTCTTGTTTAACCACCACAACGCCATCATCATCAGCAACAACAATATCCCCAGGGTTTATCAAAGCACCTGCACAAACAACAGGTACATTAACACTAGCAATCGTCTCTTTTACGGTGCCTTGTGCAAACACGGCTTTAGACCACACAGGGAACTTCATGTCAGTTAAGGTAGCGATATCGCGAACACCTGCATCAATAATCAGCCCTCTTACCCCTCTTGCTTTTAACGATGTAGCCAACAGGTCACCAAAAAAGCCATCTGAACAAGGGCTGGTTGGCGTAACAACCAATACATCTCCCGGCTGACACTGCTCAACCGCGACATGAATCATCCAGTTGTCTCCCGGCGCTACTTGGCATGTAACCGCAGGGCCGGCTATTTGAGCAGGTCGATAAATAGGGCGCATATCTTGCGCTAAAAGCCCCTTTCTACCCTGCGCTTCGTGAACGGTAGCAACCTCTGACCCCTGATATTTTTCAATGGTTGACAGAGAAGGTCGTGGGCAGTCTGTTACGCAAATAGCCATTAGGGTATTCCTTTAATATTGAAGTCTCTCGATTATGGATAACTCGGCGCTGAAAAGAACGTTAGATTGCTGCCCTTTGCTATTAATTTTTTCTATAATGACTAAAAAACATTAGGGGCATACGTTGATTTTTAATACGCGTCACTTGCTTAGTGCTATGAAAGTTAGAGAGTTCGGTACGCTAACCGAAACGTCTCAGCATATTCATTTATCACAATCGGCCTTAACGCAAGGCATCAACAAGCTGGAGTCTCAGCTTGGCCACACAATTTTCGAACGCACCCAGTCAGGTATGTTTACAACAGATGTAGGCGATGTTTTTTTGAAGCGGGTAACAAGAGCGTTCGACTATTTACTGTCTTTTGCCAATAACGTGTTTGAAAAAAGTGCGAAGAGAAAAGAAGGGTTTTTACGGCTGATTACAACCCGTCAACTTATTGCATTAATTACGGTTGTAGATACCGGAAATTACACCAACGCAGCGACAAAGCTGGGTTTAACGCAGCCAACGCTGGGTAAAACGATTAAAGACCTAGAATTTACGCTTGAACAAAAGTTATTTCGTCGAATTCCCACTGGTGTCGAACCAACGTGGAGAGCAAAGCAGCTTGCTCGTCTTGCTCATTTATTTGTAGCTGAAATTGAACAAGGGCTACAGGAAGTCAACGAGTTCGTTGGGCAGCGCTCTGGCAAAATACGTATAGGCAGTTTGCCGCTGGCAAGGGCAAACATAGTACCTATGGCGGTGTTGCGGTTATTAGAGGAATATCCCCAAGCAGAAGTGAGTATCGTTGACGGCCCATATGAGGAACAACTTGTTGGCTTGCTGCAAGGGCAAGTTGATATCATTGTAGGGGCATTGCGTGCCCCCAACCTTGATAACACAATCACGCAGCACAAATTGTTCGACGATAAACTGCACGTTGTAGCGCGCAAGCACCATCCTTCTTTAGCGACCATAGAAGAGGGGACTTACGCTTCCAACATAAGTAAATGGCAATGGGTTATTCCCAAAGCCGGTACGCCAACGCGAAAGGTTTTTAATCGCATGTTCGAGCTTGAAGCTATGCCGGTACCCAAAGATATTATCGAATGCAGTACTATGATGGCGATCCGCGGGATCTTGTTAAAAAGCGACAGAGTAACCTTGTTATCTGCAAGGCAAGTTCAAGACGAGGTCGATGCTGGTTTGCTTTATGTAAGCCCCAACCCCTTGCCAGATAGCTGTCGAGAAATAGGCTACACACTAAGACGCGATTGGCAGCCAACAGCACTTCAAAGACGCTTCCTTGAAGTGCTAGATGAATATAAACGTAACTGAACGTCTGCGACTAATTACTTAAGTTTTCATAGGGCATGCCTACATACTGGTTGGCAATAACCTTTTTCCCTTCCTCGGTAGACGTGTAGTAATCCAGCTCAGAGTTCATGAATCGCTGAAATGTCTCTGGGCCCATATCGTTGACATGCTCATTATCGAAATTATGCAGCATGTTCGAGAGCCACCACGAAAATCGTTCGCCGTGCCATACCCTTCGTAATGCAATTTTTGAATAGTCTTCAATATGTGAGTTGTCGCCTTCAAGATAAACGCGACAAAGTATTTTGTACAAAGTTGCCACATCGGATGCTGCTAAGTTTAAGCCTTTTGCACCTGTTGGGGGAACAATATGTGCAGCGTCTCCAACAAGAAAAAGTGCACCGTATTGCATAGGTTCGCAAACAAAAGAACGCAAAGGAGCAATACTTTTTTCAATGCTTGGCCCAGTTATGAGTTTTTGGGCAACATCTGCAGGTAAGCGCTTTTTAAGCTCATCCCAGAACCTTTCGTCTGTCCAGTTTTCTACCGCGTCAGTGGCAGGCACCTGAAGGTAATAGCGCGAACGCGTAGAAGAACGTCTGCTTGCTAAAGCGAAGCCCCGTTGGCTTTTGCAATAAATAAGTTCTTCACTAACAGGCGGCGTATCGCTCAGCACTCCTAGCCAGCCAAATGGGTAAACTCGCTCGTGCTCTGTTCTTTCCGACTCAGGAATAGTTTTACGAGAAACACCGTGAAAACCATCACATCCAGCGATATAGTCGCAATTTAGCTTGTAAACATCGTCCCCTTTTTTGAAAACCACATTGGGCGATGCGGTATCAATGTCGTTCAAAGTCACATCTTCAACTTCGTAGAAGCTGGTTAACTTTGCGGCCTCGCGCGCTTCCATAAGATCTTTAGTGATTTCGGTTTGGCCGTAACACATAACAGCTTTGCCGTCTGCCAACGCTTTTAAATCGATATGGACCGTTTTATCGTCAATGGCAATCTCGAAACCATCATGCACTTCACCTTCTTTGTCCATGCGAGCACCAACGCCGGCCTCTCGCACAAGATCGGTAAATCCCTGTTCCAAAATGCCCGCTCTAATACGACTTAAAATATAATCTTTGTTTGCTCTATCTATAACAATGTTATCTATGCCTTGCTTAGCTAAGAGTTGACCAAGTAATAAACCAGAAGGGCCAGAGCCAACAATAGCTACTTGTGTGGTTAATGTTTTCATCTTCACTACCTTTGCGAATATTGTGCAAATAGTGTGAAGTTAAATGCGGTAACAAATTATTAACTTTTCACTCATTTTATTGTACTTTTCAATCAAGTTAATAATTGTGTTTAATATGGTTTTTAGAATGACATCGCAAATTCATCAATATCCAAACTACGACCTATATGGGGAAAGTGGGCTTATAGAAAGGCCGGGGGCGGTGCATTTGGAAGATATCTCCACGCGAAGTGAAAGCCTGGACTGGGTAATAAAACCGCACAGACATGCACATTTATTTCAAGTGTTGTACATTTTAGATGGGCAGGCAAACGTTACGTTAAACAAAAAAACATTCAGCATAAGGGGGAAATGCGCAGTAGCTATTCCTATGGGGGTAGTACATGGCTTTACATTTCAGCCAAACATTAAAGGTTTTGTACTGTCTGTTACAAGCGCTATCTTGAGCGAAGAAATGCAAAGTGCGCAAGACACCGCCATAAACAACCTTTTCCATTCTGCTCATGTGTTTCAAGAAGACAGTCCGCAGTTTAATAGGTTAACGCGATACTTCATTGATATTCGCGACGAGCTAAAGCGTGCCTTACAAAATCAAGACCAATCATTGCTGTTGTTAACAAAGCTTGTGTTGTTAACCCTTCAACGACTAGCAGATGAGCAGCAGCTTGAATACAGTGCTGGGCCACACGAAGCGCGCATATTGACCAAATTTAAAAGGCTAATAGAAGAGCACTACCTAGAGCACTGGCCCTTATCCAAATATGCCAGCGAACTATTTGTTTCTATGTCTAGCTTAAATCGCCTATGTAATAAAAATTTAGGAGAGTCACCCAAAAACATTATTCAAAGGCGATTAATTGACGAAGCGAAGCGGAAATTGGTTTACACCCAACAACCAATACAAGATCTATGCTACAGCCTTGGCTTTAAGGATTACCCCTACTTCTCAAGGTTTTTCAAAAAACACATAGGCATGACGGCGGGTTGTTATCGACAATCTTTTCAAAATGCTCCTCGGCAGAAAGGCAAACCTGAATAGGTAATGACTAACGCTGCTTTTTTCTTGATCACAACACATCGCAAAATCGTTATACTGAAATTCACTACTTCACTTTTAAGCGTACCCACGTGTCACTAACGTCGCCTCAATCTTTACCTAGCCCCAGTTTTGCTCAGTCACTGCTTTGTTTTGGCGTTATTGTCGTTATCATGGCTGCATGGGGGAGAGGTTTATTAAAAGCGAAAGCCGCAAATCGTTAAGTGAACTATTTGCACGTTTTGTTAGTGGTTGCCACGGTTTATCCTCTAGAGGGGATAATTACGACTTTACCCCCTCTAGAGGATAAAGCCGCAAGGAAAGAAGCAGTTATGTTTTAAGCCGATTTAGGCTTCAACCAATGCTGCGCCAACATGCCAATAATCATCGCGCCAACAAACATCAGCACATCAGTTTGAAGCGAGGCAATAGCAACCACGGCAGGACCTGGGCAAAAACCACTAATACCCCAGCCAATGCCAAAAGCGGCAGAGCCTAATATCAACTTAGCGTCGATAGTTTTGCTGGTTGGTATATCGAACTTATTCGCAAACATCGGCTTGCTGCGCTTGCGCACCCAGTACATACCTGGCGCCGCCACTAAAATAGCGCCGCCCATTACGAACGCTAACGTGGCATCCCAGTTGGCGCTTAAATCTAAAAAGTTAAGCACGCGGGCAGGGTTACTCATACCTGAAATTAGCAGGCCTAAGCCAAACAGCAGCCCACAAAGTAGCGAGGCGATAATTGCTCTCATAATATTCTCTCCTCGGTTAATTACAGGTGCCTGATAATTGTGGTGGTAAGTACGGCCGCACCCATAAACGTGAGCGTGGCAACAATAGAGCGGGGAGATAATCGAGATAAGCCTGCAACACCATGGCCCGATGTACACCCAGAGCCAAGGCGTGTGCCAAAGCCTACGAGTAAGCCAGCTACAATCAACCATGCCGAGCTCATTTGCGTTTGAACCTGCAAATCGCCAACAAACACCATGTAAAGCACGGCAGATAAAACAACCCCTATTAAAAACGCAAGCCGCCAGTAGCGTTCAATGCCGCGCTGTGTCATCGCGCCTGCAGCAATACCTGAAATACCTGCAATACGGCCTAGGGTAAGCAGTAATAAAACCACCGATGAACCAATAAGCAGCCCGCCTGCTAAACCGGCAAGCGGCTCGAAGGGAGTTGATGTCCAGTTTTCCAATGTGCTCTCCTTTAACCTTCTACAACTAAAAAACGTAAAGCCTGAATTTTAATATAGCAATATTCTAATATGTGTAATTCTACGGCTAACTCACAAAAAAGTCTGTTAATTCAATCGTGCAAATACACCAATCTGCCCCGTCTTAGTATTTAACGCTTTATCTCACTAATAGCTGCAATAAAACAAGCAAGTCGTTAATCTGTTAAACTATTTTAAAAGATTGCCCGTTTAAAGCGGTACAGCATAATGGCGTCTATAAAAATAAAACAAAGGATCGTGTATGAGTAGTAATACC
This sequence comes from Alteromonas sp. ABH4_453, assembly GCF_056160665.1. NCBI lineage: Bacteria > Pseudomonadati > Pseudomonadota > Gammaproteobacteria > Alteromonadales > Alteromonadaceae > Alteromonas > Alteromonas sp. ABH4_453. The sequence continues at coordinate 77,034 of NZ_JBSWXP010000007.1, forward strand.
CGAGATGCAGCCTCATCAAAGGCTGGTACTGAACAGGAAACCGCGTTTAGCGTAATCGATAAGCCTACGTTTTTTGGCTCTCTTATTCTTCTTCTTTCCGTCACCATCCCCCTTATCATTTGGCCCGACCAAGGCGCACAGTGGGTAGCCACGGCCAAAGAGTTCGTTACAAGTAAACTTGGCGTTTTATACCTATTACTCGGTGTGGGCGCAGGTGGCTTCATGGTGTACATCATGTTCAGCGATATCGGCCAAATAAAACTGGGCGAGCCTGAAGAAAAGCCTGAGTTCTCGCCCGTATCCTGGGCTGCTATGCTGTTTTGCGCCGGCATTGGGGCGTCTATCTTGTACTGGTCAATGATCGAGTGGGTGTATTACTACCAAGCGCCGCCGTTTCACATAGAAGGCGAAACCCCTGAAGCCGCAAAATGGGCCGCGGCCTACGGTATATTCCACTGGGGGCCGTTAGCCTGGGCTATCTACCTTATTCCTGCGGTACCCATTGCTTACTTCTACTACGTGCGTAACCACAGCGTACTTAAAATATCCGAAGCCCTAATGCCGGTAATAGGCGAGAAAATGGCTCACGGCTGGCTAGGTAAAATTATCGATATCAGCTTTATCTTCGGCATGCTAGGCGGCGGGGCAACTACGCTTGGCTTAGCGGCACCTATGATAAACGAAGGGGTGCACGAACTATTCGGTGTACCTAAGTCGCTAACTACGCAGGTGGTGGTGCTAATAACCTGTACCGCCATATTCGGCTACAGCGCGTATGTAGGCCTTAAAAAAGGCATTAAACTGCTGTCAGACATTAACTTTTGGCTGGCCGTAGGGTTACTGCTATTTATCTTCATTGTTGGGCCCACGCTATTTATGGCCAATACCGGCCTAGACGCCCTTGGCCGAGTAATGAGTAACATCATTAAAATGGCCACATGGCTAGAGCCCTTCGCTGAATTTAACGGCTTTGAAGACACGCACTTCCCACAAGACTGGACCATTTTCTACTGGGCCTGGTGGCTGGTGTTTGCGCCAAGCGTAGGATTGTTCATTGCCCGTATTTCAAGGGGCCGTACTATTCGCGCTATGGTGGCAGGCTCTATGTTCTTCGGCACCATGGGCTGCTTCCTATTCTTCATGGTAATGGGGAACTACGGCCTGTATTTACAGCTATCGGGTGAACTAGACGTAGTTACCATACTGAATCAAGAAAGCCCAACAGCCGCTATTTTTGCCATGCTGCATACGCTGCCGCTCGACTATTTAGTTATTTCTGTGTTCACGCTACTGGCGCTAATATTCACCGCTACCACGTTCGATTCCATTTCTTACATCTTGGCGGCCGTAGTACAAAAAGAGGTAGACGAAGAGCCATTGCGCTGGAACCGTTTATTCTGGGCCTTTGCGCTATCTTTCATGCCTATTGTGCTTATGTTTGTGGGCGGGTTAGAAACGCTGCAAACCGCATCGATAATAGGGGGCGTACCGCTATTAGCCGTAGCCTTTATGTTGTGTATTGCCATAGTGAGGGCCGCAAACTACGACATGCGTTACCAGCCCGACTATTCGGTAAAAGAAATCAACATTGGCGAGTTCCCAGACGACGACCCGTGGAGCGAAGAGGGCAGCTGGGATCTTGAAGAGGAAGCCGAAGAAGATGTGCCCATAGCTGCAAAACCCAAACCGCGTGGGCCGAAAGACCACATTGAAGGCGACCCGCACAGCAGTCCGTCGAGGCTTTAGCTTTTAGCCGTTAACTAATAGATAGTGATCAAGTTCTGAAGCAGAGCGCTGCCAAAAGGCGGCGCTTTTTTTTCATTTTAACGCCGCACAATTAACTTTCACAAAAAGCGTGCTGTGTTAACGTAGCCACCATAAATAGCCTAATTTTTTAGCAACACCTTTCAAGCAAATAGCAGCATGTCAGTAAAGAATTACCAAAAATTCTACCAGCCACTAAGAGCCGTGAACTCAGAAGACTTCGGGCGCTGTTTTTATTGCGGCTGCGAAACTGCACGCCAAGATTTTATCCCGCCCATAAAATTCATTCACGACTGGCAAAGTGGCCATCTACAGGCCGACTTCATCGCTGTACCTTCATGCAACGAATGCTTCGACCTATTAAAAAACGAAAACAACGGCACCCTAGAACCCAGAATAAACACCTTAAAAAAGCGATTGGCTGAAAAGTACAAAAAGGCAATTAGGGTGTATAACCACTGGAGCATGGAAGAAATTGAAGAAATGGACGCCGCATTTCAAATAAGCCTAAAAGGCGGTATGCGACTAGGCAAAGAAACCCTTTCACGCCTTCAATTTTCTGGGTTTGACTATGAAGTGAACGGCAACATAACGCGGGTGGCCAAACCCCAGCACCAAGTGTTTAACGTGTTCGACGAAGAGTTTAACAGTTTTAGAGAAGCACTAGCCTTTGCCAGCGCTACTTACAAAATAAAGAAGAGCCGACTAAGTCAGTTATATTTCGACAACGATGAAAGCTTTGATAGGGCGATTGAGGCTTTTCATGAGTTGGTTGAGGGTAGACCCTGACAATTTAACTGATGGTTTTGTGCTCCGTAGTCAGAGGTTCGAACCCTATCGGCCCACCATTATTCTTGAACGTTCTTTAAGAAGTACAAATCAGAAAACCCCATCTTTGCAAATTCGGTATCTCTGAAGTTTCTTACGGTTTTTTTGTCTTTGCTGATAGCAGCAAGTTGCTGTTCAGTTTGCAGAAACTGGGAAAGGTCTATTCCCTCGGCATCGGCCACAGCTTCATGCATATTTTGATGGCGGCTGTAAGAAAAATTTATCTCTTTCGCCACACCTTTAAACTTATAACGTACTTTATGGGCCATGTTTTACTCACGTTGGTCGATGTAATTCAAAAACGGTTTAACAGCTATTATAAACTCAATTAGCGCCAATAATTACCGTATTAAAAAAGCGGGTGGCAAATTCATAGCGAGATATGTTTAAAGTATTCGAAGGAGAGTTAAATGGCTTTAGAGAAATTCTAGCCTGTGCCTGCGCTATCTATAAAAAAAAGGAAAGCTTACTAAGCTAACCTTATTTTGACCATGGTGAAAGCTTTGATAGGGCTATTTGGTGTTTGTGTGGGCTGTGTTAATATTGACCGCCGCAAAAGCTATAACTCATAACGACAACAATGTAATATTCATTGCGTACATATAACTGAAAGGACTCACCTTTGGCTACACTCACAAAATCTTATATTGTTGATTTTTACGCCCCTGCAATATTGGGGGATAATGAAAGGGATGTGAGCGTATCTGGCTTATTAATTGAGTGTGCAAAGACATCATTAATTAGAGAACATAAACTCGGTCAATACGTATTTCAAATCAAAAACGTCGTAAGGAACGAAAATATTCTTCACGGTGTTTTTGTTAAGTTTCGAGAAAACGACCTCCCTCATATCGGAAGCAGGACTTCCCTTCAAGAAAAAAATATAATGTTAATGGAAGGGGAAGGCTTAATTGAAAAAAACTACTTTATATATGATCTTCGGCTGAACGTAATTACATTCCAAGTCAACTCATCGGCCTGTAATATTCACCAAGTTGCACAGCTATTCACAGCGTTGCTGGGGGAGACTGTAATGTTCAATCCTATACTTACGTTAGATGCGGCAGAACGCTTATTAAACAATGATTTGCGAGCCAAGAAGCTTGCGTTAAGTGTAGCTGCGCCTAAGAACCCTCAACTGTATAACAGTAATGATTTTTCAAACAATGTTATGCGGCTGTTGACATCGACTGAGGGGGTTTCGCTATCCTTGACAATATCTGCAAATAACCAAGGGCGAGGCTTAGGCCAAGTATTAGCTGATACCGTAAAAGCAGGAATGCTAGCCTTTACGAACACAGACGACATAAAAGTACGAGTTGGGAAAGTATGGTTTGAGGATGGCTCTGACCCTATAGATTTAGTTGCCGACAGAATAAGAGGAAAAACTTGCGCGATAGCTATGTACGGCAGGTACCCTTTGGAAAAAGATATCCTTACTTCGTTAGACAAAGTAAGAGAGGAGCATGAGGTTCATATTCGAAAGGTCTTAATTGGAAAATAGGTATGGCAGAAAAGAAACAAAAATATAGATATTGGCCGTACATAAGGGTCGTGATGTCGTCTATGATTGCATGTATAGTTTTTTTCGCAATCGATGGGTTTGATAAAAACAAAATTAGTAGTCTTCTTGGTGCCGTTGCAACTAATTCCGTGACTATTATGAGTATCATGATTGCAGCATTGGCAATTTTAATCTCTATTTCTGGTAGCAAGCTAGTTAAAGAAATGAGTAAAACGGGCCACATGAAGGTATTAATTGATAGCTTATCTTTTACCGCTTTAGCTTTTTTTGTGAGTGCAATAGTAGCAGGGATTGGACTGTTCACAACTGGAACAACTTCTCAACTTATATTAGTTTTTTCTTCTTCTCTTTTGTTCTTCTCTTTGTTACTCCTTCTTGCTGCAGGATATCGATTATATCAAACTTTAGTACACCTTCATAAGTGACTCTAACTTCCCATTCTATATAAGCTTTTAGTGCCTTTTCCTATCAAGAGCTGAGGCTATTTATGGGAGTTTAAACATTGGAACTTCCAGTGATTCGTGTGTGGCTGAAAGTTTGAATAACATTATGGTACCTAGGTACAGTTATCCTAACTGTAAAAAGTTGATATCTTCTCATAAAATGATTTAAAGGTTAGTTCTATGAACCAGATGTCAGTAAATGAGTTATATCAATTAATATATAGAAAAAACTTACAACTAGACAGAGCAGAGGTATTGCTTTCAAACTTGCTTGCCTTAAAAAGCGAAGACTACAAGAGTTTTGCTGTACCTTTTGAAGATGTGATAACAACTTTGGAAAGCGTGATTTTTATCCTCGCTAGCAACAAGATTGTGGATAATTGGAGTTAACCCACTATTTTTATCAAGTTAGATGTAGCGTGGTAATTTAAGATTTTACGTACGCTCTGCACCTAATCTTAAGGCAGACGTCAAACGATGTAAGATAAATAACTGCTCGGTGTCCCACTACTAGATAAGTATAACTGCTTAATCGCGCGTGTTGCTGCTACATGCAGTAGTGCTCTTTCATTTAGTTCGCGGGCTTGTTTTTCAATGTGGTCGTCAGTTGAAGTGAGTGCTTGTTTAAGTGGAACTACCCCTTCGTTAATCGATGAGATGAAGACATACCGAAATTCAAGGCCTTTTACACGGTGCATCGTTGCTAAACGTACACCTGGAAGTGTCCTCTCATCGCCGTTCTGCTTTAATTCGACTATTGTTAAACCTGCCTGCTTCAAATATGCAGCTATTTTATCACGTAACCCTATAGTTCTTGTTACTACACAAATATCTGCTAGCTCAACTCCATTTTCAAGAAGGGCCTTAATATTTGTGTATATCCAATTAAACTCTTCGGTAGTGTCTTTAAACAGTCCGATTGTTGGCTCAATTCCCTGTGTCAAAGAATAGTTGTTCGTATTACTATCAAGGCTGCCATCTAAATCATCTATTTGAATGCCTTCGAGAATTAATTTTGCGTAGCGTTCAATTTGTTCTGTTGTACGATAATTAATTTTAAGTTTGTTGCCACGGCCTTTGATATTTATCCCAGATTTACTTAAAGCAGCTTGGTTTGCGTAAATTCTCTGGTGCCCGTCCCCAACTAAAAATAAATCATTATTCTGGCTCGGCACTAATACCCTTAACATTTTTAACGTTTCAGTGCTCATGTCTTGCGCCTCATCAACTATAACTGCTCTATACTTGCAGTTTAGCTTTCCCTTGCTTATTAGATTTGCAAGATCGAGCGTAGCTTGATTGAATAGTTTATAGCTTTTTTCCTCAAGTAAGTTCTTAAAAGTTTCGAAAACTGGCCAGACTTTTTTCCGTGTCGTTCTTGGCAATCTAACGCCTCTTCCTACTCTAGCAGCTCGTAAATATTCGTTTATAGTGTTGATTTGCTGCGGAATAATTACCCTATCTAGTTCTTCCTGATAAAAGCTTTTCGGCAATGTAACATCAGGTGAAATTTGCTTAAGTGCTCGCTGCCAGAAAAAATCATAATTACTCATCGTTTTATATAGCAGTTTAAAGCTGTACCTAGCCTCTTTTAGCGTCTGAGCAATCCATTTATCTATATTCTTTACCTCTATTCTTTGTAACTCTTCGAGAGAGCAGATTTTTTTTAAGTTTTGATATATATCGACAGATAAGTTAGATGTATAGGTAGTAAATAGTAGTTTTTCATCGTCTTTAAGTACATTGTTCACAAGCCATTTAGCCCTGTGCATCGCTACTACTGTTTTACCTGTTCCGGCTCCCCCTAAAACGCGAGCTGGTCCGTTCCAATATTTTTCTACTAACTTCCTTTGTGAAGAATGTAAAAAAATACGCCAGTGCTCTAGCGGGCGGTCAAGCATAGTTCGTAATTCTTCTTCACCCTCTACTACTTTAAATATGCGCTTGGAGGCATTACGCAATAGTGCTTTTTCAATGTCGTTAGGGTCAACTTTATCTTTAGTAGATTTACAGTATTCTGCCTCTAGCTGTTCCCAGCTCTCGCCCATTGCTGCCAAATAAATAGCTTCAAAAGCTTCTACAGGCAATTTATCCTGAAGTTTTTCAAGTTCTTGCTCATTTGTGATGGCTTGAACGATGTCGATGTACTCTTCTGGAACACCAAGTTTAAGAAGCTGTTTTTCACTTAACGTAATGGTGAGTTGCGATAAACGGCGTTGGTCACTAACTTTTATGACGTTTGAGTCAAAGTCACTTTTTTTATCTACAGTTTCGAATACCTGCATAGCACCATTATAGGTGTTTATTTGACACTTTTTGCGCCTGGCCCAGTTATAAGCATCGTCATGTTTAGCTACATATAGTAAGAGGAATGTGGACCCTTGTTCAGGCTTTCGGACAATGCCTCGGAAATTTTGATCAATTCGAACTGAACGATATGCTTTGTCTGCCGCATCAATAATTTTTTCATAGTTAATACCAGGAGACTTGGGGTCATTCTGAAATTTTGTAAAAAACTTTAAAACCCCGCTCTGCGCTTTTCTAGGAATTTTAGCAAACGCACTTAGGCATTCAGAAGAAATTGCTACCTTTACATCCATGCACTCATCCCATTCGAAAGTTTTTCTGTATTCATTGCAGCTCTAAAACTCTCAAGCCAAACTGTGGCTTAAGTCCCGTATTCCAATTTTTATAAAAATTAAGATAAGAATGGGGACTTATTTGCAACTCTTTCAACGTCGTTTATTGTTTTTATGACCCTAACAAGGCCTTCTTTCATGTCATTCGCTTCCCACCACCCTTCTGGTGCGACCCACCATAAATTACTATCATCTGCTTCGAACCTAGAGTCTGCGGGCAAGCTTGCCTGAAGCTTCAAAAGTTTGAACGCTGCACTAGGCCCGACCATTTTTGCCTTAGGCCGCGAAGCATCTACTATCATTAGCTTTAAGTTTTTCTCAGCATCTACATGGAGTGACAAGTCGCAACCTGCTCTAGGGTTAAGCCCTGATATACGATACACTTTTATAGTCTCGCTTGATTTAGTGTTGTCCGCATATAACCATGATAAGCAGTCTTTTTCTTCTAAAGGTAGTAAGCCTAGTTCAGACTCTTTTAAATCTGATGCTTCAAGAGCATTCGCTTTTTGATTGGCTTCTAATTCATTTAATGAAGTGACACTAAACGATGAGTGCAAATTTTTATTAAGAATACTTGCTCTGAAATCATCCAAAAAAGAACGTGCAGATGGGTTTTGAGCTCTCTTACTATGGTCAAGATAACTGAAACCAAATCTAAGGGTTGCAAACTTCATAGCAAGGCGCTCTACTTCGTCACCGACCTCAATGGAATTATTTGCCCTCAGCGCTTTTATTTGGCGAGGTTCGGGATTAAGTAAAACTAAAATTGCAGCACGGAGAGCTGGTTTTCCACCATCAACGAACGGTGCATTAGATAAGTCGCCTGTCAGCGCTAGCTCAGCTGTAGCGAGCCATTGCGTAAGCTCACTTAACTTTTCACTTCTAGTCTTAATTATATCGTTTATAATTTCGTGAGCATTCCAACCTGCGTCATTGTTGAATTTTAAGCAACTATGCAAAATGCACTGAGCTACAAATACTTGCAGCTCATCGCTACCATCTATCCCTAGGATTTCGATCTCAGGAAATTTATCTTCCCTATATATTTTGAGCACCTCATCCTCACTTAGTGAACCTTTGCAAAATTCCTCGAAGATAAGACCACAAAACGCATCGACTTCCAGTAACTCTCCGGTCTTGGCCGTATTATAGTCAACCTCAGGCTCTAAAAATTGGCCAGTAATTTTGTGGCTCTCAGTGGGTTCTATCAAACCTAGTTCGAGTGTCTCAACATTGTAATTGCTATATGCTCTCAGCTTAAAATTCTCAAGTGCTTCTTCATCCACAAACATAACCTTTTGGATAAGCTTTATGGGCCAATAAGGCTGCGTAATTGATGTTGCGAGCTGAATTATAATATGCTGATTATTTATAGCCTTGAGGCCCACTAAAGCTTGAACTTCAGCTTCTTCAAGCAATTTACGTCCTTCGATGCTGAAGGCTATTGAAGAGGGCAAGATTTCGAATGCCAACACTAGTCTTGTAAATGCTTTTCGGTTGAGAATAATAAATTTTGAGTTCATAAGCTTTTGGTCACCAGTTCAACTATTGATATTCTATCAAACCTGTATCTTTAGAAGGTAAATGATCGAGCACAGAAGTGTCGCACGTATTATTTGCAGAAATCATTAGTATTAGCTCAGTGCGCGCTCGCGAGCACATTACATACATATTCATCTTAAAGACATCAAGGTTACTATCGTCAAATTTAAAGTTTTCCATACATGGTATAAATACAGTATCAAACTCAAGGCCTTTACAGCTTCTGCGATTGAGTACGGTAATTACACCTTGCCGCGTGTCGTCAAAAACCAGCTTATCACTACCCTTTGATGATTTGCTCGTATAGGTTTGAACGCGATATGACGGTAGTGATTCGGTAAGATGATCTTTAAAAAATTTTCGATCTTCCTCTGAATCAACTATTACGCCAACCTCTAAAGCTCCTCTAAACTTCAACTGCTTCGAAATTTCAATTGCTTGTGACTTTGCATCAGGCAGCTTAAATAGCTTCGGTACATTACCGACTCTAGAAGGTGGTAGGGGCTTGCCAGTATCTAGCCCAACGAAAAAGAAAGAAGCTAGATCAGAAATTTGACGAGTGTTTCTAAAGTTTTTTGTTAACTGGAATTTGTTTTCGTCCTTAATTTTCAACGCGCTACTAATCTCAGCGATGCTAGAATTTTGGCCTTCCTGTAACCTTTGATTTTCGTCTGCCAAAATAGTAATCCCGCCTTCAGGGAGCTCTCTTGCGGCCAGTCTCAAAAATCGAAACATTTCAGGGCTGAAATCTTGTGCTTCGTCGATAATTAGGTAACCCCAATCTTTTTTTTGTTTTTCGTCAATTTCTAAAAACTGGTCTATCATAGTATCCCAGTCGTACAACCATTGTTTTAGTTCTGGAGGGCGGTAATTTTTATTTTTTTTGGATCCCCCTACCTTTTGTTCTTTCTCACAGCGCCATCTAGCGAATTTTTCAGGATCTTCGTTAAAAGTTTTACTGGATACTAACCATTTTTTGGCCGGACCATCCCAACGCGCACCTGCTGCTTTAACCAGTTGGCGGTCAGAATATGAACAGTTAACAACCATGAAATCAACTTCTTGCCATTGTTCTAACGCTTTAGGGTTAGCCGTGCCAGCATTTTTCTCTACATACCACTGTTGTCGAGCGCTGTCCCATTTGCCACCAAGCGACTTAAAATCTTCTTTTTCTTGAAAAGGTACATCGTAATATACCTTTTCGGTTGCTGTGCTTTCTTCGCTTTCACCGCTAACTTGAGCAATTTTTAGCGATTGCCACCACTCACAAAGCCAACTATGGAAGGTTTTTGACGATATGTTTCCTTCCATTTGTTTGGCCACATTTTCTGTATAACGCCTTAATACACGGTTATACATTAAAACAGCAGCTTTGGATTTTTTTCGTGCTACCGCATTAGCTCTGAGAAAAGCTATTACAGTTTTTCCGGTACCGGGAGGTCCTGTAACAAGTACGGTACCATCTATAGGTGCATCTTCAAATACATCCTGTTGCTCTTCTGAAATTTGGCGAGAGTTAGGCATTCGCATTAGTCATCACCCTCCGCCGCTTTCTTTAACACTTCAGAAAATAGGCCAGCGCCATTGTGATCACCAATGAGGAGCTTACGATCTAGCAGTAGGTTGTTGAACTCGCAGCTTGTTTCGGAAACTAAAGAGCATGAATGACATGCTGCTCTATTTAGCCCAGTAATCCCTAGTGACTCTGACTCACTACATACAGGATCGTTAGAGCACCAACTGGCTGCTTCTAAAGCTGCAATAATTGCAGGATATAGTCGGTTAGCTTCCCCTTGTTGAATAAGTCCACCGAGGCTACCCTCTGAATCGCCGTCCGCTGTATATATTAGTACGCCAGCTTGACCTTCACTTGCATAGATGCGCTCTCGAAGCGCACCACTAGAATAACCGCTCTCAAAGCTTAGTTGTCTGATGAGTAGGTGTGCAAACGTGTGAAGAACGATAAGCTTGGCCGTCGGCTCTGGAAGGTAGTGATTGACTAGTGACTCCCAGATTGTTTGTGCATTTTTTCTTCGTAACTGCACAAAAGCTTGGTTATCTAGTTTCCAACTTTCAAGCTCATCTTGGTTGAATTCTATAAAAATACCCTCTCCAAAAACTTCTATAGCGGGTAGCCAGCTATACTCAGTGCGGTTATCATTCATAATAACCGCTTTTTCTTCATTAGGTTTGACGCGGTTAAATCCTAAAAAAGCACGAACTTCTCGCAACTTGTCAATTAATACGGTTCTTTTTATTAATCTTTCACAATTAAAAGTGTCTGCACCTTCCGTGCTTGCTACGCGCGCTTGAAAAGTATTCGAGAGTAAGGCTTGTAAATTCCCCGAAGTTAGAATTTGCCATTCTGCGACTCTCAACCCCTCGTCTGAAGGGATAGTGAATTTTTCCCCCTTTGCAGCGGAAGCTTCTACGGCTTCCAAGACTGCATCAGCGCCGCCTTCAATGCCAAAATCTTCAGCGATTTCATCAGCTATCAATCGAGCTCGCGGTCTCTTCCCTCTAGCAAGGGCGTTCATCAGGTCTTCATAATCATCGGAGCCTTTGAAAATATCAAGTATTGAGCCATTTGCCTGCTTAGAAGTTGCTGGAATATCAAGTGCTGAACGAATAATGGGGTAATACAAGTTGCTAGCGCCACGTTGTAATACATGAAGCTCTTGTTCATCACAGGTAGATTCATTGTTCGCTTGGTATTCCCAAGGTTGTTTGCCTGAACAGCGAACTTTTAGTGCCCCTTTCTGCATAATATTGGCAAGGTTATTACTTGCACCGCAATTAGGGTTTTTACAACGTATTTGTAAAGATCCTAAACCGCTTCCCGATTCAGCCTTGGCTTCAAAATAAAGGTTACTCTCCGGCTTTTCACACATGGATTTTTCATTCATATGTGCCCACCGATCCCAAGGAACGTCTTGTAAATGCCCAGATTCACAAGCTACGACAAAGCGCATTGGCATCATCGTTCGGCCCTGACATGAACTATTTTTACAAATAGGGGCGCCAAGGTCGTTAGTTTTATCGTCTGACTTCCATCTTCGCAGGTGGCGACACCTAGGGCAAAATAACCACCTTGGAAAACGATATGACATCAGTGAGTTTTCGGCGTGTTTCTCTGTGTGCCAGTCTTTTATTACAGGAGGCTTCTTGAGTGCCCGAATACCTATCGCTTTGGTAAGGCGCTCTAACTTAATATGTTCAAGTTTCTTTGGCCATTGATTAATATCGATCATTAACAGTGACTCATCCCCTATATCGACGATTGCGCCTGGGCCAAACGGTGAAATCAATTGGGAACTGCGGTAGCTTCGTGAAATATCAGTCATTGTATTCGCCTCGAACAAGAATCGAAGTTTCAGTATCAACATTTCGCATCGAGTTGAGTGTTTTCCATGCTTCTTCGTGTTTATCGCTTTCAAAAGATTTGAATAGCGGTCTAAATTGAACCGAATTAGAGAAGTATCTGTTAATTGGGTTTTCGTCTCTTGTTGCTCTATCGTGCCAGTCATCGATTAACGCGTTAAGGTGTTTGAAAACTGCGTCCTTTTCTCGTTTAGAGACCCCATTCATGGCTAGTAATAGCCTAGCCTCAAGTTTCTGTTTAATTGTAATAAACTCTGATGACGCTTTATCAAAATACACAGCACTTTCATTATCTCTTAAATATCCAGATATACGCACAGCTGCTATTAACGCTGCGTGCAGCGCTCTTTCAATGGCAGGCATTGCCCAAGGTGTAACACTAGTGGGCTCGACATAGCGATAAAGCGCTTGATGATAGGTTTTAAAGGTTTCGTAATGGGAACGATCGCGTGGCTTTGAAGCTGAATATGCAGTTACCACAAGGCCCGGAGGCCGCTTTTTAGAGCGTCCAACTCTACTAGACGCCTGAATATACTCAGCTGTAGCTTTTGGCTGACCTGCGATTAACATTAATCCGAGACGCCCAATGTCTACACCGACAGAGATCATATTTGTACAAGGCAGGGCATCAACAGCATCATTTCCCACAGTTTGCTCTACCTTTGCCAACACTTCAGGAATTCTTGAACCTTTGACGTTCGCGCTTAATTCTTCAACGTTTTCAACTTCTCTAAGATCATTCTGATTCTTAGAAATTACTTTGATACGTGCTGGAATATCATCTTGCGCCAGCGTCATTGTTTTACCTAATTCTCTACGCGAGTTGTGATAAATAGGGAGCGTCCAATAGCTGTCTAATATTTGCCCGTCTAGCCCTAGTTCAACTGGCGCTTGTAGCATTGCCGCGCCAATTTGGACCATAGCGGTCTGGCTGGTATGCCCTGCTGGCATCATTCCAATGTAGAGCCTACCGGGGTTAACTTTATCTTCTTTAGAAAAGAAGGAGTCAGCTTGATCTGTTCCCGATGGGGGGAATATGTTTACTTTGCGTCCGAATAACCTATTTACTTGCTGTGCCGCGCTTCTAATGGTTGCTGTTGCAGCTATTACTTTTGGCCTTCTTCCCATTAGGTCGAAAACTGTGTCAAAGCCTGCTTCATATATACCAGCTATAGTACCGAGGGGTCCTGAAATAAGATGAAGCTCATCTTGTATAACTAGGCTGGGTGGAAGTTTCGCACCATTACCAAAGAAAGCACTAGCTTCGGCCTTCCAAGTCAGCCTTGCAAATTTATCTATAGTGCCAATTAAAAGGGTTGGAGGTGAAGCATACATGGCCTCATCGACAACCTGAATTGGTAGGCCGTCGTGAAATTCACAATGGTCACTTGGACAGTAAAACTGGAAGCTAGTCTTTGTGCTTTTTACTCCATAATCTTCGCAAAGCTCACTATGACGTGTTGGGAAAATTGTCGTACCGCACCATGGGCAAGATTGAAGTTGAAAGGGGTTCTCGGGTTGTTGTGCATTGCGCTGCGTTTTAAAAAGTGTATAAGCAGTTTGAAAATCGTTGGGCGCACTAGCGCTACCAACCCACAAACCAAGGGTGAACCGTTCACTGCCTAGAAGTGCGCTTTCAGACTGGCGTATTTGTTCCAAAGCACAAATTAATGATCCTGCTCGCTGAAATTGCTGAGATGTGAGAAGTCTTAATGTGTACCGTTTTATTACTGCGGTTCCACCACCACTCATACCTTCTGCTAATCTGCGGTAAAGCATTTCCCAAGCGGCAACAGCTAAATATGCTTCAGTTTTTCCGCCTCCCGTGGGAAACCAAAGAAGGTCGACATCGTCGTGAGTGCAAGAGAGCTTACCTTCTGCATCTGGTATCATTGATTCTAATGCCAATAGCTGAAACGCTAACTGGAAAGGTCGCCAAGTGAAGTTAGCTCTGATGTCTTCTGTAAAGTAGTCTTGTTTAGTATATCCCCAATTCCTTGCTTTCGCAGTATTTGTTAACGAACTATGAACCATTTGCATTAACATAGCACGATTCGCTAAACGAAAAGCGAGAAGAGCTTTAGAGTTATTGCGCAAACGTTCAATGCCATCATACATACGGTCAGCGTTTATTCGTAGCCGTCCAATAACTCTTTCTTTAGCCTCTTTATATTGCGATGGTAGTTTTTCATTGTCTAAACTATCAATCCAGTCAGTATACAAATCTATCAGCTCTTCGTAGCCGGCTAAAAGTTCGGTGGCGCTAGCTTCATTCTCGTCTGCTATACGAGTTATAGATAGAATATTCGTATTTAGTTTTTTTGCTTGCTGCTTGTCCAAATCGGTTGTAAAGCCTTTAATTTCATGACAAGGCATTGGGGATGTTACTAGCTTTTTAGGCGGAGTCGTGTTTTCATCCCATTCGACGGAAATGCCATGGCCGACAGCCCATGGTTTAAGATTTCTATATATAAGAGCGAGGTCTTGCTGCTCCTCGTCAAGTTTAAATCTATCGCTGGTCGGGTACTCTCTAAGTTTACCTTTTGTAACATTTATCTCGATGCCACATTGATAAAGACACTCTTCGGGTTTTAATGTATCGCCAGACTTAATGTTATTCGTTAAAGCTAAAGTTACGATTTTTGATTTCGCAAAACTTTTAGTATTTACGTCAAGACGACCGTAATTCCCAAAGATTTCTTCACACAACTTTAGGTTTTTATTTACTTGGAGTGGAATGGTAAGCTCAAGTGGCTCGCGTCGCCATTCGCTTGAATCGCCTTTGGTGTATCGGCCACAGGAGATAGTAACTTGTAGACAGGAATTTTCTTCTACAGCAAACGACAGCGACATAGATGATGGCTTAAAATCGTTACTGAGAGCTTCGGTGCTCGACTTAGTATCTTCAGTTTCATCTGTCTCGTCGCGGAGTGCAGAGATGGGAAATAGCGTACCCATCAAGTAACGTTTATGCGGTATATCGTCTTTGAGAAGCTCTTGAGGGCCATTAACTGGGCCAATAAGTTGAGCCCTAAAATAATCAACTAGCTGACGACGTGCATCAATGAACTCTGATTTCAATTGAAATCCTCCCTGATATACAATTTTGATTCTACTATAGTCGCATTTATTTTATTACCACTCAACATCTTTATTATAATCAATGGCCTACGCCGATAAAATTGTTCGATAGGTAGCGGTTGTGCGGACCTTTGGGCTTTTTGAAGTTACAGTTTACATATATTGTCTCTTTCGAAGGTAACAATTCTGCCTTTAAAACTGGCGCGCTTGCTCTGCTGATTTTAAGGTTTTTACTAACTCTCGGGCTAACGCCCTTACAACAGAAACGCAAACAGAGTTGCCAAATTGTTTATAAATTTGAGTGGGCGATACAGCATCTACGACAAAATTTTCGGGGAAGCCCTGCAATCGTGCACATTCTCGCGGTGTGAGTTTTCTAGGGTTCTTTCCTATATTCTTTTGGTCGATTAATATTTCGGAACCATCCTTGTAATATCGAGCACTTAAAGTGTTTGTGTACTCACTTTCGGCGTTGAAAAGAGAGTAGCCAAACCCATTCCCTTTTTTCTTGTGGGCTTCCTTGCGCTTTTTGTGGCCCGCCCATAAGGTGTCTGAGATGGTATAGCTATCCTCTTTCATGATTGTTATGTCTTCTAAGATATCCCCTACTTTTGTTTCTTTTCCTTCGGGGGATGGCCAGTTGAAGATGTTTTCAAAATGCGTTTTACTAGAAAAATAATCTTTATCAAACCCTATAATGAAGACTCGCTCTCGATTTTGCGGGACGCCAAAGTCCTTGGCCCTTATAACTTTGAAGTCAACCCAGTAATTGAGCTTTTGAGTTAACGCTTTTCTTGCTTCTTTAGACATAGGCACATCAGCTGGTATGTCTTGCGAGTGCTCCCCTCTTAGTATCGAAAGAATTGTCTTTAGCGTTCTGCCTTTGTCATGCCCCACAAGCTGCTTTACATTTTCTAGTAAAAATGCCTTAGGTCGTTTTTCAGAGAGAATTCTTTGAATCTCGAAGAACATAGTGCCTCGAGTATCATTAAAGCCACGCTTTAACCCTGCTTGTGAAAAAGCTTGGCAGGGAAATCCCCCTAATAAAACGTCATGCTCAGGTATATCTGTGGATGAAATTTTCGTTATATCCCCTTTAGGAACTTCACCAAAGTTAGCGATATAAGTTTTCTGTGCAAACTTATCCCACTCGGACGTAAAAATACATTTTCCACCTTCCTCCTGAAAAGGTATTCGAATGCCACCTATCCCTGCAAACAAATCAACGAAAGTGAAATCAAAATTTGCTTCGCTTGCACTGAATGGGGCACAGTCTCTTATACTACGAAGTCGCTCTTCTAAACAGGCTATGTCTTCTAGTTTTCTTTTAGAAGGTTTATGTTCGCCTGTTTCCCAACCTCGGACAGTCCGCTCACCAGTCGCATTCATACCTAGTAGGTTAGCAAACTCGGTTCTACCAAGCCCTAAATTAACTCTTGTCAGTTTAACAAAATCAGCTATTTCGATATCTGGCATGTTCTTATTCATCGCAAATTTTATCCGGTTTTTGACCCGGATTTTACATCATTCAAATATTGTTTGCCAACGTGTAATACCAATTGTCTTGGATTCACAATTTAAGGTGACTATACTTTAGCTGCACGTAACAATGGAATGATTATGAAATACAAAGATTTGAATAAGATTATAAGTATACCCGAACAAGAGAAGGCTGAGTTCAAGAGCTTAATAAAAAAGTACCGGAAGCAACTTATTAGCCCCCCATCGCTTACTGTCGAGCAGGTATTTGAAGAGCATCGCCCAAAAATCGAGCTTGTGAAGAAAACAAACGAAATCTCAGAATTAATACACTTTCTTCGTGAAACTGCTTACAAGTACTTTTTGGCAGAAGAAGCTGAGTTTAACGTTGCAATATTGAGACACATCACTAGTAACCTTAGTACACCTGCCGACATCTTCGATACTATTTTACACGAAACAATAGATTTCCAAGCGCAGCCTAAGAAGGTTGTGGAACAAATACAGCGTTTATGTGGTGAGTACGCTGGCCGTATTAGTCCATATATATATGAATTATGTTTGAGTAATACTCAATCGCGAAGATCTAGGGCAGGAAAAACCTTTGAAGCGATTATTTACAAACTATATGAAACATATGACTACGAGTTCTCCTCCCAAAAACAAATAGGTAAAATAGCTTTTAAAGATAAAGGTCTTGGAAAAATAGTCGATTCGCTATTACCCAATATTGAAGCTTTTGATCAAAGACGTGACAAAGTTATTATTGGAACGATGAAAACAACTTTAAGAGAGCGGTGGCAAGAAGTTATAGAAGAACTTCAGCGAACCGGTTTACCATGCATACATTTACTTACAATGGATGATAACATAAGTAGTTCAAAAGCAGAGCAAATGGGAAGACACAACGTAATCATAGTAGTTCATCAAAATGTAAAAAATGAAGCTCACTTAATTAATAAAAGAAATATAGTATCATTTGAAACATATTTTTTAGAAGAAATTCCTGAAACGATGAGATATTGGTATTAGTATTAGCCCCCACCGCTATATACTAGAATCCTAAAGCTCCGGCCCTCTCTGGCTCCCACTTATGTATTATAGAGAGGCTGGAGCAGGTATATGCATCTTGCAAGAAACCAATACGTTGTTTTTCAGTAACGCCAGTTTGTAGCATCAGTGTTTCTCTTAAAGGATGGTGACTTTTTATTAAATATTCATTTCGTAGATGTAGCCTTTCCAGTAAGTTTATAGTAGGGATACGGTCAAATTTACCATTAGTGCCACGATTACATTCTTTACATGCTAAAACTAAGTTCGCTATACCATCAATAACCTTTTTGTCGGCACAGTCCTTTAGTCGGTGCGGAAAGAAATGATCGACTTCTGCTATTTCAAAGGAGTATTTTTTAAGTGATATTTTTCGAAAGCAATAAAAGCACTTTCCTTTTTGATATCCGTTGAGTGCGCTGCGACTGGAAGTTATATCTACTCTCTTCATATTATTGTTTTGGGTATGAAGTAAATCAGTTTCTTGGTCGAACGCTATTTGAACAACGTTTTTTGAGATTCCAAGCGACCAAGCTGTTTCGACAAGTCTCCACCTAGAATCAGTTTCTTGATTAAGATCATCAAAGCTAGCGGATTCTGCAATTTTAAAAAAGTTGTCGGTTAGTAGAAGCCCTCCCATGGATTTTCTTTCGTCATAGAAAAAACGATTATTTATATTTTTATTATGGACATTGTGAAATGCCCCAAATACATGATTAAAACCAAATCTTGCTGTAGCCTCTATGAGCTCGTTTAGCGAAATCTCTTCACGATTATACTGTCTACAATAATCCAAGTACCTACTCGAACTGGTGGTTGTTTGCTTATCGTTTTCTTTTAAGTGAGAGCATATATGAGCAGAAAACCTAGGAGCAAGTTCTTCAATACTTATTATCTCATTTTTAGTATTTCGAAAGTCATAGAGGGCTTTAGCGAGAGCGAATTTATAAGAGGCAACGTTCCTTCCAAACAATATAATTGCTCTCCAATAATTTTCATTAGTTGGGTTGATTTCATAGAACTTATTCACTTTTATTTATTCCATTTCTAAGTGAGATTAATCTTAAATGAAGAGGGTTATCACCACCAAAGAAAGGATTCGGATGTTTCTTACGTTCGTTGCTATAACTAAATATAAAGTCCCGTAGCCACTCTAAATCGTCACTAATTCCTCGTGGGATCATGTTTGGTCTTTTTTCCCATTCCCAACTGTCCTCATACCCCTCTTGGTACCTATAAAACTCTCTTATCAAAAAAGCTTTAAGGAAGGTTAATTGGCCATGACTATCCCAAATTTTTGAGAATAGTGTTTCATTGTCAGAGGTATATTCCTCATTTATACAACGCTTAACTATAGCGAGTTGCATCGACGTTGTGGTCGCATCTAAAACCGTGTTCAAATAATAAATGGCACCTTCCCAATAACTTCCGAACTCGAAAACGGCTTCAGATTGGTCTCGATACTCAACTAAAGGATAGGCTGGTACTGAAATTGGATCTCCTTGAAGACCTTTTCCATTTAAAATTCTTTTTATCTTCTCGATGTATGCATCATGCCAATCAATATCACCAGTTAAGTGTGGAGCTGAAATATACTGATAATGTTTATTATTAATCGAAAAGTCAGACATTCTTCTTTACCTCATTACAGAACTCTTTAAAGGAATAATTAGAAAGGAATTTTATGAATGTGGAATCATCAATATCGCTAAAGTACAAATGATAAAGTTTAATCATTAGTCATGTTGACACACTTCAACCGTAACCCACTTCACATCATCTCGCTTCAAACCATCCTGACTTGGGACAGGGTTTAAGTTGCGTGCAGTAAGTCCATTGCTTTGTGCTAAAGCCGCCACTTCCTCATAGCTTACAGGGTGCATGGGCCGTGCTTCATCGTTTGGGCCGAACCGAAGGCTTATGTACATTGCTCCATTTTCTGAAAGTAATTCTGCTAACCGTTTCAATGCAGCTGGTCGTTCATCTTTAGGTAAGTGCATCCATACCGCTGAAAGCAGTATTAGGTCGTATGTTTTTGGCTGTTGGGGTAGGGCGGTAAGCGCGGGTAGGCTGGCGTTACACCATGTAACGCTGTTATGTGAATTGGCTTGTGCAAGGTTTCTTAGCTTATCGGCAGGCTCTGCGGCTGTTACTTTCCACCCTTGCTCGGCTAGCCAGTTGGCATCACGGCCACTGCCTGCGCCTACATCTAGCGCGGTGCCTGCTTTGGTATTTTGTAAAAACGCTTTCCAATCGCCGTGCACACTTTCGGCGTCTACCGAGTTATACAAATCGTAATAGTGCTTCGCTTTTTCGCTGTAATGCGTAATGGTGTTTGTTGTACTGCTGGTCAAAACGTCGATGCCTCCCTGATCTAAAGTACAGATTATCGCATTACCCTCAGCGCAGCCAGCGTTTAGCGATTTCACTTTACGCCGAATTGTAAATAATAACAATTATCATTTAAATTAAGTTTAAGCTGTTTTATACTCCTGCCCCGAAAACATATAAACCCTTCAAAACCAATAGCAGAGAAAACCATGAAATTAAGCAGTTTATTTGCACTTACGCCTATCGCGTTTGCATTGTCGGTAAATGCGCAAACTACGCAAAACGATACGGTAGAAGTTAAAGAAGCAGACGTAGAAAAAATTCGTATTGTTGGCGTTCGTCAAAACCGTGTAAGCCGCGGTGCAACGGGCTTAACCATGGAAATTAGCGAAACACCTCAGTCTATTAGCATTCTGTCTGAAGACTTAATGCAGTCGTTTGGTGCGTTTAACATTAACGATGCGCTAAAGCTTGCGCCGGGTATTAACGTAGAAGAGTGGGAAACTAACCGTACTAACTACACCGCCCGTGGTTTTGAAATTAAAAACACGCAAATAGACGGTGTTGGCCTGCCGAACGACTGGGGTATTGTTACCGGTTCTGTAGAAGCTTACGGTTATGAAGAAATTGAGGTTATTCGTGGTGCCAACGGCCTGCTAACCGGTGTGGGTAATGCGTCGGGTACCATTAACTATGTGCGCAAACGTCCAACGAATGAAGAGGGCGGTGAAATTGGCGCAAGCATTGGCTCGTATAACTTCAAGCGCGTACAGGGCGACTATTCAATGCTGCTTACTGAAGACGGCAGCTGGGCAGCCCGCGTAGTAGCAAGCGTTGAAGATAAAGAGTCGCACTTAGATGGCCTGGAAAACGATCGCAGCTTTGTGTACGGTGTTATCGACGGCCAGTTAACCGACAACGCTACCGTAACCTTTGGGTTGTCTTATCAAGATGCTAATACCGACGGCAACACCTGGGGCGGGCTAGTATTTAACTATACCGATGGCACCCAAGCCGAGTGGGACATTAGTGATACCACAGCACAAGAGTGGTCGAAATGGGATACCGAAACTACCAATGCGTTTGTAGAGCTAGACTACGTGTTCGATAACGATTGGCAGTTACTACTTAGCTATAACTACCGCGACTTTGAAGATCAAAGCAAACTGTTTTACGCCTACGGCGCAATTGATAAAGACACTGGCTTAGGCCTTGTTGGCTGGCCGGGTCGTTACGACTCAGAGCGCGATTCTCATCTTGTTGAAGGTCGTGTGTTTGGTGATTTTTCGCTGTTTGGCCGCAATCATGAAGTTAACTTTGGGGTAAGCCACGCTACTAGCGATGACGTGTCTTTTGTTCACGCATTTGATTACGCTGCAACTCCTGCCTATGGCCCAACGCCTGCGTTTCCTTATGCGCTTGATGCCATTGCCGAGCCAGATTGGTTAGCTGCTGCTGAGTATTCAAACATTGAGCAAAACCTAACCCGTTACTTCGGTTCTGCGCGTTTTAGCGTTACCGATGCAATGCATGTTATTGCTGGCTTTAACGCTATTGATTTTGAGCGTACAGGGCAAAACGCTGGCGCGGTTATCGATAACTCAGAAAGCGAAGCCAGCCCTTATGTTGGTGCTACTTACGCAATCACTGAAGATGTGAACGCGTACGTAAGTTATTCAGACGTGTACCAGCCGCAAGAACAGTACGACATTAACGGCCAGTACCTAGACCCTACCAAAGGTCAAAACTTTGAAGCGGGCGTGAAAGCCCAATGGTTCGATGACCGTTTGTTAACCACGTTTGCTTACTTTACTGCAGAGCAAGATAATTTGGCGGCTTACGCAGGCACCAACCCAGACACGCTTCAGTACTACTACAAAGGCGTGTCGGTAGAGTCTGACGGTTTTGAAATTGAAGTCGCCGGGCAGGTCACCGATGCACTGCGTGTTAATGCGTCTTACACCGCTATCGACGTAGAAGACGAGCAAGGTAACGATGCTAACCTATGGGCACCCCGTGACGTAGTAACCTTCCAGCTAGCGTACACAGTGCCACAAGCACCAGAGGTGGAAGTAGGCTTTGGTGGTCGCTGGCAGTCTGAAATAAGCAATGTGGATTATAACGTTGAACAAGGTGCGTATTTCTTGGGTAATGTGTATGCATCACGCGCGTTTACTGAAGATCTTACCGTTCGCATGAACATCAATAATATCTTTGATAAGAAGTACATCAATAGCCTTCACACCGTAGGTTACTACGGCGCAGGCATTAACGCCCAGCTAAGTGCTTCGTATAGCTTTTAATTAGACGCGCGTCATGAACGAATAAAGGCGCGCAGCACTGACAATAATCCTGAAAACTACCCTTCAGTAATTCTTACTCTTATAACACCAAGCCACTGCCTTGATTAAAATTAGGGCAGTGGCTAGTGTGTTTAATCTGCTTTTATAAGCGCTGCATGTTGTTGTGTGCGGCGTTTTCTTGACTCTCCTTAATAACAAAGCGTTCTCTTATCCTAAAGGCTAATATAATATTCGTCTAATGAGTGATAATTATCTCGCAAAGGTGTATTTTTTAGTTGATCTATTCTAATTTAGATGTGCATATTAGTTTGGTTGTATCACATTTTATTCAACAACCGCTAATAAGCGTTGCCTACGCCAATAATAAAAATAATCAAAAAACTTAAAACACTTAAAAACCACAAGTCTTGAAGGAGAAACACATTGGATCAAGGTAACTTCCCTAAGGGGAAAAAACTTAATCGAATAACCTCAGCCATTATTGCTAGTTCATTACCGTTTTTTGCGGCAATGTCAGCGCCTACTTTTGCACAAGAAGCAGAAGAAAAAGCAGAAGATTTTGAAAATATCATTGTAACGGGTACACGCATGAGCAACCGCTCTGCAGCCGACTCGCCAGTGCCGGTAGACGTAATTACGGGTGAGGAATTTCGCCAGAACTCGTCAAGTGACGTACAAGATATGTTGCGTACAAATGTACCGTCGTTCGATGTAAACACCCAGCCAATTAGCGATGCGGCTACCATTGTGCGCCCGGCTAACATGCGCGGCCTGTCGCCAGATAACGTGTTGGTACTGGTAAACGGTAAGCGCCGTCACCGTGGCTCTATTATCTCTTTCTTAGGTGGTGGTATTTCTGATGGGGCGCAGGGTGTTGATATTTCGGCAATTCCTTCGCTAGCTTTAAAACAAGTAGAGGTACTGCGTGACGGTGCATCGTCACAGTACGGTTCAGATGCTATCGCCGGCGTACTTAACTTCTTACTTCGCGATAACGACGAAGGGTTTGAGTTCCGCGCTAACTACGGCTCTACCTATGAAGGCGATGGCGACAACTACACCATTTCAGCCAACGCCGGTTTCTCGCTAGGTGCAGACGGCTTTGTGAATATCACAGGTGAAATTCGTGATGTTGAAGGTACCGTGCGCTCAGTAGTGCGTGACGACGTACAAGGTATGGTTGATGCGGGCTATTTAGCTCAGTCAGATTTTTCTACCATCAACACCTATACCAATGAAGTGCCACAGTATTGGGGCCAGCCAGACGTAGAAGACGACTATAAAGTTTTTATTAACTCAGCGTACGAGCTAAACGACAAAGCTGAACTATACCTATTTGGTAACTACGGTAAACGTACGGTTACCGGTGGTTTCTTCTACCGTAACCCGGTAACTGAAGGCAGCCAGCGCGGCGGTGTATATGCAGGCCCTCTGGTTGACCCACTAACCGGTTTAGAAGATCCAGACGGCGTACACTCAGTACTTGTTGGTGACCTTGATGGCGTTGGCGTAGGTGGAAGCTGTATCGACGGTATTCCAATTGGCGGTAATGGTAATGTATTCCCAGATCCAACTTTCCTAGCGCAAGTACAGGCAGACGATAACTGTTTCTCGTTCATTGAAACTATTCCAACGGGCTTTGTACCTCGCTTTGGTGGCGACAACGAAGACATGGCGTTTACCGTAGGTGTGCGTGGTGACTTAGAAATTGGTAACGGTTTAGGTTACGACTTCAGTGCACAGCGTGGCTCGAACCGCACAGATTTCTTCATTAAGAACACAATTAACGCCTCTTTAGGCCCAGCAACGCCGCGCGACTTTGTACCAGGTGGTCAAGAGCAAACTGAAACACTAGTTAACCTTAACTTTGTGTACGGTGTTGATGTAGGTTTAGCGTCTGACTTGAACGTTGCGTTTGGTGCAGAATACCGTAAAGAAGAGTTTGATTTGTTTGCGGGTGATGAAGCGTCTTATGCGCTTGGCCCACTAGCAAGCCAAGGCTTCTCATCTAGCTCGAACGGTTTTGGTGGTTTTCCTCGTGATACTAGCTCGTCACAAGACAGTAACGCGGTCTATATTGACTTGGAAGCTGACGTAACAGACCAACTAACCTTGCAAGCAGCGCTGCGTCGTGAAGACTTCAGTGAGTTTGGTGATACTACCGACTTTAAACTGGCCGGTATTTTCCACGTAACGGACGACTTCCGTTTACGCGGTGCATACTCAACCGGTTTCCACGCGCCAACAGCGGGCCAGGCAAGCATTACTAACGTTACCACGCAAAACGTGAATGGTGTGCTAATTGACCAAGGTACACTGCCATTATCATCGGCGGCAGGTCAGCTAGCGGCTGACTTCATTGAAAGCCAAGGCAACGGTCGTCCAGACCTAGGGCCAGAGGAAGCAGTGAACTTCTCACTCGGTGCATCAATTGATGTGGCAGATATGAGCTGGACCATCGACTTCTACAACATTGAAATGGAAAACCGTGTTGCACTAGGTGCTAACGTAAACTTCTTGGATGCGCTTAACTTCGCCGGTGGCGGTACCGACTACGCAACCGTATCTGAAGCGCTTACCGAGCTTGATGCATCGGGCATTATCGACCGTTCAGACTTTATCGGCTTAGACGACCTATCACAGTTCCGTTTCTTCTCGAACAGCTTCGACACCACTACACGCGGTATCGACATTGTAGGTAACTACAGCTTCGATTTATGGGAAGGAAATTCACGTATTACGCTAGCGGCGAACTACAACGAAACCGAAGTAGACGATGTAGGCACGCTTAACCCAATCGGCGAAGGCCGTGTTGCTGCAATTGAAGACTTACTGCCAAACCTTCGCGGTAATATTTCTTGGACGCACACGCAAGGCGCACTTCGCACCCTAGTTCGCGCTAACTACTACGGTGGTTGGGACGACACGGGTAACGGTGTAGATGGTATTGATGCGGCTATTTTGATAGACGTAGAAGCCAAATACTCTTATAGCGAAAACCTTGATCTTGTTGTTGGTGTGAACAACCTGTTCGACGAATACCCAGAAGAAAACCCAAGCGCAGGAAGCTTAGGTCAGCTTTACTCAGAAGCTAGTCCGTTTGGTTTCAATGGTGGTATGTGGTACGTGCAGGCACGTTATACTTACTAAGTCATTTTTAGCCAGATAAAACGCTAACTAATTAGTTTATAAACAAAATTGAATACCGCTTCTTGTTATAAGAAGCGGTATTTTTTTGACTAAAATTTATCCAAGTGCTAGCTTGAGAAATGTACAAGTAAAACAACGAGGATGTTAATTGTGATAAACCTACGTAAATACGGGCTTCATGCCATAAAAACAGCTGCGCTTTCGCTAGCGCTTGCAGCAAGCTTTCAAGTAACTGCGCAAAACGATAAAGAACGCGTTGAAAAAATTGAAGTATTTGGCCAAAAGACCACACCGCAATTAAAGAAAGCTTTCGATAATCAGCGCTTCGAATTCCTAGAACTTTACAACAGTATCAATGACGTCGCAAAGTTCGATGTTATCTGCAAGTATGAAAAGCCCATTGGTAGCAAAATTGCTCGCAAGAGTTGCGAGCCCCGCTATGTGAAAGACTTTCGCGCAATGAAGATTCAAGCTTCTTCTACAGGCCCAGGTATCGACTTTAATCGCTTACCTAGCGATGACGATATTCGCTTTCTTACTAACGACACGCGAGAAGAAGCTTTTGAGCATGTTGCAGCATTAGTTGCAACACACCCGGAACTGTTCGACAGCTTCAGCAAGCTAGACGCGCTACATCAGCGCATTAAGCAGCGCAAAGAAGACAACTAGTTTTTTAGGTCCTTCTGACCTATAAAAAATGCGGCATTAAGCCGCATTTTTTGTGTTAGTTTTTGCTACTGATACTTTTTAAGCTCTAGGCGCGATACCATACCTTTGTGTACTTCGTCAGGGCCATCAGCTAAGCGAAGGGCTCTTGCGCCAGCCGCAAAGCGTGCTAGTGGGAAATCGCTACACATACCTGCGCCGCCGTGAATTTGCAGTGCCATATCCACTACGCTTTGTAGCATGTTTGGCACAACCACTTTGATGGCTGAGATCTCTGTCATAGCGTGTTTAACGCCTAAATTATCTATCTTCCACGCCGCGTGAAGGGTAAGCAAACGCGCTTGCTCGATTGCCATGCGAGCATCCGCCACACGCTCTAAGTTACCACCTAAGCGGATGATAGGCTTACCAAAGGCAACCCGTTCATGGCCGCGTTTGAGCGCAAGCTCTAATGCTTTTTCGGCCATTCCGATAGCACGCATGCAGTGGTGAATACGACCCGGGCCCAGGCGACCTTGTGCTATCGCAAACCCTTTGCCTAAACCCATTATAATGTTGTCTTTACTTACACGAACATTATCAAAGTGCATTTCGCCATGGCCGTAAGGCGCATCGTAATCGCCGTAGGCATCTAGCATACGCTTTATTGTAATTCCTGGTGTGTCTAGCGGCACTATCACCATACTATGGCGGCTGTGCTTGTCGTTATCTGGGTTTGATAAACCCATGAAAATAGTAAATGCCGCGTTAGGGTGGCCTAAGCCTGTCGACCACCATTTCTTGCCGTTAATAACGACGTCGTCACCATCTTCAATGATGGTGGCGGCCATGTTGGTAGCATCAGACGATGCAACATCAGGTTCGGTCATGCCAAACACCGAGCGGATCTCGCCAGCCAGTAAGGGTGTTAGCCACGTTTCTTTTTGTGCATCGCTACCAAAGTGATACAGCACTTCCATGTTGCCGGTATCAGGCGCATTACAGTTGAAGATTTCCGGGGCAAACAAGTATTTACCCATGCGTTCAGCCATTGGCGCATATTCAAGTGTGGTTAGCCCCTGACCTAGTTCAGCATCTGGCAGAAATAAATTCGCCAAGCCTGCTTCACGTGCTTTGGCTTTTAGTGCCTCGGTGCCAGGATGTAGCTTCCAGTTTTTCCAATCGCCGTGGTTATTTTCTTTATGATGAAAGTCGTAAACTTCATTTTCAATTGGCGCTATATGTTCAGCAATGAAGTTATCAAGTTTTTCTAATAAGGCTTTGGTTTTGTCGTTATGTGAGAAATCCATAGGGTACCTTTATCTTTATATTGTTCGCTTTAGTTTGTAATGCTTATCAGCAGCGTATTTAGGCTTTGCATCACATGGTTATTTGCTTGTAAAGAGCGCACTAAATTCATGTTCCTTAGCTATCGATGAACGTGTGCGAAAGTGCTTTGTTAGCTTCATATTAGAGAAACTTGCTCAGTGAATGAAATGAAATATAATCCTTAAGTGGTGTGAATTTTATTCATGGTTTGGCCAATGCTTGAAGACAGACAATTTGAAAAACTCGATTTGAATTTGCTGAAGGTGTTTGAAGCCCTTTGGCAGCATAGAAACATGACCCGGGTGGCTGAAGCGCTGCACATTACGCCGTCGGCAGTTAGCCATTCCATGCGCAGGTTTCGGGATATTTTAGGCGACCCGCTTTTTGTAAAAGAAAAAAAAAGTATGCTGCCCACCGCAGCCTGCGAACGGTTAGCTCCCGCTATATTGCAAGCCTTGAGCGATATTCGAAAAGCGCTAGGGGAGTTTGCTGACTTCAACCCATTACACAGCCATCAGCGTTTTGTAATCGCCATGCAAGAATCGTTAGAATTAGGTGTGTTGCCAGTTTTACTCTCTACCCTTGAAAAGCAGGCGCCTAATATCGAAATAGTAAGCACTCGCTTACATCGTGACAGCATGCTGGCTGATTTAAGCAACCGAAACCTTCACTTAGTTATTGATATTGGCCGCGCCGTTGCAGCACCCATTTCCCATTCTCTCTTACGTCGTGATACCTACAAGGTGCTTATGAATAAGCAAAACCCCTTGGCGCAGAATTTAGATAAGAAAAAGTACGTGGCTGCACGTCATATTACGGTATCTAACCGCGCTAAAGGCGCGTCGGTAGAAGAAATTGCACTGCAACAATTAGGCGTAAGTCGGCCCTCTTTATGGCGTTGCCAAAATTACCGCGCGGCAGCAGATGTGGTGGCTAACACTGAGGCTTTGTTAACCTTACCGGGTTCAGTAGCCGATGCAGTAAGCGACGATAACCTGATAAGCACTAAGCTGCCTTATCAAATACCTGCACTGGAAACGCACCTTTACTGGCATAGCCAGCAAGAAGGCGAGCCGGGGCTGATGTGGCTCCGCGATTTAATGCTACACTTGTTCGCTGAATCTGGTCTTACCAGATAGGTTCTGATAGGATTTGGCGTAATTATAAGTTCTAACCCGCTGCCAGTAGAAAATGGGTTTAATACGCTATGTAGCCGTGTATCGAAAAGCGCCTAGAGAACGAATGCACAGTTGCAGCAGTTGTCACTGTTGGTAAGCTCGCACGTACTGGTGAACAGGAAGCAGTAATGAAAATTCATACATTATCAGGCTACATACAGCATATTTATCTTGTTGAAGACAGCAACGGCTTGCTGTTGCTTGATGGCTGTAGCCGAGCCGACGTAGACAATGTATGCAAATACATTACGCAAACCTTGGGCCGACCGTTAACTGACTTAAAGCTTATTGTGGTCACCCACATGCACCCCGATCACGCAGGTGGCGCTATTAAGTTGCGTCAGCGCACAGGTGCGCAAGTGGCGTCTCATCCTAAAGCGGTTAATTGGTACGCTGGTTTTGCAGGGCGTACTGCTCACGGTATCGATTTGCTGTTAACTTGGTGGGTGGCAAATCGTATTGGCAAACCAAGAATGCCCATTTGGTATAACCCAATTTTAGCGCCAGACATGACGCTTAAAGACAACCAAACGTTGCCTGGTTTTCCCGACTGGCAAGTAATGTACACGCCGGGTCACACCGATCATGATTTAACCCTTGCGCACATTCCTACGCAGCAGGCCTACATTGCTGACGTGCTAGTGCAGGTAAAGGGCGAACTCGTTCCACCGTATCCGTTGTGTCACCCGAATCAATACCGTGAAAGCTTAAAAAAGCTGGCGCAGTCACAAATTGATACATTCTTTTGCGCACATGTACCGCCAACGAAAAAGTCGGATATTGATTTTGAGCATGTTATCGAGAATGCACCTCGCAAACCTAAGAACCACTGGCACTCCAGCAAAAATCGTATAAAGAAAAAGCTCTTCAATCAAACTCGCGAGCATTAACTTGCAGGCTAAGGGTAACCTGGCTTTGCCTGCTAAGTGGCGTGTTTAAATGGCACTGCCCTTGCTTTTAAACGTACAAAACCTCATTACTCTTATATCGCGAACTTTATATTAAAGTAAGTGCAGCCCCTCTCGGCACGTTATGTTTGTTGAGATAGGCTCAAAGGTATAGGAGCTGCAAAGGCAGAATATAAAACAATAATGCAGAAAAATATCGCTACGCTTTTTGACAAAACTCGGGAATTAGCGTCGCTAACTGGCGACAAGCTAAGTAGTGCGTTTAATAAAGAAACGCACCGATTCACCATTACTGGGCTAAGTCGAAGTGGTAAGTCCATGCTATTCACCAGCCTTATCACCATGCTGAAAAGCCGTAGTGAAGAGGGCTATGCGTGTTTGCCTTTGTTGCGATATTTACCGCCTTCCCACGTGCTTGATATGCACATAGCGCCTATCGAGGGCTATAAACCCTTTCCACATTTGCAGAATATTGCTGATCTTGAAAACGGCCAGTGGCCAAAAGCTACCGAAGAAGCGTTTGGCTTTAAGTTAGTGGTACGTTTAAAAGAAACGGCTTCGCCGAAGCGCCATGTTTTGCCTCATAGCGAAGTGGTGTTTGAGTTTATCGATTACCCAGGGGAATGGGTGACTGACATTCCTATGTTAAGTAAAACCTATGCCCATTGGTCAGACTCTGCGTGGGCGCAGCTTAGCAGCGGGCCGCAACAATATTTTGCCAGTCAGTGGAAAGCCTTTGTTAATCAGTTCGACTTTGAACAAGAACCTACAGAACAGCGCATTCAGCTGCTTGTTAACGCCTACCGTGATTATTTAGTTGAAGCTAAAGCGAACGGTATATCTTTGCTGCAGCCGGGCAGTTTCTTATTGGAGTCGAGCGACTTTGATTGGCAGGCTTTTGGCTTTACGCCGCTACCGTCTAGCATTACCAGCGACGTGTCGCACCCGTGGTTTAAAATATTTGATAAGCATTTTTCGAAGTTTCAAAGTGCTTGGCTAACGCCGTTGAAGCAGTCCATTTTTAAAGAGACGGATAAGCAAATTATTCTAGTGGACTTGTTTGAAGGGCTAAACCATAGCAGGCAGCATTTGTATCAGTTAAAGGAAACCTTAAGCCATTTGGCCGATACCTTTGTGTATGGGCAAAGTAATTGGTTTTCGCGCAATGTGCTGAAAAAAGAACAAATAGGCAAGGTGGCGTTTGTCGCCACTAAGTCTGACTTGGTGCCGGTAAATCAGCGCGGTAATTTACTTAATTTGCTTACCCAGATTACCGAAGGGGCCAGAGCCCGGTTCGATGGAAAACCTATCCAGTTCGAGCACTTTTTAGTGTCTAGCATGCAAGTCACTGACGACGGCAGCAATGAAGACGCTATTCGCTATAAAGACATTGATGGCCGTTACGTTGAATCTACGTTTGAACCCATTCCTAGCACACTAAAAGATATGGAAGAGGGCAGTCATTTCCCGGTACCAGATGTGAGTGTGCCCAGCGATTTCAAAGCACGTATTTTAGCGGGTAAGGGCGTGGACAGATTGCTTCAGTTTTTACTGGGCAAAGGAGAATAAGAATGAGCGATAAACCTTATACATTTGATGAAACCCCAGAGCCGTCTAGCGCGCCCAATGCCATCAGTTCGTCCAATATGAGCAGCTCATCTAATATAAGAAGCGACGCGCTTGATGGCGCGAATAGCGACCAGCAAGGTAATGCAGATACGCAATCTCAAAAAGCGTCTCAGGAAGACCAACAAACTAGTGGGGTAAATAGACCACAGTATAAAGCCAAGGTTAAAACGCAAACCTTAGATATTGCGCAGCCTGAAACCAAGCTTCCGCAGCAAGTCAGTGAAGACGTGTGGGAAGTAGGTGCGAAAAAAGATGGTATTTCGTTAGGTGCCGCAACCCTAGGGTTTGGTGTTGTGTCGCTAATTGGCTTTTTTGTTTTTGAAGCCTATACCACCCTTGCTGCGAACCTTTCTGAGCACCCCATAGGTACAGGTGTTTTGGGTGCGCTGCTAGTGGGGTTTGTTAGTTGCTTCAGCTTTTTAAGTTTTAAAGAATGGCGCGGCTATAAGCAAGTAAATACAGCGATGGAAGATGCTGGTGTTATCCGGGAATTGCTGGCAAACAAAGGAAATGAAACATCGCCGCAACAAATAGACCGCGTGTTAAGTCAGCACGGCAAACGCTTTTCTCGCGGTTCTTACGCGGCCCATTGTTTCGACCGTTACAAACAGCAATTCCAAGACGATATGACAGGGCCAGAACGACTAGGCCTGTACGAAGATACGGTATTGAAACCGGTGCAGGAAAAAGCACACAAGGTGTTGAACAAAGAGTCGGTAACGGCAGGAAGCCTGGCGTTTATTAGCCCCAACAACCTTATTCAAACCTTTGCAGTAATATGGATTAGCTTTCGCACCATTCGCCGTATGGCTCGAGTGTACGGGTTACGACCAAGCACAGCGGGTAACTGGAAGCTACTAAAAGTACTGGCACAAAATATTGCTGCGCAGGGCGTATTCGACCTAGCCACCGACGAAGTAGCCAACCAGATTGGCGGCAGTTTGTCAGCCAAGTTTATGGAAAACTCGGCTGAAGCCATAGCCGCTGGAGCGCTTAACGCCCGTTTAGGGCGGGCGTTGATCAAGCTGCTTAAATAGCACGTCTCGCCCAGTTGTTAGGCTGCGCTTGCAATTGTGCGCAGCCTAATGGTACCAGTCGCGCTCTAACGCGAAACCCTCAGGTTACTGCATTAACGTTATAGCGCCTTTTTGGTGGGCATAACCACGTTAGCAAAGATAAGCCCAGCCACTAGCGACATAAAGATCAGAAACACCTCTTGCCCTAAATGATCGGCCTTTACAAAGTCTTGGCCGGTCATAAACGAGTTCAAACCAATATAGGTTTTAGACCCCGGCACCAACACGATAAGCCCGTGCATAGCCACAATAGTTGCTGGCTGATTAGCTATGCGCGTAAACGCATTGGCAAAAATACCTAAGGCAAATGCACCCACAAACGCACCAAGCCCAGGGCTCATGTAATCTGAACTCCACGCGGTAGCGCTATAAGCAATAAACGCAGCAGCCAGTGCCCAAGGTATGTGCTTAATACGGGTTCTAAATATTGCAACTAGCGCAATACAAAGTAAAAACACAGCAAGCCAGGTAGCCCAGTAAGGCAGGGATTCAGCTGGGGTATACACGTTTTCACCAAACACACTGAAACCAACCGAAACACCTAAGAATGCACCGAAATACAGTTTAAATAGCTGCATTATGGCGTCCATTGTACGGGCTGTACCCGACACCATATTTCGCGATGAAAGCTCGGCTAAGCCCATCGTCAGCGCAAGCCCGGGCACAAATACAATGACGGAAGAAAGCACAACCAAAGGAATATTAATGCCCGGGTCAACGTACTGGCTTATGGCACAGGTTAAAATGCCGCCTACAAATGCGGTAACAGGCTCTAGCATTAGGTTTACGCGCTTCGAGCGCTCTGCCCATAACGTCCACAAATAGGCCACAATTCCCAGCGCAGCAGACCAACCTATTTCGCTCCAGCTTGCACCCATTAGCATAGCGAATGCGCCGGTGGCCATGGCAAATGCCGTACCGGTAGATAGTTTACCGTAGGGGCTGCCCATCGCATCTATTTCATTTAGGCGCTTATCGGCTTCTGCTAGCGAAAGGTTTCCCGATAGTAGCTCGCTGGCTAATTCATCGGTTAGCGACAGCGCATTCATATCTAAATCGCCTGGCTGCAATCGCGCCGAGTGGTTGTATTCGTCTTCGTGACGGTCGCTCCAGATAACGAAAGTAAGCGAGGTTGGAGTAGAGATAAAAGAGGCATGTACGCCTAAATACTCAGCCACGTCGCCAAGGTAGGCCTCTAGCCGAAATGCAGGCGTACCGTATTTGTGAAGCATTTTTCCAAGCTTCACAATAAATTTTCGAATTTGAATAAATTCAAAAGTATCCAACGCCAATTCCTTAACTTCTGATAAATGTAATATGGGATAAATAAGACGAAAAAGCCAGACGCTTAAAAATAGCGTCTGGCTAAAATTTGGGCGGATTCTACGGAGGGTTTTACATGAAAGCAAAACAAATTTTTTATTTGTTTTGCCTTAAAAAAACTAATGTTTGATGGGGTGTAAATCAGCGCTCTAATTACGCATTGACCATTAGTAGGCACCCAGTATGGTAAGCCTAAACGCGTACTTCAAATGACATCCAATCCTTCCAAACAGGTTCTAGGCCTTTTCTAGCAATTGCGTTTACCACGTCTGGCACCGAACGGTTGTCGTCTATATCAAACTGATTTAATGCCTGTGAAGGTTCGCTATAGCCGCCCGGCTGCGTTTGGGAAGCTGCACTCATTGATGTTATCCCCAGCGGCATTACGCCGTCTCTAAATGCGGCCGATTCACGGGTAGAAAGCGATAGTTCAGCTTGTGGATTAAACAATCGGTGGGCGCAAATCAGCTGAAGCAAGTCACGTTCGTTAGGTAGCTTGCTATTGGTAAGCGTGCTACCGCCAGTATTGTTACCCTCACAACTTCGAAGCCTAGGAAAGGCAATGGACACGCGGCTTTGCCAATAGTGCTGCTGTATTAATTTGCCGTGAAGGGCGGTCATAGCACTATCAACCCGCCAGTCGCCTAACCCAAGTAGCGCACCTATCCCTATTTTATCTATACCGGCTTGCCCTATGCGATCGCTGGCTTCTAAGCGCCATAAAAAATCCTGTTTTTTACCCCGGGTGTGGTAGTTGGCGTAGTGCTGGGGTGAATAGGTTTCTTGATATACTAAGACAGCATCTAAACCTTGGTGTTTCAGGGTTTCGTATTGCTCCCTTTTTAGCGGCTGCACCTCCATCATAAGGTAGCTTACCTTGTCGCGAATGGCGCTAAGGGTTTGCTCAAAATAGTCTATGCCCACTTTGGTTTCGTGTTCGCCCGTTACCAGTAACACCTGAGAAAAGCCCATATCTTTAATAGCTTCAATCTCGGTAAGCACTTCACTTATAGATAGAGTTTTGCGCTTTATCTTGTTGCTCATGGTAAAGCCGCAATAGGTACACTCGTTGGCACATAGGTTCGACAGGTACAAAGGCACGAATAGCTGCATGGTATTGCCAAAGCGATGACGGGTTAGCGCCTGCGCGCGACTTGCCATGGCTTCCAGATAATGTGAGCCGGCAGGTGAGATCAGCGCCATAAAGTCATCGAGTGTAAGTGTATTGGCGTTTAACGCTCGCTCTACGTTACTCGCGGTTTTACTGTTAATTGACATAGCTAGATGAGCTAAGTCTTGCTGCATTAGCGCTTGTGCTACCTTCATACCGCTGGCTCCAAAAAGGCAGTAAGTGGGCTTGATGCCTGCGCAAAGTTGCTGGTTGCCCCTAGTCCTGCTTCAAACGCTTTTCGGCCTGTATCTACCGCACTTGCAAAGGCAGCTGCCATGGCAACAGGGTTTTGGGCAGTGGCAATAGCTGTATTTACCAATACCCCATCTACGCCCATTTCCATTGCTGCCATGGCTTCACTAGGCTTGCCAATACCTGCATCTACAATGACCGGAATAGAGGCTTGTTCAACAATAATTTGCAAAAAAGGCTTAGTTTGTAAGCCTTGATTACTGCCTATAGGAGCGCCTAACGGCATAACAGCTGCGCAGCCTACTTCTTCTAAACGTTTACACAAAACGGGGTCTGCGCCGCAGTAGGGCAGAACGTGAAACCCTTTCTTTACTAGAACTTCAGCGGCCAGCAAGGTTTCTATGGGGTCGGGCAGCAGGTAGCGCTGGTCAGGGTGAATTTCCAGTTTTATCCATGGGCTACCTAGCGCTTCATAAGAAAGCTCTGCTGCAAATATGGCTTCTTGGGCACTTTTCGCCCCCGAAGTATTAGGCAGTAAAGTAACCCCTAATTCCCGAAGCGCCGTTAGCGTATCGTCTTGCGCGCTATTACTCGCCACGCGCTTCATTGCCAGGGTAACAATGTTACTTTGTGCAGCGGCCACCGCGTCTTTCATAGTGGCGGCGTTGCTGAACTTTCCTGTACCGGTTAAAAGACGTGATGAAAAAGTGTGGTTTGCAAGCGTTAGCATATTAGCCTCCTGCAACTAGGGTGAAGATATCAACGGTGTCGTTATCTTTAAGATAAGTGGTCGGCCATTCTGTTTTACTTACTATGGCAGCATTCCTAGCAATGGCGGTACCGTCGTCATTCAGTTGTTTAAGGGCGATTAACTCGCTAAGTGAGATGGGCGAGATCACGTTCATAGGTTGATTGTTTACGTTTACTTTAATTTGCGTCATTGCACACCTCGCAAGTAGAAGAGGGGGGTAATGCAAAGCTTTGTAGCGAACCATGGCCTGCATTCCCAGTTAGGTAGTGGCCCCACTTGATATCGGCTTGGAAACCTTTTGCTAAAAACAACAAAGCTTGTGTTGCCTGATGACAAGCAGCCATACCAACAACAGGGCCAAGTACGCCTTTGCTCAGGCAGTCTTCACGCACGGAAACCATGTTTACTAGGCACTCGTAACAACCGCACGAGTTTGAGTTTTGCGGCAAATTCAGTGCTTGCCAAGTTAGTCCGCTAGCAGCCGCAATAAAAAGCGGAATAGATGCACGGTAAGTCGCTGTATTAATCTGGCGCCTTACCGTAATGTTGTCGGTGCAATCCAGTACACAAGTCGCAGGCGAAATTAAAGTTGGTAAGTTGTTACTATCAGCAAAGAGGCTTTTATATTGGATGTTTAGATGAGAGTTAACTTTGCGAAGCTCGTTATAAAGTGACTTGGCTTTAAGCTCGCCTAAGTGCATTTCGTTGTAGCTAACCTGGCGCTGCAAGTTACTGATATCAACCGTATCGCCATCTACCAGAGTAATATTGCCAACACCTGCACCGGCTAAATAGCGGGCGGTTAAGCTTCCTAGACCGCCCAGCCCCACAACCACAGCGTGTGCGTTCGCTAAATTAAGCTGGCCGTTGTGAGCGATACAGTCGAGTAAAAGCTGCCTGCTGTAACGTTGTATGTCTTGGTGCTCAAGCAAACCCCGCCTCCTGAACCAATGCTTGGTAGGCTTCCAGCGGATGCTCCGAATGTGTAATGGCACTGACCACGGCAATACCGTCAACACCGGTTTCGGCCACGTCACTTATACGCGATAAGTTAATACCGCCAATGGCAACGGTGGGTATGCCTTCACATAGCTTCACATATTTTGCCAATCGCTCTATACCCTGGGGTTTAGACGGCATGTCTTTGGTATTGGTTGGAAAGATATGACCAAGGGCAATATAAGAAGGGTTTAGTGCGCGAACCCGCTGAATCTCAGCGAATCCATGAGTTGAAATGCCCAGTCTTAGTCCTGCATTGCGAATGGCGTTTAAATCTGCAGTGTCGAGATCTCCTTGACCTAGATGTACGCCATAAGCCCCTAGCTCTATGGCTAGCTCCCAGTAGTCGTTAATAAATAACTGACAATTGGTGTGTTCCACTAACTCAATGGCCTCTTTTATCTGTTGGCGAATGTCTTGTTGTGACCCTTCCTTCACCCTTAGCTGAATGGTTTTTACGCCCGTTGGCCAAAGCCTCGCTATCCACTGAACGCTATCTACTACGGGGTATATGCCTAGGTTCGTATGAGTGAGTGTAGGGAAACGGGCTACATTACCTAGCACACTTTCTGAGGGGAGGTCGCTGTTCGACAAATTCTCTAGGCACAAATCTTTATTGTGAAAAACAGCGCTACCTTGACGAAAGTTTACCTTTGGAAAACTTATAGCGTTGGCGGGAAAACCGTTAGTTCGCGGGAAGTACGTGGGCAAATTAGCCCCATGACTATACGCCTTAGCGCTATCAGTATGAGGCTCGTAAAGGGTCTTTCGCCTTACTTCACACACATAGGCATTTGCTAGAGTGAGCGCATCTTCTATGCAATAGTCGTGAACGATAAATGCTGCAATTGCACTTGCTAACATGCAGCCAGTGCCCCGAAGTTTACCGTTATTGATTATCGGCTGACTAAAGTGAAGGGTGTGCGAGGCACAAACAAAGGTGTCATATGCCTGAGTCTGCCATTCGGCGTGGCCGCCTTTGACGTAAACACTCTTTGCCCCTTTTCCTATTAGCCGGTTTATTGCTGACGCTAAGCTGGTATCGTCGTTTACCGGCAAATTAGACAGCCAAGCGAGCTCGTCGATATTTGGGGTAACCAAATCAACCGTGTTCAGCAACTCGTCAACAACGCTTTCGCTTAAGTCGCTTAACATACCGCCAGATGAAGAAGCCTGCACAGGGTCCCATATCACAAACGGGCGAGGCTTTATTAACGACTGAATACGTGCGCAAAGTAAAAGTGCTTGCTCATCGTTTGCGATAGCGCCAATTTTAATAGCGTGTGGTGGCGTATCTTCGTAAAGCACTTGCCACTGCTGGTTTAACGCAGATGCACTCATGCTTTCTGTACTAAGCAGATGCTGGTTTGATTGCACAGTAAATTGTGTGGTGAGCACACAGGCATGGGCACTTAAATCGGCAAGCGTGATGACGTCGCGAGTTATACCAGCGCCACCGCTTGAATCAACGCCGCCTATACACCATACCACCGGCAGCCTTGCGCTAGGTGGCTCTAGTATGGGTGTGGTTAGGTGGCTGTTTGTCATGGCAGCTCTACCTTGCTATCTGCAGTGTGATAAAGCTCAGCGCCCGATTGATTAAACGCATCAGCCATGTCTTTCATGCCTTTTTCTTTCTCGAACTCTTGGGTTTCAGCTTGTTTAGCGACATCACGTACCTCTTGAGAAATTTTCATGCTACAGAATTTTGGTCCGCACATAGAGCAAAAGTGCGCAACTTTGCCAGAGGCCTGCGGCAAGGTTTCATCGTGATAAGCGCGCGCAGTGTGGGGGTCTAATGCAAGGTTAAACTGATCTTCCCATCTAAACTCGAAGCGTGCTTTCGACATAGCATTGTCGCGTATTTGCGCGCCGGGGTGGCCCTTCGCTAAGTCGGCAGCGTGAGCCGCTATTTTGTACGTGATAAGCCCCTGTTTAACGTCTTCTTTGTTAGGTAAACCCAAATGCTCTTTCGGTGTTACGTAGCACAGCATTGCGCAGCCGTACCAACCAATCATGGCGGCACCAATGCCGGATGTGAAGTGGTCGTAGCCCGGTGCGATATCGGTAGTTAAGGGGCCAAGGGTATAGAAAGGCGCTTCATGGCAGTGCTTTAATTGCTCTTCCATGTTCTTTTTAATCATGTGCATGGGTACGTGGCCCGGGCCTTCAATCATTACTTGAACATCGTATTCCCACGCAATTTTGGTTAGTTCACCAAGGGTACGTAATTCAGAGAACTGCGCATCATCGTTAGCGTCAGCCACGCTACCTGGGCGCAAACCGTCACCTAGCGATAGCGCGACATCGTATTTCGCGCAAATTTCGCAAATATCGTGGAAGTGCTCGTACAAAAAACTTTGCTGGTGGTGACTTAAACACCACTTCGCCATGATGGAGCCGCCGCGAGATACAATACCTGTAACTCGCTTTGCGGTAAGGTGAACGTATTCAAGCAGCACGCCGGCGTGAATGGTGAAGTAGTCTACCCCTTGCTCGGCCTGCTCAATCAGCGTGTCTTTAAACATTTCCCAGGTTAAGTCTTCAGCCACACCATTTACTTTTTCTAGTGCTTGGTAAATAGGTACAGTGCCAAGAGGTACCGGGCTATTACGCAGCAGCCACTCGCGGGTTTCGTGAATATTTCTGCCGGTAGATAAGTCCATGATGGTATCGGCGCCCCAGCGCGTTGACCACACCAGCTTTTCTACCTCTTCTTCAATAGATGAGGTGACTGCCGAATTGCCAATGTTGGCGTTAATTTTCACCAAGAAGTTGCGGCCGATAATCATTGGCTCTAATTCGGGGTGATTGATGTTACACGGAATGATGGCGCGGCCTGCGGCTACTTCTTGGCGTACAAATTCAGGCGTGATGGTATCGGGCAAACTCGCGCCGAAGTGCTCACCTTTGTGTTGCTGCGTTAGTTCGGCATCTTTAATGGCTTGGCGGCCCATGTTTTCGCGAATGGCAATGTATTCCATTTCAGGGGTAACAATGCCCTTTCTGGCGTAGTGCAGTTGCGTTACGTTTTTACCCGCTTTCGCTTTTAGTGGTTTGCGGCTGCGAATAAAGCGAAAATCTTCAGTAAAAATGTCGTTTTCACGTTCTTTTGCAAAGCTTGATGATACGCCTTGTAGTTCGAACGTATCGCTGCGCTCTTCAATCCACTTTTGACGAAGTGGGCTTAAGCCTTTGTGAACATCTATGTTCTCTTGTGGGTCGCCGTAGGGACCCGAGGTGTCATACACCGGAATAGGTGGGTTCGGCTCTAAGATAGGGTTTTCTTCGGTGCCACCGACTAGGCTGTCGTGCTGGTGGATAAGGCGCATGGCCACACGGATATCGTTGCGGCTGCCACACTCGTAGTGGCGTGTGGAATTGGGGTAAGCTTCGCCCGCTAGTTCATATATGAATTGCTGAGCTTGTTGGCGTTGTTCGCGTCTGTTCGACATAGCATTTTACCTTGTAAATTTAGGTTCTAAAAATGCTTGTCAGGAGTGAAGGAGAATACAGTGTGTAAGTGTTTGAAGGGGATAAGCCCGTTACTTTAGCGAGATTGTTGGTGAAGGTACTGGTGATTTCAGCACTTTACACCGTTGATATTCACTAGATGATAAA
This sequence comes from Alteromonas sp. ABH4_453, assembly GCF_056160665.1. Taxonomy (NCBI): domain Bacteria; kingdom Pseudomonadati; phylum Pseudomonadota; class Gammaproteobacteria; order Alteromonadales; family Alteromonadaceae; genus Alteromonas; species Alteromonas sp. ABH4_453. Next base: position 117,372 of record NZ_JBSWXP010000007.1, read on the forward strand.
CTTGAGCAGTTTACCTTGAGTAACTAGCAACACCGTAATGGGTTTGCCTGTACATCAACAGCAAAACAACTTCGCTTCACAATGTAAAACTACGGCTTAACATTGTGCACATTGTATTTTCTTGTTCCCTTCGCAGGTATTAGCCTGATCAGGTTCTACGGATCCCACTTTCGCGGTCTCAGCTTACTGGGTTACCAGTGAAGCACTCCGACAAGTTGTTTGAGTCAATTCGGGTTGTTGTTGAAACAACCCGAATTGAGAATTCCTTTTTACTATATCTTCAACTTTAGTTGAAATACAAGTACTACCAGAAAGCTAAACGAATATTCATTTAGCTAGCTAGTTGCTGTCCTTCCTTGTAAAGCTGAAGGGCGGTAGCTGTGTCATGCTTGCGTTCACTAATGGCAGATAGCAGCAATAAGTCTTCTTTGCGCGACTGCATTTTTGTGGCTTTAAGCAGCGCTTTTTCCGCCAACACATCATCGCCCGAGTTGAACGCCACTTGGCCTAGCGTGGAATATAGCGACACGTTTTCTTCGTCTTGCTTTATCCAGCTTTCAAGCAAACGTAGTGATGGCGATGCATCAGGAATATTAAGCTGCGTGAACAGTGGAAACAGAGCGCTGTTCGGCCCACGTTTTTGCCATTCAACTAGTAAATTTTGTGCGTCGGCATGCATGCCTTGGTCAAGCAATTGCTGAATATAAGCGGCGCGATAAGCGTCGTCGTGACGTAATTTGCGAGGCAAAGTGTCCCAATACGATTTAAGCTCAACGGCACCTTGCTTACTGGCAATTTCTGCAAACTTACCTTTAGCAATACGCTGGCTCCACGTGGTGTAATCAGCTTTAGGCAAAGCTTTACGCCAGCCTGATAAATTCTCTTGAAGCACTTGCCATTTACCTAGCTTGGCAAGAATTTGTGCTTTTAACTGCACAACTTGCTTGTTTTCGCGCTCTTGCTCGTCAAGTTCGTTAAGTTTTTCTAGTGCTGCATCAAACTTTTCTTCAGCAACATCAATGCGAGCATGCATTACTGTTGCGGCTATTTTGGCATTTGGAAAGTCGGTTGCCTGAACAAGGAAATAGCGGGCTTTGGCTAAATCGCCGTTGGCAAGTGCAATTTGCGCTGAGGCCAAGTAATTAACACCTTCGAAATCACCGTTGGTGGTTTTGCCTAACGCTTTTTGCGCCGAATCAAAATCACCAGCGGCCATAGCGTGTAAACCATCGTAAAAAGCGCGTTTACGCTTGCGCTCACCTAAAGTACCAAACCACTTGTGGGAGCCCGTTATCAGGCTTAACGCCCACACAACAAGTCTCGATAGTACATACCAAGCGATAACGGCACCAGTCACCAATATACAAAAACTGATCACGGTCATTTCAATGGCTGTACTGCCAAGAGAAATAAGCACGTAACCTTTATCGCCAAGTAGCATTGGTCCAACAATGAGTGCAACAACGAATGCGGCTAATACCGCAAGGGCAATAGCTAACCATTTCATAGTGCGCTTGCTCCTTGTCCGAACACTTGCTTAACGCGGTTGTCCAGTAAACGCTCTAGCGGTTTTTGTGACGCTAGCTCTGTTGGAATAGGGCGCGATATATCTGTGGCAATCAGGTTTTGTAATGCGTCGACAAAGCCAGTTACTTGGCTTTTTTCAGTATCGTATTTTTCAATAAGCAGCGTTTGTGCGTACTGAAGCGATTGGCTGTAAAGCCCTGCATCGCCCTGAAGCGCGGCCGTTTGTGCGTGCATAAGCTGCAGGCGAAGCTGCTCTTTCGCTAAGAACTGTGCTTCTAGTGAAAGTACCGGCTCAACAGGACCTTCAATGGATTTAACGGTAAGAAAATCGTTAACCAATGAGCGCCATACTTTTGCTAAGTTGTCCTGCCAATCGTCAGCCGACTCAGACAAGGTGGTGTCTTCTGCGTTAGCATCTTCAGGTTGTTCGAAGGTATCCAATGGCAGTTTATCGATTTGCGCGATCATGCCAGTCAGGGCGAGCGCCACTGAGCTTTGCGACACAGGGTTTAGCTGCTGTAGCGTTTGAATGTCTTCAGCTAGGCTAGCGCGAACGGGTAGTACCGACGGGTCAGCCAATGATTTTAAACGCTTATCTGCATTAACCAATAGCAAAATTGCTGTGCGAACATCGTTTTCCAGCCAAAGCTTTCTGCCCGCCATACGAACTAAATAGTCAGCTTCTGCAATTAGCCAGTCGGCTGGGCGGCGACCTTCCATATTGTTTAGCTGTTGAAGGGTAGACTCGGCCTGTAGGCTAAGCTTTTCATTTTGTGCTTTAAGCTCAGTTACCGTGCCTTGCAGTGCTTCATTCGTTCGCGACACGGCTTCTAAAGACGCTAAAATGTCACTACGCTCGCGCTCAATACTGTTTAATTTCGCGGTATTGCTTTGCTGTGCGTTGGCGGAATCTGCGCTGGCCGATTGCTGCTGCATATAATACCAGTAACCTGCGCCAGCCATACCTAACACGGCCAACAATAAGATGATAACGACGAACCACAACAGACCATTGCCTGACGATTTCTTTTGCTTAGCGCTAGATTCAGTCGATTCGCTCTGCGTGGCAGAAGACTCAATTACTTCTTTTTCAGCTTCCACTTTTACGAGTTCCTCTTTTTGTGGGCTATTTTCATTATTGTTGGCCATTCAATACTCCCAGTTATCCTTTACCCAAGCAATGAGTGCCTGATCGGTGGCTCGCTGACAAACCGCTACTTCCTTAATGCCTTTGCTGTTAAGGGTCAGGGCGATGCGATCACTCACTGTTAACCATTTAAAAGTTAATAGCGCATGACCAAATTGTTCTATCAGTTGCAGTGCCATTGCTTCGCTTGTAGCGATAATGCCGCTAACTTCGCCCATTTTCCACCGTTTTGTGTAAACTGGGCGTGCAAGTTGCTCTCTTTTATAAACGCAAAAGCTATTTACTAAAATACCTTTTTCGTCTAATCCTTTTGCTATGGCTTCTCGCCCACCTTCACCTTTAATAATAACGACATGCTGACAGTTTGCCTCATTAAGCTGATGCATTGCCAGTATACCTTCGGATGTATGGACCTTTGGAGTAACAACATTCGCCGAAGAAAACGTTTCAAGGCCAGCCTGCAGTTTGCGCGCAGTGGCATCACCAACGGCAATAATCAAAGGGAGTGGGGTGGCTGTGTCACGCAGCCCCGAAATAACACTATTCACAGCGTATACGCTGGTAACAATAATTGCGTTTACTGTATTTAAGGCTAAATACTCTGCAGCGGCTTTTTGTTCAGAAGAGATTTTAATAATGTCAGAAGTGGCTACCCCTACCGCATTGATGCCTGCTTGCTCGAAAGCCGAAGCACTCGCTTTCAGTTTTGGCAGTGGACGCGTGAAAAGAAGCATTTTATCTAACTCTCATCCTTTTAAGTTTGTTGCGCATTTCTACGTGCATAGGAATGCGCGCTTCTACTAAATATAACTTAGTTATAAAGTGCTTTAAGGATTTCCCCAGCACCTTGCGCTAAAAGCGCTTCAGCCACTTCAATGCCTATATCCGTCGCTTTTTCGCGCGACGCTGTAGCTGACGCAAACAACAGTTCAGAGCCATCTGGTTTGCCAACCATACCCGTTAAGGTTAGTACGTCGCCGTCTAGGGTAGCAAAGCTACCGATAGGTACTTGGCAGCCTCCTTCCAGTCTTTCGTTCATAGCGCGTTCTGCGGTAACCCGGCTGTTGGTGTCTGCATGATTCAGAGCCTGTAGCAACTTAATTAGCTCTTCGTCGTCGTTACGGCATTCAATACCTACTGCACCTTGGCCTACAGCCGGCAGCGAAATGTCGGCAGGAAGCGGCATACGAATACGAGATTCCATTTCAAGGCGAATAAGACCCGCTGAGGCCAGGATAATGGCGTCATACTCACCGGCGTCGAGCTTGGCTAGGCGGGTGTTTACGTTACCGCGCAGGTCTTTAATGACAAGATCCGGTCGATATTTGCGAATTTGACACTGTCTGCGAAGGCTTGATGTGCCTACTATTGCGCCATGTGGTAACGCATCAAGGCTATCGTGGTCGTTAGATACAAAGGCGTCAAACGGGTTTTCGCGTTCACAAATAGCGTGCAGACCAAAACCTTCAGGAAACTCTACCGGTACGTCTTTCATTGAATGCACTGCAATATCAGCACGGCCTTCTAGCATGGCAATTTCTAATTCTTTAATGAACAGTCCTTTTCCGCCGATTTTAGCTAAGGGTGTGTCTAGAATTTTATCGCCCTGCGTACTCATAGGAACAAGCTCAACGGTCATTGATGGATAGTGCTCTATCAATTTTGCCTTCACATACTCTGCTTGCCAAAGCGCTAAAGCACTTTTTCTAGTAGCAATTCGAACGGTGCGGGTAGTGTTGAGATGACTCATGGCTATTCCAAACTCTGTAAAAAAAGAAACTTAAACGATGTAACACACAACGTCATACGAAGTACCCCGTAGTATACGCATTTTCTGTATTAATGTTTGAAATTAGACGCAGTTTTCTACTTTGCGATTAAGGAGGTATGCGTCTATGCTGTACGTGGACAAAATGTCCACTTAAGCATTCGAGGAGTAAAGTTGTAAGCATGGACAACACGCCGATAGGACAATTATTAAGAAACGCACAGCAAGACGAGGCTGAAGAAAAAAGGCGCAGATTGACGCTGTACTTCATTTCCTACGTCGGGGCTACCATTATGGCGTTCATGGCATGGCTTAATTGGGGTACGGACAACCCATTATTAGTAGGCGCTTTAGCTACCTCTGCTTCGGTGATTTATCTCAATGTTGCACTGTCACATATTTTTCCTAAAAGTGACGCTTTTTACTATGTCGCAGGGATTATCGTTTTATTTACTATTAATGCTCTGGTTTACACTGGAGGGTTGAATAGTACAGGGCTATATTTCATTTTCCCTCTGATATTTATTCAAATAATAGTCGTGCGATTCAAGCCAGCCATGGTCTATGTTGCGGTCACCATGGTGCTTGCCATTTATATGCTCTATAACCAAGACGTTATTGTTGCTAAATACTCTGATGAGCATGTTTCACGGTTCTTGATCGCTACATTTTGTTTTATTTGTGTTGCCTTTATTGGCGAAAATTTCTGGCACAAAAGCCGTAAAGAAATGCTACGTGAAAACTTAGAGCGGATGAGACAGGCAAACACTGACCCTCTCACCAAGTTGCCAAATAGACGATTTTTAGAAACCGTCTTTTTTGAACGGGCCATGAAAGATCCAGGTGCTTACTTCCCGTTAACCGCAGTGGTTGTAGATATAGACCACTTTAAGAAGATTAACGATACCTATGGGCATGATATCGGTGATGAGGTTCTAATCCACTTCACTAACATTATTAAAGGCGCTGTTAGAGCATCTGATATTGTTGCGCGCACCGGCGGAGAAGAGTTTTTAGTTCTCTTTCCTCTAGCGCCCTTGAGCCAAGGCGTAAAACTTGCGGAAAAAATGAGAAAAGTGGTTGAAGAAAGTCCATTTATAGAAGGGGATATCAATCACAAGATTACCGCCAGTTTTGGCGTGGCTACCGCACTTACCGATGACAAACTGCACGCTAGCTTAAAACAAGCCGACGACAAACTGTACAAAGCCAAAAATGGAGGCAGAAACCGCGTTGCTGAATAGCGCTACGTCTAACACCTTCTTCTTTTCGCCTTAATGCCAAGGCATGAGTGAGAAGGGTAAATGCAATCATAGTAGTCAGAAACTGCTTGATGCAGTCTGATAGCAAGCTTTGAAGCTAGCTACCACACTGATTAATGCATCGTAAAACTTAGTTTAAAACTTTCTGAAGCCAAGCGCTGATATCGTTTAGTTCTTGCATGCAGACATTATGCTGCATTGTATATGTCTGCCAAGTAGCGTTAAAACCGCTCTCATTTATCGTTTTAAATGCCGCGTTGCCCATAAATACGGGTACTACTTCATCTTGGTCACCGTGGGCCATCATAATAGGCGTTTCACGGTTGGTGTCTTTTGCTTCGCTTCCAAGTAGCGATGGCTCGCACATATAGGTTGATAGTGCAATGACGCCAGCAAACTTGCGGGTATATCGGGGGGCTAGGTGAAGTGCAATCACCCCGCCTTGAGAGAACCCTGCAAGTACTATGCGTTCACTAGGAATACCACTTTCAATTTGCGCTTCAATAAGTGCTTCTACCTGCGCAGCTGACTCTTTTACACCTTCTAGATCGGCACGACTTTCAAAATCTAATGATTTGATGTCGTACCAGGCGCGCATACGCATTCCACCGTTAATGGTAACGGGGCGCTCAGGTGCATGGGGAAAGAGAAATTTAACCGCCATTGATTCGGGAAGTTTGAGTTCAGGCACGATAGGCGCAAAACCATGGCCAGAATCGCCTAAACCGTGTAGCCAGATAACGCAGGCATCAGGCGTAGTGGAAGGGTTTATCTCTACGCACGGCAGAAGTTGCTGAGTCATTCTTTATTTCCTAGTTTTGTTGTTGCTTTATCACCAATGGTTATCCTTTCTCACAGGCAATCTCTGTCTTTTCCAAAAAAATGGGGTCAGAGTACTTTTTCTACCACCATCATCTTAAGAAAATTATTATTGTTATTTATTTTGCTAACACCGGTCTGCGACTAAAGAGTATGCACCATCAATGGATAAACCAGATAATCGCAGTTACGGCGCAATGGCTTCATATGCTATCATTGCCACTTGAAATCACCACATTTTGATAGAATTTTAATATCCTATGGCTTCACTACTCGGTAATTTATTCATTCTTGCTGCTCCTTCAGGAGCAGGAAAATCAAGCCTTATCAAGGCACTAATGGAAAAGTATGAAGGCAATGCAGCCACGCCTATGCAGGTGTCTGTGTCTCATACCACACGTCAACCGCGTCCGGGTGAAGTAGACGGTGTCCATTACCATTTTGTAAGCCGAGAGCAGTTTGAAGCACTTATCGAACAAGGCGTATTTTTTGAGTACGCAGAAGTGTTTGGCAATTATTATGGCACATCCCGAGTGACTATCGAGCAGACGCTACATCGCGGTATTGATGTATTTTTAGATATTGACTGGCAGGGCGCTCGCCAAGTCAAAAAGCTTATGCCAGACACATGTGGTATTTTCATTCTTCCTCCGTCACTCAATGTATTAGAGCAGCGCTTAAACAACCGCGGCCAAGACAGTGAAGAAGTGATTGCAGGGCGCATGGCACAAGCAGTAGCAGAGATGTCTCACTTTAGTGAGTTCGATAGCGTGATCATTAACGATGATTTTGCGACGGCATTGAGTGACTTAGAAGCCATTGTGACAGCACAGCGTTTACGAACAGTAAAACAGCAGATGCGTCATCAAGTGCTATTGGACGAACTGCTCGGTAGCGCGTAAGCTTAACCCTATTATGGGTGTTTTGTTTTAACATCAGGCGATCGCTGCCCTATCTGCGCGATCTGACTGCTTCAAATTCAAACAAAATGCTAGGATCGCGCTACGTATCTGTGTATACTACGCGGCCGTTTTTTGAATAACTTGCTCAACCTAATTTTCGGAGAAATACATGGCTCGCGTAACTGTAGAAGATGCCGTAGATAAAATTGGTAACCGCTTTGACCTAGTGCTTGTTGCTGCACGCCGTGCACGTCAAATTGCCACTGAAGGCAAAGATCCTATGGTTGACGTTCAAAACGACAAGCCAACTGTTACAGCACTTCGTGAAATTGAAGAAGGTTTTGTAACTGCTGCAACGCTTGAACAAGCAGAACTTCAAGCTCAAGAACAGCAAGAACATGCTGAATTTGCATCAGTAGCAAACATCCTATCTGATCAGTAAGACCTCTTTTTAACGGTTTTATCGGTATTTTGGCGCCAGTGCTTTGAAAAAAGCACTGGCGCTTTGCTTTTGGTGTATTGGCTTATTGCGCATTTAAACGTATTCTTAGGGTTGTAACGTTAGATAAGGGTCACGCTCCACTGTGTATTTGTTTGAAGGTTTAAAGCAGAAAGTTTTAGAGTATTTGCCAGCTGAACGCGTACAGCAGGTTCAGGAATCTTTTGTGCTAGCCCAAGAAGCGCACGATGGACAAATGCGCTCAAGTGGCGACCCGTATATTACTCACCCTGTAGCTGTTGCCGGCATACTGGCCGACATGCACCTTGATCACGAAACGATCATGGCGGCACTTCTTCACGACGTGATTGAAGATACCCATTACAGCAAAGAAGATTTAGCTGAAGCGTTTGGTGATACAGTTGCCGAACTGGTTGAAGGTGTTAGTAAGTTAGATAAACTTGCTTTTAGTACCAAGCAGGAAGCGCAGGCGGAAAACTTCCGCAAAATGATGATGGCCATGGTGCAAGACATCAGGGTTATTCTTATCAAGCTTGCCGACCGCACGCACAATATGCGCACGCTGGGCTCTCTACGTCCAGATAAGCGCCGCCGTATAGCTTTAGAAACACTCGAAATCTATGCGCCAATTGCCCACCGTTTGGGTATTCACGATATTAAAAATGAGCTTGAAGATTTAGGTTTTCAGGCCATGTACCCCATGCGCCATCGCGCATTGAAATCTGCCGTGCGTCAGGCTCGAGGCAACCGTAAAGAAATTATCGAAAACATTCGCGAAGAGCTTAACACGCGCCTTGATGCCTACGAGATTGAATCTGACGTATTAGGCCGCGAGAAGCACCTGTATTCCATTTACCGAAAAATGAAAAACAAAGAACTGATGTTCAACGAGGTAATGGATATTTATGCGTTTCGCATCGTGGTTAAATCAGTAGATAACTGCTATCGCGCTCTTGGCGCTATGCACGGTTTATACAAGCCAATTGAAAACCGTTTTAAAGACTATATCGCTATTCCGCGCACCAACGGCTATCAGTCGTTGCATACGTCATTAATTGGCCCGCACGGCATTCCTGTGGAAATTCAAATTCGTACCCAGGAAATGGATCAAATGGCGGATAAAGGGGTAGCGGCCCACTGGCTTTACAAAGAGCCAGGTGATAATGGCACCACCGCTCAGCTTCGCGCACGCAAGTGGATGCAAAGCCTGCTCGAACTTCAGCAGTCAGCCAGTTCATCGTTTGAATTCATCGAATCGGTAAAAACCGATCTGTTCCCTGATGAAATTTACGTGTTTACACCAGACGGACGAATTATCGAACTGCCAATGGGCGCAACCGCTGTTGACTTTGCCTATGCAGTGCACTCTGATGTAGGCAATACCTGCGTGGGCGTGCGCGTAGAGCGCAGAAACTTCAGCTTAAGTAAGCCTCTTGAAAACGGCCAAACCGTAGAAATTATTACCTCGCCAAAAGCGAAGCCTAATGCGAATTGGCTGAACTTTGTGGTGAGCGCCCGCGCGCGTACCCGTATTCGCCAGTATCTGCGTAAGCAGCATTCTCAAGAAGCAGTGAACATGGGTAACCGTCTACTTCGTCATGCATTAGGTGCAGTAAAGTTAGATGATATTCCTAATGCAGATATTGAGCGTGTGGTGGCAGAAACCAAGCACGCTAATTTTGACGACCTATTGGTAGATATCGGCTTAGGTAACGAACTAAGTGCTATCGTGGCTCGCCGTTTATTAGGCGAGAGCACAACGGATCTGTCTGACAAAAAAGGCAATGTGGCCATTCGTGGTACAGAAGGCCTGCTTGTTCACTATTCTCGATGCTGCCACCCTATACCTGATGATGAGATTGTTGCGGTGTTAAGCCCAGGTCGAGGTATGACCATTCACCAAACTGGCTGTAACAATATTCGCAAGCTTACTCGTGAAGAGCCACAGCGCGTGCTGCCTATGCAATGGGATGACAATCCGCAGGGTGAATTTAAAGCATCACTGCGTATAGAGTTGTTTAACCATCAGGGCACACTGGCAACTTTAACGAACACCATTTCAGGGTGCGATTCCAATATCATTGGTCTGCAAACTGAAGAGAAAGAGAGTAATATCTACTTTATTGATCTTGAACTTACCACGCACAACCGTGTGCACTTGGCTCGCGTAATGAAGAAAATACGCACCATGCCAGAAGTTCAGAAAGTGTCTCGTCATAGTCAATCACGACACTAATTACTACACTATTTAGGAACTACTATGTCTAAGTCTATTATTCAGACCGATAAGGCACCTGCTGCTATTGGTACTTACAGCCAAGCGGTTAAAGCAGGTACTACCGTTTATCTTTCAGGTCAAATTCCTCTTGTTGCTGAAACCATGGAAATGGTTTCTGACGACTTTGAAGCGCAAGCTGTACAAGTTTTTGAGAACATTAAAGCGGTGTGTGACGCTGCGGGCGGCACTACAAATGACTTAGTGAAGGTGAACATCTTCCTTATCGACCTAGGTCACTTTGCAACGGTTAATGAAATTATGAGCCGTTACTTCACCAAGCCTTACCCAGCACGTGCAGCCGTTCAGGTGTCTGCATTGCCTAAAGGTGCACAAATTGAAATTGATGGTGTAATGGAACTGCCGGAGTAAGCCATGTCACCTGAGCGTTACCAGCGCATAAGACAAGTGCTGGAAAGAAGGCAAACTGATCTTACGGTTTGCCTTGAAAATGTACACAAGCCGCATAACGTATCTGCAGTAGTGAGAACCTGTGATGCAGTGGGTATTCATCGCGTTCACACCGTGTGGGAAAAGAAATATCAGTTTCGTCGCGGTACGGCTATGGGCAGCCAGCAGTGGGTGCGTCAAACCAATCACGATAATATCAACGACGCGATGGCTGAATTAAAAGGTCAAGGTATGCAGGTGCTAGTAACCCACTTATCTGATACCGCTGTCGATTTTCGCGATATTGATTACACCAAGCCTACGGCTATTTTGTTTGGTCAGGAGAAATACGGTGCCTCTGATGAGGCGAAAGCCATTGCCGACCACGACATTGTTATTCCTATGATGGGCATGGTGCAGTCGTTGAACGTATCGGTAGCAGCAGCGCTAGTGCTATACGAAGCTCAGCGCCAACGTACCATAGCGGGCATGTATAACACTCAGCAGTTATCAGAAGAAGAGTGCCAAGCATTGGCCTTTCAAAATGGTTACCCGCGTTTGTATAAACTTTGCCAACGTAAAGGTTTGCCTTTACCTGCTATTAACGCCATTGGTGAAGTGGATGCCGACGATAGCTGGTGGAAAGAAATGCAGATCACAAAAGCAGAAGCCAACGCGCTTGAAGCCGACTAGGGCTTAACGTCTTGGTTTCGCTTTTAGTTTTGCTCTCATGTGTATATGCAGGCCAGCGTAAAAAACTGGCCTAAAGCGTACTCGCCAACCCCTCAACAATCCTTTACACTTCTTTTCCTATAACACGTTGAATAACACCAGCTTGTGCCAATTCAAAGGTTAAATAGTTAATGTTCCAAAAGAAGGATATCGCTTGATGCAAGCACTGGCCACTACACCCATTACTGCGCTTAAAGGCGTAGGCGCAAAGGTGGCAGAAAAGCTTAACAAAATAGGTTTGTTTACCCTTCAAGATATTCTGTTTCATCTTCCTCATCGCTACGAAGACCGAACCCGTATTTACAGCGTGGCTGAGTGTCGCCCGTTTACCCACGTAAGCGTGCAGGGCGAGGTAATGAGCGCCGACATTCAGTACGGAAAGAAACGCATGCTGGTGGTTAAGCTTAGCGACGGCACGGGTACTATAACCTTACGTTTTTTCCACTTTGGCGCAGTGCAGCGGTCTATTATGACGCCGGGAAACACGGTGCGCTGTTTCGGTGAAGTGCGTACTGGCAAGTGGGGCATTGAAATGATGCACCCCGAATTTAAATTAGTGGATGAAGACGCGCCACCCACTGAAGAATCACTAACGCCAGTTTACCCCACCACAGACGGTGTTAAGCAGTTAACCCTTCGCAATTTAACTGATCAGGCGTTAAAACTTCTAGATAAAGGCGCGCTGGCCGACCTACTGCCCGACGGCATTTACGATGACCAAATTAGCCTTAATGAGGCGCTTCATTTGGTGCATCGCCCACCACCCGATGTAGATGTACACGAAATGGAAGAAGGGCTGCACCCTGCTCAGTATCGGTTAATTCTGGAAGAGCTTCTGTCACACCACCTAAGTGTGTTGAAAGTACGCAAGCTATCTGATGCGCAGCCTGGTATTCCTATTAAGGTGAATAAGCCGCTTATCGATAAAATGCTCGCTCAACTGCCGTTCTCACCAACGGGTGCGCAGGCTCGGGTAGTGGAAGATATTCAAAAAGATATGCAGCATGCACGGCCTATGATGCGCTTAGTACAGGGGGACGTGGGCTCGGGTAAAACCTTAGTGGCAGCACTGGCAGCATTGTCAGCCATTGGAGCTGGTCACCAGGTAGCGCTGATGGCGCCAACAGAGCTATTGGCTGAACAACACGCGAATAACTTTCGTGGCTGGCTAGAACCTTTAGGTATTGAAGTAGGCTGGCTTGCCGGAAAGCTAAAAGGCAAAGCCCGCAATGAAGTATTAGCGCGCTTAGAAGCAGGTGACATTCAAATGCTGGTGGGTACGCACGCTATTTTTCAGGAAAGCGTGAACTACCAGCAGCTAGCGCTGGTTATTGTAGATGAGCAGCACCGCTTTGGTGTACATCAGCGTTTGGCCCTGCGAGATAAAGGCGAACAGCAAGGTCGCTACCCTCATCAGCTAATTATGACGGCGACGCCTATTCCAAGAACGCTGGCCATGACAGCCTATGCCGATTTAGACACCTCGGTTATTGACGAACTGCCCCCAGGCAGAACACCGGTGCAAACCGTGGTGCTGCCGGATACACGCCGCGCTGATGTAATTGAGCGCGTACGTCAGGCCTGTAAAGAAAACGGCCGCCAAGCCTATTGGGTTTGTACGCTTATTGATGAATCGGAAGTGTTGGAATGTCAGGCAGCAGAAGACGCTGCGGTTACCCTCCGTACCGCGCTGCCAGACTTACACGTTGGTTTGGTACACGGGCGTTTAAAGCCTGCAGAAAAAGCGCAGGTTATGGCTGATTTTAAAGACGGAAAGCTGGATTTATTGGTAGCGACTACCGTTATTGAAGTAGGCGTAGACGTACCTAATGCCAGCATTATGATTATTGAAAACCCTGAACGATTGGGTTTAGCGCAGCTTCACCAGTTACGTGGCCGAGTGGGGCGTGGTGCGGTAGAAAGTCAGTGTGTACTTATGTACCAGAGCCCACTATCGAAAACCGCTACTCAGCGCCTTGGCGTATTGCGCGAATCTAACGACGGTTTTTATATTGCCCAGCGCGATTTGGAAATTCGTGGCCCGGGTGAATTTATGGGTACTAAGCAAACGGGAATGGCCGAGCTTAAAATAGCAGATTTGGTGCGCGACGCCGCTCTTATTCCAAAAGTACAGGAAATAGCCTATACCCTGTGGGACAAATATCCCTCTCACGCTCAAGCCATCATAAATAGATGGATAGGGCATAAGGAGCAGTACGGTCATGCTTAAGAGTGTGCCTTTGGTTGTATGTGATAACGACAACAGCGCTAACGCCAATAGCGATGACGCTGCATTAATTAGTGCAATTAGCGAGAAGTGGGGCTTTCCTGTTGTTAGCAGCAGTGAAAAACCTAGCGAAGGCCTGTATCTGCAGGTACAAAACGGCGTGCTGGGTCTTGCTGACGCTGGCGAGAAAAAAGTAAACCCGGTTGAGGTTGATTTTGCCTCGCCAGCTAGTTTGTATCGTAAGCAACATGGCGGTGGTCGCAAAGAGCCTATAGTTAAAGCTATAGGCCTAAAGGGTAATGAAGCGTGGCACGTGGTAGATGCAACGCCTGGGCTAGGGCGTGATGCTTTTGTGCTGGTTAGCGTGGGCTGCAAGGTTACTATGATTGAACGATCGCCTGTGGTTGCCGCTTTACTTGAAGACGGCATTCGCAGATTAGCACTTAGTTTTCCAGAACTTGCAGCTAAAATGTCGCTTCAACATGGAAATAGCGCTGAGGTAATGCAATACTTCACTGGTGAGAACGTGAACGCTATTTATCTAGACCCCATGTTCCCACATAAAAAGAAGTCAGCCTTGGTGAAAAAGGAAATGCGGCTGTTTCAGCAACTGCTTGGTCATGACCCAGACGCAGATGCGCTGTTACCGCCAGCACTAAAGCTAGCTACGCACCGGGTAGTAGTTAAACGCCCAAACAGTGCAGATGTGCTGGCAGGAATAAAAGCATCAATGGCTATTGAAAGCAAAAAACACAGATTTGATGTGTATTTGTGTCAAAAAAATCTAGGAGAGTAGCATGATACAAGTTGGGGGCACTTTGCCTGAAGTAGATTTTAGCCTTTTAGTAAATGGCGAAATAACTAACCCAGGAACGAACGAACTGTTTTCAGAAAAGCGCGTTGTACTATTCGCTGTACCCGGCGCTTTTACACCTACTTGCTCACAAGCACATTTGCCAGGCTATGTAGCGTTTGCGGATAAGCTTAAGGCAAAAGGTGTTGATAGTATTATTTGCCTAAGTGTGAACGATGCATTCGTTATGGATGCGTGGGGTAAAGCAAACAATGCAGAAGAAATTACCATGCTGGCCGACGGCAATGGTTTCTTTACCAAGCAAATTGGCTTAGACATGAGTACAGGTAACTTCGGTGGCTTGCGTTCGCTACGCTATTCTATGCTTGTAGAAGATGGCGAAGTGAAAAAGCTAAACGTTGAAGACCCTGGTCGTTTCGACGTGAGCGATGCCCAAACCATGTTAGATAGCCTTTAATTTTTTAAAAGGCGTTAAATACTTAAAGCCCGCAACAATTGTTGCGGGCTTTTTTCATTCCACATTTTATGAGTATTCGTTAATGCGTATACTTGGCCGCTATTTTCATTAAAATGTCACTCAACTATGATCTAGCAGTTTGCTAATTGCGTTGAATATCAATGTGTTCAGCGAAGGTTAATGAACTAACCTGCATTATTGTGGGTTAAAAACGTAGAGAAACTAAAGGCTCGCGTAAGCCTCATGCACTGCGTTACGTAGCATGTAGCCTCGTTTAGTTACCTTTACTTGATTAATGATAATAAGTATCATTTGCGAGAAAAGACAAACGGTTTAGGAAAAAATATGACAACAACACTGAAAAAAATAAGTGCCTTAGTTTTGGCTTCGGCTGTTACTTTCTCGATGTTTTCTTCACAAGCGCTTGCTAACGGTGCCATTGGTGATCATGTAAACAACTTACATGCACATATTGGTGAGTACACCGAAGAAGTTCATTGGTTAGAAAGTAAGTTTGGCAGTGTTGTTGATACGTATGAAGCAAAAGATGAATCGCTGAAAACCGATGCGCTAATTGAGTATTGGGAAGAAGTAGACTTTCACTCAGCTATCGAAACTCAATATGTACCTATTTATGCTTCTATCTGGCAAGGAATTTATGGCGTAAAAGTAGCCATTGATGAAGGTAAGCCAGTTTCTGACGTGCGCGTAGAGCAAGAGAAGCTAAATCATGCCTTGTGGCAGGCGTTAGGCGCAGTTAAACTTGCGTCCCAGTATCAGAAGAAAGGTCTGGTAGGCAAAGTTCAAACCACTGAAAAAGAACCGACTACTGGCCCTGAAGTTATCGACGATATCAAAACACGTCTTGATCGCGTTGTTGCTAAATATGCAGAGCAGCTTCACGAGGTTGCAACAACACTAGTGCACGACACCTACCTTCAACGTTTTGAAGGTGTAGAAGGTGACTTGATTGCAAAAGACGCAGCCTTGGTTGAAGACCTAGAAAAAGATTTTAACGTAACGCTTCCACAAGCCATTTCAAAAGATACTGGCGTAGATGCAGTACGCAAAGTAGTAGAGTCTATGCAGGCTAAACTTGATCGCGCTCGTACACTGTTAGTTGAAGTAGAAAAAAGTCGTAAAGACGTATTTTAAGGAAGGGGTATGCAACGTAGAACATTCTTACAAGGCTTAGCTGCAGCCGGTGCATTAACTGGCTTGCCGTTTAGTTTTGCCCACGCTATGACCCAAACTGGCAGTGTGTCAGTTGAGTCTTTGCCTAAACTAGAAGGTGATCTCACCCTTTATTTGGGGCGTGGCGAAGGCGGTTTGTACGAGAATGTTCTAAAAGCCATCGAAAAACGCAACCCCAAGTTGAACCTAAAAGTTAGACGCGGCGGCTCAGCAGCACTGGCAAATACCATTGTTGCTGAAACAAAAGCTGGCGTTAAACGCGCTGACCTGTTTTGGGCTGTAGACACCGGCTCTATTGGGGTTGTTACTGACACTGGCGCTGCAAAAGCATTGCCTGATGATTTGCGTTCGCAGCTTCGCGAAGACTTTCAGTACCCTAGCTGGTCACCGGTAACTGGGCGTGTGCGTACACTGCCTTATAACACTGAGCGCGTTACGCCCGAACAAATTCCAGAAAGCGTAATGGCGTTAGCCGATAGCGATTTGAAAATTGGCTGGGCGCCGGCTTATTCGTCGTTCCAGTCTTTTGTTACCGCTATGCGTATTTTGGAAGGCGAAAAAGCTACTAAATCATGGCTTAAAGGCATTAATAAGCACTCGAAAAAGTACGCTGGCGAACTAGGCGTGGTTATGGGCGTTGAACGCGGTGAAGTAGACATTGGTTTTGCCAATCACTATTACACGCTTCGCCTTAAATCAGGCAAGCCAAACGCCAATGTGGCTCTTGCTTACAGCAAAGGTGATGCAGGTTGCTTGGTTAATGCGTCTGGCATTGTGGCATTAAGCGACGGTGACTTACCGGTTAACTTTATTCGTTATCTGCTGTCGTACGAAGTGCAGTCTTACCTTGCTCGTGAGGCATATGAAATACCCTTGGTTCAAGGAGTTGAACCACCACAAGGCTTAGCGGATTTAAGCACGCTTTCGCCACCTGAAATGGACCTTCGCAAACTGGCCGATTTACGCCCAACACTTAATCTTATGAGGGAAGTTGGCGTACTGTGACAAACTGGCCAAAGTCGTATCCACTGGCACTATTTATTGCGCTGATGGCTTTACTGCCCGTCGGCGTTTTGTTTTCTTTAGCTCAAGATAGTGCGCAGCTTTTCGATACCCATAATCTTCGTGTACTTGGTAACACAATTTCGCTTGTTGTACTGACTATAATTGGTTCGGTGCTTATAGGTGTGCCGCTTGCCTTTTTAACCGCTTACGTGCAAATGCCGTTCAAGCGCTTCTGGCTAATTCTACTTGCTGCGCCATTAGCACTGCCAAGCTATATTGGCGCATTCGCCATGTACTTCTCATTTGGTATTGGCGGAGAGATAGAGAACGTTTTAGGTATTAGCACGCCGCCAATTAGCGGTCTATGGGGCTCGGCGTTGGTAATGAGCCTATACACCTATCCTTTTGTAATGATGACAACCCGTTCAAGCCTGTTGAGTTTAGATGCAAGCTTAGTTAACGCCGCACGTACACTTGGGCTGTCGCTAGGCGCAAGCTTATGGCGTGTGGTGCTACCGCGCGTAGTAAACAGCGTTGCCGCAGGGGCACTCCTCGCTGCGCTTTACGCCTTATCTGATTTTGGTACGCCTGCAATAATGGGCTTCGACACCTTTACTCGCGTTATCTTTGTTGAATATAACGCTTTTGGTTTGAGCCAGGCAGCCATGCTTAGCCTGCAGCTTATGGTGATTGTTGGGCTTATTCTGTTTATAGAAAGCCGAATAGGTGGGGCGCAAGAACGCCCAGGAAAGCACTTATCCTTATTTCCAGCGCCTTGGCAGCGTAACTTAATGTTACTAGCGACTATGCCTGTTGTATTTATGGCTATTGTACTTCCCCTTGCTATCTTTACGCTGTGGTTAATTAGAGAAGGGACAGGCGGTTTTGAATTAAGCTATGCGTGGAATTCAGCCCATGCGTCATTTATCGCCGCGATTGTGGCCGTGCTACTTGCCATTCCCGTTGCTCACGCGGCTATTGCGGGTAAAGCTGGGCGATTTATGGAGCGCATTACCTATTTCGGCTTTGGTGTACCAGGCATTGTTATGGGTACAGCGCTGGTGTACGTGGGCCTCAAGTACTTGCCCGTGCTTTATCAAACCTTAAGTTTATTGGTTATGGCCTATGTACTGCGTTTTATCCCTCTTGCAGTAGGCAGCGTAAGAAGTACCGCCGAGAATATAGATTCGGGCTTAGTCAAAGCTGCCCGCGTACTTGGTGCTAGCCCGAGAGAAGCTTTTATACGCGTTACACTGCCCTTAACCCTTCGTGGTATGATTGCAGGGGCTGCTTTAGTATTTTTAGAGGCCATGCGCGAGTTGCCTGCCACCCTTATGCTAGGGCCTACAGGTTTTGAAACTTTGGCTACCTACATGTGGCGTGTGTACGAGGCGGGTTACTTTGGACGTGCTGCAGTACCTGGGCTTCTGCTTGTTTTATTATCTGGTGTGGGGCTGGTTCTCATGCTGTCGGGCGAAAGAAAAGCCCAGTTTACCGTTACCGAGGATGAACGTTCGTAATGCTTAGTGTAAGTAATTTGTCAGTGAATTATGGGTCTACCCGCGTTGTCGACAAGTTAAATCTTGAGCTGGGGCAAGACGAAATCCTGATGCTGGTAGGGCCAACAGGCTGCGGTAAAACGACTATTTTACAAGCATTGGCAGGGCTTATTCCTATTTCAGAAGGGGCAATGAGCCTTGGTAATTGGGAAAGTACAGCAAGCAAACACGTGCCGCCTGAAAAGCGTAACGTTGGCATGGTGTTCCAAGACTTCGCGCTGTTTCCCCATCTTACCGTTCAGCAAAACGTATGCTTTCGATTAAAAGACACCAAGCTTGCGGATCATTGGCTTAAACTGTTAGGTCTAGATAATTTCCGCGATGCTAAACCTGCACGTCTTTCGGGTGGTCAAAAGCAGCGTGTTGCGCTGGCAAGAACCCTTGCGCACGAACCTTCTTTCGTACTGCTCGATGAGCCCCTGTCAAATTTAGATGCTGCGCTAAAAGACAGCTTGCGATGGGAAATTCGCGATGCGCTCAAAAAGGCAGGCGTGCCAGCAATTTGGGTAACTCATGACCAAGAAGAAGCACTAAGTGTTGGTGATAGAGTAGGCATATTAAATAAAGGTGTGCTAGAGCAATTAGACACCCCTGAAGCCTGTTACTCATCGCCAGCCAGCCGCTTTGTGGCGCGTTTTATGGGTGAGGCAAGCTTCTTAAGTGCGACGTTCGATAGCAGCGCAGCAAATACAGACAAAACAGTGGTTACCGATATTGGTAATGTGCCAGGCACACCGCTTCAAGGTGCAAGCGGCAACGTAGACTTGTTGGTACGCCCTGACGATTTAAGCTTAGATGCCACACTTAGTGAAACGAACTGTACCGTTGAGTGGGTACGCTATGAAGGCGAAAGCCGCCTTTATGCTGTCTTACTAGATAGCGGTGACGAACTAAAAGTGCGAGTCAGTCATGAAAACGCTATTAAGCCAAATACTCGTGCGTTCGTTCAGTTAATTACTACTCATCCCTTAGCCGTATTTCCAAGAGGTTAATAGTGATTGAGCGCGATGTTATAGTAATTGGCGCAGGTGCTGCAGGACTTTTTTGTGCGGCGCAGGCAGGCGCGCGCGGACGCAGCGTAGAAGTGCTCGATCATGCCAAAAAAGTAGGCCGCAAGATTCTCATGTCAGGCGGTGGCCGCTGTAACTTCACCAATATGTATGCAGAACCCGCCAATTTCCTTTCGCAAAACCCGCACTTCTGTAAGTCGGCACTAAGCCGCTATACCCAGTGGGACTTTATTGGTTTAGTTGCCGAGCATGGTATTGCCTATCATGAAAAAACCTTGGGCCAATTGTTTTGTGACGAGAGTGCAAAAGACATCGTCGATTTGTTGCTTAACGAATGCAATAAAGCAGGCGTTACTATTACTACTCGCTGTGAAATCACAAGTGTAGAAAAAACTGAAGGTAGGTACTTACTAACTACCTCGAATGGCGAATATAGCTGTGAGTCTTTAGTTATCGCGACTGGCGGCTTAAGTATGCCAAAGCTGGGGGCGACGCCATTCGGTTATAAAATTGCGCAGCAATTCGGCCTAAACGTATTACCCACACGGGCCGCGCTTGTGCCTTTTACCTTGCACGATAAAGACAAAGAGACACTGGCAGAGCTTAGCGGTATAGCCGTTGACGTGTACGCCAGCTGTAACGACACCACGTTTAAAGAGGCAATGCTCTTTACCCACCGTGGTTTGAGCGGCCCTGCTATGCTCCAAATTTCAAGTTATTGGGAGGCGGGGGACAGCTTAAGCATTAATACGCTGCCCAATGACGATGCCACTGTACTTATACAAACTGCTCGCACCGAAACGCCAGATGCACTACTTGCTACCTGCTTAAATAAAGTATTCCCCAAACGCATGGTGCAAAGCTTTATTGAATATCATAACTGGCGCAATGTTCCGGTAAAACAGCTCACCCACGGCGAATGCGATGCTATTGCTGACACGTTAGAAAATTGGCAAATAAAGCCAAATGGCACTGAAGGCTATCGAACAGCGGAAGTCACCATTGGCGGCGTAGACACCAACGAACTTTCGTCAAAAACCATGATGGCAAAAAACGTCGAAGGCTTGTACTTCATAGGCGAGGTAGTTGACGTTACTGGTTGGCTCGGTGGCTTTAATTTCCAATGGGCGTGGAGTAGCGGCTGGGCAGCGGGGCAGGAGGTTTAAAACGACATTCCAATTGCTAACCCAGCAACAACCGCGCTTTTGTGGTTTCGATGGTAATCGTAATGAAGTTGCGGAGAAATGGTAAAGCCAGACATTTCAAACTCATACAAAAAGCCTAATCGGGCCACCTCCATTTTATGGCTTCCGTGAAACTCAACGCCAGGGCCTATCTGGGCAATAAAGTTGTTAGTAATGTGCAGGTCGGCAACAAGCAAGTAGGTATAAGCGTCTAAGTCTTCAAACGCGTATTCGGCAACAAACCCCACACCGAGAAAGTCATTAAGTCGATACTCGTAATCGATGCCCAAGGTAAATGCATTGCCACACTCTTTTGTGTAGGTAGTGCCCACAAGAGCAGACAAGTGGTGAGGGGACGTTTGCCAATGATGAGCATTTCCATGTGCTGCCTCTTTAGCTTCAGCAGCGGGGGTAAATACCAAGAAAGTGGCCATACCTAAAAGTGTTGGTATTCGCATAAAGGAGCTCGCTTTTTTTACTTGTGACTTCCTAGAAGATTAAACCTCTAGCACTTAGCTAAGCGTAGGAGGTATACCTCATTTTCACCAATGAACTTTAGTTGTAGCAATTGTTAGGGCATAGGAATGAACGCAAGGCCCCTTTTCTTGGCTACTATCTATATTTGTGATTTACCGCTAAGGTATACGAGCAAATAAAAGGGATGCGAAAATGCAAAACGAGAGTGAAAAACAACTATTTTTAGACGCCTGTAAAGTGCAATTGGTAAGCCTTTACAAGGCAAGTAAAGATGGGAAAAAAGTAGAGGCAGAAAAGTATCGAGTGCAAGGGTTCATGCACGCCGGTGAAGTCATAGGCTTAATCAGCAAAGAAGAAGGTAAGGCCCTTATAGCCGATTTGCACATGGAAGTATTTGGAGAAACCGTTAACGAAAGAGCGCAGAGAAAGCGCAAACTCGACGCATTAAAAGAGTCAGACTTAGATGCCTACTTTGCAATCCCCGCCATTGAACGACGTTAAATAAAAGTAAAATATCTTAGCGAACTAAAATTTATAAACTAATATTAATGTGTGTTGGTTTTTATACCTAAATATAACCAAGCATACATATCTTAGTGTAATAGCCGTACAGGGATATTTTTGCTACATGGATTTGGCTGCGGTACCAGTAGGAAGCAAATCTATGACATGGCGTGTGTCACGTAATTTTATTCGCTTATTTATCGGGCTTTTTTTATGTGCAGCAAGTGCCCACTCGCTTGCTAAATGCAACTTCGAAAACGAAATTGATGCACCTACTTCAACAACTTTTCTTCTTAAAGCGGGTGATCAGCGACTTGTGCTAAGCTGTAATGTCGATGCGCAGCATGTTCTGTATTTTCCGCGTAATTATATTAATTACAACCAGCTATACGATAGCAAAATGCGCAAAGTTGAAAGATTACCTAGTGCCTTTGAAGCATACATAATCAACAGTTCAAACAACCGCTTTTATCTAGATATCAACGGACAGGTGGAACGGCGCGTATCGTTTAAAGTGACGCCGCTTGGTGATTTTCATAAATTTGCTTCTATTCACACCCTCACAATGAGCTTATTTATTGGCTTTTGTTTGGCACTTACTTTATACGTAGGCATGCTGGGAACTAGCATGCAAAGCTTAGGTTTTTATTCTTACAGCTTTTACGTTTTCAGTGCTTGCGTATTTTTTTTGCTTCAAGAAGGGTTGCTGAATATTGTATTTCCGCAAGTCGCTTTGCTTGCGAATTTCCAACTGCACTTACTATTTGCTGGAATTACCCTTTTTGCAGGCGTGAAATTCTTAGATCAGCTGCTTGATTTTAAAGCGCTACTGAAAGGTTGGCAGCGCCAGTTTATGCTTGGGATGGCATGTGCAGCACTAGCGTTTGCTGTAGTTCAGCTTATTCTTCCAGTCTCAGGTGCCATGAAAATTAACAGCATGTTAAGTCTAATTACACTTATTACTATGACGTGCACGCTATCAAGTTGTGTTTATGCAGCCTATCGCAATGTGCATTGTGCAAATTTAGTAATGCTTGGGATTGCAGTTATGGTTTTGTCTATGCTTTTCCGTTTGGTTTTTACAGAAGTATCGCCATTTTTATATCGATATTCCCTTGTATTAGGGATAACTATCGAAGCCTTTATTTTCGCCATCGCTACGTCAAGAAAAGTGAAGAAGCTTAATGACGACAGGCTTAGTGCATTTAAACGCGCATCCACAGACTCATTATGTAATGTATTAAACCGCAGCGGTTGGGAAGGTGTGGCGCAGTCGCTGCTGAATAATTTCAACAAAGAGGGTGGCTACTTAACACTGCTTTTCATTGATATTGATAAATTTAAAGAGATTAATGACCAATACGGACACCACGCAGGGGATAAGGTCTTGCAGGTGATTGCGAAAATTTTAATGAGCCGCTGCAGAGAACAAGATGCTGTAGGCCGCCTAGGGGGCGATGAGTTTGTTGTATTAAGTCACTGCTATAGTGAAGGTCAGTCTGAACGATTGGCCGCCCGCATTGAGGAAAGCTTATCCGAGCGTGATATCAGAACAGAAAACGTGGTGATAAACACCACGGCGAGTGTAGGCACTTACATCACAAAAGAACGCTACAAAGACTTGCCGAGCTTGTTAAACAAAGCCGACAAATTGATGTATAGCGTGAAAGAAAAGCGTAAAAACGCCGAGTATGCTACTAGCTCTTGATGTGGCTTTATCTTAATTGTGCCTTCGCGACCTGTTTTACAGCTTTAGTCAAGTCGGCTAGCGCAGCCGACTCGAGTGTTGCGTAGTGCCAAAAAAGAGGAACCGCTAGCGCTTTGTCTGGGAAAAGCGCAATAAGCTCGCCTTCTTTCACTTCTTGTGCCACCTGTAGAGTAGGGAGTAGGGCCCACACCACACCGTCCAGCGCCATTTTTACAAATCCGTGAGATGAGGGATACCAGTGACATGTGGTAAAGGTAGGTGCAATATTTAAACATTCTCTTTGATAGTCGGTAAGTAACGTAACGTCGTACTCATCATACAAAAGGCCAGGCGTATTCATCACGTTGTCAGGCGTTATGCCCTTGTGAAGGTATCGCTCAATAAACCGCGGTGACGCATAAAGTTGATAGCGCATGGTGCCCAGTCTCACTGACTGACCGCCAGTAACCGGTGTACCTGTTTGACTAATACATGCCATAACGCGACCTTGCTGAAGAATGTCTCGTGTTTGGGTTTGATCCGCGTTAACAATGTGAACTGGGTTGGCCCGCTTATCGCTGAATGCTGCCATAACTTGCGAAAACCAAGTAGCGAGCACATCGTTGTTCACCGCTACGCTGATAGGTACCGCCGAGGCTTCTAAACCACTTTTAATATTCAGTGCCTCTTCTAGCACACTCACTTTTTGTATATGGGAAAGCAATTCTTGCCCCAACGGTGTAGCACGAAGGGGTTTAGTGCGCACCATAACAGGCCCGCCAACACTTTGTTCAAGACGTTTTATTTTTTGTGAAACTGCAGATTGCGTAAGGTTTAGCGCCTGAGCACCTTTTTCGAAACCACCATAGCGCAGTACCTCATGAAAGCATCGAAGGGCATCGTAATCGAGCATTTTTAAAGCCTGTGAAAGGAAAGTTAAAGTTATTAATTTTACTTATTAAATACAAGTATCATTAATTTAATTAAGCATCGCAAGCTGTATAAAATAGCGCCACTTAAAATTTTTTGTTTGGCTGGCTGTATATAGCGCTAAGGCATCATACAACCAAGCAGCGAAAGACCAAGCAATAGAACGTAAATTTCATTAATCATTTAAAGAGGCATTTAGCATGTTGGCGGCAGTAACCAGTGGTTTTGTAATGGGCGGTACCCTTATTATCGCAGTAGGCGCACAAAACAGCTTTCTGATTGAGCAGTCGATGAAAAGGCAGTGGACCTCGCTATTTGTTTTGCTCTTTATTTTAAGCGATGCCATTTCGATTAGCTTAGGCGCTATGGGGTTCGGCTTACTGCTGCAAGAGTACCCAATGTTAGTAACGGTGACCAAGTGGGCTGGCGTAGCGTTTTTGTTGTGGATAGCGTTTAACAAAATAAAGTCTTCGCTAGCCAATGATGCCCTTGTATTAGAAATGGCACAAAAGCAGCTGTCGTTTAAAAAAGCGCTGCTTATAGCGCTAGCAGTAACCTGGTTAAATCCACACTTTTATTTAGATACATTACTGCTAATGGGTAATCTGGCGAGCCAGTGGCAGGAAAATAAATGGTGGTTTGTGGGTGGTGCGATAGGTGCATCTATCGTGTGGTTTATTGGTTTAAGTACGCTGACAGCGCGCTTTGCTCACCATATGCAGCGGCCCAACTTTTGGCGCTGGTTTAATCGATTAAATGCGGCGGTACTTGGAATGGTGAGTATCCAACTGGCAAGCCTTTAGTGAGAAAAACGCTGAATAGCAAAATACTAAGGTGCGTTGAGTATTTTGCTTTAGACGAATAAGTATACTTTTACAGATAAGCCAAACATGCTGTTTTTAAGGATACATAAGTGAGCTGGATTTATTTGATTGTTGCGGGCTTACTGGAAATCGGATGGCCCGTGGGACTTAAAATGTCGCAAGAAGCAGAAACCCGTGTTATGGGAATTCTGCTAGCCATTGGCTTTATGGCTGCCAGTGGTTTTTGTCTTTGGATGGCACAAAAGCAAATTCCCATAGGTACAGCGTATGCTGTATGGACGGGTATAGGTGCAGCGGGCACGTTTTTGGTGGGGGTGATGTTTTACGGCGACCCGTCTTCATTAGCGCGTTACTTCGGCGTGGCGCTTATCGTGGCCGGTGTAGTGGTGCTCAAACTCGCGCACTAGTACAACAAAACCGAAATCTGGCTTGGATGGCTGTGTTTAGCCCATTCGATAGATTGATAAAAAGAAGAAGCCCGACAGCAATTCATTGTAGGGCTTTTATATATTTGCTGAGCTTTTCAGGTTGGTTTAGTGATAGCCCAATTGGTTCCTTAGTTCAGCCATGAAAGTCTCAATTCGCTCAGCATTTTTACCCAAGTCACTTTTACCTACTCGCGATTTACTGCGAACATCTACAAGGGTGTCATCGCTTTTGGCTGTTAATCGAATGACTACGTCGTCCTTAAAGCCGAACCAAGCTGTAGTATCGGTTGCTTCTACCGTATTAGGTAGTGCGCCTTCACTTGCTCGTTCCCACCCAAGCGCTACAACGGCTTTTTCTGCAGCCATGTAAACTTGATTTATAGGTTGAGGAAGTAGCTGAGTTTTAATTTCAGGATAAGCCTCAAGCTGCTGTTTGGTTACCTCACCACCTTCGTAGGCAATGGAGTTTGGTGCGCCTTCTCGAAGTGGTGCAATGGCAACAAACTCAGGTGGGCTTGTTACGTCAGTGGTGATGTCGTGAATTGGAGGAACGGCGCTCGCTTTACTCATCATGCTAACGGGCATGCCAACGGCTACTAAAGCAAGAACAGCGCATATAAATGTACTACCCCAGCTAACGCTTTTACGATTAATCAATACTTGCAGAATAATTAGTATTAACGCCGCGCCACCTACATAGACGCCAAAGCGAAGTGAGGTGAATGCAGTACCTAAACTAACACCAGCGTACTGATATAGCGGTCCGGGTAACACCACCATTAAAAAACCAACAATACTGGTAAGGGCAATGAGTGCTTTCAAGGGAACTCCAAGGTTGTTATTTTAGTTTGACCAACCTACTTTAACAGTGAAAGCGGTAATTTGGTTTACTTTCGACAAACAAAATTCATTTATGCCCGCACGCGACATATTTGTACGCTTGGTTTATCTTCTTCTACCGGCGATAGTTAATAGGTACTAGGTTTGAATACACAACCGGACGACAGCAATACACATGCATTGCAAGCTGAACTTCTTGTTGATGTTTTGTCGACGCAAAAAGTGCTGTTTATAAAAGGTATTTCTGAATATGCGCTTATTGAGTTATTAAAAAAACCGCCTTATCAGCTTTTTGATGAAGATGCTTTGCGAGACCCGCTAATGCTTTTTAAAACGCATTTTGTTCTATTTAATGCACTGTATCAGTTGAGGCAGTATTGGATAAAACAAAGCGAAGGTATGTTAGAAATCCACGCACTTGGTATAAAGCTAAACCTGTTTAACGAGAGTCAATTGCCGCAAAGCAATGATGAACTAAGTGCTACGGCTTTAGATAATCCTGACCCACTTGCAACGTATTATCTCGACTGGGGAAATTTTGAAGAAGCTGATCGTGATACTGTCGATACTCTGCTAAACGCGTTTTGGCAAAAAATGTTGAGGGGAGATACTGGCAGCTATACGCAAGGGGATATTGAAAAAGCGCATGCTTTGCTTGGTCTTTCCCTGAACGAGCCTGTCACGCTGCTGCAGTTAAAACGTGTCTACAAACGCTCGCTGCAATCTGCTCACCCAGATAAAGGTGGAACGCAACAAGAGGCACAGTCAGTCATACACGCCTATCAAACCCTTAGCCGTTATTATTCGTTTAAATAGAACGTGTATTGGCGTTTAACTTCGTATTATTTGCATAATGTATAAAGGCTTCGGTAATTGACCGACAACATCGGTAACTTCAGCTTCATTGACTTTTCTTGTATGTGATAAATGCGCACAATATGACCTATAAGAGCGTAGATTCGTATCAATGATCGCTTAACTATGCCACGTCTTTTCCGATTGTCCTCACGCCTAAGTTATAGGATTAGGATGAATCGGCGCATTGGAAGCAAAACTTACGTTTAATTTATCCGTATAGAACGCAAATCGCGTTCTATGTGAAAGTTATTGGGAAATAGAAAATTTATGAGTCGCATTTTTTATGTTACTGCAGCACTAATAACACTATTAGGTGTTACTGGGTGTTCGAATGAAGGCGAGCAAGCACAGCAAGGTGCTCAGCAAGGTATGCCTGCACCATCGGTGTCGGTAGTTACGCTGAAACAGCAACCTGTAGTACATGAAATGGTGTTGCCAGGGCGAGTAAGTCCGTCTCGCCAATCGCAAGTGCGACCTCAGGTGGATGGTGTTATCACTGAGCGCTTGTTTGAAGAAGGCGCTCATGTAGAAAAAGGGCAGCAGCTATATCAAATAGATGAAGCGCGCTACATGGCACAGCTAAACAGTGCCAAAGCTGATCTAAAGAGTGTGCAAGCAAATTTGAAAACGCTGGAAGCTAAGGCGCGACGTTACGATGATCTTGTTGCACAAAATGCGGTGAGCAAACAAGAATATGACGATGTTATTGCGCAAAAAGAGCAAGCGCAAGCAGCGATAAGTGTGGCTGAAGCGGCAGTTGATGTTGCTAAAGTTAATATGGGCTATACCAAGGTTTACGCGCCCATAAGCGGTCGAATTAGCCGTTCATATGTTACCGAAGGTACATTGGTTACCACTAACCAAGCACAGCAGTTAGCCACTATTACTCAGTTAGACCCTGTTTATATTGATATGCAGGAATCTGGCGCATCTATTATTACACTTCGCCAGTCTATGCGTAAACAAGGCTCAATGGATGTTGAGCTGACTGTAGATGAAGTCACTGGCAAGCGTTACGAAAAAACAGGCAGCGTGAAATTTTCAGAAGTGACCGTAGATGAATCTACCGGCTCGGTTACCCTTCGCGCCGAAATGCCAAACCCTGATGGTGTGTTGCTTCCTGGTTTGTTTGTAAAAGGCCACGTTATTACAGGACGTGAGAACGCGCTTCTTGTTCCCCAGCGAGCTACTACGCGTCAGCCAGACGGTTCGCTCTCTGTATATGTAGTGAACCAAAACAATGAGGTAGAGGGTCGAACCTTAGAAATCGGCAAGATATACCGCGACCAGTACGTTGTACTCAATGGCGTGAGCGAAGGCGAACAAGTCATTGTGACTGGCTACCAGAAGGTAAAGCCTGGCGCCAAAGTTAACCCATCAGAATGGCAACCTTCATCACGTGGCTCACGATAGCAAACAAGGGGTTTAAGTAATATGGCTCGTTTTTTCATAGACAGGCCCGTGTTTGCATGGGTGCTGGCAATTATCACAATGATGGCAGGTGTGTTGGCGATTACCTCACTCCCCATTGAACAATACCCGAAGGTAGCGCCACCGTCGGTCACTATCTCGGCAACGTATCCTGGTGCTTCTGCAGAAACCGTTGAAAACTCGGTAACGCAGGTCATTGAGCAAAGCTTAACGGGTATCGATAATCTCCGTTATTTTTCGGCAAGTAGCTCTAACAGCAGCATGTCAATTACGCTGACGTTTGAGCCGGGTGCAGACCCAGATATCGCCCAGGTACAAACGCAAAATAAGGTGCAGGGCGCATTACCCTTACTGCCAACGCAGGTTCAGCAGCAAGGGGTTACCGTTACCAAGGCAAACAGTGCATTTGCGCTAGCCGTAGGCTTTTATTCTGAAGACGATTCGATGACGCAGTATGATCTGAGTGACATGCTAGTTTCAAACTTTCAGGATCCTATTTCTCGAGTAAACGGCGTAGGTAACGTAAGGGTTTTTGGGGCGCAGCGCTCTATGCGTATTTGGCTAGACCCAGACAAGCTATACAGCTTCAACCTAACTCCAACTGATGTACAGGCCGCAGTTCAGGTTCAAAATACTGATGTCTCAGCAGGTCAGTTAGGTGGGTTACCAGCTATCGAAAACCAGCAAATTAACGCTACTATTCAGGCGCAAAGCCGGCTTCAAACTGTAGAAGATTTTGAAAATATCGTGCTACGTGTGAACACAGACGGGTCGCAGGTACGTGTGCGTGACGTGGCCCGAGTAGAGCTGGGTGCACAAAGTTACGATGTTATTGTTCGTTATGATCGCAAGCCCGCATCGGGCATGGCGATAAGCCTAGCGTCTGGTGCCAACGCGCTAGATACTATCAAAGCAGTAAAAGCTCGCGTTGAAGAGCTGCGCTCAAACCTACCCGATACAGTGAAAGTGGTTTACCCTGTAGACAGTTCGCCTTTCATCGAGCTTTCTATAGAGTCGGTAGTACATACACTTATTGAAGCAGTTGTGTTGGTATTTTTAGTGATGCTGCTGTTTCTTCAAAACTGGCGCGCAACGCTTATTCCCACCATCGCCGTACCTGTTGTGCTACTTGGGACTTTCTCGGTGCTTCTGGCCTTTGGTTTTAGTATTAACGTGTTGACCATGTTTGCCATGGTGCTGGCTATCGGTCTACTTGTTGATGACGCTATCGTTGTTGTAGAAAACGTTGAGCGGATTATGGAAGAAGAAGGCTTGCCGCCTGCTGAAGCGACAAAGAAATCGATGACGCAGATCACCGGCGCACTGGTGGGCATTGCCGCGGTACTATCTACGGTCTTTATCCCTATGGCGTTCTTTAGTGGTTCAGCCGGGGCTATTTATCGTCAGTTTTCAGTAACTATTGTTTCAGCGATGGCGTTCTCTGTGTTGGTGGCTATCGTACTCTCGCCTTCTTTATGCGCCACGTTATTGAAACAGCACTCAGAGGATCACGATAAAAATAAAGGTTTCTTTGGGTGGTTTAACCGCACGTTTAACAAAGGGCGTGACCGCTATCAGAAAACGACTAACCACATGGCGAAGCGTTTTAAGCGTTACTTCGTTGTATACGGCTTACTTGTTGGCGGGATGGTGTTTATCTTCAGTCAGCTTCCTGGTGCCTTCCTTCCAGATGAAGACCAAGGTCGAATGATGGTATTGGTAAGCACACCTCCAGGCGCTACCGCGGGTCGTACGCTCGAATCCATTAAGCAAGTGGAAGACTACATTCTTGAAGAAGAGAGCGAAGCCGTTAACGGTATGTTTGCGGTAGTGGGCTTTAGCTTCGCAGGGCAAGCGCAAAATGCCGGTATGGCGTTCTTAAACTTCAATGACTGGAGTGTACGTGACGAGAGTAACTCGGCCTTTGCTGTAATGAACCGAGCTTTCGGCGCATTTAGTCAGATTCAAGATGCATCAGCATTTCCGATTGTGCCGCCACCTATTATGGAATTAGGTAATGCCACGGGCTTTGATATGCAGCTGGTGGACCGAGGTGGTAACGGACATGAAGCTCTCATGAATGCCCGTAATCAGCTGTTAGGTATGGCGGCGCAAAACCCGAAATTGGCGGGTGTCCGTCCTAACGGTTTAAGTGATGTGCCCCAATTCAAAATCAACATTGATAGCGAAAAAGCATCGGCACTTGGCTTGAATTTAAGTGAGCTCAATAACGCGCTGCAAATTGCCTGGGGTTCAAGCTATGTGAACGACTTTATTGATAAAGGGCGAATTAAGCGGGTATACATGCAGGCGGACCTTCCTCATCGTATGACACCAGAAGACCTAGATAAGTGGTTTGTACGCAATAGCGACGGAGAAATGGTAGCTTTCAGTACATTCTCAACAACCGAGTGGGTGTACGGTTCGCCCAAGTTAGAGCGTTTTAATGGCTTATCTTCGGTTAATATTCAGGGTAGCGCGGCAGAAGGCGTATCGTCAGGTGAAGCCATGGCTGAAATGCAAAAGCTGGTGGAACAGCTGCCGGCTGGTTTTGCCATTGAGTGGTCAGGCTTATCTTATGAAGAACAAGAGGCCGGGTCTCAGGCGCCTATGCTGTATGCCATTTCCATATTGGTTGTATTCTTATGCTTAGCAGCTCTTTACGAAAGCTGGTCGGTACCCTTTGCGGTAATGCTTGTGGTTCCACTAGGAATATTGGGCTCGGTCACCGCTGCCTTTATCTTTAATTTACCGAATGATGTGTATTTGCAGGTCGCATTTTTAACTACCGTAGGCTTAGCGTCGAAAAACGCCATTCTTATCGTAGAGTTTGCTAAAGAGCAGTACGAAAACGGTGAAGACCTGATGACTGCTGTGTCTAATGCGGCATCTCAGCGCTTTCGCCCAATATTGATGACGTCTATGGCGTTTATCTTAGGGGTTACGCCTCTAGCACTTGCCAGTGGCGCAGGCGCTGCAAGCCAAAATGCTATTGGTATTGCGGTGATGGGCGGCATGTTTGCTGCGACCTTCTTAGCCATATTTTTCGTTCCCATGTTTTACGTTATGGTAGAAAAACTATTCCATAAGGAAGACAAGTAACGAATAAGTACGCTAAAGTGGGGAAAAAATTTTCATTTTTTACATAGGGATATTGGTAATGACCACGGTTGTTTTTTCTCACGGTAAAGAAAGCGGGCCATGGGGCAGTAAGATAACCACGCTTTCGAATGTAGCGAACGATATGGGCTTTGGTGTTGAGAGTATCGATTATCAAGATCTCGACTGCCCCGAAGCCCGTTTAGAGCGATTAAAAAAAACCATCGCTGAAAAGTGTAATGACGTTGTGTTAGTAGGCTCTAGCATGGGCGGTTATGTATCACTTGCTGCAGCCAGTCAGATTTCTGCTAGAGGCGTATTTTTGATGGCGCCTGCGCTTTACTTACCCAACTACAAGATTCAACGCTTCCCGTACGATGGTTATGTGAGCTTGGTGCACGGTTGGAATGATGACATCGTACCTATTGAAAACAGCCTTAAGTATGCACGTCACCAAAAAGCGCAATTGTTATTGCTTAACGATGGTCATCGCTTAGCTAACAGTAAATCAGTGATTTCCCCCTTTTTCAGAAATTGGCTGGAGAAGTTCCGCTACTAGTGAATAGTGTTACGCACAGGGAACTGACCGTTTGAAACGGTGCTACCCGCGTAATATTTGTTGCGTCAAAAAGATCGCCAGTGTTTAAAGCCTACTTATTAATGAGTAGGCTTTTTTGTTACTACTGGTTTGTTCTGTAAGGTAAGACTAATCGCTTATAGTCAGGTGAGGGTTAATACATAAAATTACCCATATTTATGGCATGATGGGGCATTGCTTAACACGGGGCAGAAGGAAATGGCATTTAACTTACCTCAAGCGCCGCAATGGTCGTCGCTGATAAAGTCGGGTTGTCGTGTCTTTGTCGGGGGAAATGCGGCAGTACCGCACGCACTGGTACAGCATCTGATTGACAATAGCGAAGGGGTCAGCGACATTGAACTGGTGCATATGTTGGCCTTAGGCGACACCCGATGGGTAAAAGACGAGTATAAGAACCTTTTCAAAGCCAACACGTTTTTCATTGGTGGTGAGGCCATGCGAAGAGCCGTTGACGAAGGCCGCGCCGACTACACCCCTGTTTTCCTTTCTGAAATTTCAAGCTTGTTTAGCGATGGTACGCTGGCGCTAGATGCTGCGCTAGTTAATGTAAGTCCTCCTGATGAGTTCGGCTACTGCTCGCTAGGCCCTGCGGTAGATATTGCCATGTCTGCCATCAGGCAAAGCAAAAAAGTCATTGCTCAGATTAACCCTCAGGTGCCAAGAACTTCAGGACATTCCTATATTCATATCAGTGAAATTACGGCGTGCATAGAAGCCGAAGAGCCCTTGGTTGAAGTTACGCCGCCGCCCATTGATTCGGTGGCAGAACGAATTGGTCAGTATGTATCTATGCTGGTGGATGATGGCGCAACGCTTCAGTTTGGTATTGGAAAAATACCCAGCGCCACGCTGAAATATCTGTGTAACCACAAAGATTTAGGTATTCATAGTGAAATGCTCACTGACAGTATTATTGAACTGTTAGAGTCTGGCGCTATTACGAATAAAAAGAAAACGTTCCACCCCGGGAAAATTGTTACCAGCTTTGCCATTGGTACACGCAACCTATACGATTTGATTGATAGTAACCCGCACATTGAGTTTTACCCGAGTAGCTATGTCAACAAGCCGACTAACATTGCTAAAAACGATAATATGGTTGCCATAAATAGTGCCCTTGAAGTTGATTTAACCGGGCAGGTGGTAGCTGACTCACTGGGCTATGACTTTTATAGCGGGATAGGCGGTCAAGTTGACTTCGTAACTGGCTCGTCGATTAGTAAAGGCGGTAAAGCCATTATTGCGCTTC
Source organism: Alteromonas sp. ABH4_453 (assembly GCF_056160665.1). Classification (NCBI taxonomy): domain Bacteria; kingdom Pseudomonadati; phylum Pseudomonadota; class Gammaproteobacteria; order Alteromonadales; family Alteromonadaceae; genus Alteromonas; species Alteromonas sp. ABH4_453. The sequence continues at coordinate 151,032 of NZ_JBSWXP010000007.1, forward strand.
CTTCTACCGCAAAAAACGAAACTATTTCACGTATTACACCGCGTATAAGCGAAGGCGCAGGCGTGGTAACCTCACGCGGTAATGTACAGTATGTAGTTACCGAATACGGTATAGCATCGCTTAAAGGGAAAAGCATTCGAGAGCGTGCGTTAGAGCTTATTCGCGTGGCCCACCCTAAATTCCGTGCCGCATTATTAGAAGAAGTGCGTCAGCATTACTGGGTGCCTCATTATCAAGAAAAGTACCCCACAGATATTCCCGAACTAGGGGCTATTCAGCTTAAAAAGCTCAATATACAAGGCGAGACGTTTTACATGCGCCCACTGAATCCAGCGGATGAAAGGCGGCTGCAAGAATTCTTTTATTCCCATACAAAAGAAACATTAAGGCTGCGCTACAACTACGACCCAAAACAAATGTCCCGTGAAAAGTCGTGTAACTTGGTATCGGTAGATCAAAGCTCTGATGCAGCGCTGTGTATTGTCAGGCAAGAGGGCTCGCGCATTACTATTCACGCAGTAGGGCGTTTTTATTACAACCCAAACGACAATACCTGCGAAGCTGCTTTCGTTACTCGGGAAACCCAGCAAGGAAAAGGCATGGCAAGCCGCTTGTTAAACGAGCTTATCACGGTAGCAAAAATAAGAGGCATTGCGAAAATGATGGCTTATGTGCGTGGCGATAACAGCCCCATGATCGCTATTTTTGAACAAGCCAAATTTAAACGAAGATTTACTGGCGACCCCAGTGATATAGAGTTAGTACTAGACGTGGCATCACTGCATGACAATTAAAATATTTCGTGGCAAGCACGGCACTAAACACGATTTAGGCAAAGACCATCCCGAATCGCCAGACCGTTTATTTGCTATTGACGACCAATTACTTTCTTCAGGACTCGATATGGTGTGCGAGCATGCTGACGCCACACCTATTGCTGAAGCCTACCTGAAGCTAGCGCACGACCCTTATTATGTAAAAAGTGTGTTTGAGCATGCGGCTCAATCTATATTTAACGACCACGAAAAAACCCTCTATTCAGAAAACAAAGACAACGTGGCGTGGTTAGATGAAGACACAGGTTTAATGCGCCACAGCCTAAACGCTGCGCTTGAGTCGGCAGGAGCGGGGTGTAATGCTGTCGATTGGGTAATGGAAGGCAATGACCGGCAAGCCTTTTGTGCCACTAGGCCACCAGGACACCATGCGACATACGATAGCGCTATGGGATTTTGTATTTTTAATAACATTGTTATAGCTGCTCGCTACGCACTTCAAAACTACGAGCTAAAACGGGTAGCCATTGTCGACTTTGATGTGCACCACGGAAATGGTACCGAGCAAATTGTAGCTGGCGACCAGCGCATAATGTTGTGCAGTAGTTTTCAGCACCCCTTCTATCCACACAGTGGCTCGCCGGTATCAGCAAGTAATATCCTTTCAGTGCCGCTAGAGGCAGGCGCAACAGGAGACGTTTTTCGAGAAAAAGTGCAGCACTGGTTTGAAGCCTTACGCAACTTTCAGCCTGAACTGATCTTTATCTCCGCCGGCTTTGATGCTCACGCTGAAGACCCTATGGCTCACCTACGCCTAGTGGAAGATGATTATTTTTGGGTAAGCCAACAACTTCGCGCCGTTGCTGATGCATGTTGCGAAGGTCGTATCATCAGTATGTTAGAAGGCGGTTACGATTTAAGTGCATTGGGTCGCAGTGTGGTGGCGCACCTAAAAGGCATGAGTCGTCCTAATGGTGAGTCAGTGATTTAGCAGAAACAACCTGTAGCATCTGTGTTAATAACGGCACCTGCATAGGGATGCTGCGTGGTGTAGCTTACCACCTGTTCGACGAGGTTTTTGCCAGTAAAGCATCCATAGCCTGTGGCGTAAGGGCCTAGATAGCGAAGTTGCGCTTGTTTATCTATCACGATAAGGGCCGGCACGGCCTCAAGTATAGCCGCTAGTTGAGGCACATCTTCTACGTTTAACCTGACTTGGTGATAGTCATCCCCGATCTTTGCTAGCAACTGAGACTGGTGTGGTTTTGTTAGCGTGTCGCAATAGCAGCGGGACTGAAGTCCCACATGAATGATAGAACCTGGTTGGATATCCTGTTTTTCTAAAATTGCAACGAGGGTGGCGTCAAAGTCTGGCGCAGTAGTGCGGTGCAGCAATTCGCCGTTAGGGTCGAAGTCTGATAGCTGACGCTGGCCATATACTAATAGGGCGCAGAGCAGCCCTGTAGCCCATAATATAAGTAGCAGCCAGCTAGCCTTTTTATGCATGAGATAAAACGCTTTCGACTGCGCTTTAAGATTTGTGTTTACAGCTTAAAGCGTTCAATTGCGCTGCGCATACGCTGAGAAATTTGTGACAACACTTCAACTTCACCTGCAAGCGACTCAGCGGTAGCAAGCTCTTCAGAAGTAAGTTCACTCAATCGCGCGGTGCTTTGCGCAATGGAAGCTGACGCGGTTTCCTGTTCCACAGCAGAGGTGGCAATCTCAGTCATACTTTCGCTGGCTTCGCGGATTTGCTGCATGATTTCTGACATGGCCGAGGTGGCACTATCACTTGAAACAACAGCTTCATCGACCAGTTGTATACAGGTTTGCATTTGATCAACCGAACTGGCGGTTTGTGCTACTAGCTGTTCAGTAATGCTAGTAATTTGGTCTGCACTTTCTTTTGAGCGAATCGCCAGGGTGCGCACTTCGTCGGCTACCACGGCGAAACCGCGGCCGTGTTCGCCAGCGCGAGCTGATTCAATGGCAGCATTCAGTGCAAGCAAATTAGTTTGTTCAGCCACAGCAGTGATAGAGCGCATGGCGTCAGAAATATGTGAACATTGTTCGTTAAGAGCCGAGTTAGTCTGCGCCGCAGCATTTAGCGTGTTGCGCAACGAGTCTATTGTTTTACTGGATTGAGAAATAGAGTCGCGGGTAGACTGGGAGGCACTTTGCGCTGCCGACGCTTTATCACTAGCAAGGGTAGTTTGCTCTGTTGAAAGCTGCATAGTTTGTGCAATTTCTTCTGACGATGCCGACACCATGGCAAGTTCTTGGTCAGTATTTCTGCTAATTTCAAACATGTTATTAGCTGCTAACTCCATATTTGAAGCCCCTTTTACCACTTCATCAGTCAAGTTAGAAGCAAGCTCGATGAGAGATTTCACTTGATCAATAAGTTCAGCGAAAGGCCTGACTATTTTATTGCCGCGATTTAGCTCAACGGACAAATCGAGCTTGCCATCAGTCTGCTGCATGGTTTCAATGGCCAAGCGTAGTTCGGCGGCGCCTGCACCTTCTTGATGGGCTTGCTTAGCCATGTACATCAATACGCCACCTTCTGTTAATGCAAAAGCTGCGTGCATAAGCAAAATACTAAAGGCAACATGACCTTCTTCAAAAATCATTACTGGCGCGCCGCCTGCCTGCAGAAAAAAGAACGAAATATGATGAACTGCTACAACCGCAGTCCCTGTTGCAACCACTTTCCAGTCTCTGAAATAAGAAAGAAAAGCAAGAAGGACAAAAATCTCGAAGTGGACTTCGATTAAACCGAAAGATTGATGAATATGAAGCGCAGTTAGCAATTGAACGCCGATTGCCATAGCATGGCGGCTTATCGCTGAGTAAGGGTTTTGAAGACTGAGTACAAGTGGCAAAGCTGCAATAGGAACACCTAAGATAAACGCAGGTAAAAGTTCACCTATATACACACCAATCGCTACAGCAATGAGTAATTGTATAACAATCACAACGCGAAAAATTTTGTGACCTTCAAGGAGCCAAGGGTACTGCATGCCGATCTCCGATGGTTATTTAGATTAAGTGTAGGTTAAAAATTATAGGTGTGCTAATTTCGGCTAAGTGTAAGCAAATCGTGGTTTCTACGCTATTTTACTTTGGTATAGATACTTCAATTATTACAAAAAATTAATGCGCCAAAACCCGTGTAAGCTAAGGATTCTGTTATGCCAGCTATCGCTTTTTTGTCTACCGATAATCTTGAAGATTTTTTTGTTTACGATGAACTATTAATTCCGTTTTTCGAAAAACGCGGGTGGTCTGTTGAAACGGTCTCATGGCATAGCGACTCGTCGAATTGGGATAAGTTTGACTATGTTATTGTTCGCAGCACGTGGGATTATCAGCAGCACGCTGAAGACTTTTTAGCGTGTTTAGAAGGTATTAATACGTCGAGTGCGGTGTTATTAAACCCGTTGTCCTTGATGAAGTGGAATATTGAAAAGCTCTACCTTAAAGACTTACAGAGCAACGGGGTTCCTATTGTCGAAACAATGTGGGGGAGCGAGTTCAACAACGGTGTTATAGAGGAAGCTTTTGCGCATTTTAGCTGTGACACTGTGGTGATTAAACCCACGCTTAGTGCTAATGCTGACGATACCTTTAAGCTTTCCGCTGCCGACTGGCATGTGAAGGAAAGAGTGCTCTACGATACATTTCTACAGCGAGATTTCATGATCCAGCCTTTCTTAAGTAGCGTTGTTGATGAAGGGGAGTACTCATTATTTTACTTCGGTGGTGAGTTCAGCCATGCCATTAAGAAAGTGCCACAAAAAGGCGATTTTCGCGTGCAAGAAGAGCATGGCGGCAGCTTGCACTCTATAACCGTAGACAGTGAACAATTGGCTGTCGCTGAAAAAGCACTGGCAGCTATGCCCTGTGACGCATTATATGCGCGGGTTGATTTGGTGAAACAGAATAACAACTGGGCGATAATGGAGCTTGAGCTCATTGAACCTTCGCTGTATTTCAACCTTGACCCCCAGTCTCCACTTCGCTTTGTAGAGGCTTTAGTGAGATTTCACGCGTCTGCGCAGTGACCAAATAAAAAAAGCGGCATGCAAACTCTGAATCTGCAAGCCGCTATATAACTAACCATCCTTGCCCTCTTTTTGTAAAGGCTAGTGTTCAACGCAAGTTAAGTTCTCAAAATCAGTGTTTAAAGCTATTTCCTTTTGAAACGCTGCGCTCCACCCGAGATATTTGCCTTTGTGGTCTTTCTCGCTGAGGCTGCTTTACCGACTTATTGTTGGACGCTCGTTCAACACGCCTAGGTTTACTGCTTTCACGAGCAACTGAACGGTGTTGTGGGCTCGTCCGTTCAATCCGTTGGCGATTGACATTTTGCTTGGCAGAACGCTGCACTGCGCCTTTTTTGTTAACATACCTCTGGGACTGTGGCGAAGTCGTTATTCTAGCCGGCTTGTCACGCTTCAATGCTTTAAGTGTGTTGTTACGCGACGGCTTTTCATTTTTAGCCACCGCTTGATTTCGTTTCAGCGCACGCTCTATCGACTGTTTGCGCTTCACAGAATCTTGCTTGTTCTGAAAGCGATTTTCTCTTAACGGTGTTACTTGTTTCGGCTCGATAGTCCGCTTTATCGGTTTAGCATTATTGGTACGTGTTACAGAGCTAACTGAGCGCTTATTGTCGTTATGCGCTGGGCGATTGACCGTTCTAATATGTTTATTGGAAACATGTTGTGCGCGCGTCACACCAGCATGCTCATAGCGTGCAGGCGCACTATGAACCACGCGATTAGAATAACGTGCTCGGCGATGCACTGTATTGTGCTCCCAACGGCGATAGTCACGACTTACCACGCGTTTACGTGGGCTACCGTGGTAATAGCGGCGCACGGGCTCGCGGTGAATGACTACGTGACGGTTGTGCCAGTGCACACTACCAAAAAAGAAAAAAGTAGAAAGGCGTACACTGGGAGACCAATATACATTGCTATGGTGATGGTAGCTTACATGATGTCTCCAGCGAATTGGAGAGATTGGGTGCCACCAGTTGCCGTATACAACATGTGGGTCGTAATATGGGACATATACCACTTCTCGCTGGCGCGGCTCTATATAAATAATTTCTCGACTGCTTTCACGTTCTCTTTCAACTTCAATGTAGTCGTTAGTTACCAAATTACCTGTGTTATGGGCATGCTGCCTAAGCACCTGAACACGAACTAACACTCGACTTTGATCAATAAGTACATTGTCGCCAAGCTGCTGTAACCACTCAAGATCACTGGCCAAGGTATTAAGTAGCTCGGTGAATGGCGCGAGTGCTTTTACGCTCGGGTCCCAACTTACGCCATCTAATACACCCTCTACTTGTTCAGGCGTTAGATGCTTATTGCTTTGACGCCAGCGGTCGGCTGCAACTACGTCTAAAGGGTAGGTAGAAGCAATTAAAATATGGGTAAGCAGTGTATCGGGGTAAAGGGCAATGGGCGCAAGTGCACTATCTAATTCGGCATCAGAATACTGCTGGGCTGAAGACGAAACCTGAGCAAGGTTTGTATTCGACTGAGCAAGTACAGGCAGCGCCTGCGCACTGGACAGCGCTATAACTATCGAAAAGGTTATGTTTTTCATACATTCTCCTTACATTGCTATGTTACAAAGCTGCTGCTTTTTACGCGCAATGTGGTAAGTCTGTATACATTATGCTCGAACGATAATTAACCGAAGCTGAATAGAAAACGCCCACATTGTTGTAGTGGGCGCTTTTTAGAAAATAATGAATGCTAGTTTATATGGGCTTCGCCAATGTCTCTAGCTATTTGAAAACATGCGGGTCGAAGGCGTGACCAAGCTTCTCTGTCTTCGTTTTAAGGTAGTGTTTGTTGTCTTTCGTAATGCCGTGATCTATCGGCTTTCTTGCTACAACATCAATACCCAGTGCTTTTAATGCTGCAAGCTTCTTAGGGTTGTTTGTCATTAGCTCCACGTGTTTAACATTAAGGGTGTCTAACATGAGCTTGCAAATGTCGTAACTTCTAAGGTCCGCGTCGAAACCAAGGTGTTCGTTCGCTTCAACGGTGTCCATGCCGCTATCTTGAAGGTTATAAGCGCGAATTTTGTTTAAAAGACCTATACCGCGGCCTTCTTGGCGCAAGTAAAGCAATACACCGTGACCGTTATCTACGATATTTTGCATGGCTTTTTCTAACTGAAAACCACAGTCGCAGCGGGTACTAAATAAAGAATCACCGGTTAAACATTCTGAATGAATACGAATAGGCACTACGTCATCTTCTTTCCACTCTCCGTAAGAAAGGGCAACGTGCTCCTGACCACTGGCTTCAACAAAGCCGTGTATTTTAAAATCACCCATTCTTGTGGGTAATTTTGCGGTACTGACATATTCGTATTTAGGCTGTTTGCTACTCATGTTACTTCTACACTTTGAACAGTGGGCAATAAGTGGGGACGACTTCTATTTTTGCAAGTCTACCACTTTATTATACGCGAGTTGACGTTTGTGCTATCACTTTTTTCGCAAAGGATGTATCAGAGATAATTATCAGAGGGGCTTAAATTCTCGTAAAGGCGCGGGCTTAGCAACACCGTAGCCCTGGGCGAAATCAACGCCCATCTTGCCTAACTGTGCCATGGTGCCTTCATCTTCTACAAATTCACCAACAGTTTGCATACCCATGGCTTTGGCCACGTCGTTAATAGAGGCAACCATAGCCGTATCTACGCTATCATTTAGCATATCTTTGATGAACATACCGTCAATTTTTACCTGGCTCACGGGTAAGCTTTTAAGATAATTATACGATGAGAAGCCACTGCCAAAGTCGTCGAGGGCAAAAGAACACCCGAGACGGTTAAAGGTACGCATAAAGGCAAGAGTGACTTCCATTTTAATGATGGCTACCGACTCAATAACCTCAAAACATATTTTGTTGTGCGGGATATTAAAGGTTTCGAATGCATTGAGAATAAACAGAGTGAAATCCCTATCTGCTAGCGAGTGGCAGTTAAGGTTAATGCTGCATCGTTTTAATTCCGCAAGATGCTCAGGGTTTTCAGACAACCATTTGAACGTATTCGTGACTACCCATTTATCTACGCTCACGTTCATTTCAAATCGTTCAGCAGTGGGTAAGAAATTGGCAGGCTCCACAAGCTGCCCGTCTTTTTCCCTAAGACGCAGCAGAACTTCGTAGTAGTGCCCGTCGCTGGTTTTACTTAATGGTCTTAGCGATTGATAAAAAAGCTCGAAGCGACCTTCTTCTAACGCGTTGTTTATCGAAGATACCCAATCGAGCTCGCGCTGGTAGCGCTGCATACTTTCATCATTTTTGTTGTATCTATGAACCTGGTTTCTTCCTTGTTCTTTAGCGAAGTAACATGCGGCATCGGCCATACTTAAATACTGACCCGGTTCGACATCCGTATCGTCGCAAACCACCATTCCTATGCTCACGCCTAAGTTGAAAATACGGTTGTCCCACATAAACCGATAAGCTTGGACAGCGTTGAGGATCTTTACGGCATTTAAGTAAACGGCGTCGGTATCGATGTTTGAATAGATAACGCCAAATTCATCGCCGCCAAGGCGACCTAGCTGTGCGTCTGAAAGCAAGGTGTTCTCAATCAAGCGGGCAATATCTTTAATAAGCACATCCCCAGCTTTGTGGCCGCAGGTATCGTTGACCACCTTAAACCTGTCGAGATCTAAAAACAGTAAACACAATGGTGTGTCGCTTGCGTTGACGACTTTATCTTTGAACATAGATTCAAACTGACGTCGGTTGTAAACGCCAGTCAGCGAGTCATGAGTAGCTAAATAATGCAGGCTTAAGTCTGACTGCTTCTTTTCAGTGATATCTATGATAGAGCCGTACAAAAAGCTGCCTTCGTCATTTTCTCGAATTTGACACGATAGAGAAAACCAAAATTCACTACCGTCGCGGCGCTTGCCTCGTATTTCTTTGCCGGTAACGTGACCTTGCTGCGAAATCTCGCCGAGTAAAATTTGCCTATCTTCCACACTGGCGTAGAACACTTTTATGTTCTTTGCTTCGGCAAGCATCTCTTCTTCATTGTCGTAGCCAAAAACTTTACACATAGCGGGATTTACTGAAATGAGCTTTCCATCCCATGTGGATGTATAGTGCCCTTCGGCTGAATGCCGGAATAAATCATAGAAGTGATTCAAGCTTGATATCGTTTCTGCCTGGGTTGAAAGCTGGCGTTGATTTAACACTTCTTCTTTAGTTATGACGGCAAAACCAAAACATAGAAAACCGAGAGTAAGAAAGAAGAGCATACCGATAGCAACATCGACGGTATAAACCAAATTACTGAATAAGTTCTGCGTCACTAGTGCGTAGAATGCGTAAAAGGAAAGCCAGGCGAGAATATAGGTGATGCTGACTGCACGGCTGCCTTTATCCTTAAACACCAAGGCCAGTAAGACGTGATATAGCCCCATTCCAGCGGTTAATATCAGTAGCGTAATGGATGTGGTATAGGCATTTACAGTAAAGCAATAAAGGGTTGCTATGAAAGGTACAAAATAATTTAACGCGCGCAAGACAAAGGGGATGCGGGCAAATAGGTGGTGCGTTACTTTTGCAATGCATAATAACAATATACCAAAACAAACCGCATAAAAATGTTCACTACCGTTGGTCAGGCTAGGCCAAATCGCTACCCCTCCCGCGGTTATAAAAAGCAGAGCGATAAGGACAAGCGACGACATGGTAAGCCAAAAGCGAGTGGCAATGCGCTGATACAGATAGGAAAACAGGAAATAGAGCGCAATCAACGCCATGATGCCCGTTACCGCGCCGAGCAAGGTAAGCATGTTGGTGTCGTGCTGTGCGAGTAAGTCTCTTTCCCACAAGGTGATTGGAAAGTACTTTAATCCTTTATCTTTTACCGCAATCAATAAGCGAGCGTCTTGATACGGCTGAAGGGTAAAAGCCAGTCTTATATTAGGAAGAGGCTGCCTTAAAGAATAGTCACCTTTTCCTGCTTGATAACGATAGGACTTAATAATTCGTTCACTGCTATCAAGTAGAAATATCTGTAAATCGTCAACATTTAAGCGGTCAACATTAAGCACCAGTGGAATAGGGCTGTAGCCCGTATGAACGAGTTCGGTGGAGTACCATATGCGTTCATCGGAAAAAGAGGCGTTGGCTGAAGTATCTTTAGTGTTACCATGTAAAACATCAAAATATGTGGCGCTAGTGGGGGCGACAGACAAACGCGCATGGAGATTAATAATCTGGCGCTCAAAGGATTCGTTAACGGTAAGCTGACTGCTAGCCGAAACGCTGACGCTTAGCAACATCCAACTGATGAGCAATGCTGATACGTACTTAAATAGCCGGGCTATTACCACTCGTTAATTCCTTGTACCACATAGTAAGAGGATGTTTGTAAAGGCGAAGTATGTATTGTTAAGCCCTCTTATCCCTCGGGTGCTTTTCTTAGAATAATACTAGTTGTAACGAAAAGCCAAACCCAACGTACAGTGATAACTCAAGTGTTATGTTTGCAAAAGGTAGTTAAAAATTGCTGATGGCGACTGCTGCACACCCATAGGCTCCAGCCATATTGCTTCGCAAAGCCACTCTATACAAAGCATACATTGCAAATCTGTATCACCTTTGTTTGCCGTGATCACTGCCTGAAACCGGTCGGCTCCCCAATCGGTTTCTGAAAGCTTGAAATTAAAAAAAGCACAAAACTGTTCCACCCACTGTTGAGTTTTAAGTGGGGTAGCGGGTAGCGCAGTGCGAATTTCTAGGCTGCCTTCGTTAACAAGGGCGTGTTGTAGAATGTCTTCTTTTGTAAGTTTTTGCATAGAAGTTAACAATTTATTGGCTTTAGTAAACCCGCTTGGTTTAAAAAGTGTATATAGTACAACACAAAAACAATAGCGTTAAACTAAGCGTATTAAGGACGAGGTATGCTAACACTTCACCATTTAAATAACTCTCGCTCGCAGCGAATTTTGTGGCTTCTTGAAGAGCTAGGCGTAGAGTATAAAATAGAATTCTATCAACGAGACAGTACAACGAACCTAGCGCCGGATTCGCTACGTGCTGTTCATCCGCTAGGACGCTCTCCTGTGCTTACTACGCCACACGGTGCCATTGCGGAGTCTGGTGCTATTGTGGAATACCTTGTTCGCCATCACGCTACTGACGCATTTTCTGTGCCTCAAGATCCAGAAGCGCTCCAACAGTATTGGTTCTGGCTACATTTCGCTGAAGGCTCATTAATGCCGCCACTAGTAGCAAACTTGGTGCTGGAGAAAGCGCGTCAAAAAGGTTCGAAGCCTTTCTTTATTAAGCCAATTACTAACAAACTGATAGACGGTATTCTAAATGCCTACTATGGGCCTAATTTGGCGCAGAGTTTGCGCTATGTAGAATCTTACCTAGCTAAGAACACCTGGTTTGCCGGTGATGCACCGAGTGGGGCTGATGTTCAAATGATTTTTCCGTTAGAGTCATTGGTGGCCAGCGGACGTGCGAAAGAATTTACTGCTATTCAAGGTTACGTTAAGCGGGTTCATGCCAGAGAAGCCTACAAAGCAGCGCTAGAGAAAGGCGGTGAGTACGCTTACGCTTAGTGTGTTTATTTCTACTGGGTGTACATTTACTTTGTGCAAACCCTGCGGCCAGCTGGAAAACAGAATCTAGTTGGCCTGCAAGCCCTCAGTGCTCTCGATTTATGTAATCATCAATAAGCTGGATAAAAGCCTCACCATAGCGCTCGAGTTTGGTTTGGCCTACGCCGCTTACATCAAGCAAGGTGTTGCGCGTAGTAGGAAGTTTGCACGCCATGTCTACTAAGGTGGCATCGCTAAATACCACATACGGCGGCACTTCATTTTCTTCTGCCAGCACTTTGCGTAAGTGCTTAAGACGAGTAAATAAGGTTCTGTCGTAGTTAGCTGGAGCTTGTTTGGCTTTTTTCTTGTCGGGCTTAAATTCAAGTCGCGGAACGGCAAGCTGAACGGCGACTTCACCTTTTAGCACAGGCCGAGCTGCTTCAGTTAAACGCAATGCGGCATGAGCGGTAATATCAACGCGTATAAGGCCTTTATGAACAAGCTGGTTGATGATGTTGTGCCAATAGCTATCCGATTTATCTTTACCTATGCCGTACGTGGAAAGCTGGTGGTGACCTGCTTCCTGAAGGCGCCGAAGCTGCTTGCCTCGCAACACATCAATGACGTACTGACTAGAGGCTTGCTGCGAGAGCCTAAGCACGCACGACAGTACTTTTTGGGCAATGACTAAACCGTCGATCATTTTAGGCGGGTCTAGGCAGATATCGCAGTTTCCACAGGCGCTATCGCTGAACTGCGAGAAGTAGTTCAGCAGTACTTGCCGTCGACAGGTTTGTGCTTCTGAAAAAGCTTCCATAGCCGCAAATTTTTGTAACTCTATTTGATTGCGCTCGGCTATTTCCCCTTGCTCTATCCACTGTTTTACACGGGCTGCGTCTTTTTCATCAAACAATAGTAAAGCTTCAGACTCCAGACCGTCTCGCCCAGCTCGGCCGGTCTCCTGATAATAGCTTTCGACACTGCGCGGAACGTCGTGGTGAACCACGTAACGCACGTTCGATTTGTTAATACCCATGCCAAAGGCAACGGTGGCCACCACAATATCAATTTTGTCGTTAAGGAACTGGCGCTGTACTAGCTCTCGCTCGTCGTTATCCATACCTGCGTGATATGCTGCGCAACGAAAGCCTTGTCTGAATAATTTAGCGTGCAGGTCGTCGACTTTCGCGCGACTGTTACAGTAAATAATGCCGCTACCTTCCTGCTGCTTTACGTAAGCAACAACTTGGTCGAAAGCCTTGTACTTGCTCATTACGCGGTAACGAATGTTGGGCCTGTCGAAACTACCCTTATAAACCAGCGGGTTGTTAAGGTTTAGCTGCGTCAGTATGTCTGCTTGTGTCGCTGAATCTGCCGTAGCCGTTAGGCCGATGACAGGAATAGTGGGAAAACGAGACTTTATTTGACCCAAAGCGCGATAATCCTGCCTAAAATCGTGCCCCCAATGGGAAACGCAGTGGGCTTCATCAATGGCAAATAAGGCTATGTCGGCGTGGGCTAGCGATTGCTGGAAATAGTACCGCATTAAACGCTCAGGTGACACGTACAGCAAGTCGAGCTTCCCAGCTTGCAGTGCGTCATTTATGCGCGCTTGTTCGTCTGCTTCTAGCGTTGAATTGAGATAGGCGGCTTTTACGCCCAGCGCTTTAAGTTGTTCTACTTGGTCCTGCATAAGCGATATAAGCGGTGAAACAACAATAGCAGTGCCGGGGCGTACTAATGCAGGAATTTGGTAGCACAGCGACTTACCACCACCTGTTGGAAGCAAAACGAGTGCGTCTTTACCTTCACATACTTGGTGAATGACTTCGCCTTGACCGTCGCGAAACGCATCGTAACCAAATACATCTTTTAAGACAGTTTCTGGTGTTTTTACACGTTGCGTTTCTGGCGCTGATTCTGTTGGGGCTATTGCAGTTGTCATGGCGCTGGATTTTACGCGTTTTTGGCGACGTCTTCACGGGGCAATTTAAAAAACTAGACTAAAATTCAGCGATAGTCCTGATCCGAGGGGCAGCAGCTCTTATAATTTATTTTGATTCAACATCATTGGTTGGATGAATTTCCGTCAAACTTACGTTCGGTAGTAATGTTGCTTACAAGCACAATACAAATATCAATTCATCAAGGAAAGCGAGTGGATAAGAAAACGACTAATAAAGACGAAGCTAAGGGCAGCGAAACACTTAACCATGAATTAATGATTAAACATGTAATTGCGCTTTTTCGTGATACTATGCCGTTCAACCAGTTGCTGGGCTTGGAATTTGTTACTGAAGGAGAGGGGCTGGATACGCAGATCTCCCTGCACCTTGATTGGCAACCAGCGCTGACCGGCAATCCAATGCAAAAAATCCTACACGGCGGTGTAACAGCGTCTATGCTAGACACCATCGGTGGTTTAGTTTCCATTGTAGAAACCATCAAACAAACCGCACGTGAACACCTTGCGGACCTTCAAGTTAGATTGCCCACCATGGGCACGGTCGATATGCGCGTTGACTACTTAAGGCCTGGAAGAGGCGAGCGCTTTGTTGCGACAGCCACAATTATACGCAAGGGCAGTAAATTAGTGGTTTGTAGAATGGAATTGCACAACGAAAAAGGCGATCACATAGCCTTTGGCACGGGTACGTATATGCTGGGATAGCAATGTCTAAATAGGTTTGCATCATTCCACAATGCCTGTTGTTACGTTGTGTAAAGGAAGTGAGCGGTATTAACGGGAGGTGTAGCATGGCAGAGCCATTACCAGATTTAATTGAAGAGATTGTTACCGAAAGTATGGGTGACGATCCGGCGACCTTGTTGGCGGCTTTAGCCGGACAAGACGAGGTATACATTGCATCTCTTTTAGAATCACTGCCTGTAGAAAAACGTTTGGTGGTATGGGAAGGCATTCCTCGCGACCGCAAGCTCGACGTATTGGTTGAGATGCGTAGTGATCCCCGTGAAATTCTTATCGACAATACACCGCACGACGAATGGGCGTCTATTTTTGCTGATATTGATGCAGAAGACCTGTTAGAGCTACTCGACTCTTTGCCAAAACGCCTCGTCGATATGGCCTATGAATCACTTGATTCTAAAGAACGAAAGTACTTCAGAGAAGCCACACAATTCCCTGATAACCAAATAGGGCACTGGGTTAACCACGAGCAGTTAGTGCTGCCGTCGAACGCGAAAGTACGCGAAGGGCTGCGCTTATTAAGGCGTGATATACCTCAGCACTGTGACAGTATTTTTTTGGTGAATCGCTCAGGTCAATTTTCAGCGTTGGTTAAAATTAGCCACCTTTTCAATGCGCAAGATCACATGTCGCTATTCGATTTGTCGGAAGAAAACGTAACGACGATCCAAGGGGCTGACGACACCATGAATGCGTCGCTACTTGTTCAACGTTCTGGGCTAGCATCGTTGCCGGTAGTTGATGAGAACAACAAATTACTTGGCCGATTAGATGTGACTTCGGCGAGTGAGCTGGTAAACGAGTTTTACGAGCGCCAAGTAATGGCTTCCGCCGGTATGGACGAGGACGAAGATTTATTCTCGCCTGTGGCGAAAAGTGCGAAAAATCGTGCCCTTTGGCTTGGCATTAACTTGCTTACTGCATTTTTAGCCTCGTGGTTTATTGGACTGTTCGAAGGCACGCTTCAACAAGTGGTTGCCCTTGCGGTACTTATGCCAGTGGTGGCGAGCATGGGAGGTATTGCAGGTAGTCAAACACTAACCCTGATTGTACGTGGCTTGGCGTTAGGGCAGGTCACGCCGGCTAACTTACGGGCGCTCATGGTGAAAGAGCTAAAGGTTGGTGGTGTTAATGGCGTAATTTGGGCCTTGGTAATTGGCGTTGTTGCTTATTTCTGGTTTACCGATGCCATGTTAGGGTTGGTTATTTGTTTGGCCATACTGTTCAACATTGTAGCCGCCGCACTTGCAGGCGTGTTTGTGCCTGTAATATTGGACAAGCTGAAAATAGATCCAGCATTGTCGGGGTCGGTCATTTTGACTACCGTCACTGACATCGTAGGCTTTGTGGCATTCTTAGGTTTAGGGACACTCTTTCTTCTCTAAAACAGCTTCTTCTAAAAAAATTACTCCGGCTGCAGACCCCGTCTAGCCTATAAGTGTCGTACGCATTTAGAGCCCCACTGAATTAATGTATTTGGTGGGCTTTTTATTGGTTATGCCGCCTGTTACATGCCCTTTGCCGCATTGGAACGCGTTAAGGGTTGTGTATTCATCTAACCTGATAAACAATACGCGCCTTCTTACCCTGAATCTCGTTGGAGCCAGCCTTGTCTAAGCAAGCCAGTGCCGCGCAAGTCGGCGTTATTTGCGCAATTGCCGCATACAGTATGTGGGGTGTTGCACCTGTTTATTTCAAACAGTTGATGGTATTGCCGGCGGCTGAAATCCTTATGCACAGAGTGATTTGGTCTGTTGTGCTTTTAGTCGGGCTCATTGCCGCACTAAAGCAGTGGCCAAAAGTGGGCGCTGCTTTGCGCAATAAGCGGGTTATGCAGATATTATTCGTTGCTGGTTTGTTACTGGGGGCGAATTGGCTTTTGTTCATTTGGGCTATTAATAACGACCATATTCTTGATGCGAGCCTAGGTTATTACATCAACCCTCTTATCAACGTGTTTTTGGGGCGACTTTTCTTAGGTGAAAGGTTGCGTAACTTACAGCGTGTAGCCGTTGGACTTGCTGTTATTGGCGTGGCTATTCTTATTTTTTCGTACGGCCACGTTCCGTGGATTGCCTTAGTGCTTGCGGGAAGTTTTAGCGTGTACGGCTTGTTGCGTAAGCAGGTGGCGGTAGACTCGCTCCCCGGCCTATTTATTGAAACTTTAATGCTTTCACCGTTAGCTGTTATCTACTGGATATTCTTCGGGTCTGAATACAGCAACTTATTTAATAACGACGCCACGCTTAATACACTTATTTTAGCGGCTGGTATTGTGACTACCGCGCCACTTCTTTGTTTTACCGCTGCAGCAAGGCGCATTATGTATTCTACGCTGGGCTTCTTTCAGTATATTGGCCCTACGCTTATGTTCATACTGGCGGTTTACCTTTACGGCGAGCCACTTGAAGAGTCGCGTTTGGTAACCTTCGGCTTTGTGTGGTTTGCGCTTATCTTGTTCAGTGCCGACTCACTATTTAATTACCGCAGTCAGCGTAAAGCGCAAAAGCTTGCCGTAGAGTAAGGGCTTCTGCGCACAAGCTAGCGTGATGCAAGCCGGGCATCAAGCGGTTACCTAAAACGCTCATTTTAGAAAGCGACGTGGCTTTTGTGGTAGCAATTCATAGCGGGCAAGTTTTGACTTAAGCGTTGGACAGCTTAGGGGCAGTTGATTGAGTGAAAAGCTAAAGCAAGGACCCTTGCTCTTGCTGAGATATATCAGGCGGTTCGCATTTTACCTGGTTGCGCCCGCTATTTTTTGCAGCATAAAGCTGTTTGTCGGCTAGGCTCAAAAGCTTATCCACACGCTGAGTGTGTGCGCCACTTACCCCAATACTGCAAGTCACTTTTATGTCCGTTTGGGGAAGTTGGATAACTTCAGCTTCCACCACTTTTCTAAAATCGTCTAAGCGTTCGCATGCTTCTTTAAGCGGCGTTGCAGGCATATAAATACAAAACTCTTCGCCTCCAAATCGTGAAATGATTTCATCAGGGAAATAAAATTCAATGAGGGCCGCCATGGCTTTTAGCACAATGTCACCGGCGTCATGACCATGGGTATCATTTATTGATTTGAAAAAGTCTAGGTCAATCAGAGCAAGGGCATGGTCTTCAGAAAGGTTTTGGTGTTGCACTGTGACCATGTAGAAAAAGTGACGTCGGTTCGGTAAACCTGTCAGATAGTCGGTATTCGCCACACGGCGTATTTCTTCAACACTTTCAATATATTCCACGTTCTGCATCACACGACACAAGAACTCTTCATGACAGTAAGGGACGCGTAGGAAGTCATTTGCACCACTCTTAATGAAGTGCGCAGACATTAACATTCCTTTACCACCCGCTATCCCCATTATGGCAAGTTGTTCTTTGGAGAAGGCTTTTCTCAGGCTTGCTACAAAATGGGTGCCTGTCATGTCAGGCAATGTGTTATCGGTAATAACAAGGCGTACATTTTTGTGCTCAGATAAACACTGCATAGCATCGGTAGCTGTTAAGCACTCAAATGCGATGAAGTTATGACGTTGGAGTAAAGAAACCGTTTTAGAGCGTAAAACGCGATTCGTACTTACTACAACAACACCTGTAGATTTGTTTTTTTCAAGGCGACTGATAAGGCGGTTTAGGTAATCGTAGTTTTGTGAATTTTCTTTGGGAATGTAATCGACAACATCACGCTCAAGCACTTTGTCGCGAATAGCATTGTCGAGATTTTCCGTTGTCGCTATGGTCGGAATAAAAGATTCGACAGCAAAGTCGATAGCTTCACCTTTCGGCGCATCAGGTAAAGCATAGGCAGCAATGGCGCACAAGAAGGTTTCAGGCATTTCTTGTGAAAAACGGGCCTTACCTTCGGTAAGCGAGGTTGCACCAACGGGCGTAAGTCCCGCACGGCGGACTAATTTCGCTATAAGCTCAAGGTTGCCTTCACCATTTTCGATGATCAGCACATGTTGCTGCATACATTCCAACTTAGGTTTGGGCTACCTTGCCAATTAATGATGTTACGCTTTCTCCAGCTTTGCGTAAGCAAGTACCAGCCATTTACTGCCAAATTCGTCGAAGTTTACTTGAACGCGGCCATGCTCTCCACTCCCTTCGTAGTTAAGCACAATCCCTTCGCCGAATTTACGGTGCACTACGCGCTCACCTAAACTGAAGCCTGTTTCTTCAAAACTGGCGTGCGAGGTTGCTTGACTAAAGCGGTTATGCACGGGTCTTGAGATTGTTGATTTAAGCCTAACTTCTTCCACACAATCTGCTGGCATCTCGCGAATAAAACGCGAAGCCGTATGATACTTATCTTGCCCATATAATCGACGACTTTCTGCATAAGTGATATACAACTTTTGCATAGCGCGTGTCATACCAACATAGCAAAGTCTGCGTTCCTCTTCCATTCGACCTGGTTCGTCGTTGGTCATCTGACTAGGGAACATGCCTTCTTCAACGCCCGCTAAGAACACCAGTGGAAACTCAAGACCTTTGGCGGTGTGTATCGTCATCATTTGTACAGCGTCTTGGTCTTTATCAGCTTGGGTTTCACCTGCTTCAAGCGATGCATGGGCTAGAAATGCAGCTAGAGGCGACATCTCTTCTGCTTCTTCGGGCACGATAAAGGTTTTACATGCACTGACTAATTCTTCTAAGTTTTCTAGTCGCGCTTGGGCCTTTTCTCCGCGTTCTGCTTGGTACATGGCGTAAAGGCCAGATTGACGAATCGCTTTGTCAGCCTGCTGGTCAAGCGGCTCATCTAACGTGGCTTGCTCTAGTTCAGTTATAAGCAGTACAAAGCTTTGCATCGCGTTTAACGCGCGGCCTTTAAAACCCCCTTCGTTTATAAGCAGTTGGCACGCCTGCCACATTGAACAGTTGTGCATTCGCGCGGTGTCGCGCACTTGCGATAGGGTTTTCTCACCAATACCGCGACTTGGCGTATTTACCACACGCTCGAAGGCAGCGTCATCGTGCGGGTGACTTACCATGCGCATGTAACCCAGAGCATCTTTAATTTCTTGGCGTTCGAAGAATCGCAAACCGCCGTAAATGCGATATGCCAGCCCTTCGTGTAGCAAGGCTTCTTCCAGTACTCGAGACTGGGCGTTGTTCCTATAAAGAATGGCAGTGTCGCTAAGGGCGTTGCCTTGGTTTAGCCAGTCTTTGATTTTAGACACGATAAAGCGCGCTTCATCTAGCTCGTTGAAACCCGCATAAACAGAAATCAGCTCACCTTGCGCATCTTCTGTCCACAACTCTTTGCCTAGACGGCCTGTATTGTTGTCGATCACGGTGTTCGCTGCTTTAAGAATATTTCCGGTAGAGCGGTAATTTTGCTCCAGGCGAATAGTGGTAGGCTCATTAAAGTCTTTTAGGAAATGCTGAATATTATCTACGTTCGCGCCGCGCCAGCCGTAAATAGACTGATCGTCATCGCCAACAATCATAATGTTGTTATTTCCGCCACTGCAAAGCATACGAAGCCATGCATATTGGATATTGTTAGTATCTTGGAATTCGTCAACCAATACTGCACGGAAACGACGCTGATAGTGCGCTAGTACTTCTGGGTTTTTGGCCCATAATTCATGGGCGCGTAGCAACAGCTCAGCAAAATCTACCAGGCCTGAACGGTCGCAAGCGTCTTGATATGCCGCATAGACTTCACGCATGGTTTTTTGAATATGATCGCCATGGGTTTCGATATGTTGAGGACGCAAGCCTTCGTCTTTATTGCCGTTTATGTACCACTGAATTTGACGAGGGGCCCAATGCTTTTCATCTAAATTCATGGCTTTTAGAATGCGGCGAATCAAACGATATTGGTCGTCTGAGTCAATAATCTGAAAGTTTTCAGGCAAATTAGCTTCAGCGTGATGCGCGCGCAATAGGCGGTGTGCAAGTCCGTGGAAGGTACCAATCCACATATTGTGTAGGCTGCGACCCATCAACGACTCAATACGGCCGCGCATCTCTTTGGCGGCTTTATTGGTAAACGTCACTGCCAAAATAGAAAAAGGGGCGATGTTTTCGACTTCCATCAACCACGCGATGCGATGCACTAATACGCGGGTTTTACCACTACCAGCGCCAGCTAATACTAGGGCATTTGATAATGGGGCTGCTACTGCTTCACGCTGTTTGTCGTTAAGCTCGTCTAGCAGTCGAGATACATCCATAGTGTGGTACCTGTTAGTTGATAGTGTTATACATTCAGCAGCGGGCTATTATGCCATCTGACTGTTAATTTATACAGTCCAGTTTTTTACCGTTTTCGTTAACTAAAAGCGCGGTTATTTACCTATTTAAGGTGTGCGGTTGTGCGGGCCTCTTAATGATAGAATAGGGCGCTTTAACCGTTTTGGTTTAATAGTGACTGAGCCTAGAGGGGTTAAAGAAAAGCTTAAAAGTGCACATATGAAAGATACAGTTATTAGCTATAACGAATTAATACGATAAATTGATCGAATTATGCGCTTGGTAGGTATCACATCGGTATTGCATCACGCCAAACTCGGGTAAACTTTCTGATTTCTTACTTCGGCTTCCTCTGCGCTTTCAGGCAAGGCGAATGTTAGCAAAAGCGTTAAGCCAATTTAGGCAAGCTGAAAAAAGCACACGGCCCCAACTTTTTAACGACATACATTGGCACAAAAATAGCTCATTAACAGCACACTAACGGGACATGCTCATGACTGCACTTTCTACGCCCATCGATTTCTGGTCGACGCTCAAACAAGAAGCGCAAATTGTTGCTGACAACGAACCATTGCTATCTAGCTATGTGCACGCCAGTGTTCTTGCACATCATAATTTCGAATCGTCGCTAAGTTTTATTCTGTCAAACAAAATGGCAGATGACGTGATGCCTGCGATTGCTATACGTGAGGTGTTCGACGAAGCCTACTTGTTAGAGCCTGGCATTAGCGAGGCAGCAATTGCTGACATAATGGCGATTAATGCGCGCGATGCCGCAGTAAACGACTACCTTACTCCTTTACTGCATTTTAAAGGTTTTCATGCTGTTCAGGTGCATAGAATGGCGCATTATCTCTGGGTGCACGGGCGTCACCAGCTAGCTTTATTCTTGCAAAGTCGCAACTCGGCAAGTTTTGGTGTAGATATACATCCTGCTGCACGAATTGGTAAAGGCGTTATGTTCGATCACGCAACTGGCATTGTCGTGGGCGAAACAGCAGTGGTAGAAGACAACGTGTCTATTCTGCAAAGCGTCACTCTTGGCGGTACGGGTAATGAGTCTGGCGACCGTCACCCCAAAATTCGCCAAGGTGTGTTAATTGGCGCAGGTGCCAAGATCCTAGGAAATATCGAAATAGGTGAAGGCTCAAAAGTCGGCGCTGGTAGCGTTGTACTGAACAGTGTTCCAGCCCACGTCACTGTGGTGGGCGTACCAGCAAAAGTGGTTGGGAGACCGGTTTGTCAAAGCCCCTGCGAGTCCATGCGCCAAAACGTCCTAGAAGATAACTAAAATATGGGGTCAGAGTATTTTAAACTTTTACACTTCGTAAAAGTTTAAAGTACTCTGACCCCGTTATTCACTCTAACCCCACATTTAAGCGATTAAAGTACTCTGACCCCATTATTCATAGGAAGTGGGTTAATTCGTTGAGGTTATCTAGTGCGACGTGAGGCAGTACACTAACGGGCTCGTTGGCGAGTTTCATGGGTCTATTACAGGCAAACCATGCGGCTTGATAGCCAGCGTTAATTGCCCCTTGTACGTCCTTTATGATGTTATCGCCTACGTGAAGAATGTGTTTCGGTTGAACTTGTAAAAGCGTTGCGGCTTCATCAAACATGTCGCGGGCCGGTTTCATAGGGCGTGATGTGCTGGCATGAAGAATAGATTCAAAATAACCTTCAATGCCTATTTTTTCTGCGTTTACATTGCCGTTAGTAATGCCGATAAGCGGTAATTTACTACTAATTGCTTTAAGTGCTGCGTGTACCTCATCAGCCAATTTAAAGTCGCTTCTAGCATCGTAAAAGCAGTTAAAACACGCCTCTACCGCATCACTAAGTTCGCCTGTGGTGCTTAGAACTGTTGTTAATTTTTCAGGTGTGGTGTTAGAGAGTGCTGCGGTAAGCACTACACGGCGAAGCTGCCCCATGTCAGAGGCTAAGCGCAAATCCTTTTTAATAGCTGCTCGCTTTAGTGCTAACCAGTCGTTTACCGATAGCGCGGCAGCTGACTTATGGTGTTTTGCAATATGCGCTTGAAGCGCTTCTTCGGCCCGTCGAATAATAGGTTCGTTATTGTAAAGGGTGTCGTCAAGGTCGAAGGTCATCGCCTCGACGTTGTTAATAGACCTGAAAAACTGCATGGTGAAACCTTAAGTTAGTATTACTTTTTGCGCGCGCGCGGATGAGCCGCATCATACACATTGGCGAGATGCTGGAAGTCGAGGTGAGTATAAACTTGTGTTGTCGATAAGTTAGCGTGACCTAAAAGCTCTTGAACCGCACGTAAATCGCCACTGGATTCTAGTACGTGAGTAGCGAAAGAATGGCGCAGTTTGTGGGGACTTACTTTTTGCGATAGCAATTGATCTTTAGCCATCTTGTCTAAGCGATTGGCGACCTGTCTGTTCGATATTCGGGTTTTGCGCTTACTCACAAAGACCGCACTTTCGTAAGGTGAAGCGTAAGAAGGGCGTACTTTTAACCAGGCGTTTAGCGCTTTTTGTGCGTGCCGCCCTAATGGCAGTATACGTTGCTTACTCCCTTTACCCATGACCTTCACCGTACCGTCTTTTAGACAATCGGCTAAGTTAAGCCCGGTAAGTTCGCTTAAGCGTATGCCGCAGCCATACAGCAGCTCAAACATAGCTACATCCCTTAACTGCATGCCTTCATCATCGTCACTGCTTCGAGGTGAAGCATTAAGTAACTGCTGCATCTCATCTACGCTAAGCTGCTTAGGTAATGGCTTTCCCTGTTTAGGAGCTTGAATGCCCTCTACAGGGTTGCTGAATAGCTGCTGGTGGTCAATAAGGTACTGGCAGAAGGTTCTAAGTGCTGACAGTCTGAGTGCAATACTGCGCGCGCTGTGCCCAGACATCTTGGCGTCGGCCATTACGCGCTTAATATCACTGGGCGTAAGGCCTGACCACTCGTAAAGCCCAAGGAGCTTAGCTACTTCGATTAGCTGGCGCTGATAATTTTTGATGGTGTGAGGAGATAGCCCACGCTCCACCTGAAGATGAAGCAGAAACTTATCTAGCCATTGCTGGCAGGGTTCGCTGATTAAGGCGTCCGTAGACACTTCACCTAATATCCCATCATTTCAGGCAAGATGATATTAAGCACTTGCTGAAGTTGCTGAAGCAAAAGGGTATCCATGTCTGGAGTAAAGTGGCTGGCGTCGCTGCTGCTAATTCCCAAAATACCTAATTCACGGTCGTCACCAAGTAGCATTAACGCGACAGATTCTGCCGGGCTTTCGCCGAAAAGCAGCTGGCGTTCGTGCTGTGACAAACGACCAAAGAAGAAGTTGGTATTCTTAAAGCGCTTCTCTGTGAACAAACGTTGTTGCAGTTCAGGAATAGCGTGGGGGCCTCTAAAGCTTTTGATCACAGCAGAGGACAATTGCAAACGCTCTTGCAGTACATCTTCTAAGGTAAACTGCACTTCGGCAACACTTTCGCAGCGCAGTAACTGCACGTTCAAGTCGGTATAAACGCGATATATTTTTTCGTTCTGCTTAGCGATAGTTACCAGCTGATTAAGCTTGAAATTAAGCTGTCTGACTTTTTGTCTTAGTTGCTCACTTTGAATTTCAACAAGTGAAACACTGCCTTTGTGCTCATGAGGTAGGTTAATTTTTTCGAGAAGGTCGGCATGCTCGGCAAAGAACTCAGGGTTTTGTAATAAGAACGCGCGCACTTCAGCACTCGACAATTCCGCTGTGTCGTTAAATGGCTCAATCAATTGCGTGGCGTTAGATTGCCCTGATACTTCGCTCATAAATTTATATGTCCGTCATATACGTGTTCGGCAGGTCCTGTCATTTTTAACACGTTATCTGGGCCTGGCCAGCGTATACGTAAACTGCCCCCGGGCAAGTCTACCCGTACGTCTTTACCTAATTTACCCTGTATTTGCCCAATTGCAACTGCTGCACATGCGCCGCTGCCGCAGGCCAAAGTTTCACCTGAACCACGTTCAAATACGCGAAGTTTGATATGTGAGTCGTTGATAATTTGCATAAAGCCTACGTTTACGCCTTCGGGAAAGCGTTCGTGCTTTTCAACAAGCGGACCAATTTCGGCAACATCGGCCGTATCAACGTCGTCAACTTCCATTACGCAATGGGGGTTGCCCATTGACGCTGACCCAATAAACAAGGTGCGTTCGCCCACACGCAAAATATAGGTATTCTCTTGCTTGTTGGCTGTAAGTGGAATATTAGCAGGCTCAAACTCTGGTTTGCCCATGTTAACGGTCACTTGGCCGTCTTTCTCTAAATAAAGCACCATCTTACCTGCTTTGGTGCTTACCACTATCTTATTGCGGTTAATCAGGCCTTTTTGCTTAACAAAGCGCGCAAAACAACGGGCGCCATTGCCGCATTGCTCTACTTCTGAGCCGTCAGCATTGAAGATGCGATAGTGGAAGTCTTGTTCAGGGTCGTATGGTGGTTCTACCATCAACAGCTGGTCGAAGCCAATACCGAAGTTTCGGTTAGCTAATTGCTGAATTTTTTCTTTAGAGAAAAAGACGTTTTGAGTAACGTTATCAATAACCATGAAATCGTTACCCAAGCCGTGCATTTTAGAAAATTGAACCTGCATTAAACGCGCATCTATCTTGTTAGTTTGTCTCTAGTTTACGGAAGTTTGTACTCACCTTGCCAGAGATCTTTTTGTTTTTCTCTTTCGCGAACCACAATTGCTTTGTCACCGTCTACCATAATCTCGGCTGGACGGCAGCGGCTATTGTAGTTTGACGCCATAACGAAACCATAGGCACCGGCGCTGCGAACTGCAAGTAAATCGGTAGGTTCAATGGCCAATTCGCGGTCTTTACCTATAAAGTCACCGGTTTCACACACAGGACCCACGACGTCATAGGTGCGAGGCGTTGCCGTGCTTCCTTCTTTTACAGGAATAATCTTTTGCCATGCTGAGTAAAGCGCAGGACGCAATAAATCGTTCATTGCAGCATCGACAATGGCAAAGCTCTTCTCTTCACCTTCTTTTATAAATTCAACTTCAGTGACCAGGATACCTGCGTTAGCTGCAATAGCTCGACCAGGTTCAAGGATTAACTTAAGGTTTTCACGGCCTACCATTTTTTCAGCCATGGCTTGTGCGTAGGCTTTAGGGTGAGGCGGTTGCTCGTCGTTATAAGTTACGCCAAGACCACCACCTACATCTAAGTGCTCAATATTAATGTTGCGCTCAGCCAGTTCATCAATAAGCAGAAGCAGACGCTCTAGCGCATCTACAAACGGACCAATTTCAGTGAGCTGCGAGCCAATATGGCAGTCCATACCAACCACATTTAGGTTAGGCAGGGAAGCGGCTAATTCATAGGTAGCAATCGCGCGTTCTCGGGCAATACCAAATTTATTCGCTTTCAACCCTGTTGAAATATAAGGGTGAGTTTTGGCATCTACATCGGGGTTTATGCGCAGTGAAATAGGGGCTTTCACGCCCATTTCACCAGCCACTTGGTTGATGCGATGAAGCTCTGGCTCTGATTCTACGTTGAAACACATTATGCCTTGTTCTAGTGCATAGCGAATCTCGTCGTGTTTTTTACCTACACCTGAAAATACCACTTTGCTCGGGTCACCACCAGCTTCGATTACACGGGCCAATTCACCCGCTGAAACGATGTCAAAGCCCGAACCTAACTTTGCTAAAACACTCAACACACCAATGTTTGAGTTAGCTTTTACTGCATAACACACAAGGTGAGGGTGTTCACCAATAGCATCGTTAAAGGCATGCCAATGGCGCTCTAACGTAGCGCGAGAATAAATATATACCGGCGTTCCGTGCTGGGCTGCAATATCAGAAACAGACACTTGTTCAGCATGCAGCTGACCTTGGCTGTAGGCGAAAAAATCCACTAGTTCAGCTCTCCAGAAGTAGTTGCGGGGGATGGGGTGTTGGCGCTTGATGGAGCCTCAGCTTCTGCATTATTAGAAGACGCTGGTTCAGCAGATGTGTTTTGTGCAGGCGCGTCAGGAATGTAGAGCGCCCCTTTGTACCCACAGCCACACAATGCTGAGAGTGTTAGCAAGAAAACAACAGACTTTTTAAGCACGAAAAATCCCGCAAAGAATACGACAAATGTCGCTATCATCGCATTGCGGTGTTAAATTGCAAGAGCCAATAATCGTTCTTGTGTTTTATCGCCGTAATGAACGTTTTTCCAAAGTGTGTCGCATAGGCTCTTGGTGTCAGAAAAGTCTTTATTTTTGAGCCAGTCGATGAGTATGTTTGGATTGTCAGGAAAGGCTATCGCTTCGTTTTCGGGCGCCTCAAGCCATTCTTCTACAATATCGGTGTCGAGTTGAAAAAGGGTCTGGCATAAATCCAGTTTATTCAGGGTTAGTACGTTGGACAGCTGCTCGAACTGGCCATGTAAGGGCTTAATGAGCAGTTTTTTTCCTAACTGAAGTGCTTCACTTGATAACTCAAAGCCCCCATTAGCAATTACACCACTAGCGTGCTGAAGCGCTTTTTGAAAATGCTTTTTGGACGTGGGGTGCCAATGAATGTGGCCCACTTCTTTTGCTTCATCAATATTAGGATGGAAACACTCAAATACTTGATCGCTTAGCGGCTCAAGCATCTGTTGAATATCTTCGATATCTTCAAACGGCAGGTAAACCAAAACATGGCCATTACCTGAAGATGTTATTGGCTTTTCAGCAACGAAAGGCGGGATGATAGGCTGATTGAAATGATACCAATGTACGCCTAGCTGTAAATCGGTAGGCGCAAACATTTTCATGAGCACGGTATCAAATATGGTATTCCCGCTTTTCGGCACATTATAAGCAAACGCCGCTTGGTGGCTGATCGAAATAGACGGTAAGCCTTGCTTTTTTGCTGCCCACGCCGTTACCGGTTCAAAGTCGTTA
Organism: Alteromonas sp. ABH4_453; assembly: GCF_056160665.1. NCBI lineage: Bacteria > Pseudomonadati > Pseudomonadota > Gammaproteobacteria > Alteromonadales > Alteromonadaceae > Alteromonas > Alteromonas sp. ABH4_453. The sequence continues at coordinate 178,259 of NZ_JBSWXP010000007.1, forward strand.
ACCAGCAAATCGTAATCGCGAGTATCGAATGCTTTTATATCTTTATTTAGCTGACGAATGTTGGCTTCTTTCACCGTAGACCATTTGTCTACTCGTCCGCTTTTCGTAATGAAACTAAGTCCTTTATATGTTCGGTATTCTCCGAACACTTCCATATCAAAATATTTTTCAGGGGCGCGGCCGGTAAAAACAAAGTCAACGCTAATGTCATCCCGCTGCGCTAGTGCGGCGGCCATAATTCGTGCTCGGGCAATATGCCCATTTCCGGTGCCTTGCACACCATACAATAATTTCATACTACCCCAGAATTGAAATACTTAGTGTCGCGATTGTTACGCCTAGCAGTGATCCTGCGACAACATCAGAAGGATAATGTACACCTAACAACACTCGTGATAGCCCGATAAGCGCCGCCCAACTGTAAGCAAGTAAGGCAAATGGCGGGTAATAGTGCGCCACGATACAAGCCATTAATGTTGCGGCCGCAGTGTGGCCTGAGGGAAGGGAAAACTTATCCGACGGCGTGACATGTGCTGTTAAATTCATTAGAAAATCGCAAGGGCGCGGGCGCTTGAACATTTTCTTAAGCAGCACATAAATGGGTAATTCCAGCGCATATGCCATCAGCGCCGTATAGAGGAAAAGCTCACCGTGTTCAGGCTCAAACGCCCAAAGCAACATGCCAATGACGAAGTATAAATAGCCGTCACCTGTTTTTGATAGCCACACAATGCTTCGGCAGTCTCTTTTTTGCGTCAGTTTGTAGAGGCGATAAAATAAGTCAGTGTCGTACTTGGTCAAGGATTTCATTAACATTGCCTTGTCCCCTATCGATTAATTACTGCACAGGCTAAAGTGCGTCTGTGAACAGTGGGTGACGGAAAAAAGAAACTTTTTTGACAACTCACGTGGTTTCTTTTTAGCCATGCACCCTTTGCTCAAACGGGGAAAATGATTATTAAACAATTTTTTTGCAAAAGTATTTCAGCTGAATGTATGAAGCAAAATACGTGCTCATGTTGGCTATGGTTAGAGGAAAGTCTTGCATTTTACACAAATGCGAAAAATTTAACGAAACGCGGTAAATCAACCGTTTGCATCATAAGAATTAATGCTATGCTAAGTTTTACTAGCTTAGAGCTTCAACGCTTCTCAATTTTAGTAAGGCAAAAAGAATGGAATACAACACATCTGAATTATGCGACTTGTTTGCTGATAGCGTAGACGTAGTAGATCCAATTTTCGCAAGCTTTGGTGGCCGTTATTCTTTCGGTGGTGAAATTACCACTATTAAATGCTTTGAAGATAGAGGTCTTATTGACCGTGTACTTGCTCAGCCTGGCGCGGGTAAAGTGCTGCTGATAGATGGCGGTGGTTCAAGCCGCCGTGCGTTATTTGATGCATCATCTGCTCAAATTGCTATTGATAACGATTGGGAAGCTGTTGTGATTTACGGGAGTGTGCGGGAAGTCGATAGCCTTGCTGAACTGGACATTGGCGTGTTGGCTGTTGCAGCAATCCCTGTGAATGCTGAGTGCGAAAGCATAGGTGAGGTAGATGTCCCCGTTAACTTTGGTGGCGTTACGTTTCTACCTGAAGACCACCTATATGCTGATAGCACGGGTGTTATTCTTTCCCCCGAGCCGCTAGACTTAGATTAAAGTTAAATAGTAAGCAGAAGCTAGCTGCTTTAAGAATTAAAAAACGGAGGCGTATGCCTCCGTTTTTGTTTTAGGTACTTACGACATTCCCGAAACCTAGGTGAGGCGAATTAATCAGCCTTGGAGTAACTCGGGGTTGAGAAAAACTATTTATTGGCCTCGTCAAACACCTTGTTTAAATACATTGCGATACGAATTCCCGCCATCTGCAAACGCTTTTTGGCAGTAGGTAGGTGATTGTATAAATAATCGTAGCTCATGTTGTTGGCGTCATCTGGATAAATAGTGTCGCGAATAGCGGTACTTTCCTCAATCCATACCATTGGGTCGGTGGTTGCCCAGCTGCGAATATCTTTTGAGTTAATGGTCTTTGTAAGCCATTCAGTCCATTCAGAATATGACAAGTCGCGCTGGTCTAACATTTGCGAATCCCACACGCGGTGCAAGTTAGAATCTTGCCAGAAGAAGCGTACTTTTACATCGTTACCGCCACGATCGGTGCCGTTTCCAGCGTGAAGTGGTTGATGCAAGTCGCCGATAATATGCACGATAAATTGAAGGGCTAAACGTTTTTCTTCAATGCTAGCCGTATCGCTTTTTAAGGTTTCAGTAAATTGCTTTAAAGCGGTAACTGCATCACCTTGTTTTGGTGCGCCAACGTCTCTATAGGTCTTGCCCTCAGGTACAGAGACATAATGCCAAGGACTGGCCGTTTTCTGCCAAAATTCGCTGGGGTTAGAACGCATTTCATCGGCATGGGTTGAGGCTTCAGCCAAGGAGCTATGTGGCAGCAAATCCATAATTGCCGCCTGAGAAAGAGGGCTAAGATATTGCTCGGCAATAGCGCCCGTTACTCGGTGTCCGGTCTGACCCCAGCCGAAAGCAGGTGATGAAATGCACAATGTAAATAGCGTGCTCAGCGCAACTGCGCAAATCCTGTTTGCAAACGCGAACATGGTTAATCCTCAGAATGTTTGGAAGACTGATAGCCCCATCTTGCGACAAGAGACTGCTCAATACCTAAATGATCTAGTATGCGCGCCACAACAAAATCTACTAAGTCATCGATAGTCTTGGGGTTGTGATAAAAACCTGGCGCTGCAGGCATAATAGTAGCACCCATTTGCGAAAGCTTGAGCATATTTTCTAAATGAATAGAAGAAAGCGGCATCTCTCGCGGAACCAAAATAAGTTGGCCTCTTTCTTTTAACACCACATCTGCCGCACGCTCTATAAGGTTGTCACTCGCACCGATACTGATGGCAGACAAGGTGCCAGTAGAGCAGGGGCATACCACCATTTTGGCAGGCGCAGCTGAACCAGACGCAACTGGGGAAAACCATTCTTCTTTACCAAATACTTTTATTTGGTCGGGTTTGGCGTCGCAATGTTCGGTAAAAAATGCGGCAGCGTCCTCAGGACGCCCGGGTATTTTTACATTTTCTTCAGTGGCAAAGACTACCTTTGCTGCGGAAGAGATAAGTACATACACTTGATAATCTGCATTAACCAGCGATTTCAAAAGTGTTAGCGCGTAAGGTGCACCTGATGCACCTGTGATAGCAAGCGTGACTTGCTTGTCGTGTTTCATGGTTTAGCCTCTGTAGATAACAAGCATAGCAAAGCTTGTTTATCGGGTATTACTTCGTTTTATGCTGTCTTTTTTATAGTTTGGACTTCATTTTCAGTGCATCGAGTATACGGCCATGAATACCTTCAAAGCCGCCGTTACTCATTACAAGAATATGATCGCCTGGTTGTGCTACGTTACAAACGCCTTGAACGATCTTCTCTACATCTTTGAAGCAGTGGGTAGGTGCGTTACTGTGCGCTACCGAATCAACTAACGACCAGTCCATGCCTTCAGGTTCATAAAGGTAAACTTCATCGGCTTTCTGCCAAGAGTTTGCCAGCGTATTTTTATGTACGCCCATTTTCATGGTGTTTGAGCGCGGCTCTAGCACAGCTAGAATACGTGCATTACCCACTTTTTTACGCAGACCATCAAGTGTAGTCGCTATAGCGGTTGGGTGATGTGCAAAGTCGTCATAAAGGGTGATGTTGTTTACTTCACCTTTTACTTCCATACGCCGCTTAACATTTTTAAAAAAGGATAACGCTTCTATGGCATCAGGTAAGGTAACACCTGCATGGTGGGCTGCGGCTATTGCCATTAAAGCATTGTCCACATTGTGTTGACCAACCAGAGCCCAGGTTACCGTTCCAGCTATAACGCCGTTATGTAATACATTGAATTCACTGCCGTCTTTCTTTAACAGTTCTGCATGCCACTCTTTGCCCAACGATTGGCGAGAAGACCAGCAACCTTTCTTGAGCATATCCTCAATTGCGGGCGTATTGTTAGGTGTAAGAATAAGCCCGTTTTCTGGCACCATGCGAACCAAATGGTGGAACTGAGTTTGGATAGCAGCAAGGTCAGCAAAAATATCTGCATGGTCAAACTCAAGGTTGTTAATAACCAAGGTTTTCGGGCGATAGTGCACGAATTTAGAACGTTTATCGAAAAATGCGCTGTCGTACTCGTCAGCCTCTATCACGAAAAAAGGGCTTTCACCCACGCGCGCTGACACGCCAAAGTTTTCCGGTACGCCACCAATCAAATAACCGGGACTAAGACCCGCATGCTCTAAAATCCACGCGACCATGCTGCTGGTGGTGGTTTTACCGTGGGTACCTGAAAGCCCAATTACCCAACGGTCTTTTAGTAAGTTATCAAGCAGCCATTGTGGGCCGCTGGTGTAGGGCAAATTGCGGTTTAACACGTATTCAACGGCAGGGTTACCGCGTGACATGGCGTTACCAATTACCACCACATCTGGAGCTGGATCAAACTGGCTTTCGCAATAGCCTTGGGTCAGCTCGATGCCTAGTGCTTCAAGCTGGGTGCTCATTGGTGGATAAACGTTTTTATCTGAGCCTGTAACTTTGTGGCCGAGTGTTTTGGCAATGGCGGCGATGCCACCCATAAAACTTCCACAAATGCCTAAAATATGTACATGCATAGCGCATTCTCAATGAATTTTCATGTTATCGGGGTACTTTATCAGAACCCTGCAACCTATAGATAATTCAATTTTTGTATTTCAACCTATGCTTCATGCCTTTAAATTACGCTCATCTTAGGATGTCTGCGGGATGCAAACTGGTATGGTGTGTGTATGTCATTGAACTGGTATGTTCCACTTCTCAGTGAACACGGTTACAATCTAACCACAGGTATAAAAACCTGTGCGTGCTAGCTTATAAAAAAGCCGGTAAGGAAAGCTGAGCGATGGCTAGCACGACACCCTACACACGAAAAAAAGGCTTACATTCAATGAAACGTTTAAATTCCCAATTGCAACAAGACGGTGCACCACTTGAGTTAATTCTGCTCATTCGTACACTGCTAGCGGGCTGTAAAGAAATTTCTTTCCGCGTGAGTCAAGGCGCACTTGCTGGCGTGCTCGGTTCAACCCTTTCAGAAAACGTTCAGGGCGAAACACAGAAAAAGCTCGACGTTATCTCTAACCATATTCTAAAGGACACGCTAAGGGAATCTGGCTATGTTAAAGCTATCTCGTCTGAAGAAGAAGACGATGTAGTACCGTGTAATCCAGACGGTAATTACTTAGTAAGCTTCGATCCGCTAGACGGCTCGTCAAACACTGAAATTAACAGCCTAATTGGTACTATTTTCTCTATCACACATGCACCGCAGTGGATGAAGCCAGATGACCCATCTGCTTTTCTGCAGCCAGGCACACAAATGGTTGCTGCAGGCTATGTACTGTACGGCCCTTCTACTATGTTGGCGCTAACTACAGGTCGCGGTACGCACATCTATACCCTTGATAAAACTCACGGCGGCTTCCTACTTACTCACCCGAATATTAAGGTGCCTGAAGAAACCTCTGAGTTCTCTATTAACGCGTCGAACCAGCGTCATTGGGAACCAGCGATGCAAGCATATATTGCCGATTTGTTAGCGGGTAAAGAAGGCCCTCGCGGTAAAAACTTTAATATGCGTTGGGTTGCGGCAATGGTGGGAGATATTCACCGTTTACTATGTCGCGGCGGTATCTTTATGTACCCATTTGATAATCGAGACCCGTCTAAGCCAGGTAAATTGCGTTTGCTTTACGAAGCAAACCCAATGGCATTTTTGATGGAGCAGGCCGGTGGTAAAGCGGAAACGGGTAATGGCCGTATTCTAGAAGTTATGCCTGAAGAAATTCACCAGCGCGTACCTTGCATTATCGGCTCGAAAGATGAAGTTGAAATGTGCTTGAGCTACAACGACAAAGCGTAGTAGCGAAAAATGACCCGTCGGGGGTCATTTTTTTTTAAAAAGCAGCAAAATTTAACGAAAAATAAAGAGATTAGTACGACATGGGTCGTAAAGCGTTTTTATTTTGCTGTTGTCACCGTATACTTACGGCCAAAATTTTTAATACATTACTGAAAGGACCTAAGAATGAGCTTGAGTGCTATTTCTGCTGGTAAAAATGTACCAGATGAAGTGAACGTAATCATTGAGATTCCAGCACACGCTGACCCAGTGAAGTACGAAGTAGATAAAGATACAGGTGCGCTTTTTGTTGACCGTTTCATGGCAACTTGCATGCACTACCCAACTAACTACGGTTACGTGAACAACACGTTGTCTGAAGATGGCGACCCAGTTGACGTTCTAGTAATGACTCCGTTCCCACTACTTGCAGGTTCTGTCATTAAGTGTCGTCCAGTAGGCGTACTAAACATGACTGACGAGTCTGGTAAAGATGCAAAAGTACTAGCGGTACCAGTAGACAAGCTTTCTACTATTTACCGTGACGTAAAAGAGATTGCAGACGTACCTCCGCTTCTTCTTAAGCAAATCGAGCACTTCTTCGAGCACTATAAAGATCTTGAAGAAGGCAAATGGGTGAAAATTGACGGTTGGGCAGACGCTGCAGCTGCAAAAGAAGAAATTACCGCAAGCATCGCGCGTTTCGAAGCAGAATAATTCACGCTGCTTTAAATTGATGATACAAAGGGCTGGTGTAATACCAGCCCTTTTTGTATGTGGCCTAAAAGTGAAGATTGAAAACGAAAAGCAAAAGCCTATACAAAAAAAGCTAACAAAATACTCAACGATAGAGAGCAGTATGATCCACCATAAATTATCCATGACCTCATTATTCGCTGTAGTAATGATGGTTGTAACCTTCAACGCTCTGGCAGATGATGCTCCGGTAGAGGTATATTGGGAAGACCTAGTGCCTGAAGGCTTTAATGAGCTCGCGCCACCATCAGTTCAACACAATGGTGAAATGAGTCAGCTTCAGCCTGATGCACCAGTAATCGATACCTTTGACGGTAAACGAGTCAAAATCCCTGGTTTTGTTGTGCCGCTAGAAGGTACCGCTGAGCTTACCACCGAGTTTTTACTTGTTCCGTATTTTGGCGCCTGTATTCACGTACCACCGCCGCCGTCTAATCAAATTGTGTACGTAAAGTTTGAAGAAGGTGTGCGCATAGATAATATTTACGATGCGATTTGGGTAACCGGTGAACTGTCGACAGACGGTTGGAAAGGCGATATTGCGTCTGTAGGTTACCGTTTGAAAGGCGAAGCCGTAGAAGGGTTTTAAGCATTAAACATTTAAAAAGGACATCAGGTGTTTACAGGATTATCAGCGTTTCCCATTACCCCCTTTAAACAAGAAGCTATTGATTACAAAGCGTTTAAAGGGCTTGTTGATAATTTGGCTTCGGCGAATGTAGATTCAATTTGCGCGATAGGCTCTACTGGGCTGTATCCTTATCTAACGCGAGAGCAAAAGTACGACGTAGCCAAGCTCGCCGTCGACCACGCAAATGGCATTCCTGTTATGGCAGGCGTTGGGGCGCTGAGAACCTATGACGTGCTAAAAAACGTTGAAGCTGTGCAGCAAGCAGGTGTTAATGCTGTGCTGTTAGCACCCGTTTCCTATCAAGTGCTTAACGAAGAAGAAGTGTTTGGCCTATATGAGGCAGTGAGTCACGAGGTATCTGTGCCTATCTGCGTTTACGAAAATCCTCGCGTGACTAATTTTACCTTCAGCGATGATTTATACCGCCGCATAGGAAAATTACCGAATATCGGAGCGATTAAAATACCCGGAACTCCATTTGCCAAAAGCGCTAGCAAGGATATCTCACCCTCTGGAGCAAGCAATAGCGAAGGCGCTCGCCGATTATCATCATTGCGAGAGATAGTGCCTGCACACATTGCTATAGGCGTGAGTGGTGATAGTTTTGGCGCAGCAGGAATGAGTGAAGGTTGTGACCTTTGGCTTTCTGTTATAGGGGGAATATTCCCGCGAACTGTAATGCGTATTATCGACGCCGCTCAGTCTGGTAATGCTGTCGATGCACAAGCCCAGTCACAAGCGTTAAGCGGGATATGGAGCATGTTTGCGCGCAATGGCGGCGGCTTGCGTGTGGTTGCAGCCGCGGCAGAAATTTTGGGCTATTGTGAAACGCCTAGCTTACCTGCCCCCTTCTTACCTATCGACAGAAATGAGTACAGCGAGCTAGAGCACACCATCACGAAGTTATCGTTAAGCTAGCCCTGCGTATAAATCTGTTCAGCGCGGTTAAACAGAAGCCAAGACGTTAAAATGTACTTGTCGTTACTTTTTGGAATTTGGCCGCGATGCGTGTGAGTAAAATAGGCAGGCGCAATAACCATTCTGCCTGCTTTAGGCTTAACTGCACGATTTTGATAATAAAATTCCGTCTCGCCCCCTTCTTCCACATCGTTTAAGTAGTACATAAACAGCAACACGCGGTGCAGTGCATCGTTATGTTGAAGCTGTGGATACACTTCTGAGTGCCAGTAAGGGTAGCCGCCGTTGCCTGCGGTATAGCGCTGTGCATTAACATCGCCTACGCGGAATAGATAGTTAACTAGGTTGGCTAGATTTGGCTTACCCACTTCTTCAAAGTTTTCCCCAGTTACCTTCACCGGTTCGCCAGTTTTGGGGTGACGTACGGTTAAGCCAATAGGCCCAACAAGCGCAAAATAGTATTTCTCAATATAGGCAACCAGTTGCTTTCCGGTATGCTGCATCACTTGCTGAAACAAGTCTTTAAATTCCGGGCTGCGACTTATCGATACATCCATGCTTCGTTTTTTATCTAAGTCGACGCCACCACTGGTGCGGCCTTGAGACAAATTAGGGCTGCTTTCAAAGCGTTCCATGAGTTGTTTGCACAGCTCTGGTGGTAACACATCATCAATAACTTCAATTAAATCGCTCATGGATACCTCTTGCTGCGCTTTATTACTTAGTGGGTAGTTCTTTAAAATGTGACTGCAGTTCTGACTTCACTTTATCCGGGATAGGCGCAGAGCGCTGTGTTTTATAGTCAAAATGCACCATAGTGGTCACGCCGGTTGAGCACAACTTATCGTCCTGCCATAACTCTTGAAACACGTCGAATGCACTGTTACCAAGACGGCTAATATAGGTTTTCACCGTCACCGGTTTGCCGTAAAAAATTTGCGCTAAAAAATCGACCTTATAGCTGGCTAAAATAAGCGGCCAGTTTTGTAAGTCTAGCTCAGGGGTAAACATTCTGAAAATGGGCTCTCGGGCCGCTTCAAACCACGCAACCAGTGCCGTATTACTAACATGCTGTAAGGCATCGGTTTCGCAAAAACGCACGTCAAAAGAAGTGATAAGTGGTGCTGTATTACTCATAATTTTTTGTAGGCATTGTTATAAGTTTAATTCTTACTCTAGCATTATGGGCAAGGGTTTTCAGTAAGCCATTGTGTAAGCGATTGTGTTTAAGGTAAATCGTTGTGTTTTGATTAGCTTACAGGGGGTGTGCCGTTAAGTGCTTTTGCATTACAATCCGCTTCTAACTTTTTGAGCGAACATACTATGACTGCGATTGGGATTGACTACGGTACATCAAATTCTGAGGTTGTGTATTTTGATGGAACGGCCCATCAGCACATCAAACTTGACCCGCTAGATAAAAAGGGCAATAAGATTCGCTCTTCGGTATTTATCTATTTCGAAGATGAACTACCACCGCCGCCAGACGCTATGGTTGAAGCGAAAGTTGCGCAGTTGCAGCGAGTGATCAGCGAACAAATAGACAAAGCCAAAGACGGCTATTATTCGGCAAAAGACCCAAAAGAGCAGGCAATGTATAGCAGCCGAATCGACTCGCTTCGTGGTGACCTTCATAACAAGCCAGCCCTTCAACGCAAAGCGATTCAGCAGTTAATGCACGCTATGTCGCTAGACGAGATTCCTTTGCTGCGTTTAGTAGAACACGGCAAGTTTGCATTTGGTGAAGAAGGGTTTAGGCGCTTTCTTAAAATGCCGGACAAAGGCCGACTTATTTATTCACCAAAGAACTTTTTAGGCGCATCGCTAGATGGCGACCAAAAACAGGCGTTCATCGGTATTATTGCCAAGCAGCTAGCTTACTTTAAACAATGTGCCGAGCAGCAGCTAGGCAAGGTGGTAAACAATGCCGTTATCGGCAGACCCGTGAAATTTCACGGCACCCGTGGTGAAGAAGGGAACGCTCAGGCCATTCAAATTATGACCGAAGCGGCGACTAAAGCAGGGTTTTCTGGGGTTAATTTCCTAGATGAGCCTATAGCGGCGGCGTATAAAATTGAGCAAACATTACCAAAAGATACCACCACGCTGATTGTAGATATTGGTGGGGGAACAACGGATATTTGCTGTATTAAGCTTTCGCCGGAACGTTCCAACCAGCTTGACCGTAAAGATGATGTGCTAGCGGTAACGGGCAGGCGTCTGGGCGGTATGGACTGTGATAAAAGCTTGGTTCTTAAAGGCATAGCCCCTGAAATGGGTATGGGCCTTAAGATGATGAACGGGCTTCCTGTTCCGCCTACCTATTTTTCTGATATGTGCGCGGTTGATAATATTCCAGCACTTACACGCTTTTTCTCTGATGACTATGGGTTAGACATTTCACAAACCATGTCAGTGATTAAAGAGCCGGCCCAGTTAGAACGTTTGCTTATTGTGCAAGAGAACAAATTGTCTGCCCGAGTAGTAAACTCAGCTCGATTAGCCAAAGAACTACTTTCGAGCAAGCAAAACATTACGCTGCCGCTGCACTATATCGAAGATGATTTTGACGTGGAGATTTCACAAGACTCGCTCAAAAAAGCATTAAAGCCTTGGCTTGATAAAGTGAAAGCGCTAGTGGTGGAATGCTTGGAAAATAGTAGTGAAAAACCAGAAGTGGTAATGATAACGGGTGGTATGAGTTTATCGCCTATTGTCGTTGATGCACTCTATGAAAAACTGCTTACGGGGCTGCCTCGATTAGAAAACGATGCATTCAACTCGGTGTGCGAAGGATTAGCTATTCAAGCGGCTAAGCACGCGTAACATCGTTTACAAATAAACACTAAGCCTTAGCGTAGTAACGCCTACTACGCTAAGGCTTTTTTGATCAGTGCTTAAGAATATTGTGTTCTTTCAAATAAACTGCGATGGCTTCTGGCGACTCGAAAGCATTTAACAGCATTTCTTGTGCGCGCGCTTTAACATCGTTATCTTCAGATGATGAAAGTAAATGGTACCAAGTCTTAACTAAGGCTAGTGGTGGCGTTTGAGTCATTGGGTTTCGCTCCAGCAATTCTTACTGCAAAATTCACATAAATCATCGTAACGTATGATTTGCCAAAACAAACTCTGACCAGCATGAAAAAAGTGTAAATAAACGTCAATGCGCACTTTTTACAAGCTGCCGTGTAAATTACACAGCAGCTTACAAAGAAAAAGTCGTACGCTTAACGCCTACGAATTTACATCTAAACCGGCTCAAGCTTGTGTGAGCATGGGTTTCAGGAATCGTCCTGTATGTGAAACTTCTTGTTGTGCCACATGCTCAGGTGTTCCTTCTGCAATAATCTGGCCACCTCCGGATCCACCTTCGGGTCCGAGGTCAACAATCCAGTCTGCGGTTTTAATCACATCTAGGTTGTGCTCAATAACCACAACGGTATTACCGTGATCGCGCAGTCGGTGGAGTACGGCTAACAACTGTTTAATATCGTGGAAGTGCAACCCGGTGGTTGGCTCATCCAAGATATAGAGTGTCTGCCCAGTGTCTCTTTTTGACAACTCTTTCGCCAATTTCACACGCTGTGCTTCACCACCTGATAACGTAGTGGCTGCTTGGCCTAGTCGAATATACGACAAGCCTACATCCATAAGAGTCTGCAATTTACGTGAAATAGCAGGAATGGCATCAAAGAACTGACGGGCATCTTCCACCGTCATTTCTAATACTTCGTGGATGTTCTTATCTTTGTATTTTATCTCTAGGGTTTCACGGTTATAGCGTTTGCCCTGACATACATCACAAGGCACGTACACGTCTGGCAAAAAGTGCATTTCTACTTTAATTACGCCGTCACCCTGACATGCCTCACAGCGCCCGCCTTTCACGTTAAAGCTGAAGCGGCCAGGTTTGTAACCTCGTGAACGCGACTCTTGTGTGCCGGCGAACATTTCACGAATTGGAGTAAAAATGCCTGCGTAAGTCGCCGGGTTAGAGCGTGGCGTTCTACCGATAGGGCTTTGGTCAATATCGACCACTTTGTCTAGCTGCTCTAACCCTGTCATCGACTTATGCGGCGCAGGTTCAGACGTGGTCGCCTTGTTCAGCTCGCGCTGCGCAATTTTGTAGAAGGTGTCATTAATCAGCGTCGATTTACCTGAGCCAGACACACCGGTTACGCAGGTCATTACACCGGTAGGTATACGTAAATCAACAGACTTTAAGTTGTTGCCGGTAGCGCCTAAAAGTTCTAGCCACTTATCGTCTTTCACCGGTGTGCGTGTTGCAGGGATATCGATCTTTTCTCTGCCAGATAAGTATTTTCCGGTAAGTGAGTCTTCACTGTTTTTGATGTCTTCAAGCGAACCTTCGGCAATAATCTCACCGCCATGTACACCAGCACCCGGGCCAATATCTACAATGTAATCGGCTTCACGAATGGCATCTTCGTCATGTTCTACAACTAGAACAGTGTTACCTAGGTCACGCAATCGCGTAAGCGTGCCAAGTAAGCGCTCGTTATCTCGTTGATGAAGTCCGATGGACGGTTCATCGAGTACGTACATTACGCCAACAAGGCCTGCGCCAATTTGACTTGCCAATCGAATACGCTGAGCTTCTCCGCCTGATAGGGTATCGGCGCTGCGCGACATAGAAAGATAGTTAAGGCCCACATTCACCAAAAAGCTTAAGCGGTCCATAATTTCTTTTAAAATTTTCTCAGCTATCTGAGCACGTTGGCCTTCAAGGTTGAGTGTCTCGAAGAAGCCATAAGCATCGGCAATCGACATCTCGGCAATAGCCGGGAGATTGGTGTCTTGTATAAATACATTACGCGCTTCAACACGCAGACGCGTGCCGTTACAGCTATTACAATGCTGCTGGCTTAAATATTTTGCTAGTTCTTCGCGCACCGAATTCGACTCGGTCTCGCGATAGCGACGTTCCATATTAGGAATAATGCCTTCAAATGGATGCTTACGCTCCATCACGTCGCCACGCTCATTTATGTATTTAAACGACAGTGACTTGCCTTTAGACCCGTAAAGCACAATGTCTTGGTGCTTTTTATCGAGTTCTTCAAATGGCGCGGTCAGGCTAAATTTATAATGGTCTGCTACTGCCTGAAGCATTTGAAAATAGTAATAGCTACGCTTGTCCCATCCGCGAATAGCGCCGCCAGAGAGGCTCAATTCGGTATTGCCGACTACGCGTGCGGGGTCAAAGAACTGTCTTGTGCCTAAGCCGTCACAGGTAGGACAAGCGCCCGCTGGATTGTTAAATGAAAACAGGCGCGGCTCTAGTTCGCTAATGCTGTAACCACAGTGAGGGCAGGCGAAATTAGCAGAAAACACAATTTCTTCTGCGTCTTTATCGTCCATATCAGCCACAACCGCGTTACCGCCAGCAAGACTGAGCGCCGTCTCGAATGATTCAGCCAAACGCAACGCCATATCGTCGCGCACTTTAAAGCGGTCAACCACAACTTCAATGGTGTGCTTCTTGTGCAAATCGAGAGGCGGCGGATCAGATAGGTCACACACTTCACCGTCGATACGCGCGCGAATAAAGCCTTGAGCAGACAAGTTTTGCAGCGTCTTAACGTGTTCGCCTTTACGCTCTTTAACAATAGGCGCTAACAACATTAACTTACTGCCCTCGGGCATGGCTAACACTTTGTCGACCATTTGGCTGACCGTTTGTGCATCTAGCGGCACATCGTGGTCTGGACAGCGTGGCGTGCCCACTCGCGCAAACATTAAACGCAGGTAGTCGTAAATTTCGGTGATGGTACCCACGGTTGAGCGGGGGTTGTGCGATGTTGATTTCTGCTCAATGGATATTGCTGGTGACAAACCCTCAATATGATCAACATCTGGTTTTTCCATCATAGATAGAAACTGACGAGCGTAGGCAGACAAAGATTCAACGTAACGACGCTGACCTTCTGCATATAGCGTGTCGAAAGCAAGAGACGATTTACCCGAGCCAGAAAGGCCGGTTATCACCACCAGTTTGTCTCGTGGCAGTGTTAAATCGATGTTTTTCAAGTTGTGGGTGCGAGCACCGCGAATTTCGATTTTATCCATTGAAGCCTAAATGAGAGAAAAAGAATCAGTATGCCATAGGTGTCAAGTAAAGTGATATGACATTCAAGTTATACTGTAAGCGGAGTAAGCAGATCACCTTTCGCGCGCATACTTACGATTAGAGCTAACAAAACGACATTGTAAAATGGAGATATTATCCCCACTTTTAAACCCCGCTAGAGGTAAAGGGATTAAATCAACCTCAAAGGTGAGGAAAAGGCCAAGTGCATTAACCGAATTTAAGTCTCGCTGAGTGGGTAATTATTTATGCGTACTGGTATTATGCTACACTTCGCGCCCTTATTCTTAACGCAGCAGAAACTGGTGTTCTCTGCGCGCTTTTATGTTTTTTTGATTTTATTTATTGAGGGAAACAGACGCTTTGAACGCTTTGGAATTACGCGCCGCGCTTGCACTCGCCTCCGTTTACGTATTACGCATGATGGGGCTGTTCATGGTTATGCCCGTGTTGGCTGTAGCCGCAATGGACTACCCAGATTACTCGCCGCTGTTGGTAGGGCTTGCCGTGGGTGGATATGGCCTAACCCAAGCTGCGCTGCAAATTCCTATGGGTATGATGTCTGACAAATGGGGGCGTAAACCCGTTATTTTGCTAGGGCTTGCTGTATTTGCATTAGGAAGCTTTGTAGCAGCAAACGCCGACAGTATGGCCATGATGATTGTTGGGCGTATTCTTCAAGGCGCTGGGGCTATTGCAGGTGCGATAATGGCGCTAGCTACCGATGTAAGCCGGGAAAGTCAGCGAGCCAAAGTGTTAGCTATTATAGGCATAGCCATTGGCTTTTCATTCTATTTAGCCGTTATTTTAGGACCGCTCATTGCTAACAGCTACGGGCTTGCAGGTGTGTTTGGTATTACTGGTATTCTGGCCATTCTTTGCATGCCACTGGTTAAGTGGGTAGTGCCAAACGGTGTGCAGCTGAGCAGTGGCGATACACTCCCACAAAAAGACCAGCTAAAGCGCTTAGTCTTCTCTTCTCAGTTATGGCGTTTAAATATCAGCGTGATGATTCTGCACATGATGATAACGCTGTTGTTTGTTCAACTGCCCGTAACGCTACTGAACTTTGATATGGCGCTAGACAGTCACTGGACGGTTTACTTACCCGTTTTAGGCGCGTCAATTGTAGGTCTAATTATAATGATGGGAGCAGCAAGAGGCCGTACGCCTAAATCGCTCCTTGTAACCGGCGTTGTATTAATGGGCGGCGCGTTTTTGGCGCTGAGTTTAGAGGACCATAGCTGGTGGTGGGTTACCGCTGCCGTGGTGCTTTTCTTTACTGGCTTTAATTATTTGGAAGCGAATTTCCCTGCATTGGTGTCGAGCATTGCGCCTGCAGGGCAAAAAGGAACGGCCATGGGCCTCTACGCCAGTTTTCAATTTTTCGGTGCGTTTTTGGGCGGTGTGATTTCAGGTTTCGTCACTGATATTTGGTCGCAAGAGTTAGCTTATGGCATTGGTGCTGCTAGCACTCTGCTTTGGCTTTTTATTATTCTTGGTGTTAAAGAAGTGAGCCGGGTTAAGCGTGTGATGATGAATGGAGATTTTGATAGTTCAAATGTTTCCAGCATTGAAGCCGAGCTGCTGTTAGTGCCTGGTGTGTTGGAAGTGACATTAAACAGTCAAAATAACGCGGTATACCTGAAAGTTGATCGTGATTTTGATGCGGTAAAAGCGCGAGACGTGTTGTCTGCATAGTTGCTCATCGCATTGCAACCATGAAGGGCTAGCATTACACCATTTTGAAAAGGAAGCGAACACCATGATTGACCTAAGCCGCTACAAAGCTATTATTTTTGATATGGATGGCACCTTGGTCGATTCAATGGGCGCGCATATTGATGCGTGGCAGCTTACGTGCGATGCGTTTGGTTATCCCTTCGACCGAGACTACCAATACAGTTTAGGTGGTGTTCCTACCTTTGAAACCGTACATCTTATGAATGCAAAGTATGGCAAAAGCCATGATCCAGCAGAGGTTGCCCTATATAAAAAACAGGCGTTCGAAGGGCTAGACCATGTGCCAAGGCTTATCCAAGATACCCTGGACGTGTTTAACCATTATAAGGGAAGTATGCCCATTGCAGTGGGGACAGGCTCAGATAGGCAGCACGCGCAAATGGTGTTAAATGAACACGGCCTGCTAGCCCAACTATCTGCGCTGGTTACAGCCGATGACGTCACTCAAGGTAAACCTCACCCTGAAACCTTTGTGCGTGCGGCAGAATTAATGGGTGTAGCACCACAGCATTGTGTGGTGTTTGAAGATACCGACATGGGACGAAAAGCGGCGGTTGACGGTGGCATGGTGTGCTTTATGGTCGACAATACGCGGCTTATCTACTGAATCTTACCCTGATTGAAAGTTCGAGCTTAGGGAGATTGTTCACTCAGTCGCGTCCACTATAAAACTTCTCAGGCTTATACTGCCTCTAGTTCGCTTAGCGCATTTCCGCAATTGTGTAACAGTGAAGACTTTATACGCTTAGTAGCATCTTCGATGGCGGTTTTCATAGCATCAATGGCAATTTGATTGCTCTCTTCTTCATTGACGTTCACGTTCATGCTTCTACCCTTGAATACAGTGATGGGGGAATACTCCTCAACATAAGCTGGCTTATATCTCACGTTAAGTACAACCGTAGCGACCATATTACTCCCTAAGCTTTTCACAAACGCGCGGTTAAGAGAAACTTTCACGCTGTTTTTTGCATCAATATCAGGGGTTACATTCATCTCTTCTAAGCTTCGTTGCAGCAGGGCATAGAGTGTGTCTTGTGTTACGTTGCTATTTCCTACTAACAAATCTTTGCTCGACCGAGTATCAACAAGTTCTGCTAAATTCACAGGGCACGCTTTCGCTTTAGACAGTGTCAGTTGGTAATCTTCCTTTTGCGATTCTGGTATTAAAGAAGTATCGAGATCAGGAGTCGTCGATTCGCAAGCGATAAGCAGTGGAAGGGTGCCGCACGCAAAAATGATTCGTGCAGAACGCTTTATACGGGGAAAGAAAAACATTTTATTTTTCATTATTTTAATTTTTTCTTATAGATAGCTTTTGTAAGTAATATAGACTCGAGTATAAGAAAGTTCTTAGCGCGAAGAAACATAACAACTGTTGCAAACTGTTACAGCTTGTTTAGCATAGCAGAGTGTAAAATTTGGTCAGTGGCACAGCTATGAAGCCTTCCTTGCTGATAACTCAATTTCACGATTACCATTCAACATGGACAGTTCTTAAATTATGACTTTTAAAAACGCAGTAATCAGTTTACTTACAAGTGTTTCATTAATGGGGTGTGCGATTAACGTTTCTCCTTCGGCTTTCTTTTATCAAGACACTCAGCAAAAGCCCCTGGATACTACAAAGCTACACGCGGCTATTCAAAAAGATAAAACGTCAGCGGGCATCACCCGTGTTGAAGTTAAAAATGAAGCGGGGTTAACCCTAAGAGGTGTTGCCGTTTCATATCCCGACCCAATTGTTAACATTGTTTTCTTTGCAGACAACCGTATGCCGGTAAGTGAAAATAATAGTGTAATTCATAGGCTGGGAAAGCTGCCTGCTAATATATTGTGGCTTGATTATCAGGGAGTAGGGGCTAGCGATAAAGCGGAGGACCTAAGTATTAACGCTATTAAGCAAGACGCGTTAACTCAATTTGATTATGTAGAAAGTGCGTTTGATGCCTCAATTCCCACTATTGTTCACGGCCGAGGTATAGGCAGCTATTTCGCAAGTTATGTTGCTGCAAATAGAAAGATAGACGCTTTAGTATTAGACGGGGCTTTCAATAACATCTCTGACCTAATTGCCAACATGGTGCCAGGATTCTCTAATTCATTCACAAACATGAAGCTTCACGATGAAGTTCACAGCATGCAAATTGCGCCTATTCTCCGTCATTATGAAGGCCCGTTGTGGTTGGTCGTTGGTGAGGAAGACAAAATAACGCCTTATCCTATTAGTCAGCAGTTACTAAAAGATGCATCAAGTAGCGAGAAATACATTTCAGTTATTCCTGGTGCTACCCATAACGCTACGCTAAAAAGCGACTATGCTATTGAGCAGTACAAGCAGTTTTTAGCCAGATTTACGCAATAAGCCAATCACACCACCTGTGGATAAGTAGTGGAAAACCTTGTTGGTAAGTCTGTTAATAGCCATATAGAACAACAGATCACGATCTTAAAGGTGCTTTCTGGTCGGATCACGAAATGTCAGTTAAATCAAGCGATGTAGAGCAATTGTCGCTGATCTTAATATTTTTTGATCGTAACCTTGTGCAGGATCAGGCAATTTTCTGTATTGGGGATAAAAATCTTAAGCAAAATGATCAAGCATGTATTTTTGTCAATAGTTTCGTGTCATGAAATTTTTAGAACACGGTCGCTCAAGAATACATCGAATTACGATTAATCACTCACCAAACCGGTCTAGTACTGACTAAATAAAATACCCGCCAATGGCGGGTGTTCATTTTGCGCCCTATGAAAGTTATCCAAATAAAGCGAAGGTTATATCCTTACTACAGAATCTCGTTTAACCACCGTAGGTGTATATTTAAAGGTTAACCCTTCTTCTGGTTTACTTCCAGACGCATACTTTAACGCCAGCTCGGCCGCTTTCGCCGCCATCATTTCAACGGGATAACGCAGTGTGGTTAATTTGGGGCGACAGTATTTTGCCAGCAGTACATCATCGTAGCCCATTACTGAAACTTGTTCGGGAACTGAAATACCGTGGTCCTGCAACATGGTCATAGCCCCTGACGCCATCGCATCGTTATAAGCCAGCACTGCGGTAAATTTCGCGCCGGTGGCAAGCAAGTTTTGCATGGCTAGTTCACCCCCCTCTTGATCAGGGGTGGCGTATTCAATCATGCTTTCAGGTAAGCTTAGCTTTGCGCTATTAATGGCGTTTCTAATTCCTTCAAGACGGTGATTCGGATCGTCAATACGATATTGGCTACTTATTACCGCGACATGTTCGTGCCCTTGATTAATGGCGTATTCCGCCATAAGACGACCACCGGTTACGTTATCAAGCCATACGCAGCGGTTTGCTATTTCTGGAATAAATCGGTTAATTAAAACGAAGCCTGGTACTTGGCTAGCAAAGCCAATCAAAGTCTTGTCATCAAGGGCTTTGCTGTGCACTACCATGGCTTCAACACGGTGTTCTAATAAGGTTTCAATGGCACGCAACTCTGTCTCTTTCTCTATAGAGCCGGCACTAAGTAGAATTTGAACATTATTTTTTCGTGTTATCGACTCGACGCCATGAGCTAACATTGCGAAAAAGGGGTCATGCAACTCGGCAATAACCACGCCCAACGAGGCGCTGCGTTTTGTAACAAGTGCCCGCGCATTTGCGTTGGGGCGATACCCCATCTCTTCCATGATTTTTTTAACGCGCTGTCGGGTATCGTTGCCTACTTTCGGCCCATTATTGATAACCCTTGATACAGTCGCTAAAGAAACTCCGGCGGCTTGGGCTATATCTTTTATTGTTGCCATTTTCTCTTAAACTTTGTTTTGTAATGCATTGAAGGCCATAAGACCTGATTGCCATAGCGTACATTATATTTACAAAAAAAGGTAAAATTCTCACGCTTTGTTGTCTTGCAATAAGCCTAATAAACCAGACAAGACCATGAAGTGGTTTTACCAACTCTAGTTCTTTGCTAAACCCCTGTCAAAAAGCGCGGAAAACGTATACCCTTTTACGCGTTATAAATGCTCTACCTATACCCAAACTTACGAAAGTGCACGATAGATAGCCCGAACTTTATTTATCTAGCATCTGAGAAGGTAAAAAAATTGTTATGAAATTAAACGTGTCTACATTTGGTGAAATAGCCGGTAAAACGGTACATGCTTTTACCTTGACTAATAACAACGCGATGTCGGTTACCCTGCTTAACTACGGTGGAATTATTAAGGAAATTCATTTTCCAAATGCGAAAGGCGAGTTAATAAGCTGCGTGCAAACTTTTGATACGTTACAAGGTTATATTGAAGACCCTAGTTATCGCGGCGCCATCGTGGGGCGCTTTGCAAACAGGATAGGGCACGGCACATTTACTTTAAATGGCAAGCAGTACGCGTTAGATAAAAACGGTGGTGATCATAATCTACACGGTGGGCTTACGGGCTTTCACAAGAAAGTATGGGAAGCGAAAACACATGAATCGTCCGATAGTGTCAGCGTTACTTTCACATTAACTAGCCATGACGGAGAAGGTGGCTTTCCAGGCAATATCATTGTTGAGGCTTGCTACACGTTGAGTCAGGACAATGAACTATCTTTAAATATTTCTGCAACAACAGATAAAGAAACGCCGCTTAGTTTCACGCAGCATGCTTACTTCACTTTGAGCAATGAAGAGCAGGTTGGTAATACACTGGTTCAGATTGACGCAGAAAAGGTTACTGATGCAGATAGCAGTTTACTCCCAACAGGTGATTTGGTCGATGTCGGCAATACACCCTTTGATTTCACTTCGCTTACTGCAATTAAACAAAGGGTAGAGCAATCTAGTTCCCATCCGCTGTTTGATAATGTGGGAGGCTTTGACCACAATTATGTACTTCAAATTACGTCTGTTGATAATCCTCAAGCAGTAGTGAAAGCAATCGATACAGGCGTAACCATGGAGTTGTTTACTAGCCTTCCCGGATTGCAGTTTTATACCGGTAGCCTGAAAGAGCGTGATCAGTTAGGTGCATTGTGCCTAGAACCGCAGCATTTTCCTGATGCGCCTAATAAGCCTTTATTTCCAAACTGTTTTGTAAAACCAAATGAAAAGTATCAAGAGATTATTAGATATAGGTTCAGTGCCTTTTGATATGAGCAGAAAGGCAAAAGAAAATTAATTGTTATTAATTTAACAATTAATTTTCTTTGGGACTTAATTGATAATCGGAGTTTCTTCATATATTATTATCAGGGTAAACGTTTAACCCTATTTTATGTTGCGCATTCCAGCGCATTTGGCTAATGCAGAGAGAGTGATTATGGGAACCCCTTTTGACCCAACTAATGATCCACATCGCCGTTACAACCCGTTGTTGGGAGAGTGGGTGCTTGTATCACCACACCGCGCTAAGCGTCCTTGGCAGGGGGCTTCCGAAGAGCCGAACAATGAACAAAAACCCTCTTATGACCCCACCTGTTATTTGTGCCCAACGAATACCCGGGTGAACGGTGAGGTTAATCCAGATTATAAAAGCACGTTTGTTTTTCAAAACGATTTTGCTGCACTTAAGCAAGATACAGCGCAAGCCAGTGAGAAAAAAGGTCTGTTCCAATTTGAAACAGAGCAAGGCTGCAGTCGCGTTATCTGTTTTTCACCAGATCACAGTAAAACGTTGCCGGAGTTAACCGACGAAGAACGTGTTGATGTTGTTAACACTTGGAAAGCTCAAACGGCTGAACTGGGTGAAAGCTATCGTTGGGTTCAAGTTTTTGAGAACAAAGGCTCGATGATGGGGTGTTCAAATCCACACCCGCATGGTCAGGTATGGGCACAGCAGCACATTCCCACAGATCCAGCGAAAAAAGTTGTTCAGCTTAAGCAGTACTTTGGTGAATACAAAACGCCTATGTTGCTAGACTACGCTGAGCAAGAAGTTAAGAAGCAAGAGCGCGTAGTGTGCCAAAACGATGATTGGGTAGTTGTGGTTCCATATTGGGCTGCATGGCCGTTTGAAACCCTTTTATTGCCGCGTTTTGATGTTCAATCAATGCATAAGCTATCTGAGGCGCAATCGCTTTCACTTGCTAAAATCATTGGTGAGATAACAGCGAAATACGACAATTTATTTGAGACGTCTTTCCCATATTCAATGGGGTGGCACAGTGCACCATTTGATAATGAAGACCACCTTGAGTGGACGCTCCATGCTCATTTCTTCCCGCCGCTATTGCGCTCAGCGAGTGTTCGTAAGTTTATGGTTGGGTACGAAATGATGGCCGAAGCACAACGAGATTTGACCCCTGAACAGGCGGCAGACAGATTAAAAGCACTGCCTACGGTGCACTACAAGAAACGTGAGAATACTAATGGATAACCAAGTACTTTCTTCTACATTTGAAGCGCATTATGGCAATGAGCCAACGCTAATAGCACATGCCCCTGGCCGAGTGAACATCATTGGTGAGCATACCGATTATAACGAAGGGTTCGTATTTCCAGCTGCTATTAACTTTGGTACTTGGGTTGCGGCAACGAAGCGCGACGATAATGACATTTTGGTTACTGCGATGGACTATGAAAACCAGCAGAATCAGTTCTCGTTGTCAGACATTAAGTACGACGAGGAACAAGGTTGGGCAAACTATGTTCGCGGCGTAGTAAAAGTACTAAAAGAGGCGATACCAGATTTTTGTGGAGCAAATTTGCTGGTAACGGGTAACGTGCCACAAGGCGCCGGTTTAAGCTCTTCAGCGTCTTTTGAAGTGGCAATCCTAAAAGCCTTAAGTGCATTGTATGAATTGCCTCTCGATGGTGTGCAAGCTGCGCTATTAGGCCAAAAAGCTGAGAATACTTTCGTTGGCTGTTCGTGCGGCATTATGGACCAGTTGATCTCAGCCATGGGCAACGAAGGTATGGCAATGCTTCTTGATTGCCAGTCATTAGCCATCGAGCACTCACCGCTTCCAGATTCACACCAAATCGTGATCATCAACTCCAATGTAAAACGTGGTCTAGTGGATAGTGAATACAACTTGCGTCGCCAGCAATGTGAACAAGGTGCATCGCTACTGGGCGTTTCATCATTGCGCGAAGCAACCATGGAGATGCTACAAGACGCGAAAGCACACATGCCTGAAGTGGTTTATCGCCGTGCAAAGCATATTATCACTGAAAACGCGCGCACGTTGGCCGCAAGCCAAGCGTTAAAGTCTGGTGATATTGAAACGGTTAGTGACGCTATGGCGCAGTCTCATGTTTCCATGCGTGACGATTTTGAAATTACCGTACGCCCCATTGATTATTTGGTTGAAATCATCGGTGACGTGTTAGGTAAATCTGGTGGTGTTCGTATGACGGGCGGTGGTTTTGGTGGCTGCGTTGTAGCGCTTGCCCCTACAGACAAAGTTGATGCTGTGAAGCAAGTAGTAGCAGACAAGTACTTTGACGAAACTGGCTACCATGCAGACATCTACGTGTGTACTGCTACGCAAGGCGCATTTGCTTAAGTTTGCATGAATGAAAACAAGGATTAGAAACGCTATTCCCTCCCTTTTCTAAACAATCCTAATCGTTAGAATTGTTTGTGTCCCTTAAGCCGCATCCATTGGTTGCGGCTTTTTTTTTACAAAAGTGCGTATTTCTTGTTAAAAAAAATCAACAAAGTGTGATACTAATACTACCCGCAATATCACGATGCGTTTGTCGGTGGATTTTTAACCGATTGATAATTCTTCGTAAGTTGCGAAACGCGTTTTTAAAACGTGACACTGGTGTGGCAATAACCAACAAAATAATAAAAACAATTTTTCACCTGTGTACCCTGCATAACGATCGCCGCACCCAAAATAAAAACTTTGGGAAAAACTATGAAATTAGCATCAATAGATATCACGTTATTCGTGATATACGTCGTCGCGCTTGTCACAATTGCGTGGTGGGTTTCGCGCGAAAAGCAGGGTCATCAAAAAGACACAAATGATTATTTTCTAGCGGGCTCAAGCTTGCCTTGGTGGGCGATTGGCGCATCGTTAATTGCCGCCAATATTTCTGCTGAGCAAATTATTGGTATGTCCGGCTCAGGCTATCAGTTGGGGCTTGCCATAGCGTCGTATGAATGGATGGCGGCTATCACTCTGCTCATCGTTGGTAAGTTTTTCTTACCTATCTTTCTAAAGCATAAAATCTACACCATGCCTCAATTTCTAGAGCAGCGATATGACCATCGGGTGCGTAAGGTTATGGCAATATTTTGGTTAGGCGTTTATGTATTTGTAAACCTTACTGCAGTGCTGTGGTTGGGTGCTTTGGCCATCAATACGATTGCCGGTGTAGATATGGTTTACGGCATGATGTTTTTAGGTCTTTTCTCGCTAGCCTACTCACTTTATGGCGGCCTAAAAGCGGTAGCGTTAACCGACATTATTCAAGTGGTGCTGTTAGTCATTGGCGGACTGTTCCTATCGTATACTGCGTTAAACCTAATCAGTGATGGAAACGGTGTTATTCAGGGGTTTGTCGATTTAACCAATAAACTACCTGAAAAATTCGACATGATTTTGTCAAAAGATAACCCGCACTATATGGACTTGCCGGGCATTTCTGTACTGGTTGGTGGTATGTGGATCATGAACCTGTCGTATTGGGGCTTTAACCAGTACATTATACAGCGCACGTTGGCGGCAAAAAGTGTTCAAGAAGCGCAAAAAGGCATCGCGTTTGCGGCATTCCTTAAACTGCTAATGCCGTTAATAGTGGTATTGCCGGGAATTGCAGCAGTACTTATTGTGCCTGACTTAGCTAAGCCAGACCAAGCGTATCCCAGCCTAATGACACTGATGCCAGTTGGCCTTAAAGGTATTATCTTCGCCGCACTTGTGGCGGCAATTGTGTCGTCACTTGCGTCGATGACCAACAGCGTTTCTACCATTTTTACAATGGACCTTTATAAAGATAAGCGTCCTAACGAGTCACAGCAACATTATGTGAAAGTAGGGCGAATAGTAAGCTTGGTCGCGCTAATCATTGCTATGGTGGTAGCTAAACCGTTATTAGGTAATTTCGACCAAGCATTCCAGTATATCCAAGAATTTACGGGCTTCTTTACACCGGGCATTTGCGCGTTATTCGTGCTAGGTATGTTCTGGAAGAAGACCACGGCGAACGGTGGTCTGCTTGCAGCGTTAGGTTCATTTGTTTTAAGCATTGTGTTTAGACAGTTCTGGCCTGAGCTGCCATTTATTGACCGCGTTGGGCTTGTATTCCTGCTTTGCGTTGCCTTGGCTGTAGTTGTTTCACTTCTAGAGAAAAAGGGCATTAGCGAAAACGCAGTCGACCTTAATGAAGTGCAGTTTAAAACCACAAGTGGATTCAACGTAGCATCAATCGCTGTAGTTATCCTTACTGCGGCGTTTTACATCACGTGGTGGTAGCAGACAAGGAAGGGCGTTTTTAAACTTAACGTCCTTGCTAAAATTAGCTAAAAACAACGCGAAAGTTCAGAAGACGTTGACAGTAAATTTTGTTAAGTTCTAGAACGTGTTGCAGTTAGTAACGTATACGTGAGGCGAAAAATTTCAATTTTCCCTCATAAAATACGATATACTAGCGGGCTAATATTCGATGAACTTTCGCGCTTGCTGATGTCTTACTAAGAAGAGTTATACAGCAAGCCACTAAAAACGTTACAGGAGACATCAATGGCAACGAAAGGCGTTAATAAGGTTATTCTTGTTGGAAACCTTGGCAATGATCCTGAAGTTAGATACATGCCTAACGGAAACGCCGTTGCGAACTTAAGCCTAGCAACTAGCGAAAGCTGGAAAGACCAACAGGGTCAGGTTCAAGAGCGCACTGAGTGGCACCGCCTTACAATGTACCGTCGCTTAGCAGAAATTGCCGGAGAGTACCTGAAAAAGGGCTCGCAAATTTACGTTGAAGGTAAACTGCAAACGCGCAAGTGGCAAGATCAGCAAGGTCAGGACAAGTACACAACTGAAATTATCGTAGACCAGATGCAAATGCTAGGCGGCCGCGGCGGTGAAGGTGGTGGTGGTAACGGTGGTTACCAGCGTCCTCAAAACAACCAAGGTGGTTACAACCAAGCACCAGCGCAGGGCGGCTATAACCAAGCGCCACAGCAAGGCGGTGGTCAACAAGGTGGTTATAATCAAAATCAAGGTGGCGGTTATAATCAAGCGCCTCAAGGTGGCAACCAAGGTCAGCCGAAGAACCCACCAATGGCTGAGCCAGACTTTGACTTTGACGACGACATCCCGTTCTAACCAAAGATACAAGTCGAAAAAATATTCCAAGAGCCGCTTTATAATAGCGGCTTTTTTTGAGCTATACTTGCCAGCGCCTTCTGAGTGAGCACTTATCTATGCGGATTGGTATAACTTAGTAGCTGACTATTGTAAAATCACATGTCGTCTATATCCATCATGCCAGACAGAGGCGGGTGATGGAGGAATTTCAATAATCCTTAGCTCCAAGGTTAATCTTTCACAGTGTCGGTATTTGCAAGGTTACTCGTTTTTGTATTTCTCACTATTAAACTCAGCGCTTCATTAGCTAAAAATAATGTTGAGTGCGACCTTGAAGGTTGTGATGAGAAGAAACCTACCATTATTTGGATACGCCCACCTGAACTTGGTGTTGAAGGGCCAGGTATAACTATTACGTCAGGCCCGGTTTATGATCTTATGGCTCATCTGTCTAGCTATCTTGGCCGCTATAGCCATCAATTTGAAGCCTACCCAGTTAAACGTGCATGGTCGCTAATTCGACATGAGAAGTCGTCTCAAAAGGTCTACTGTTTCTACGGCGCGTCACATAAAAAAGAGAGAACAGAATGGGGGTATTTTTCTAAACCTACCTCTATCAACTTGCCTCTACTTATTGTGTCAAGAAAGGCGCTCCTACCTTTAATCGATGATGAAGAAAATGACGGCTTGTCACAAAAGGTGAAAGGCTTGTTTGAGTCGGTTTCTTTGCAAACATTACTCAATCGAAACTTTAAAACCGTACTCTACAGCGACGTAAGTAACGCCTATGCGCGTACTGTCGAGCAATGGGCAACGCAGTACAATGTGTTAAGAGTGCATAGTCTAGGTACAGACCTAGGCATGCATACCATCGAATTACTGAAAAGTGGACGAATTGACTTCGGTTATGTAGGTCAGCGTGAAATAGCTGCATTATCAAGAGAAGAGCTCGACACCTTGCATGTGTATCAAGTTAGCGAACTTTCGGAAGAATTGAGAGGAACAAAGCGCTTGCTATGTTCAAAGACAGCGCTAGGACAAGAGGTAACAACGAGTTTGGATCAGGCGCTAGAGCATATTTTTGCGAATCCTGAAAAAAGTGAGATTTTGAGAGATACTAATTTCAGAGCGGATAGTTATTCTCAACGCCTTAAGCCTTTATTCGACCAACGATGGAATACTTTTCTGTCGAAAAAGTAAATGTTGGGTAGCACGTTTAACCTATTTCTCAGTCTCTTTATTATATGAATATGTGGAGCTTTTTAGTTAGTTCATAATCTATTCCCTATACCCTTCAAAGTAACCTAAATAGCTTTCGACGTTGCTGCTGACCCCTTACATCCTCGTTTTATTACTGTTTCTTATTTCGTTTAATCAGCAATAATAATGGAGGTTTACTTGTATGGAGTTCGTTAGGCGGTATTATAAAATTGTCTTTCAATAACAAGAAAATCAGCCTAATTATGAAAACGTTATCCCTGCTCTGTGGCGCTGCTGCACTGGCGTTTAGTACTGCTATGTTACCTACACCGGTTTCTGCAGCTCAGAACCTCTATAAGCCTTTTCCAGCGGATGTTATGCCATCGCTAAGCGAGAAAGGCGCTCACGTAGTTGGCGTAAAAACCATTGAAGCGACTTACCCAGAAAAAGTGAAAGATATTGCTGGGAATGATGTTGAACGTAAATTGACGCTAGAGGTTTGGTATCCAGCTTCAAGTGCTGCCGAAACGGCAACGTATGTGAATGAAACGCGAAGTGGTCAGGTATTTGAAATTGAGGGCGATGCAAGCCGCGATGCGCCGATTGCTAAAGCAGATTCTGATTACCCGGTGGTAGTTATATCTCACGGTTATACCGGCTATCGTACGCTTATGTATTATTTAGGTGAACACCTTGCGTCTCACGGCTATATAGTTGCGGCTATCGATCATACAGACTCCACAAACAAAGACGTTAATTTTGCTGAAAATCCGTATTCAGGCTTTCCAAGCACGCTACTAAATCGCTCTCGAGACCAGGTTCTAACCTTGAACAGCATTAGCGAACACGAATTTTTTAAAAACAGTGTTGATGCAAGTAAGGCAGGCGTTATAGGCTATTCCATGGGAGGCTATGGTGCGGTAAGTACAGTAGGCGGCTGTTATGCGTTTAACGACCAAAAGGCAGCGACCTTCACTGGCACACAAGACCCTAAAGTAACAGCGCTTATCAAAGACGCGCTAAATACTTGCGCAGGTGGCAACGACAGTAGCAAGCATGTACTACCAGCTTGGAAAGCAGCGTTAGCGCTTGCTCCATGGGGAGGGCAACACCAGCTATTTGATGTTGAATCACTGAACAATATCAAGGTACCCGTTCTTTATGTGGCGGGTGATAACGACGATATTTCAGGTTACGATGGTATTAAATGGTTATTCGAAAATACCGGCAGTGAAGGTTCTAAGCTACTTACGGTTAAAAACGCTCGTCATAATGTCGCACCTCACCCCGCCCCTAAAGAAGCCTATGGCAGCGAGTTTGATTTGGGCAGCTACATTGAGCCTGCGTGGGAAGTGCAAAAGCTAAATGCTATCAACGAGCACTTCGCGTTGGCGCTTATGAACTGTCATGTGAAAGGCTTAAAAGATGATTGTGAATACCTGAACATAAGTGGCAGCAGTGCCCAAGTTCCCGTAGACGGTAAAAAGCCAGAACCTTGGAAGGGCTTCGACGACCGATGGGCATTAGGCCTAGAGATGGAAGGCAAGTAAGCTAAACCAAAACAAAAAAAGCGAGCGGCGGTGTAATACCGCGTAGCTCGCTTACTCGTATTTTCTTTCGGCTGCGCTTAAAAGGCCACAGCGCTTAGAAAGCCATAGCGCTTAAAAAGCTAAACCGCTTTAACAGTATAAATTAGCGCTGTTTGTGGGAAGAGTACCGGCAGCTGCATACCGTATTTCATCAAGACTTCGCCAGAGAACACTTGCCCTTCAGTTTGCTGCAAAACTGAAGGAGTGTATTCTTTCAGCTTTTCAGGCCATACACGCTCAATGGTGTATTGCTTGTTAGCATCAAGCCCTGCAAAGTAGAAACGGTTCGGCGTAGTGCGTACGGTTTCTGTAACACTGTTATATGCAAAAATACCCTCCTGCTTGTCTTTCGACATATAACCAAATTTCACATTCATGCCGTCATCATCCATGCGGAATAGGTCGCCGCCGTGGGTAATATGACGATATTTCTTATAAAGCGAAATGGCGTCCGCTAGCACTTTTTGCTCATGGTCTGTCAGTTCACGCGGGTCCATTTCTATACCCATATGGCCAAATAAGGCTACTGCAGAACGAATCTCAATAGGTAGGTTACGACCTGTAATATGGCAGTCACGCGGGCCTACGTGGGCGCCCATGACTTCAGAAGGGAAGAAGTAAGAGCAGCCGCGCTGAATGTATAAGCGGTCTAACGCGTCGTTAGAGTCTGACGTCCAGAAGCGATCTGTGTGTGGCAATATGCCTAAATCTACACGTCCGCCACCTGAACAACAGCTTTCTATTTCAATGCCTGGCTTAGCTGCTTTTACGCGGTCAATTAAACCGTAAAGCGCTGCCATTTGGCCGTGCATTGCTGGTTTGCCTTGAAGGTTACCTGGATGGTTTACGTCGCGGTTCATGTCCCACTTGATGTAGCTAATTTTTGGATAGGCTTTTAGTACATCAGTAATCACTTTATACAGGTACTCAACCACTTCAGGGTTGGTCAGGTCTAGAACGTATTGGTTTCTAAATGGCACATGAGGGTTGTTTTCAGTTTGAAGTGCCCATTCAGGATGCGCGCGATACAAGTCGCTATCTGGGTTAACCATTTCTGGTTCGAACCAAATGCCGAACTCCATGCCAAGACCAGTAACATGGTCAATTAGCCCGTCTAGTCCTTCTGGGTAAATAGCTTCATCCACAAACCAGTCACCAAGCCCAGCTTTGTCGTTTCTGCGGCCTTTGAACCAACCATCGTCTAAAACGAAGCGCTCAATGCCTAACGGTGCTACTTTATCAGCCAAGGCTTTAAGTTCGTCTTCGTTGTGATCGAAGTAAATTCCTTCCCAGGTGTTGTAGTGCACTGGGCGAGGTTTAGATTCAGCATTGTGGTTTAGCACATTACTGCGAATGAAATTGTGGAACTGTTGCGACAGGGATGAAAAACCTTCGCAGCCATAGCCTGTGTAAAGCACCGGAGATGTGTAGCTGTCCCCAGCATCAAGTACCACTTCACCAGGAAACAGTAATTCACCGAACTGAACATAACTTCTGCCATCAGCCATGAGTTCGGCGCGAAGCTTATGGTTTGCTGAAGCGCCAAGGTGGTAACCAAAGCACTCACCGTTAAGTTCACCCGTACCTTGAGGGAATGCAATCAGGCCTGGGAAGGTGTCGTGAGAGGTTTTGCCACGACGGTTTTCACGTACATAACTTCCAAAGAATAAGTCGTGATCCTTGGTTTGAAACTCTGCAGACCAACGACCTTCGAATGTTTTAATTTTACTAACCGTTGTAGGAAGAGGGAGGCTAGCAGCATTCAGGTAATTGAGGTTCAGTGCATTGCTGCCGGTGTTTTCTACACGAGAAACATATTTAACCACACTGGTCGCGGTATCAAGCTCTACACTTGTGATAAGGCGCATACCGCGATGTCTATCTTCAGCAATGAAGGCAACCGATTGAGCGTCTTGATTTATCTCTACTAAGTTAAAGCCTGCTGACCACTGGTTCGCATCACCGGAAACTTCAAGGCCTGGCTGTCCAGTCCAACCTTCACCATGGGTAGGCACTAGTGTAATCGGTGGCTCGATAACCGGCGCACATTTAGCTTCTTGACGTGTATTAAGAACGCTTAGCATCTCTGGTGTGGTGCTGTCACTTAATGGCGCACCATAGTAAATGACCTTGGGCATACGACCTTGGCAGTCGAATATTAAAGTAGCCTTTTCGTTCGACAGGCGCACGAATTGAGAAAGTGACGACATAAAAACCTCAGCGTTAATAAAACGTAAATTAGGTGGTGATACAACTCTTTTACAACGCAAGCAGCGTCTTCTTACGTCATAATTTTGCATATTAAATCACGTTCACTAGACCTATTCTACAATTTTAGGGTAAACGTTTTACTTTCAATGGTAGTCTGCATTGTAAACGAAATGAAGTCTGACCAATAGTTGCAAAATATAGATGATATTAATTGTTAAAAACAAAAAAGGATGTCAAAAGACATCCTTTTTCGACATGTTACTAATTTGTTAGGCTTCTTTTTTATAAAGCTCTAGGGAAAACTCTGCCTTCTGGTTAAACACTACGCGGTTCACAATAAGAGCAAAGGCGACACAGCCAATAAGCGTTGCGAACATTAGGTGTATGTAATGAAGTCCAAATGGTGCATACAGAGGTGAAGCTTCAAAGCTCATTAATGCGTAAATTGAAACGCCGAATAACACTGCACCAATGGCTGCGAATGCATGCACGTTTCTAAACAGTAAGCCAACGATGAATACTGAAAGAATAGGCATACTTAATAGCCCGTATAGCTTCTGGACTAGGTTGATAATACTGTCAGCTTGTTGGTATACAGGGATTAGTGCAAGCGATACTAAGCACAATAAAATAGTCACGTAGCCGCTTAACTTAGGTACGTTAGGTGTTTTGTTGACATAGCTTTCGTGGATATCACAAACATACAGCGCAGTAGCAGAGTTCAAGTTACTGTTAAACGTAGTTAACACCGCGGCTGCCATGGCCGCTGCGAATACGCCTGATAGCCAATCGGGCAATACCGTTGCTACAATTTTTCCGTAAGCACTATCACCAATATCACCAAATAGTTTGTATGAAACGATGCCTGGAATAACGATAATGGCAGGTACAATTAGCAAGCGGATGCCGGCCGCAGCGAATACGCCTTTCTGCGCTTCTTTCAACGAAGGTGCCGCCATTGCGCGCTGAGTAATTACTTGGTTGGTTCCCCAGTAAAACATTTGAATGAAGATCATGCCGGTAAGCAAGGTATGCCAAGGAATTGGAGACTCATCATCGCCAATTAGGGTAAGTCGCTCTTGCGGAATGCCGTCAAAGTTATAGTCGATGGCTTGAAGCGCCAGAATAACCACCAGTACGGCCATAGTTAAAAGCAGCACGCCAGAGTAAGTATCAGACACTGCTACCGCGCGAAGGCCGCCGAAGATAGCGTAAAGAGCGCCAACGATAACGAAGATAACTGCAATGTACATTAGCGGCAGTTCAACGTTAAACATAGACTGCATGAACAATGAGCCCGAATAGATTACTGCCGGGCAAAATATCAAGGCACTGCCTGCGAAGAAGAGCGCACTAATAACCGCGCGAATGTGCTTATCGTTGTAGCGCTGCTCGAGAAGTTCCGTGGTCGTTGTACACTTGAACTTGTAATACACAGGTAAAAATACTTTTGCCAGTACGAATAGGCCTACTACCGCTGCGAGCTCCCATAGGGCTAACAAGGCCATTTGGTTACCATTCATACCTACAAGCTGATCGGTACTTAAGTTGGTAAGGGTGATACTTCCTGCAACGAAGTACCAAGCTAGACCGCCGCCTGCAAGAAAGTATTCGCGGTTTTGGTTTTGGGCACTTCTATTTTGTCCGCGGCAACTTAAATAGGTAAGAAAACCAATTAAAGCAGTCACAAAGACAAAAACAGACACCTGAATAGTGCTGGAAAACATGTTTTACTCCTAGAGAATAGTTATGACTTGCTGGTTTCGAACTTAATGTTATTTACAGCGCGTTCAGGAAATTTAGTGTTATGAAGACGGATAACGCGGTTTACTTGCAAAATAGAGCCAAGAATATTGAAAAGCACGTTGAGCAGGCCCTTTTGATTCAAACTAGCCAGCTCTTCACCTGTAAGGTTTTGCAAGCGTTGTTCATTCACCGTAGCTAATCCGCCCACCCGCTGACTAGTGTTGTCTTTGTACTCTATGATCAAATCGACAGTATGAATTAGCCCCATCTCGCTAATTTGATTCATCATTACAGCGGTTTGCTGCATGGCGTTAACGCGCTCATCTAGCAATTTCTTCTTATTATCAAGGTATGCAGTAGGGCGCTTTGAAGGCAAAAAGAGTGCTTCACCGTCTTGGGAAGAAACAGCTGGCGAGTCCACATCAACTAAAACTTCTTGTTGCTGAGCATCATTTCCCAACCGTACGATAAAAGGTAAGGTGCGAAGACTGAGCGGTGTATAGTGACCAAGCCACATGCCTTGCGTTTCAAATACGTTTTCTTGGGGAGCAAGGCCGCACAGCGCTGAAATAGTCCAATACTGTGCCTCAGAAGATTTACTAAAAAACAGTGGAAAGTCGCTAGATGCTTGAACGGCTTCTTTTATCTCAATATTGAGAAGGTGAAATTTCGAATAAGTACTAGCAAGCTTGCTCTCGTCAATAGTAAGAGCGCTGTGGGTATCAGCCGATAAGGTTTCAAATGTTGGCATATTATAGTTCTCGTTAGCTTGCCAACCACTGCTCAATGTAGTCGCGGTGATTAGGTAAGCTGCTTAGTTTTTGCTGGGTGATTAGCTGATTTTGTTGAATCACTTTATCAGCTAGGTCACGTTCGTTGTAGAAATGAGACTGCAAAGAAAAGTCTGGAGAAAATCCCATTCCATATAGTACGTACTGATAGCTGGCGGCAGGGAATAACTCTATTGCCGCTGAAAAATCAGCAATTTGAGGGCCACGATACTTCCAAATTTCCAAATCTTCTTTTAAAGAGGCGGGGATAGAAGACGCATCGCGATTAGCAACCCAGTAAGGTTCACTGCGTTGATTGAAAATATAATGCAGTTTCAAGAAGTCGATAATGCGCTGCCAGCGATAGTTCATTTGCTTATTAAAGCGCTGGCTAACGATAGGCATCGCTGATTCTGGCAGTGGCATTTGCTCTGCAATATAACGTGCAGAAATCTCAATAAGCATAAGGGCTGTTGCCTCTAATGGCTCTACAAATCCTGCGGAAAGACCTACTGCAATACAGTTGCCTTTCCAAATACGCTTCTTATAACCAGAGTTAAAGCGAATGGTGCGCGCTTTCAAATCACCGTGTTTGTCACCAACGTACTGACGCAATACTTCTTCGGCGCGTTCATCGGTAGTAAATTCGGTGGAGTAAACATGGCCTACGCCTCTTCGAGAAGATAAACCAATATCCCAAATCCAGCCTGCTTCTTGTGCTGTGGCTTGGGTGTAGGGCTTTATTTCAAAGTCTTCTTCGTGGGGTACATGAAGGGCAAGGGCAGAGTTATTAAATAGCACGTCATCTGTGGAAACAACGCTTTCGCCAAGGGTTTCGCCAAGCAATAGTGAGCGAAAGCCAGAACAGTCGACGAATAAATCGGCGTCTAAAACCATGCCGTTGTTAAGCGTAACGCTTTCGATATGTTCGTTTGAGGTTGCGGCTACGCTTTCTACCGTGGCGACAATGTGTTTAACGCCTAGCTCCGTTTTGCTGAAGTCTCGTAACATGTCAGCAAATGCGCCAGCATCTAAATGATACGCATAGTTCGATTGCGCGCTGCTGTATTCATGTTCGCTGAGTGTGCGAGGCGCCATATTACGCTCACACACGTGCTGCTGAAAGTTAGTGGCGTTGGCAAAATTTGCAATATCGCCTACGTAGGGGGCCATCTCAACGCGGCCATAACCTAGCGGAACGGTAAACGGGTGGTAATAAAAGTCGCCGTCGCCATTTACCCAATTTACGAACTTACCGCCTTGCTTAAATGCAGCGCTGCAGCGTCTAAATACTTCTTTTTCTGACAGCCCAATGTCTTTAAGTGTATTTCGCATTGTTGGCCAGGTGCCTTCACCCACGCCAACAGTGGGAATATCACTAGATTCAACCAATGTAATGTCTAAACCACATTCACCCATTGCTACCTTGTGTTTAGCCGCGACTATGGCGGCAGTAAGCCAGCCAGCGGTGCCGCCACCTACGATAACAATACGCTGTTTTTGGGATGTATTAGGTGAATGGTTCATGAAACAACACTACTTAAATGGAATTATGACTGCTTTCTACATTTATCCATAAACGTACTCGATTTGCCAATAGGCTTATGGATAAATGGCAGGGTTTTACCCCTGCCAAAACACACACAAATTTTAGAATGAGCCTCGGATACCTACAGAGTAGCGAGCACCATTGTCTTCAATTGAGTAAATTTGGTCTGGGAAGCGACCTACTTGCGTAAGCTCTTCTTCAGTCACGTTGATACCTTCAACAAATACCGTAAGGTGTTCGTTGATGTCGTAACTTGCACTTACATCCCACTGACCATAGGTTTCAGTCGTAATTGGCTCGCCAGTCGCGCCGCCAACTTCAGTGTTATCTAGTGCAAATAGGAACGACTCACGGTTGTTAAACGCTACACGTGCTTGGAAAGCATCGCGCTCGTAGAACACGATAAGGTTTTGTGAATCACCCAGACCTGCTAGCGCAAACGTCTGCGTTGTATCGCCAGATACTTCTGCATCACTGTTAACTACAGTTGCGTTAGCGGTTACACCAAAGCCGTTATCCCAAACATGAGTAATAGCCACTTCGTAGCCATTCACCGTAGCTGTTTCGCCGTTTTGTGGGCGAGGAACGGTATAATCTTCGGTAGCTCCATTGAGTTCATCAGTTGTTGCTACTACGTCACGCTCAGGGTTTTGAGGATCGAGTGACAATCCTGGTTCACACAACGGGTCGCTTGTACAGCGGAAGTCGGGACCTGAACGATTAAACAACGTGTAAGTTTCAGTTCCACCAAGTGTAACAATAAAGTCTTCCACTTCTTTATTAAATACTGCAAACGAGAATACTGAATCATCGCTGTAATACCACTCAAACGATAAATCCCAGTTTTCAGCGCTAAATGGCTTAAGGTCAGGGTTACCACCGCTTGCCTGAAGGTTTTGTCGACGAGGCTCACCATACGTTGTCGCCGGAGACATCTGAGACATAGTCGGGCGTGTCAAAGAATCGTAGCGAGAGAAACGCACAATCATGTCTTCTTGTACCTCTAGCTTAACATTCAAGCTAGGTAAAAGGTTTGAATATGAAGATGTACCAGTAATATCTTCTGCAGGCCCAAAAACGTTTCTAAATAGCGTGAGATCTGAGGTAGGTACAACATCAGCAATAAACGCTTGTACCGCAGAAACCGCTACGCTTGTCTCTTCATAACGGGCACCGAAGTTCATGGTTAACGGCATATCACCGATGTCATAACCAAACTCGAAGTTAGCGTAAAGTGCGGTCACGTCTTCTTCAATAGTGTAATAGTTATTTTGCAACGTTGGCGTTACTGGTGCGCCTTGAGAGGCAAGGTAATCTAGGTATGCATCACCGTCGTACGTGTACCATGTGTCAATCAAACCGCTGAAGAAGTTGTTCGCGGTAAACGGGCGAATATTCAGTTCATCGATTGGCGCTGCTGTGCCATAACCACAGAATGCACATTGTGACGCAAACTCTTGGAAAACGAATTTCTCACGCTCTGAGCGCAAAATACCGAAATCAACTTTACGGAAAACGTCAGAATCAGCTAAATAAGTGAAATCAGCTTTGTATTCTGTTACTTCGTCTTCAGACGCAACAACGTTACCTAAGTCATTATAGTGAAGGCGGTTTAGCGAAATATCGGGTAGTTGACCATTGCCAAAGCCATCGTGAATTACAGTAGGTGTACCACCTGTGCTGTCAAACTCGTAGTTGTTAATAATACCTACAACGTTAAAGCGACCTTCGCCAGCAACGTCGTTTTCCGCTTCAGATGTTGATACATCAAACGTTGCTGAAAGGGCGTCAGTTACTTGCCAATCAACATTTAAACCAAAACCTTTGTTGGTAACATCACGTACACCACGGGTAGACGATACGAAGTCAGATGCTGGGTTACCGCTACCTTGGTGTAGGTCAATTTCCTGCGTAAATTGTACAGCCGTACCAAACTCGGAAATAGTGGCTGAACCCACGCGATCTGGCTCAAACCATGATGCAAGGTCAGTAACTTGTGAATCCACTTCAAACTTAGATACAAAACCGTCTAATGTGATAGTAACATCGTCAGATGGCGCAAACTGCGCAACAAGTGATGCATTAGTACGTGTTCTATCTTGCTGGTCGACTACTTGGTCCCAGTTACGAGGTAGATAAACATTAGATTCTAAAACACCGTCATTTCTATTCGAAAGTGTTAGACCCGGACGCCAACCTGCTGTTTGAATACGGTTAATTTGAACTTGACGCTCTTGGTGCGATACCGCTAGTAGTAAACCAAATTTGTCGTCTGCAAACGTGTTACTTACCAAGAAAGAGGCTTGAGGTGAGGTCTCTTCTGAAAGAGTTTCATAAACACCCTTCACGCTTCCTACCGCTCGGAAACCGTCGTAGTCGAACGGGCGAGCAGTAGAAACGTTGATAGTAGAGCCGATGCCACCTGATTGAAGGTTTGCAACGCCACTTTTGTAGATACTTGCGCCAGTAATTTGGTCGGCAGCGAGTACGTCGAAATTAAAAGCTCGGCCAGCATCGTCGGTAGCTAGCTGACGGCCGTTTACAAGTACAGTGTTAAACTGCGGGCCAAAACCACGTACCGTAACTTTTTGGCCTTCACCGCCGTTACGGTCGATAGAAACACCAGTGATACGCTGAAGTGATTCAGCAACGTTTAGGTCTGGGAATTTACCTAAATCTTCCGCTGCAATACCGTCTGAAACAGCTAAGTTTTCTTTCTTATCAGACATTGCTCTTTTCAAGCTGCTTACAATGCCGCGAACTTCAATAACTTCAACAGGTGCATCGTTTACATTCTGCGCGTCAGCGTCTTGCGAAAATGCTACCGGTGCGTGTAGGGCAGAGGCGATAGCAACACCTAAAAGTGAGCGCTTCGCAATTGGGCCTAACTGTGATGTGTTAATTTTATGTGTCACTGTGTTTTCTCCGTGAGTAGGCTACGTTTTAACGTACTTTGCACTTAAATTACGTTTTTAGTATGTGCGGATCAAGCTTATTAACATTACTTTTACACATTTAACGTTATATTTTCTCGATTATTATTTGTAACTTTATGAAAAATATAAGTTTTCTTTTTTAAGGTAAAAGGTGAAACGTTTACCTTGGGTTCAATACTAGCACAAAATTACAATGTAATGACAATGTTATAAAAAATTTTTTTGTATAAAAAAAGTGCGGAATATAACCGCACTTTATTAACAATAGGAAAAATAAAGAGAAATTAACTGCAGCGGATACGGTCTACAGCGGCCTTCCAGCCGTCGTAAGCCTGATCGCGTTCTTGTTTTGATAAGCGCGGTGTGAAAACGCTATCACTTTTCCAGCACTGAGTTAAATCATCAATATTGCTAAACACACCTGCTTGTAACCCAGCAAGAAAAGCGGCGCCTAGCGCAGTAGTTTCGGTAATTTCAGGGCGCTCTACTTCAGCACCCAAAATATCTGACAAAAAGCCCATAACCCAGTCGTTACGCGACATGCCGCCGTCTACACGTATATTCGTAGGGCGAGCTCCGTCACTTTCCATCGCTTTTTGAAGGTCCTTGGTTTGATAGCAAACCGATTGCAGGCCCGCCGCAACAATTTCGCTGATCCCGGTATCTCGGGTTAGGCCTAAAATAGCTCCGCGGGCATCTGGGTCCCAATATGGCGCGCCTAGCCCGGTAAACGCGGGAACTAAAAACACACCGTTATCTCGTCTTGCGCGTTGTGCTAATGCTTCTGACTCAGCAGCATCATCAATTAATTTAAGCCCATCGCGAAGCCACTGAACGGTGGCGCCAGCCATGAAAATACTGCCTTCAAGTGCGTAGGTCGTTTTCCCGTCAAGGCGGTAACCTACTGTTGTCAGTAATCGGTTTTTCGACTGAAGAGGGGCGTCGCCTGTATTAAGGATCATAAAGCAACCCGTACCGTACGTACTTTTTGCCATGCCTTTTTCAAAACACGCTTGACCCACAAGTGCCGCTTGCTGATCACCTGCAACACCCTGAATAGGAATAGCTTTTCCGATAATGTCTTCTTTAATTACCCCGAAATCTGCTGCACAGTCCATAACTTCCGGCAGCATTGAAGCTGGGATATTAAATTTTTTGAGTAGCTTTTCATCCCAACATTGTTTATGAATATCAAACAACATGGTTCTAGACGCATTTGTGGCATCAGTTTTATGTGATTCGCCGCCCGTTAAGCGCCAAATTAAATACGTATCCACAGTACCAAACAGAAGCTCGCCATTTTCTGCTTTCTCACGGGCGCCTTCAACGTTATCAAGTATCCATGCGACTTTGGTTGCTGAGAAGTAAGGGTCAAGTAAAAGCCCTGTCGACTCTGTTATATACGATACAAATTCTTCGTCTTCGCTAAAATCTCGGCAGTATTGCGCTGTACGTCTGTCTTGCCAAACAATTGCAGGGTAGACAGGCTTTCCTGATTGTTTATTCCAAACTAGCGTGGTTTCGCGCTGATTAGTGATACCAATAGCGCCGACGTCCGACGGTGCCAAATTACATTTATTAAAAACTTCCTTCAAAGTTGAGACAACGCTTTCCCAAATTTCTTCCGGGTCGTGTTCAACCCAGCCATCTTTAGGATACTTTTGAGAAAACTCCTGTTGAGCGATGGCTTCTATACTGCCTTTCGGAGAAAAAATAATGCTGCGAGAGCTTGTTGTGCCTTGGTCAATGGCAAGAATATGTTGTCCCATAAGGTCACTCCTGAAGATAATTTTCATAGAGTTTGCATCATTTACAGATGTTTAACAACGGCATATTTTCGAAAACGAACATTTGCTTTTCGTTTTATCGTGGGAACTTCCTCTTTAAGCACGTATAATCAATATCGATTTTTACTTTGAGGATGTGTGATGAACCAAACGCAACGACACGAAAAAATTGTTGGGCTAATAAAGCAACAGGGCTTTAT
Source organism: Alteromonas sp. ABH4_453 (assembly GCF_056160665.1). NCBI lineage: Bacteria > Pseudomonadati > Pseudomonadota > Gammaproteobacteria > Alteromonadales > Alteromonadaceae > Alteromonas > Alteromonas sp. ABH4_453. The sequence continues at coordinate 218,584 of NZ_JBSWXP010000007.1, forward strand.
GTCTATTGATGATTTAGTGAATGCTTGTGACGTTACACCTCAGACAATTCGAAGAGATTTAAATCAACTGGCTGATGCTGGTGTAGTCAGTCGTTATCACGGCGGTGCGGGTTTAAATCGAAGTTGGGAAAACACGCCCTATCAAGAACGTAAAACGCAAAACAGCGAAGTTAAAGAAAAAATTGCTGAGGCGGTTGCTGCCATGATACCTGATGGTGCGTCTTTGTTTATCAATATTGGTACTACAACAGAGCTTATTGCCACTAAGCTGCTAAATCATAATAACCTACATGTAGTAACAAACAACATTCATGTAGCGACAATCCTATCTGCTAAAGAAGACTTCTCGGTGATTATCGCCGCAGGTGAAGTACGGTATCGCGACGGCGGTATTATTGGTGAAGCAACCTGTGACTTTATCAGTCAGTTCCGTATGGACTACGGCATTATTGGTATAAGTGGCATAAGTTCAGACGGTGCTTTATTAGATTTTGACTTTAGAGAGGTGAAAGTTTCCCAAGCTATTTTAGAACATACTCAACACGTTATTCTTGCGGCCGACTACAGCAAGTTCGAACGTCGCGCTATGGTTGAACAAGGCCATATTTCACAAGTAGATTGCTTAGTTTGTGATAAAACGCCGCCAGCTAGCATAAGCAAAATTATCAAAGAAAATAACATCACTTTTGTAAAAGCGTGATTGTTAACCTTCGCGTGTATTAAATGACGTGGTCATAACGACACCGTAACCTCGCCTATTCTTATTTTGGGCCGACTGTTTAAACCTACCTATATCCACGCAAGTTATCTGACTAACTCTCGCATTACTCATCTGCATAACCTTTTTATCAAACCGTAAGTTTTCAAACACGAACCATGTCGATCATTACTTGCCTTGGTGTTCACTTGCCTAAACAAAAAAGCGAACGGTGTATGTATTTAACTTTCTTTAATGTTCGATAATGTTCGTTTTGTGTTGACATGTTTTCTTTTTGGTTGTCAAATAGACAGCAGCAAAGTGCAAGCAAATGTAAAGGGCAGCAGAGGCAAACTATGAGTCACAACAATGAATCTGAAAAAACAGTCGACGTTTTGGTTGTCGGCGGCGGCGTCAATGGCGTTGGTGTAGCGCTTGACGCAGCGGGTCGCGGCCTTTCAGTAGCGTTGTGTGAAAAAGGCGATTTGGGCGGCGCAACGTCTTCTTCAAGTAGTAAGCTTATTCATGGTGGCCTTAGATATCTGGAACATTACGAATTCCGCCTAGTAAAAGAGGCATTAGCAGAAAGGGAAGTGTTGCTTAAAAAGGCACCCCATATCATGTGGCCGCTGCGCTTTCGCCTGCCACATCAAAAGCACCTACGCCCAGCTTGGATGATTAGAATCGGATTATTTCTATATGACTCCTTAGCGAAACGTAACATGCTGCCACGTTCGCGTAAGCTTTCTACAACGAGCGAAAGCCCACTAGTTAGCGACATTACAACCTGTTTTGAATATTCTGATGGGTGGGTAGACGATGCACGCTTAGTGGTGTTGAACGCACTGGCCGCACAAGACCAAGGCGCACAAATTTACACCCGCACTGAATGTGTGAAAGCTGAAAAGCAAGACAACCTGTGGAGTGTTGAACTTAAAACGGCAAAAGGGAAAACGTTTACAGTAAAAGCGAAATCTATTGTCAATGCTGCAGGCCCTTGGGCGGTATCGTTCTTAGATCGTTTAGTAAATGTTAACAACCCAAATGCTATGCGTATGGTGAAAGGAAGCCATTTTATTGTACCTAAACTTTACGATTCCGAAGAAGCATACATACTGCAAAACAAAGACGGGCGCATCGTATTTGTTATTCCTTATGAAGGAGACTTTTCGTTAGTGGGAACTACCGATGAGGACTTTAAGGGCAATCCATCAGACGCTGCAATTTCAGAAGAAGAAACTGAGTATCTAATTGAGGTGGTAAACACATACTTTAAGTCAAAAGTTACCCGAAGAGATATCGTTCATTCTTACAGTGGTGTTAGACCACTATTAGAAGAAAAGAATGCTTCCGCTCAAGAGCTAACCCGTGATTACAAAGTTGAGCTCAAAGGTGAAACCGGTAAGCCAGTGCTACTCAATATTTTTGGTGGGAAAATAACCACCTACAGAAAATTAGCTGAGCATGCGGTAGACAAACTGGTTACTTGTTTTCCTAAAGCTAAAAAAGCATGGACCAAGGAAGTCCCTTTACCAGGTGGCGCATTCGAAAGCCAAGGAGAGCTTGTAGATAAGTTAATTGGTGAGTTCCCGTGGTTGAACAAAGATATTACTCAACGTTATGCGCGTCAATTTGGCCTTTTAAGCTACAAATTTTTAAAAGGAAAATCGTCAATTGTTGAGATGGGAGAAGACTTTGGCGCAGGCATGTATCGCGCAGAAGTAGACTATTTAATTGAGAGTGAGTGGGCATGTACCCTGGAAGATGTTATTTGGCGCAGAACTAAGCATGGATTACGTTTAAACAAAGCGCAACAAGAGGCGCTATCGCAATACATTGAGCAAAAAGCACATTCCCTTGATAGCGAACAACAAGCTATTGACCCAGTATTAGCGAGTGCGTAACTTTGTTCATTCGCTTCAGTATGTACAAAGGGCGTTGCGTTTAAGCTCACGCCCTTCGTTCCGTATGCTCCCGCTGTATAAAGAAAATAACGATTCATAGAACCCTTTACGCTAGCGAAATCGTTAGCTTTTATTAACTGGACCCACTATGAACACGGATGTCATAAAAGAAAGCACAGTGAGAGAAGTTATTTTCATTCGCCATGGAAAGCCACTTTCAGCCCACAATGAGAAAGTCAATGCCGCGGATTATGCAAGCTGGGTGCGTAACTACAATAAATCTCCCCTTGACCCAGCCAGCCAACCTAAACGAAAAATAGATATATCTGGTAGCTATATCGCCGTCAGTCCGCTTTTAAGAGCAAAGTTAACAGCAGCCCAATATGGGGCAACTTCAGTTGACGAAGAGCTACCGGAACTGAGAGAAATGGATATACCTTATTACAAGCTGCCTTTCACTTTACGCAGTTGGCACTGGGTTTTGCTGAGTCGGGCCCTTTGGTTTATGGGAACTAAAGGCCGCTTTGAGAGTTTTAAATATGCTAAAAAGCGGGTTGAAAAACTTTCATTGCATATTAATAAACTTAGCGAAAAACACCCTAGAGTGGTTCTGTTTGGGCATGGTATGACGAACTACTATACGCGGAAAACGCTAGTGAAAAACGGATGGAAGCTGAAGCAAAAAGACAGTGACTTTTGGGGGATCACTATTCTGCAAAAAGCCCTTTAACTAAGAGTGCTCCTATCACGGACAAACATTTGTAGACGAGATAGACTCAAGGTTTCCTTCAAGTTACTTCATATTTTATTCAAAATGCCGATAAACTATCGACATAGCTAGGTCGTTTTTCACTTGTTATAGCCGTTTCACGCTTTGCATATAGTGACAAAAAACGCGGCTAAACAAGGTTTACTATTTCAGTTTTAAGCTCAGAATCCACAAATGAAAAAAAATAAAAAAGACTCCGACACCACTAAAAACGTTATTAAAGCGTCCATTGCCGTTATTTTCGCTATAGCATTGGGGGTCGCAATTAACTATTTTCATGTTGATGAAGCAGATACGACGACAGAAGCCTTTGCAGAGCGTTTAGATACGTTTAAACGCCACGTTGTTTCTTCTCATTGGCAATGGCGAGTACGTCAACCTACCACCATGATCATGCTCATACACTATAACGACTCTGGCAGCGAAATTAACCGAACACCAGTGCGCATGAACCACAATGGATGGCCAACAGCCGATTTGTCTGATGCGGGGTGTGAAAAAATCTGGCAATCGGTAGTAGCGTCTCCACTTCGCGTGGATGGCTTTAAAATTAACGCACAGTATTACGCAGAGTTAGATGTAAATGAAGAAAACTACTGGTGTCGCTTCAGCTTAAGTAGAGGAACCTACTTCGACTACTATCCCGCAAACGGTTCAGTTATGGACTTAAAAGGCTAGTAAGGTCTTAATACCAATACATATTAATATAAACAGTCCCCTATGTAGGTATTTGGTTTATTTAGATAATTAGTCTACTTTTTAGTTAGCGCCATGTCACAAACTGACGCCTTGAGGTATTGTTGATAATAAGATAATACTCGACACTAATGAATTAAGTAGGCATATGCTTTCTAGCTTATTCTCTTCGAAAAAGAACAATACAACGCTCACAGTAGGTGTTTCTGTGAGTGCTACTGAACTACATATTGCCGCTGTTAATTTTGGAAACAGTGGTCATGTACTCAGCTCTGTTGCGTCTGTTCCTTTCGATAATCTACAACCTCTTGAAACGCAATTAAGTGACGTATTGCGTGATTTCGAGAAGGAAACGTGTCGATTATCTGTTGTGCTTTCACAAGAAATGTACCACATGGTACAGGTCGATAAACCTGAAGTGCCTGAAGAAGACATTACAACCGCGCTCCCTTGGACCCTTGGCGAGTTGGTTCCGTTTGATTCTAGCAATATTGTTTTGGACTACATCGACTACCCAGTTCAAACTCGCGCCGGCAATAAAAAAATTGATGTGTTTGCTGCAGATAAGTCCTCGCTTTCCGCGCTGGTTCAAAGTTTATCGAAAAAGAAAGAGGTAAAGCTCACTCATATTCACGCCAAAGAAGTGTTGGCTACAGAAATGGTACCTGATGATGACTATGCGCGATTACTCATTATTCAAGAGCCCAATAGCGAACCTTTTTTGATGATAGTGCGTTCGCGTGCTATTTGGCTATCGCGACGATTGAGAGGCTTTGTCAAGAAAAACGCCGCCGAAGAAGATTTAGTCCAGTTAGGCGACATGCTTGGATTAGAAATACAGCGCTCTATGGATTTTTATGAGTCACAGCTAAAACAGCCACCGCTAAAAGAAATTTTGTTCAGAACACAGTTTGATTGCGAGCCTGTAATAGAGCGCTTAAAGCCGTTTCAGCCTGCGGCTATGAAAAAGTTCGTGCCGGAGCTCGAGTTAGCCGATGTTGTTGACCCCACTTGCCACTTTGCTTTGGCCAGTGCGCTTGTTGCAGCGAGGGAGGCACAGTGAAACGCACAATAAACCTTTACCATCCATCGCTTAAGCCTAAAAAAGAGCGCTTGCCCCTATCAAAGGTGCTTTGGGTAAATGGCGTGGCATTTGCCATAATGCTCATTGCTGTTGTGGCTTTTAACGTGTTGCTAAACGCTAAACAAGAAAAAATACAAGAGATGTCGGCATCGACACGCCAAATCAATGATGAGATTAAATCACTCAATGATGCCCTAGAGAAAAAGCGAAATACCAAAACGCTTGAGCAGCAGCTTGAGCAAGTGAATACCAAGATAGAAAACAGAAAGCAATTGCTTGCCTATTTAGAAAGCGGAGAGCTGTCTTTTGATGCAACCAAGTATGGCGAAGTGATGGACGATTTAGCTAACTATCACAACCAGAACCTTTGGCTTACCAGCATAAACATAGATACCCAGAAAATTCGTTTGTCAGGGCGAACGGTAGCACCGTCGTCTATTCCTGTTTGGTTAAAGAAGTTACAGCAGTCACCTTTCTTTCAGGGCAAATCATTTTCGTCCGTGAAGTTTGATGAAGTAGACGGGGCTGACAACGTGAAGCAATTTTTAATATCAACCGATTTTGAAGGAGACGCTGATGAGTCAGTATCAACAGCTCTCTGATAAGTTTTCTGCGCTCGAGAACAGAGAAAAGCAACTTATTTTGTGGGTTAGCTTTGGCCTTATTGTTTATCTGTTTTTTTGGTTCGGCATATCGCCTGCGCTAGATGGCATGTCTGGTGCAGATAAAACCCTTACTCGAAAAGAAAGCGAGTACAAGGCGCTGGTTATTCAGAGGGATGCCATTCAGCAAGCACTGTCTGTTGATTACACCCAGCGTATGCAACAGGAACTGGATAACGCGAGAAAAGAATTGCTGGAAGTGGACAACGCACTACTTTCATTGAACGAAGGTTTTGTGGCTGCCGATAGAATGCCGGAATTGCTAATGACATTGTTAAATGAAGAAAACAATGTGAGTTTGGTTAATTTTAACGTAGAACCTACGCAAACCATTCGGTTTGGCGAAGATGAGTCTCAAAGTACATCATTTTATCGTCACAATATGCGCTTAGTTATTGAGGGTAGTTACTTCGATTTACGCAGTTATCTAGCGCGTCTTCAAGCGGCACCAGAAAAAGTCATTGTTACTGATTTCGCCTATAACGTCGATGACTATCCCAGTGCATCACTGACGTTGGGGTTAGCGACAGTAAGCAATAACGCTACCTTCATTTCGCTTTAGGGAGTCTAGGTGAGGAAAATGATATACTTCATATTTATTTTGTTGGTGGTAGGTAGCGTTCTTAAGCCTGCAGTAGCCGCCGTTGACCCAACCAAGCCCGCCCTTTTCAAGGGAGCAAGTGCAAGCGAAGGCAACCTTTTAGATGGCGAATTGGCACTGCAGTCAATTTTTAAACGCAGTTCTGGTTACAGCGCGATCATCTCTGGCAAGTCTTATCGAGAGGGCGACACGCTCAATGAGTTTACTGTGTCTAAAATAAACCCTAAACACGTGATTATAACTGACGGTCGTCAGCAGAAAATACTAAGAATGTATGCATATGAAATTAAAAAATAGACTTATTTCTAACGCACTGGTGCTAGCTGCGGCGTTTGTTATCGCGGGTTGTCAAACCTATGGTGTTGGCGAGGAAGTGAAACCGCATATTCGCGATGAACTCAATCGTTCTCAGAATGCGCCTGTTAGCAAACCCAAGCCACCGCCACAGTTAAACCAAGAATTGCTGTCAGAAGTGGCCCGCTATCAGTCGCTACCAGCTCCTACGTCTCAGAAGATGTTTACGGTTTCTGCCAATAATGTGGATGTTCGTCCGTTCTTCGATGCGCTGGTAGAAGATACGCCATATAGCGTGGCTGTGCATCCAGCGGTGTCTGGACAAATAAGCTTAACGCTTAAAGACGTGGCGCTTAATGATGTGCTTACGATTATTTCTAGAATGTATCCGCTGGATGTATTTTTAGAAGGTAAGGTTATTCAGGTAATGCCGTCGCAGTTAAAGACAGAGTCTATCCCGGTCAACTTTCTTATGATAAAGCGTTTCGGTGTGTCGAACGTAAGCGTGATAGCCGGTGGAGTTAGTGAGCAAGATCAAAATAATGGCGGTAACAACGGCGGTATTAACGGCAACAACAATATCAGCGGTAATGCACTGGGCGGCCAGGGAGGCCAGGGCGGTTTTGGCGGTCAGGGGGGGCTTGGCGGCAACAATATACAGCAGCTCAATGGCTCAAACATTCAAACCACCAGTGAAAACGATTTTTGGAGTGACTTAAAAGAAGCGTTAAAAGTACTGGTATCACCCACCGAAGGTCGTCAGGTAGTGGTTTCACCGCAGGCGGGTTTAGTGACGGTGCGTGCACTGCCAAGCGAAATTGCTGTGGTAAAAGACTTTTTAAATCAAAGCCAAGAAAGCTTGCAGCGTCAGGTGGTACTAGAGGCACGTATCATTGAAGTGACACTTAACGATGGCTACCAACAGGGCGTACGGTGGGACCGAATAGCAAGCGGCTTAACGGGTAGCCTCAATTTTGGATTTAGCGGCGGGGCGCTTGCTTCGAATTTTGCAGCAAACACCGCTTCGGGCATTGACCCTGCAATTAACGCCGTAAATGCTATCGGCAACTCGATTTCTAGCGATATCGGTGGAGTATCAACGCTACGTATTTCCCGCGGTGACTTTGATGGCGTAATCAATATGCTTCAAACCCAGGGCGACGTGCAAATGCTCAGTAATCCGCGCGTAACGGTGACTAACAATCAAAAGGCCGTTATTAAAGTAGGTCAAGATGAATATTTTGTTACCGATGTATCGACCAGTGAAGATCAAAGCACAACAAGTACAGAGAACGAGAATGACATCGAACTTACCCCTTTCTTTTCTGGTATCGCGCTGGATGTAACTCCGCAAATAGACAAGAGCGGCTCTGTGATATTGCACGTTCACCCTTCAGTTACAGAAACAGCGGAGCAGACCAAGGTTATCCAAGTGGGTGACCAACAAATTTTGTTACCGCTAGCACAAAGCAATATCCGTGAATCAGACACAGTGATCCGCGCTCGCGACGGTGAAATTGTGGTGATCGGCGGGTTAATGGAAACGGTTACTAGCGAGCAAGAATCCAAAACGCCGCTGTTAGGTGACATCCCTATTATAGGTAACGCGTTTAAAAACAAAGCGAAAACCCAGAGCAAGCGCGAATTGGTTATTCTTATTCGCCCTTCTGTGGTACAGCCAGATACGTGGGAAAAGCAGCGCCTTCGCACTCAGTCTTTGCTTGACCAGTGGTATAGAAACTAATTATGTATCAGGGCTTTTATCACTTCACAGAAATGCCGTTTTCGCTCACGCCGAACACGGATTTCTTTTGTGCACTGGCGCCGCACAATGAAGCGTTAAAAGTCATTTTGTCTGCGTTAAGTATGTCTGAAGGTTTTATCAAAGTGACCGGTGAAGTAGGTACAGGTAAAACCTTGTTGTGCCGCAAGCTGATAAATCACCTTTCGGATAAATTTGTAGCCTGCTACTTACCGAATCCATACCTTAGCCCTGACGAGTTGCGTATAGCATTTGCCAATGAATTAGGTATTGATGTAAGTAAAAACGAAGCCTCTCAGGGGTTACACAGTGCCATAGAGTCAAGGCTGTTAGCACTTAAACAGGAAGGGCGGCAAGCAGTACTGATTATCGATGAAGCGCAATCGTTAAGCTGGGATGCACTTGAGATGCTGCGCTTATTTAGCAACTTAGAAACTGAGAAAAGTAAGCTACTTCAAATTGTTTTATTCGGTCAGCCAGAACTTGACGCTAACCTGTCAAACCCCAAGGTTAGGCAAATCCGTCAGCGCATCAGCTTTTCGTACACGCTGCGCACAATGACGTCGGCGGAAGTGGATTATTACATAGGGCATAGGCTAACAACGGCGGGCGGAAGCGAGCAATTAATTTCTAAGGGTTTACGGGCTTTTATCGCATTAGTCACCCGAGGAACGCCACGGTTGGTTAACATCGTTTGCCACAAAATTCTTCTTCGTGCTTACGGTCAAGGGAAAAGTTCGGCGAGTTGGCAACATACGATAAGTGCAGTAATTGATACTGATGACTGTAAACGGCGGCTAGTACCTAGACAAAGTATTGTGGTTTTATCGATAGCCGTGGTTGCTGTAGCAAGTGCGCTTCATCTTTACGGAGCGCAGAACTTTTGAGTATTTTGAATGACACCCTAAAGTCCCTTGATGAGCGAAACCAGAACGAAGATTTTGGCTTGCCGCCTACGGTTCACGTCGAAAATCGTTCGCTGTGGCCTAAAGCGCTGATTGCGCTCACTGTACTAGGTCTAGCTATTTGGCTGGTGTTGAGCAGCATGACTGAGTCTGGGAATAGTAACAGTGTTGGTAATACAGGTAGCGCTGACATTGTTGCAAAAGGCGATGTACAGAATACAGCAGCAAGCTCACTGGAAAATAAGCCCATCCAAGCGGACAGAGAAAGTACTTCCAAGCAAGGTGTCGATAGTGCCGAACAACAGTTAGAGGGCATGAAATCTACGCCGTTATCCGAGCAAGATTTGGCATACCAAAATACGCCGTCAGATGTGGCCGAGATTGTATTTAATAGTATTGATGAGACGGTAGTCGACGACGAGGCTGAATATAGGCAGCGTGCGCAAGCTGCTAATACTTCAAACGCAAGCTCGAATGTTAAGTCAAAAGTAGGGGCAACCGTAATTGCAGCCGAGACCACAACAGCTGAGGCAGAAGAAACTGGGGCGGCAGGAGTGAAAGCCTCAGGCTTAACCCAAGAAAAAGCAAATATACAAACGGCCAACAAGACAAGTGTTGGAACAAACGTTAAAACAAGCGGTGAATTGAGCTCGCCTAAGTCAGACAACATTATTTCGCGTGAGCCAGCAATTGACATTACGCCTAAATCTCCAGAGCAACAAAGCGCTGTTCATTTAGAGGCAGGGCTTAAAGCTTACAATTTTGGAATTTTCGACGACGCCCAAAAAAGCTTTACTCTTGCACTGTCTACCTATCCACAAAACACCGAGGCTCGCAAACAATTAGCCGCGCTTTATTTTGGGCAGAATAACAACCTACAAGCTCTCCAGGTGCTTTCAGAAGGCGTTGTGATGTCGCCAGAGTCGTTAGTGTGGCGCGAGCTTATGGCCAAGATTTTGGTTCAAGAAAGTCGTTTTGAAGAAGCATTGAACCTGATGCCTGACAGCTTAGATGTAAAAGCACTGGCTGAAAAACGTATCGATTACTTGATACTAAAGGGCACCTCTGCACAAACCATCAACAAACCAAAACAAGCTGTCTCGGCGTTTAGTGCCATGACTTCGCTACAACCAAATAACGCTAAATGGTGGCTGGCACTGGGGGTTAATTATGATGCACTGGAAGACAAGCGTTTGGCTATTTCTTCATATTCCAGAGCCCTAGCAATCGGTGGCCTCTCTTCTACGTCATCGCAATATGCCAGTGCCCGCCTAACTGATTTACAGGAGCAACCTTAATGCGTCCTCGATTAAAGATGCGCCTCGGCGATTTATTAGTTCACGAAAATATTATTACCAGCGAACAGCTTGATAATGCACTATCTGCACAGCGTTCATCTGGGCGCAAACTGGGTGATACGCTTATTGACTTAGGGTTTATCAGCGAGCCTCAACTTCTGCGCTTTCTTGCGCAGCAGCTCAATATTCCGTTTTTAGATATAACACAGCGCCGAATTGATCCAGAGCAGGCGCAACTTATACCAGAAACTTATGCAAGACGCTATCGCGCGCTAGTACTAGAAGCTGACGACGATGAAGTGCTGCTTGGTATGAGCGACCCCACCGATTTAGGCGGTCTTGACCAGCTTGGGCCGCTAGTAGCTCCTCGCAATATTGAACTAGCTATCGTGCAAGAGCATCAAATGCTTGAAGCATTCGATACCGTGTATCGTCGCACTCAAGATATTGCTTCATTTGCAGAAAAGTTGGGCGAAGAATATGCCGATGAAGCCGATTTTGAACTCTCTGCCTTAGACGATACCACTTCAGATGCCACAGTAGTAAAACTACTCCACTCTATTTTTGAAGATGCAGTACAGGTGCGTGCATCTGATATTCATATTGAGCCAGATGAAAATATTCTGCGCATAAGGCAGCGTGTTGACGGCGTGCTGCAGGAAAACACGCTAAACCAGGTTAAAATTGCCTCGGCATTGGTACTTAGGCTAAAGCTAATGTCTGGACTCGACATATCAGAAAAGCGCATTCCTCAAGATGGGCGTTTCAATATTAAAGTGAAGGGTCATACCCTTGATGTGCGTGTTTCCACCATGCCTGTCGCTAACGGTGAAGCGGTGGTGATGCGTTTGCTAGATCAATCCGCGGGTCTTTTGACGTTAGATCAGACGGGGATGCCGGATGCGATGGCCGAGAAATTTCGCGCAGCAATAAACCGACCTCACGGCATGATATTGGTCACTGGGCCTACAGGTTCAGGTAAAACCACGACCTTGTATGGCGCATTGAGCGAACTCAACAAGCCAGACTTGAAAATCATTACCGCTGAAGACCCCATTGAATATCGTTTGCCTCGTGTTAATCAGGTGCAAGTTAACTCAAAAATTGGTCTCGACTTCGCGTCAATTTTACGTACCACCCTTCGACAAGACCCTGACATTATCATGGTAGGGGAGATGCGCGATCAAGAAACAGTTGAAATAGGACTGAGAGGAGCACTAACTGGCCACTTGGTTTTAAGTACGCTTCACACCAATGACTCTGTAACTAGCGCCATCCGTCTTATCGATATGGGCGCGGCGCCCTATCTAGTAGCAACATCACTGCGTGGCGTTTTGGCGCAGCGTTTGGTACGTCGTGTATGTGACAACTGTAAAGAAGAGCGGCCGCCAAGCGCGCAAGAGCAAGCATGGGTAGGTTTCCTAAAGCCAGAACTAGCAAATGCGACTTTTTACAAAGGTAGGGGCTGCAATAGCTGTAACCACACAGGTTACAAAGGTCGTATTGGTGTTTTCGAGTTTTTGGAAATGAACGAAGATATGATGGAAGCGCTGCGAGATGACGATACGCAGGGGTTTGTTGACGCGACAAAGGCCAACAAGGACTTTGTTCCACTTTCTCATATGGCTCTTGATTATGCAGCTGAAGGCAAAACCTCATTAGATGAGGTCTTCAAAGTCGCTGAGTTTGTTCCTGAGGTGGTGAACCACTAATGCCTCAGTTTAGCTATGCGGGTAAATCGACTCAAGGTGGTCCTGAAAAAGGGGTTATTGAAGCTGCCTCAGCACAAGCCGCAGCGCAGGCTTTACTGTCTAAAAACATAGTTCCTATTTCGATAGAAGAAACTAAAAAGGCAGCAGAAGCGGGCAGTGGCTTAGACATTGGCCACTTATTCGAAGCTAAAGTGGGACTGGATGAGATGATCATCTTTTCTCGCCAAATGTACTCGCTTCTTAAAGCGGGTATTCCGATTATTCGGGCAATTAAAGGGCTAAGTGAAAACGCCTCACATAAGCGTTTCCAAGAAATTTTAAAGGACATTGCCGATCAGCTTGAACAAGGCAGAAGCTTATCTTCGGCCATGACAAAGTATGAAAAAGTCTTCACGCGGTTGACCATTTCTGTTGTCGTAGTAGGGGAAAATACCGGTAAGCTGGACGATGTTTTTCTGCAGTTAGCCCTCTATTTTGAACGAGAACAGGAAACACGAAAACGCATTAAATCGGCGTTGCGGTACCCCACATTTGTATTGATAGCACTCGCTATTGCTATGTTTATATTGAACCTTTTCGTTGTACCCGTTTTTACACAAATGTTTGAGCGGTTCGACACCGAGCTACCTATAATGACTCGCGTGCTGATAGGCACTTCAAACTTCTTTGTAAACTACTGGTGGTTAATCTTAATTGTTCTAATTGGAACAATTTTTTCGGCTAAACAATACGTTAATTCGACTAATGGACGACTTAAATGGGACAAATTTAAACTAAAGTTGCCTGTTGTAGGCAGCATTATTGAGCGATCATTGTTAGCAAGATATAGCCGTAGTTTTTCTATGATTTTGCGAGCTGGTGTGCCGTTAACCGCAGGCCTGTCACTAACAGCGGATGCTGTAGATAACGCCCATATGCAGATGCGCATTAAAGAAATGCGCCAGGGCATAGAAAAAGGCGAAAGTTTGCTGAGGGTTTCGAAAAATAGCGAACTGTTTTCTACACTTGTACTACAAATGATAGCTGTGGGTGAGGAAACGGGTCGATTAGAGCCGCTTTTGGAAGAGAGCGCAGACTATTACGAACGTGAAGTTGATTTCGACCTTAAGAGCTTAACGGCCAAAATTGAACCTATCTTGATAGGTTTTGTAGCGGTAATGGTATTAATACTGGCGCTTGGCATATTTACACCAATGTGGAACATGATGTCGGCGGTAAAGGGCGGGTAAGAGTTTCGCGCCATTTTAGTGGGGTAAAGCGTGGCTAGCACTAAGTCAGGGTTATTTAACTTTATCGTGATTGGTTTGGTGCTTGCTGTTGTGGCTGCTACGTATGTTTATCACGCAACGCCAGTAATAAAAGAAGCTGAAAAAGTTAACAAAGAAAACGCAGTGGCTCAGTTTCAGCGGGTTGTTATGTTGGCAAGGGCCCAGTGGATAAAGACCAAGCAATCAAAGGTTTTGATTTACGAAATTGACTTTGATGCCAGCGGCGGCATAAAGCAGAAGCGCCAACAAGAAGTCGCTGCAGAGTTATTTGTAAATATAAAAGGCTGGCCTGAAGGGCTTGAGGCTGGGTTAGGGAATGCCTGTGAATATATGTTCACGTTGGCGACACTAAGAGAATTCGATATGTCGTCTGAAGTATCGGTAAACGATGAATACGTGAACGGCTATTTGCGATGTGCATACTTTTTTCAAGACAAGGTTTGGTTCGAGTACCACGCCGATAGCGGCTTGGTAAGAGAAAAAAGAAGTTAACTAAGCGTCGGAGTTATGCGCTTATTTGTAATCTAGGAGATGCTATGAACACGAGACAGCAAGGCTTTACACTAATAGAGCTTATCATTGTTGTAATTATTTTAGGCTTGCTTGCGGCTACAGCGCTACCGCGTTTTATCGATGTTACTGATGAAGCGCGAGAGGCCAGTGTAGAAGGAGTAGCAGGTGGCTTTGCGGCTGCTGTTGGTCTTGTGCGCGCCCAGTGGGAAGTGGAAGGCCGCCCAAGCGGCAACAACAGTGGCGCTAACAGCACAGTAGTCACCTATGACCAAACGCCAGTGGGCGTAGATGGCACCATTGGCTATCCCACAGGCAGCCCAACGGGCAATACGCTTATTTCTTCGGTGAACAATGCCGAATGTAAAAACACATTTGACCTAATTCTACAGTCAGCGCCTACTAACACAACATCAACCAATGATACGGTTGTTGCTGACTTCAGATATGCGGTACGTTCAGATGACTCTGGCACAAACACGCTTTGTGTTTACTACTTAGTTGAGTCTATGGGTTTACCTAACAATGTAGCGCCAGCAGACGGCACGCCTGACGGTACGACGTTTGACGGTTTCACTTACAACCCAGCCACTGGCCAGGTTACTGTTTTTTAATTAATACTCAGGAAGTTTGATTATGCAAAAAGTATCAACACAACAGGGTTTCACCCTAATCGAGTTAATCATTGTAATTGTATTGCTGGGTATCCTAGCGGTAACCGCAGCACCTAAGTTTCTGAACCTTCAAGACGACGCACGTGATTCTGTATTGGAAGGTATTGCTGGTTCTCTGGAGTCTGCTTCATCTGTTGTTTACGGTAAAGCACTTATCAATGATGTGGCCGCCTCTAGTGATGGTTCAGATTCGGTCAACATCGGAAATAGTACTACTGTGTCTGTAGTGTTCGGATATCCAGATGCTGCAACTGCGGCGAATTTTACAAGTATTCTTGACGCTGACATTAATAACACTAATGGCGAATATGCAACAGAGTCTGTAGACGATGATACTATTCTTATTTATTACACTGGTGCTTATGACGGGGCGCCAGATCCTGCAGCGGCCAATAGTGCCTGTTCTGTTGCATACACAAATTCAACAGCTGAAGGCGAGCGCCCTACAATTACTGTAAACACGTGTGTAGAGTAATGTGAAGAAAAGCGGTTTTACACTAGTAGAACTTATTATAACCATTTTGGTTATTGGGGTGCTGGCGGTTACCGCCGCACCTCGCTTTCTTGGTAGCGATACTGAAGAAGCCATTGCACTTCGCGATCGCACACTTCAAGTTGTTCGTAACATGCAGTTTCGTGCTATGCAAAATGTGCAAGACACTAGCTGTGTGAAAATAACCGCCACAATCATTGCCCCTCCCGCTGGACACGACTGCGCAAACGCTCTTTCCACTGCTTTTGATGACGACCAAGTTGTTAATGCATCCAACACCGACTTTACCTTCCAAACTGCAGATGAAAACGGCGATAGCTTTTCTCAAATTCAGTTTGACGGATTTGGCCGACCAAGCAATATTGCCTGCTCAACTAACTGCAAAATTCAAATAAGTACCTTTTCTATGTGTTTGCAAAGTGAAGGGGCCATTTATGCGTGCTAGCGCAATGTTCCCTACGCGTAGAAAACGCAGTGAAGGCTTTACTTTATTAGAGCTAGTAATTGGTATTGTTGTATTCACTATCAGCTTAACAATAGTGCTATCGCTAATTGTGCCGCAAGCTGAACAAACCGCTGAGCCATTTCGCCAAGTAAAAGCAGCTAAGTTAGGCCAGTCGTTAATGAACGATATTCTAAGCCGCTCTTATGATGAAAACAGCGACCGAAGCCCGCCATTTGAAACCTGTAACACCAAAGGAAATTGCTCAACAACACTTGGTCCTGAAGAGGCGAGTGAAGACGACTATGACGATGTGGACGATTACAACGGCTATATAGTGAGTAACGTCGGCGGTAACTACAACAATTTTGCTTTTACGGTAACGGTAGATTACGACAGTGACTTAGATGACAGTACACCCACTGACGGTCAAACGTTCAAACGCATTGATATCGCAGTGACTGCACCAGACGGCCAAATCTACAACTTTAGCGCTTATCGAGGGAGCTATTAATGTTTCCACGACAAGCACAGCGTCAGCGCGGTTTTACGCTTATAGAGCTTATTCTAGTGATCACTATTTTAGGCGTCATTAGCGTATCTGTCGCCCAAGTGATTTCTTTAAGTGCGCAAATTTATGTAACCGGTGCAGAACGTACTCGCCTTGTTTCAGACGCGCGCTTTATTATTTTGCGACTTGAAAAAGAACTACGCAATGTGGTGCCAAATTCAGTGTCATTTGATGCAAGTTTAGGGTGCCTGTCATATTACCCGATTAAAGAAAGTGGCACCTACGTGGGTGATGCGTTTAACAACCCTATGCACGTAGTCGTGTTCAATAGTCAGTTAAGTGTAAATGACACCCTTGTTATATACCCCACAAACCCGCAGAGCGTGAATGATAACGGAAGAACAATAGATACTATTGGTAATGCGGCTTCTGAGCCGACCAGCGATAATCAATATGACCTCACGCTTAGCGCCGCGAACACACAATCCTCACCAGGCAAACGCTTCTTTGTTCCTGAAGCGCAAGTGACAGTGTGCAGAACATCTACCGCTCAGGGAGAGCGTTTAATCAGAACGCAAGGTGGTATTTCCGGCGTTATTGGTACTAATGTGTCGTCGTGGAGTGCGAACGTAGTAACCGCGGGGCTACGACAAAATGGTCTTATAGAGCTGCAAATGACCTTAGAAAGCAGTGATGATGAGCAGATATCAGTTGTACACGAGGTTCATTTCCCTAATGTGCCCTAGTAAAGAAATGCCCCAGTTAATAAACCACCGAAGAGGCCAAGGTATTCTTGGTTTTTCTGGTTCTCCAGTTCGTCAAAAAGGCTCTACAACAATAGTTGCGATTATAATAAGTATTGTTCTTTTAGGGCTTGGAATAGCGTTGTCCAATCAAATCTCATCCAATATCCGGCAGCAATCTATTGAATACTATGGTGCTCGGGCTTATTTGGCCGCGCAAAGCGGAATGGAAGTTGCGATTTCGAGGCTAATTAACGGTAATAACCCTGCTTGTACTGCCATTACTCAGCCAGTAATTATTAATGCAGCTAACGTGCAGAATTGTGTTATTACGCTATCTTGTGAGGTAGAGACCGAGGTCGAAGAGCCAGAAGTATCTGCTGGTGAAATTAGGGTTTATGCGTTAGGTGCGGAAGCACAGTGCAGTGCAGGCCAGCTTGAAACCTCAAAACGCGTTCTTGTTGAAGTGAGGCAGGAAGAATAATGACATACCGTATATCTCGTTTTCGAGCTTTTTCTATTGGGATGCTATCTGTATTAGCATTGCCCGTGTTAGCCGTCCCTCAAATTGAAGGCAGGTTTATCGAACTTCAAAATACCTATAACAAAGCAGAGTGGACGACTATTAGTTTTTCGCAGGTGTACGATGAGCCGCCCGCAGTATTTATGCTTTCAACCAATCAGGGGGCTAACCCTGCTATCGTCAAAATTCGCAACGTCACCAGAACGGGTTTTGAAGCATTGCCCCTTGAACCCTCTGGTGAAGATGGCCCTCATATAACTATGGGAGGTCATTACCTAGCGATTGCCTACGGCGTTCACGAATTTCCTGACGGCGATATTGTTGAGGTAGGAAAAATGGAGCTGGATGCTACTACTATCCAAGCTGCTACCAATTCGCCTTGGTATATTCCAACAGGACCATTAGTGCCTGGTACTGAAAATGCGCGATATGCAGAAGTACCGTTACAAACAGATTTTGGAGAACAGCCCGTTTTCTTCCACTCTATTCAAACCGTGAATAACCAAGTTGACGTAAATGGCAAGAAACCTCCCAATGAGCATCTACTGCCATTCCTGACCATTGCAGCTAAATATGAAGCGCCTTCATACTACATAGCCTTGGAAGCATCAGAAACAGATTACGAGCCCGTGACACGCACTGAAACGGTTGCTTACATGGCCACCACAGAAGGGTTTGACCGCAGGTTCTTTGACGACAGCGGTGTAGAGGTGGTCTGGGAAGCAGACTTTGCAGACGTGCGTATTCAAGGGTGGGACGATGGCTGCTTCCGGAATGACTTTAAAAATAGCTATGCGCAAACGCCATTAGTTGCTGCTAGTAAAATTAGTCGCAATGGCGCAGATGGTGGTTGGCTGCGCAGTTGCCAGGTTAACAAAAATAGATTGGGGCTTCGCGTTGATGAAGACCGAAGTTTAGATTCAGAGCGCAATCACACCGAGGAAGATGCCAGTATTCTGGCTATGACATCAGAGTTTGTGTTCAGTGGTGAAGTACCAAGTTGTGACGTGGCATTTCCTGGGGCGGTAGCTGCATTTGGCGGGTCTGCCATTAACCTTCCCGCGAATAGCCGTATTATTGATGAAAACGGCGGGGTATTGAGTGCAACACAACTAATAGCTGGTGGAACCGCTGGCACAGTGAACTATCCTAAATGTGGAGAGCCGGGTGTCGACTGTACCGTAAATAACACAGACTCACTGACCGAGTCACAAGCCAGAGCAATACCTAGTATTACAGTTGATGACAGCGGCCCCGAAATAACCGCCGGTAATTTAGCGGGGAATTATTACTTCAATAGGCAGAATGTACTGATGGCAGCGGGCAACTATAACGTCGTAGCCCCTACACGCATCTATATTTCCGATCCAGGTACAAATCCAAGTGGCGAGCCAACCCGCTTCGTTATGGCTAATGCTAATATAACGGTTGCCGATGGTGCCTATTTAGCTATTTATGTAGATGGCGACGTCCTCATTGATGGCTCCAACCCCAAAGCATTAGTCATTGCCAAAGGGACAGTGACGTTTGCTAACGTAGGTGATGAAACCATAGTTGGGCGGTTTAACGCAGGCGGAGGAATCGAATCTATTTCTTCACCTACGGTAAATATTCCTGCACCTCTTAAAGTAACTGCGAACGAAGTACCCAATAATATTCCCGGCATATGTGGTCGTGAGGTTATCGAAGTACTTAATCACTATCGCTATGAATTAGCGGACAACAAAGGCAGTAGCTGTGCGGCTAAACAGATAACGCTTAAGGCTTGTGCGGATGTGAATTGCGATCTCATCTACTCTCAGCCTTCAACGGTTAATCTGTCTCCGCAAAACAATGCTAATTTTCAGTGGAGCGGAAATGATGTCGTCTCTTTTACTGGACAGATTTCGTTAGCGCTAGACAGCCTGAAAGGAAACGATACAAAACTTGCAACACTAGGCGAAACGCCATCTTCACAGCTTCGCTGTTTTATTGGGGGAAAGGATGTAGGTATTGAAGGGTGTAAAATTGACTTCAAAGACGATGGTCTAGTGTTTAAAAACCTTACAGACAACACCGCCACTATTGTAACCCAACTATCTGGCAAACCATCAGATCAAGGCTTTAATAGTAAGACCTATGCTGTCGAGGCTTGTGGAAATTCAGAACTCTTAAAAAATAAAATAGTGGATGTGGACCTTAACTACAATTGCGCAAGTTCTAGCAATTGCTCGAATAAGGTGGCCCTGTCAAATAACAATAACACGTATGAACTTGGGTTATCTGCGGATACCTTCGCACTGCAATTTGACGCAAACTCTCGCGCTGAGTTTACGGTGCAGTATCCTGATGCGGGTGAATTATCGCTCACAGGAACAATTACTGACAGGACAGCAATATCCGGGTCTTCAAATATCTTTGCGGTTCGACCGTTTGGTTTTGCTATAGACATCCTAAATGACAGTGCTACCAGTACGAACCCTAACGGTTATGCAAGTAACGCGAATGGCTCACTGCTGAAGCGCACGGGAGAAGACTTTGTACTCGGTCTTCGTACAGTGCAGTGGGTTGATGGGGAAGATAATAATAATGATGGTGTGCCAGATAATTTTGCAGACTTAGCTAATAACAACACAGCCGAACACTATTCAGGTAGTGTCACTCTAACGCCTCAACAAACCTTGCCAGCAGGTGGAGCAACAGGCTCATTAAGCACAACCAGCGTTAACTTTGATAACGAAGGTAAAGTTAACTTGGCCGTAAATTATGATGAGGTAGGCACTATATCTATCGCAGCGCAAAGTACGTATTTAACAAATGCTAACGTATTAGGGCAGGTCGATAACGTGGGAAGGTTTGCGCCCTCTAACTTTTCACTAACCGGGGGTGTTGTAGCGGCATGTACTGCCAGTGATGGGTTCAACTATTTTGACCAACCTATTGATGAGGTCAGTTTTACGCTTACTGCCCTTAATCAAAATGGCAGCCGCACTGTGAACTACTATGATGGCTTCGACAAACTAACAAACCTTGGTTTGCAGGTAGAGCACGACGGAAGTTTGTTAGACCGTTTAGAAAATACAAACACGATTTCATGGCCTCAAAGCGGGGCTACAGGTCAAATTTCTTTTTCTGACAATGATATAGCATTTAGCCGCTTGGGTGGCGCAGCACTCGACGGAGCATACATGGACGCATCTATTGCGCTGGTGGCTGATAGTGGGCAAATAGAGAGCGCAAACTTTAATGGACTTTCTTGCACGGGTTTCTGTGTTGACGATTTTGGTGATGCGATCAGCTTCGCCTACGGCCGAGCTACGTTAATTAACAACTATGGCGGTGCAGATGAAGCCTTACTGCTTCCCCTTCGCACTCAATACTGGGACGGTCAAACGTGGCGCATAAACACGTACGATAGCTGCACAGACTTTGCTCACGGTAATATAAATGATGCCTCAGGCGAGCTAGTTTCTTCTGAAGCCGGAACCCTAGGTGAAGGTGCGTACGTCATCGGCGAAGGTATGCGCTTATCATCGCCAAATGGGGCGGGTAATTATCCGTTAACTTATACCCCCGAAGCTTGGTTGCTCTGGGATTGGGATAAAGATGGTGAAGCTGACAACCCGCCTAGCGCCACGCTGACCTATGGTGTTTACAGAGGAAACGACAACATCATTTACAAGCGGGAACAAATCAATGACTAATAAGGCAGTTTAATGGTTTTATTCACGACATTACAGATAGAGCGAGCATTAGCGGTGTCATTGTAAAAAGGTGTGAATATTTAGCTAATTGTTTTTGAACCTTCTAATGTTTACGGGGTCATTAATGGTTCTAATGTAGGAATCAAATGATTAGCGCGTATGCATTATGCCTTTATGGGGCTGACGCCGGATTTGCTTATCAATAAAGTAGTTATTTTGGCCCTAAGTGACACCATTACTTGCCCAAAATTGCCCCCATTGTTAAAGTGTGCGAATAAATATCGACTTCACGTTAAAGCGTCGCCGTCTCACCTTTGCAAATACGCGTTAACACAGGAACAGGAATACACACTTCATGTTTAAAAAGCTTCGAGGCATGTTCTCTAACGATCTGTCCATCGACCTCGGAACAGCTAACACGCTGATTTATGTAAAAGACCAAGGTATTGTTCTAAACGAGCCCTCAGTAGTAGCTATTCGTCAAGAGCGCGCAGCAGGACCTAAAAGTGTAGCTGCAGTAGGTGCAGAAGCTAAGCGAATGCTTGGTCGTACGCCGGGTAACATTCGTGCCATTCGCCCAATGAAAGATGGTGTTATCGCCGACTTTTACGTTACTGAAAAAATGCTTCAGCACTTTATAAAGCAAGTGCACGACAATAACTTCTTGCGTCCTAGCCCTCGTGTATTGGTATGTGTGCCATGTGGTTCAACACAAGTAGAGCGCCGTGCAATCAAAGAGTCTGCGCTTGGTGCAGGTGCGCGAGAAGTATTTCTTATCGATGAACCTATGGCTGCGGCCATCGGTGCGGGCTTGCCTGTGTCAGAAGCGCAAGGTTCAATGGTGGTAGATATCGGTGGCGGTACTACTGAGGTTGCTATCATTTCATTAAACGGCGTGGTTTATTCATCTTCTGTGCGTATTGGTGGTGATAAATTCGATGAAGCTATCATTAACTATATTCGCCGTAATTTTGGCTCACTTATTGGTGAAGCAACCGCCGAGCGCATTAAGCATGAAATTGGCGCAGCCTATCCGGGCGAAGAAGTACGCGAAATTGAAGTACGCGGCCGTAACCTAGCTGAAGGTGTACCTCGCGGGTTTACGCTAAATTCAAATGAAATTCTTGAAGCACTGCAAGAGCCGCTAACGGGTATTGTGTCTGCTGTCATGGTGGCACTAGAGCAGTCTCCACCAGAGCTTGCTTCTGATATTTCTGAGCGCGGTATGGTACTTACCGGTGGTGGCGCGTTACTTAAAGACTTAGATAGATTGCTAATGGAAGAAACGGGCATTCCAGTTGTTATTGCTGATGATCCGTTAACCTGTGTAGCACGCGGCGGTGGTAAGGCTTTCGACATGATTGACCTTCACGGTGGCGACCTGTTTAGCTACGAATAAACAGGAAAGGCAACCGTAAGGTTGCCTTATTTGTATCATGGATACTATTTTTACTCGCGGTCCTTCTTTAAATATCAGGCTTACGTTGGCGCTTTTGCTATCGGTAACCCTGATATTTGTTGATCACAAAATGGACGGCTTTAAATCAACGCGAGTATACCTTAACTCTCTAATGAGCCCGCTACAGTATATTGCTAACCTTCCAGGGTTAATGCTTAGCGAGAGCGCTCAGCGCCTTACTTCTCAAGAACAATTACTGGCGGAAAATCAAAAGCTCAATAACCAACTGTTGCTTATGAGCGAAAAGCTTCAGCAGTTCGAGGTTATCGCAAAAGAAAATGCGCAGCTTCGTGAGCTGCTGCAGGCCCCTGTTCGCCTAGCGTCAAAAAAAATGGTTGCTGAGCTAATGGCGGTAGATAAAAACCCATATAGCAAGCAGGTGGTTATCAATAAAGGGGCGATTGATGGGGTTTATCTATCTCAGCCAGTTATTGATGACAAAGGCGTTGTGGGCCAAGTTATGGAAGTAGGCTCAACTAATAGTCGCGTGCTTCTGATTGCTGATGTTACGCACGCCATTCCGGTTCGTTCGTTACGTAATGATATCCGCTTTATTGCCACCGGAAGCGGCGCATTAAATGAATTATACCTTGAGCATGTACCGCACAGCGTAGACATTCAAGAAGGCGATACGCTTATTTCATCGGGCCTGGGTAAGATTTTTCCAGAGGGCTATCCCGTCGCCACCGTTAAGCAGGTAGTGAGAGATGAAAGTCGTCCTTTTGCACGTGTAATTGCTACGCCGTTGGCTAATTTAGACAGGCTTCGACACTTGTTGCTCTTATGGGACGCTGAAGGTGCATTAGCTGATCCTGAGTCAGACACCGATGAAAAGGCAAGCAAGCCAGCAGACAACGAGGAAGAGTCTTCAGATGCGTAAACGTAACCTCGTTATTTGGGTAAGCCTGTTAGTCGCCCTTGTATTGCAAATTGTTCCACTGCCAATTCAGGTAGATGTCTACCGCCCTGATTGGGTGCTAGTTGTGCTTGCCTACTGGAGTATGGCACTGCCCCACAGAGTGAATGTAGGTGTGGCGTTTTTAACTGGCGTTGCAATGGATGTGCTTGTGGGCACAACGTTGGGCATTCATAGTTTCGGCTTAAGTATTTGTGTTTATATATTAGCGGCCAATTACCAAAGACTAAGAAATTACTCTGTATGGCAGCAAGCTATTATTATCGGCCTTCTATCGGCGCTATATCATCTGCTCACATTCTGGGTACAGCACCTACTCACTGATATTTATTTCCAGGTCGATTACTTGTGGCCCGTTGTAACGTCTATGGTGCTCTGGCCATGGGTATTTTGGTTACTCAGGCGCACACGTCGACAGTTTTCAATTGCGTAACTTAAACACATTCTCGATTAAACCAAAGGTAAGCCAATGACAAAATCGGTAGTGTTAGCGTCATCCTCACCACGACGTACTGCTTTGCTCAAGCAAATGAACATCGCCCATACAATACAACCTGCCGATATTGACGAGTCGCCACGTGACAATGAGCCACCAATGGAGCTTGTCACAAGGCTTGCCAGTGAAAAAGCTCAAGCGGTTAAAGCGCGCCTTGAGGAACAGCAGGCAATGACCGACAACAAGGTTATTCTGGCCAGCGACACCCTGATATCGTTTAACGGACAAAGTGTTGGCAAGCCAGAAGATAAAGCGGATTCTAAGCGCATTCTCACTATGCTTTCTGGTAAAACTCATGACGTACTTACGGCTATTTGCGTACTTGATAACGCTCAGCAACAGACTCAAGTAATTACCACATCCGTGACTTTTGCAGCATTGACGGATGAGCAAATTGACGCATACTGGGAAACAGGAGAACCTGCCGACAAAGCAGGGAGTTACGCTATTCAAGGTATTGGTGGTGAGTTTGTCGTTTCCATTAACGGCAGTGCAAGTGCCGTAATAGGCCTGCCACTGTACGAAACCCGCCAATTACTTAATGCATTTGGACTGAATGAATTTGGAGTAGTATCGTGAGTGCTGAACTGCTTATTAACGTTACCCCGTCAGAGTCACGGGTGGCGCTTATTGAAAACGGAATACTGCAAGAAATTCACGTAGAGCGTCACACCAAACGGGGTTTGGTGGGCAATATCTATCGCGGTAAGGTTAGTCGTGTATTACCGGGAATGCAGGCAGCATTTGTGGATATCGGTTTGGAAAAGGCCGCCTTCTTACACGCATCTGACATTGTTATTCACAATGAAATTGCTGAAGAAGTCTCGGCCAGCCATATTCAAAAGCAAGATATTCGCGAGTTGGTGCGAGACGGTCAGGATATTGTGGTTCAGGTAGTGAAAGATCCTATCGGTACCAAAGGTGCGCGCCTTACCACAGACATTACTATTCCCAGTCGTTATCTAGTATTTATGCCATCGGTAACCCACGTGGGTGTATCTCAACGCATTGAAGAAGAGGCAGAAAGAGATCGCTTAAAGTCGCTGGTGCAAGAGTTTTGCGATGAAAACGGTGGCTTTATTCTGCGCACGGCGGCTGAAGGCGTGGGCAAAAACGAACTGCAGTCCGACGCTGCATTTTTGCGAAGGCTGTGGGATAAAATTCAGTCGCGTATGAAAAAGCGCAAGTCTAACGTGCTCTATGAAGACTTACCGCTAGCGCGACGAGTGCTGCGCGACTTTGTAGGCACAGAGCTCGATAGAATTCGTATCGACTCGAAACTATCATTCAATGAACTTCACCAGTTCACCAAAGAGTACGTGCCTGAAATGAACGGCAAGCTCGAATACTACCCGGGTGATAGACCTATTTTTGATTTATACGATGTGGAAAACGAGGCGCAGCGAGCCTTAGAGCGTCGTGTCGATTTAAAATCTGGTGGCTACTTGATCATCGATCAGACTGAAGCCATGACCACAATTGATATTAATACGGGCGCTTTTGTTGGCCATCGGAACTTAGAAGAAACAATTTTTAACACCAATATTGAGGCGACGCAGGCCATTGCCCGTCAGCTAAGACTACGCAACTTAGGTGGTATGATCCTTATCGACTTCATCGATATGATTGAACCAGACCACAAACGACGTGTCTTACACTCATTAGAGGTGGCGACGAACAAGGACAGAGCCAAAATAAATATTCACGGTTTTACCGCGCTGGGGCTTATTGAAATGACCCGAAAGCGTACCCGTGAGAGCATAGAGCATATACTGTGCGGCGAATGCCCGGTGTGTAAAGGCCGAGGCACAGTCAAAACCATTGAAACCATTTGCTTTGAAATTATGCGTGAAATTGTACGGGTGAATCGCGCCTACGACGCAGACAAGTTTGTGGTTTACGCTTCACCCAAAGTGGCGGAAGCTTTAATGGGTGAAGAGTCTCATATGCTGGCAGAACTGGAAGTATTTGTGTCTAAACAAATCAAGGTTCAAACAGAAACACTGTACAATCAGGATAAGTACGACGTCGTCATGATGTAATGCATTAACGTATACAAAGGCAAAATGTGACAAATTTTTCGTCGGTAGCCGCTTATCTGCTTAAGAAGTTTTGGCTGCTACTCGCCGTATTGCTTGTACTTTTCGCGCTTGTTTTAAGCGCTGCACGCTATGCTCTGCCGCATATTGAGCACAACAAACACCTGTTGGAAAATTATATTAATGAGCAGTATGGCGTAAACCTATCCATTCAAAGTGTGCATGCGGTTTGGCAGCGCAATGGTCCGAGTATTGTGCTCAATTCGGTATCGTTGGCCAAAAACGATGCTTCCCCTGTAGCGTTGGATATCAGGCAAATCTACGTCGAGTTAGATTTTTGGGAATCGCTACGCCACCAGCTTATCTCATCCACGCGTTTCGAGCTGCGTGGTCTTAAACTTGATATTGACGCCGATCGCCTTTCTGGAGGCGCCAAGAATAACTTTCCTGTAGTAAATGCGCTAGAGCGTCTGTTTTTAGAACAGCTTCAAAGCTTCTCGTTAGAAGACGGAGTAGTATCTGTCACTCATCTTAATGAAACCAATTCATTTGATATTGAAAGTTTATCGTGGAACAACCATGAAGAGCGACACCAAGGTTTAGGTCAGCTTAAGGTTGCAGATTTAGCGGCTAACTCGGCGTCGTTTATCATTGATATCACGGGCACGCGGGAAGACTTTGACGGCGTGTTCTACGCCAAAGCCGAAGAGCTTGATATTTCTTCTTGGGTGAGCGATCTCATCAAAACCAAGCGTCCACTAGCGCAAAGCCGCGCAAACTTTGAAGTATGGACTAACTTTTCTCAAAGTGAAGTCACTAGCGTACAAGCCGAGCTTAGTGAAAGCCTTTTAGAGTGGGGCAGTGGCCGCGCGAAAACGGTAACAGGTATCAGCGGAGGTAGTCTTCAGGCGTTGCCTAACGATGAGAACAGACAGGGAGGCTGGAATGTCCGAGTGGATCAATTGGTGCTTAATTCGAGCAACGAGACCCTTACAACAGACCTAATTGGCAGTATAAGTGCAAATGGTGATGCGCTGATAAACACCGTAAAGCCGGTGCAAATTAACCCCTTTCTGCTGCTGTTACCGCTTTTCATGGATGATACCAGTGAAGAAGAAATACGCGGGCTTAATCCAAAAGGCGAGTTGGCCACATTGCAGATTCAATGGCACAACGGCCAGCCTTCTTTAGCGGCTAAAGTGCTAGATTTGCAGTGGGACAAAACAGATAAGTTACCAGGTCTTTCGTCGCTAGACGCAGACGTTTTCTGGTATAAAAATAATGGCGCTATCTACTTAGAGAGTGCGGATAGCTTACTAAGTGCCAACGGCGTAATTAAGAAAGACATCAATATAAACCTGTTTAAATCTCAGTTTTATATTTACCCAGAGCAGATAGATAGCGAAGACAAGCAGTGGGTAGTAAAAGGCAGCGATATGCTGCTTGATAGTGATGCCGTTACTCTTCACCCGCAGTTTAAACTGAATACGTCGACAGGGTTTATGTCGCTTTATGTGGATGTAAGCCCATTGGCGCTAAATGAGGTGAGCAGTTTATTTCCCCCTTCTTTAATGGGGGCTAATACCGATAAATACCTTACTCGTGCGTTTACAGGAGAAGGTGAAATCGCAAATGCGCGCGTGCTGTGGCACGGTCGCACCAGTGACTTCCCGTTTGAAGATAACACAGGCATTTTTCAGGCGTATGTCGATATTGAGCGGGGGGATTTTCTTTTTGCGCCAGACTGGCCGGCACTGAGTAACTTAGATCTATCTCTGTATTTTGTGAATAATGCATTAGTGATGGAGAGCCCTAGCGCGACGCTTGCTGGTATGAAAATCAGCGATATGTCGGCTGCCATCCCAAGCTTCAAGCCGGGTGCTCGACTAGCTATTTATGCTACTGGTGAAGGTACCGGAGATGCCCTGACTGATTTAATGATGAACTCGTCATTACAAAAATCTTTAGGCAAAATTCTTAAGAATGATGTGCAGGTCAGTGGGCCTCTATCTGCCGACATAAAGCTTGATATTCCGTTTAAAGGCAAAGATGTAGTGGCATCGGGTACCGCACATCTATCCAACAACCCTGTTTATATTTCTACAACTAACATGCTGTTTGATAAAGCGTCGGGAAAGGTGTCATTTGTTAATGGCGATATAGACGCAAGTGGGCTTCAGGCACAGTTTCTTAAACAGCCGGTGAACTTGTCGCTATCCGGTAGACAGGGTGACGCGTACGACCTAAATGTAGAGTTAGGTGGACGGTGGCATGTACACCCGCTCGCTAACTATGTGAACACGGATCTCACCGAATACATCGACGGCGAAAGTGATTGGAACACTAAAGTCGACCTGATGCTATCAAATAGTGGCTTTAACTATTCCGCTACTTTAACCGCAGACTTAACGGCCACACAAAGTGTATTGCCTGCTCCCTTCGATACGCCAGCGGGCAGCAGTTTACCGCTGCTTATTACCAGTAAAGGCGATAGCAAAGCATCAAATGTTGAGGCATTACTAGGTGATAATATTCGTTTTGACGGTGTGCTTCCGCACAAAGAAATGCAGTTTTCACGTGCGCACTTGGCACTTGGCGAAAGCGATATAGCCAACATTGGTACAGGTTTTAGTATCAGTGCTAATCTAGCTCAAGCTGATGTGCAAGAATGGTTTACCACTATTAATATGTTACTTTCTGGCAAAGGGAAAGACACCAATACTGCCATTGTAAAAACAAATGCCCAATCGAGTATCCAATCAAACGAAAGCAAAAAAGTGAATTTGTTTGGTACTCCCTCGCGGATATTCGCCAAAGCCGACAAGTTAAATTTTGCTGGCCACAGTATTAAAGATGCGCAGCTCAGTGCAACAGAACGCAATAAAGATTGGATCCTTGACTTAGCGTCGCCTCAGGCAAGAGCCACTATTCGTATTAATAGTGATTTAGACGAGCAGGGCATTGAGGTAAATGCCGACTACTTATCACTAGAGAAGCCTGTTGAAGCCGGGGGGACGACAAAAACCGGTTCACAGAGCGGCGTTGAGTTAGCTACTAATAGTGCTATGCCAAATGAGGAAGGCGAGTCGCCCTACAATATTGACCCTAATACGCTACCGCCCATTTATTTTTATTGTCAGTCCTGTGGCGTGCACGGCGTTGATTTAGGTGAAATTACCTTAGACATAGCCAAGGAAGACAACGGCTTAGCCATTCGACAACTTTTGGTGAAATCTGATGAAACTAACGTTACCGCAACGGGTTATTGGAAGCACATGGGAGGCGAGATACAAAGCGCGTTAAACGGAACACTAACGTCTCCCGACGTTGGGCAGATGCTAAAAGAGTACGGTGTTGAATCAGGTATAAAAGATTCTAGCGCAAACGTCGCGTTTGATATCAACTGGCCAAATGCGCCGATGAATTTCGGGTTTGAACAGCTAAACGGTAATGTTGAGTGGTCGCTGTCAGATGGGTATCTAACTGAGTTGAGTGATAAGGGGTCACGAATCTTTACCCTGTTTAGCTTGAACTCGTTAGTGCGGAAGCTCAGCCTCGACTTTCGAGACGTTTTTGCTAAGGGTTTTTTCTACGACGATATGGGCGGTACGTTAAGTATTGTTGATGGCAAAGCGTATACCGACGATACTGAAATTGACGGCGGCGCTGGTGAAATAGAGATCACGGGTTTCACCGACCTCAATACCGGTGGATTAAATTACAACGTATCGTTCGCACCGAACGTAACCGGGAACTTACCGTTTTTAGTGTATTTCTTGGCTACGCCGCCCACTGCACTCGCTGCTCTTGCCATAGACCAGGTGCTAACCTCTGCGAAAGTTATTTCGAATGTGAACTATCGCGTTACAGGCACCATAAAAGATCCTAAGTTCGACGAAGTTGAGCGCAACAGCAAAGACATCAGCTTACCTGCGCAAAATGCGCCTGTACCGACCAACCCGCAAGACAGGCCATTAACGGACGATGACGTACGCAGGCTTAAAATGGAGGTGATCGATGGTTAATTTAGTTGCATTACAAATGACATCTGCGCCAAGCGTGGAAGAAAATCTCGACACCGTTGCAAACGAAATGGCATTGGCAAAGATTGAGAAAGACAGTTTAGTTGTGCTTCCAGAGTGTTTTGCTTATTTCGGCGGTAAAGACAAAGGCCAACTTGCTGTGGCAGAAACAAAGGGCGAAGGTGAGATTCAGCGCCGTTTGTCAGCGCTTGCTGCACAATACCAGTGCTATCTGGTCTCGGGTACGTTTCCAGTGAAAACCAATAGCCCCGAGAAGTTTTCCGCAGCCTGCATGCTGTTTGGCCCCAATGGCGATGTGCTAGCAGACTACCGCAAAATTCACATGTTCGATGTATCGGTTAACGACAACACGGGCAGTTATCGTGAATCGGCGACAACCGAAGCGGGCAGCAAGGTGCTTACAGTTGAAACGCCAATAGGCAACATTGGTCTTGCGGTGTGCTATGATGTACGCTTTCCAGGGTTATTTACTGCAATGGGCGATATCGATATTTTGGTGTTGCCAGCGGCCTTTACCCAACGCACCGGAGAAGCGCATTGGCATGCGTTGTTGCAAGCCAGAGCCATTGAAAAGCAGTGCTTTGTGGTTGCTGCAAATCAAAGTGGTGTGCATGCAAATGGCCGTGAAACATACGGTCACAGTCTTGTACTGTCGCCTTGGGGGGAAACCCTTGCCGAACGCAAAACCGACGTAGGGTTAGTTTCGGCAAAAGTAGATATTGCAGAAAGAGAAACCATTAAACAGAATATGCCGGTTGCCGAACATAACCGATTCAGGAGTCACTTTGTCTAAATCTGTTGAGCGTCATTTATTATCTGACTCAGGGCTAGATATCACTAAGCTAGAGCGTGCTTTAGCGACTATTCATCGTCACGATACCGACTATGCCGATTTATATTTTCAGTCAAGCCAGCACGAAAGTTGGGTGTTGGAAGACGGTATTATCAAAGAAGGCAGCTATAACATTGAGCGCGGCGTAGGCGTACGTGCAATTAGCGGTGAAAAAACGGGATTTGCTTATTCTGATGAAATAAGTGAAGAAGCGTTAACTAAAGCGTGCAAAGCAGCCCGCGGTATTGCGCCAAGTGGCGGAACCCAGCAAGTTGCTGGTTTGGGGCACAAGAGCGTTGAAGCACGCTATGCCGAAAATAATCCTATTCTTGCGATGCAAGATGCCGAGAAAATCTCACTGCTTAAAGCGGTAGATGCTTATATCCGTAAGCAAGAGCCGTCTGCCAATCAGGTGGTAGTAAGTTTAAGCGGCGTATATGAAGAAATTTTAGTTGCTGGCAGTGACGGTACTTTAGCTACTGATATTCGCCCGCTAGTACGCTTGAACTGCTCGGTATTGCTAGAACAAGGCGATAGACGTGAACGTGGTTCAGCGGGGGCAGGTGGTCGCTATGCCTACTCGTTCTTTAAGCAAGACGAAAACGGTAAACCGTATTACGAAACGTTGGCAGAAGATGCCCTTCACATGGCACGCGTTAACATGCAGGCTGTGGCGTCACCGGCAGGCGCTATGCCTGTAGTATTAGGCAACGGTTGGCCAGGAGTGCTACTTCACGAAGCGGTAGGGCACGGTCTTGAAGGCGACTTTAACCGTAAGGGGGCATCAACCTTCAGCGGTCGCATTGGCGAGCGCGTGGCAGCCCAAGGTGTAACGGTTGTCGATGATGGAACATTAAGCGACCGTCGCGGTTCGTTGTCAGTGGATGACGAAGGCACGCCAACCGCACATAACGTCCTTATTGAAGATGGTATCTTGAAAGGCTATATGCAGGATAAACACAACGCTAAGCTTATGGGCGTTGCGCCTACCGGAAATGGCCGTCGTGAGTCTTACGCACACTTGCCTATGCCTCGTATGACCAACACTTACATGCTGGAAGGTCAACACGATCCGCAGGAAATTATCGCCTCTATCGACAAAGGTATTTACGCACCGAACTTCGCTGGCGGGCAGGTAGACATTACGTCAGGAAAATTCGTATTTTCTAGCGCGGAAGCCTACTTAATTGAAAACGGTAAAATTACTGCACCGGTGAAAGGGGCTACCTTAATTGGTAACGGCCCAGAGGTTATGCAAAAAATCTCAATGATTGGTAACGACACTGCCCTAGATAAAGGCGTAGGTGTATGCGGTAAAGACGGTCAAAGCGTACCAGTAGGTGTAGGACAGCCTACGCTTAAAATTGACGAGCTAACAGTGGGCGGAACCGCCTGATAATTGTACACTGCCACTGGCTTGCGCCAATGCAAGTCAGTACTTTGCTTCGTGCTTTTTCTAGATAAAAGGAATTATCAATGATTGTTAGTGTATTGAAATGGATGGCTATCGTAGTACTGGTTTTAGTGGCCTCAGCTGCAGGATACGCTCTTTTTGTTCAGCTTTCTTTTGACAGCACGCAGCCCATCGAAAACTATGGCAATGTAGACACTGCCCTTTTCACGGACAAGTCACAAACGCGCCCCCTGCTTGTTTATTTTGGCGGCAGCGAAGGTGGCAACAGCATGACAAAGCCATCTAATGTATCTGAACGAAACCTGTATTTAGACGCGGGCTACGCTGTTCTCGCGGTAGGGTATTTCAAGATGCCAGGTTTACCTGAAGAACTTGATCGTATATCGCTAGATGCAATTTACGAGAAAGTAATAGAGGCCCAGCAATTGCCGTTTATTGACTCTCAGTGTGTTGCCGTTATGGGAGGCTCTAAGGGGGCTGAGTTGGCTTTGCTGCTTGCATCATTATATCCCGACATCGACGGTGCTGTTGCGTTCGCTGGGAGCCATGTTTCTTTTGCAAGCCCCTCTTTTAGGACAGGAGCGTCTACCGCTTCGTTTCAGCACAATGGTCGTGACATCCCCTTTGTTCAGATACCAAATGGCGCTATTCCTAAAATGCTTACCGGAAATTTTCGCGAGGCACATAACATTGCTCTTGAACAAGGCACGCAGGAAGCAGCAAATGCAGCGATTCGCGTTGAGAATATAAAGGGGGCAGTGTTGCTAGTATCTGGTGAAAACGATCATGTTTGGCCGTCTGCAGAAATGTCGGACAGAGTCATAAAGCGGCTTGAGGAAAACAAATTTGCTTACCCGTACGAACATATTGTGGCACCGGGCGGTAATCATTTTACGCCTCAAAGCGACTACCACGATCGTGCAATAGCCTTCTTAAATAGACATTTTAAGACTACTTGCCAAAGTGAAACCAACGAGAAAAAAGCGTAGAAGCATCTTAACGTTGCTTTGAATTAGGTTTTGTCTAGACTTTCTGCTTGTACTTCGCAAGATAAGCCACAACAGCTGGCCTCCACCTCTTGGAAGCCATGTGTATTCATTGCAGAGAACGCGCCTTTTTAATCATCTAGCATGGCGTCTTTCAAATACTGAGACAGCTCTCTGAATGCTTTAGACAGCGCATTCTTTTCACGCTCTTTCTTAATTTAGCGGTGAAATTGGCGCAGCTTTTGGCGGTCAAGTTCAGGGTGCGCTTCAATCAGCTTTTGAATAGTGGGGTCGCCCTGTTCGATCACGGCTTCACGGGCTTTTTCTAGTTTTGTATGCGCACAGTTATAAGTCGCGGCTAACTTTCAAACCCTTTTTCATTTAACCACTCAATAGCATCTTCCTCGTTGGTAAAAATACCTAATTCAAGGCCTGCATTGTCGTAAATTCTCTGAAATTGCGCTCTTACAATGGGTTGTACCGTAGTGTCACCAATAACTAGCGCACCAAGCGCCATTCCGTGTTGCGCACGCCACTCAACCGAACGTTGAAGTTCTTTTTCGCCGGCTTTAGTAAGAAGGGCTGAACCATGCAAAAAACCTAAAAATGCCCAGTGATCCCCACCAAAGCTGTTAATCACATCCATCATATCCCGCGCATAGCGCTCTATGGCTGAGTCATCGGCAATACCTTCAGCCGACACGCCAACAATGTTACCAAGTACAGCAATTTGATACTGACCGTACTTGCTTTTCAGTGTTGCGTTAGGGTTAGAAAATATTTTCACACTATCTCCCCTTGGCTGGTGAAGGATACTCTGATGTAGATATTAGTGTAATTATAGACCATTAATCTTCGTGAATAACGTCTTTTAAATACTGAAACAGCTCTCTGAACGCTTTGGGTGGTGCATTCTTTTCACGCTCTTTCTTAATTTGGCGGTGGAATTGACGCAGCTTCTGGCGATCGAGCTCAGGGTGCGCTTCAATCAACTTCTGAATAGCTGGGTCGCCCTGTTCAATTACCGCTTCTCTGGCTTTCTCTAGCGCATGGAAAGCCGCGTTTGCAGCTTGGTGCTGGTGCGTAAGTTTCGCAAGTGCTTCTTCTATGTCGGCAGTATCGCGATTACGCAGTGCTTTACCAATAAACTGAAGCTGGCGTCGATAACCATCTTTTTTCTTGTTAACTTTACGGGCAATAGCAACCGCATCGGCCAGCTCTTCATCCATAGGAATAGTGGCAATGTTTGCATCGGTTAGGTTAACTAAGGTTTCGCCTAGCTTGTGAAGCTCTTTTGCTTGACGCTTCAGCTCAGTTTTACTGACAAACTCTTCCTCTTCGAACTCATCTGCTTGCGCATCTTCGAAGTAAGGATCTTCAGGAGAATTGTATTTCTGATCACTCATTTCAAACTCATTAGTGTTACACTTTAGCTAAATTGTAACTATCACAGTCGAATTAAGACAGCGAAACTTACTATGCAAATTGAGCAGCAGTTAGCCGACATTCAAAATGTCGTAGATGATGTACTAAAATTAGCCGTTTCAAAAGGCGCTACGCAAGCTGAAGCCAGCATGTCGAAAGTGCAGGGTATCGCCGTATCTTCACGTATGCAAGAAGTTGAAAACGTTGAATTTACCAACGACGGTGGCTTAGGTATAAGCGTATACGTAGGCAAGCGAAAAGGCAGTGCTTCTACTGCTGATTTGAGCAAAGCAGCGTTAACTTTAGCGGTAGAAAAAGCCGTCGATATTGCACGCTATACGAGTGAAGATCCTTGTACAGGTTTGGCCGATGCTGACCTTATTGCTACTGAATTCCCAGATTTAGACCTGTATCACCCCGAAGAGCTAGATACTGAAAAAGCCATTAAAACCACCATTGAAGCTGAAAAAGCAGCAATGGATTACGACTCGCGCATTACCAATTCAGATGGCGCGTCGTATAACGCAAATTTAGGTATGCGTGTTTATGGCAATACCCATGGTATAAACGCAGGCTACCCTAGTAGCCGCTATTCTTTAAGCTGTATGGTTATTGGCGCACAAGATGACGATATGCAGCGCGATTATGCCTACACGGTAAGCCGGAAGGCCGATTTGTTGCAATCAGCAAGTGCTGTAGGCATTGACGCTGCAAAAGCAACTGTAGACCGCTTAGGCGCCCGTAAGATTAATACGGCGAACGTACCTGTACTTTTACACCGCGACATCGCATCTAGCCTGTTCGGTCATTATGTCGGTGCTATCAGCGGTGGCAGCCTTTATCGTCGTTCAAGCTTCTTACTTGATAGCCTTGGCAAACAAGTTTTCCCAGAATGGCTTAACGTTGAAGAACGCCCGTTTATTAAAGGCGGCTTAGCAAGCTCTAGCTTCGACAACGAAGGTGTAGCCTGTGCAGATATGACAATAGTTGATGGCGGTAAATTAGCCACATACCTTTATACGACGTACTCTTCGCGTAAGCTAAATACTCGGTCTAACGGTCATGCTGGTGGTATTCACAATTGGCTAGTAGGCGATACAGGTCATAGCGACGCTGAGCTTCTAAAAGAAATGGGCTCAGGACTATTTGTGACCGAACTTATGGGGCAGGGCGTTAATGGTGTAAGCGGTGATTACTCGCGCGGTGCTGCGGGCTACTGGGTTGAGAATGGCATTATTCAATACCCAGTCCATGAAGTAACCATTGCCGGTAACCTAAAAGATATGTTCAAAGGCATTGTGGCTATTGGTGCTGAAAAAGATGTGCGCGGCAGTGTACAGACTGGCTCTGTGCTTATCGACCAAATGAAGATAGCGGGCAGCTAGCTCGCGTTTTCTCGAAACGCTGAAGGGGAAAGACCTGTCGATTTCTTAAAGCGTTTTGAGAAAGTAAATACATTTGTGTAGCCCACATAGCTTGCAATGTAGGAAACGGGCCACTGCGTGCTTAACAATAAGCTTTTGGCCCGAGCCATCCGCAAATGAATAACGTGCTGTTTTGGGCTTCGCCCAAACACTTGTAAGCACAACCTATGAAGGTGAGGGGCAGAGTAATGGACTTGCTCACTTAGGCTTTCCATATCCCAATCAAACTGAAGCTGTTTTTCAACCGCAGAAAAGAGGCTGTGAAGTCTGTTTACTTGGCGTCGCTCTTTCTCATCTTGACAAGACTCTTTATTCAGAGGTGCATCAATAATACGATACAGATATCTAGTCACGAGCTGCATTGCCGTCTCTCGATTGTCCACATCGCGCTCTAAATAAAGCAGCTCCATAGCGTGATGTAGGCCCCCTAGCTTGGTGTTATCCAAAACCACAGCACCACTTTTACTGAATGATTTCCAGCGCTCTGAATCTGCTAGGTTTACCCAAATAATATCCCATTGCTCACTAACTATTGTGACTTCGAAACTTTGTCCTGCGGGTAAAATAATTAGCTGTCCTTCATCTAACTGCATTTCGCCTGATGGGACGCGGAACTTCCCTTGTCCATGAATGCTGTAAAACAAGGTGTGATTAGGAGGCGAAACGCGACCTACAGTATAGTTACCTGATAAGTTAGAGCATCCTGCTAGTTCAATCTCCAGCTCGCTGATTTCAGGCGCGTTACTACTATCAATAAAGCGTTCAAAGCACTTAGGGCCTATGTCTACAATGTCTCTGAAACTAAGTTGCATAAATGTAAAATGATAGTTTTGGATAAATAAATGTAAGTTTAGAGCATAAAGGATTTAATGAAAGTTAGCTATATTTCGTTTAACGAAAAAGTAAAGGATATGACATGCTTAATGTTGCGCAGATAGTGGCCCAAAACGATTGGCAAAACCCAGTTGTGTTTCAGAGAAATCGCACCAATGCTCACAGTCCACATCACGGATATAAAACGCTAGAAGACGCATTGCACAATACCAATGCACAAAAGCGTAGTTTAAACGGCGAGTGGGATTTCCGATTATTTGATGCACCAGAAAATGTACCTGAAAGCCTCCTTTCTAAAACATTAAGTGATGACGAGTATGCTAATTGGCAGCACATTACCGTACCTTCTAACTGGCAGCTTCAAGGTTACGACAAACCGATTTACTGTAACGTGAAATATCCCTTCGCGGTGAACCCTCCTGTAGTGCCTAGCGAGAATCCAACGGGTTGCTACCGCACAACGTTCAACATTACCAAAGATGAGTTAAAACAGCGCAATCATATCGTTTTTGAAGGGGTGAATAGCGCGTTTCACTTGTGGTGCAACGGCGAGTACGTGGGTTATTCCCAAGACAGTCGTCTACCGGCTGAATTCGATTTGTCTGGCTACTTGGTTGAAGGCGAAAACCGCCTAGCTGCGATGGTGATCAGATGGTCAGACGGCAGCTACTTAGAAGATCAGGATATGTGGTGGCTTAGCGGTATCTTTCGCGATGTGAATTTAGTCACTAAACCTCAGCAGCACATTCAAGACGTGTTCGTTACGCCAAGCCTCGATGCCTGCTATCGCGACGCAACGGTTTTAGTTCGTACTGCCATCAATGCGCCGTCTTCGTTTAAAGTAGGCATCCAGCTTTTTGATGGCGATAACGCTGTTACCGAGCAAGTCATTACCGGCACTAACAATAAACGTATTGATGAAAAGGGCGGTTGGGATGATGTAGTTTTTCAAACGCTTCATGTGAATGAACCTAAACACTGGACTGCTGAAACACCTAATCTGTATCGCATCGTAGTCTCACTTATTGATGAAAGCGGCGAGACGGTGGAGCGTGAAGCCTACAACGTTGGCTTTAGGAACGTTGAAATGAGAAACGGCCAGCTGTTGGTTAATGGTAAAGCCGTGCTAATTCGTGGGGTTAACCGTCACGAACACCATCAGACGAAAGGGCATGCCATTAATGAAGATGACATGCTAGAAGACATTAAGTTGTTAAAGCAAAACAACTTTAACGCTGTGCGTACCGCCCACTACCCAAATCATCCGCGCTGGTATGAGCTTTGCGATGAATACGGGCTCTATGTGGTAGATGAAGCGAATATCGAAACGCATGGTATGTTCCCAATGGGAAGGCTTTCTCGCGACCCGCTATGGGCCGGTGCTTACATGGCGCGCTTCACGCAAATGGTTGAGCGGGACAAAAACCACCCTTGTATTATTATCTGGTCGCTAGGTAACGAATGTGGTCATGGACCCACCCATGATGCCATGTATGGCTGGGCAAAGTCATTTGACTCATCACGACCTGTGCAATACGAAGGTGGCGGCTCTGATACTACGGCTACCGACATTATCGCGCCTATGTACGCCAGGGTAGATACCGATGTTAAGGACGATGCTGTACCTAAATGGGCAATTAAAAAGTGGTTGTCGATGCCGGGCGAAAACCGTCCCGTTATTCTGTGCGAGTACGCCCACGCAATGGGCAACAGCTTGGGCAGCTTTGATGAATACTGGAAAGCATTTAAAGAATACCCGCGTCTTCAAGGCGGCTTTATCTGGGACTGGGTTGACCAAGGGTTAGTAAAACACACAAATAGCGGCGAAGGTTATTGGGCTTACGGTGGCGACTTCGGTGATACCGATAACGACCGTCAGTTCTGTATTAATGGATTACTATTCCCAGACAGAGCGCCACACCCTCACTTATTTGAAGCGAAGTACTGCCAGCAGCACTTAAGCTTTTCGCTGGCTGAAAAAGACAGTGCGTTTGAACTAACAGTAAACAGCGATTACCTATTTAGACATACAGATAATGAGTTGTTGTGTTGGCAAGTACTAGAAGACGGAAAACCAATTGCAAATGCAAAGGGCGAGTGCGAAATCAATATAGGTCCGCAGCAAGCACAGACCCTAACGCTATCTCCTGAAATCACGTTTAAAGCAGGCGCCGAGTATCATTTAAATATTGATGTTGTAACCGCGAATGATTGCCCATGGGCTAGTGCAGGTCATGTTATGGACACCGCGCAGTTAGCGCTAGTCAACAAGCGTGGAATTGTGTCTTTTTCTCTTAATGATAACGACATAACTAACGGCACTAGTGAGCTATCGGTTGAAGCTCAGGATGGGATATTGCTGGTAAATGCGCAAAATAACGTATTTAGCTTTAATAGTGAAAGCGGGCTATTAACCTCTTGGCTTCAAGGCACGGAGGAAACACTTAGTGCGCCGCTAGAAGATAACTTCTTCAGAGCGCCGCTAGATAACGACATTGGGGTAAGCGAAGTTGATAATCCAGACCTCAATGCGTGGGAGTCTCGCTGGCGTCGTGCTGGAATTGGCAAGTGGACACGCACTTGCACGGGCGTAAACGTTGAGCAGGGCGCACAAGACGTGCGTATAATATCGTTATTTGATTATCACCATTCAGAAAAGCTGGTAGCGGCAACCAAGTGGGTTTACACCATAAATGCACAGGCCAAGCTATCGGTAGACGTTGAAGTGCTTTTGGATGACGGTTTACCGCCTATGCCACGTGTTGGTATGCAAACGGCGGTACCTGTAGCCGATAAGCCAACGTCGATTACCTGGCAAGGCTTAGGACCGTTTGAGAACTATCCTGACAGAAAAGCGGCAGCGCGTTATGGTCACTACACCTTATCTA
The DNA here is from genome assembly GCF_056160665.1 of Alteromonas sp. ABH4_453. Taxonomy (NCBI): domain Bacteria; kingdom Pseudomonadati; phylum Pseudomonadota; class Gammaproteobacteria; order Alteromonadales; family Alteromonadaceae; genus Alteromonas; species Alteromonas sp. ABH4_453. The sequence continues at coordinate 258,571 of NZ_JBSWXP010000007.1, forward strand.
TAGAAGAACTGCAAACGCGCTACATATTCCCCACGGATAACGGTTTGCGCTGTGGCTGTAAACAACTTGAAGTTAGCGGCCTAAAAGCAAAAGGACAGTTTTTCTTTAACGTGAGCGAATATGGGCAAGCACAGTTAGACGAGGCAAAACACACTAGTGATTTGACACCTCAAGATTGTGTGTTTGTGTACATTGATCATGCTCACATGGGCGTAGGTGGCGATGATTCATGGAGCCCAAGTACACATAAAGCATTCTTGTTGGAAGAGAAGCAATACCGCTACTCAGTTTGCTTTAGTGCTGCTGACAGTTAATCCTCAGTGTGAGCAAGGTCATTAAGCGCTCGATATCTCAAGTGACAATTCGCGGCATAGCTTAGTTATGCCGTCATTGGGATAAAGTGTTTATATATAAAAAAAGCCGCTACATGGTAGCGGCTTTTTACTAATTCAAAACTCGTTTAGGTAACGTCTTAGCCGTCAACCTGACCGCAGAAACGGTAACCTTCACCGTGAATGGTTACAATCAATTCTTCATCTGAAGGATCTGATTCGAAGTGCTTACGAATACGACGAATCGTTACGTCAACCGTACGGTCATTCGGACGAAGTTCACGCCCCGTCATTTCCATAATTAGCTGCTCACGGGTAAGGATCTTACCTGGATTGCTTAGGAAAAGGTGAAGAGCGCGGAACTCACTGCGTGGTAGGCGGAACTCTTTCCCGCTTGGCGAAATCAATGAACGGCTATCACCGTCAAGCGTCCAACCGTTGAAGCTTACACGGCTTGGTAAATCGTCGTCTTCTGAAGAGTTTGTAGTACGAGACAGTAAGTTGCGCGCGCGAATGGTTAATTCACGCGGGTTGAATGGCTTAGTCAGATAATCGTCTGCGCCAATTTCAAGACCTAGAATACGGTCAACGTCGTTATCACGACCCGTTAGGAAGATAAGTCCAACGTTTTTACGGTCACGTACTTCACGTGCCAAGATAAGGCCGTTTTTACCCGGTAGGTTAATGTCCATGATAACCAAATTGATAGCGTGATTCTCGAAGAAATCATGCATTTGATCACCGTTTTCGGCCTCAAACACATTATACCCTTCCGCTTCAAATAAACTCTTAAGCGTGGTACGGGTTACCACCTCATCTTCAACAATTAACACATTTGGCGTCTGCATGGTGTTTTACACTCTTTCTAAAATACGATTTAAGCAACTAACTGGTTAAATTTTAATATTCATGTACTTGATTGCAAGCAACTTGTGAATATTCTTACTGTTAAGGTATTGGGGTTAGCCAATAAAAATCAATAAAAGTTCATACTTTATACAACTATTCTGACGTTTTAGCATTAACAACGGGGAAGATAATTATAAATTCTACGCCGTTGCCTTCCTCACTGGTGATCGATATTGAACCATTAAGGGCTTGCGTTACTAAGTTGTATACCAAGTGCATTCCCAATCCAGAACCACCTTGCCCACGCTTCGTGGTGACAAAGGGGTCAAATATCCGTTTGCGAATTTCTGGGGAAATGCCTTTTCCGTTATCGGTATAAACAAGCTTGAGCTTATTGCTACTCACCATTTCGGCACGAATATCAATTGTGCCTTCATCCATGGTTTCAAACCCATGAATAACCGAATTCATGATTAAATTAATCAAGATTTGATTTATTGGGCCAGCCTTCGTTTCAACGCTAAGGGTAGGGTCGCAATCTACGTTGATGTTGTGTTTTAATTTTTTAAGTCGAGGCTGCAATGACAATAGTATCTCATTAACTAGCTGTACAACGCAAAAACTTCGACTAGATTCTGAGGTTTGATCTACAGCAACCTGCTTAAAACTGCTAATAAGTTCGGCAGCTCTGTTCAAATTGCGGTAAATAATGTTGAGGTTTTCGTTACTTTCATCCAAAAAGCGTTTCATTGCACTGGCTTTCAGCGTTTTATTTTCAAAGTCTTTTTGAATAACCGCTAACCTGTCTAACATCATTGTCGACGCAGTAACGCCTAAACCTATCGGCGTATTTACCTCGTGCGCAACGCCCGCGACCATATCACCAAGCGAGGCCATTTTTTCATTCTGTACAATTTGACGCTGGAACTGATGTAGCTTTTCTAACGTTTGAATAAGTTCCTGGTTTGCATCCTTAAGGGCGGTGGTTCGGTGACTTACCATATCTTCTAGGCTGGCATTGAGCTTTCTATGTTGCTCCTCCGCCTGTCGTTGCTTTTGCATATACTCTTGCATGCGAAACAGCATCACATTCACGGCGTCAGCTAAGATATCGAGCTCTCTAATGGTGGACCCGCTGGCACGGGCTGAATAATCACGTTGTCGCGATGTGCGTTGCAAAAAGTTAGCGATACCTTCAACGGGACCAGTTACAAAACGCTGCATTCTTAGTGCGGAATAAAAACTGATAAGCAATAACGCCAAGGCTACGGCTAAATTAAGCCAAATTGACTTTCCAACCAATTGATTAAAGTTTTCCGATGAAACCCTTAGATACACCCAGCCCAACTGAATGTTAGTTTCTGTATCGAACACTTTTGCACTGAGTTCAAGGTAGCGACCATTATCTGCTAGTACCGGGTTCATAACCATGGAAGCTAACTGACTTTCTTTGCCACCTAACAAAAGCTGCCCTTCTTTATTGTATGAAGCAAAAATCTCAGGCTCTTCCGTTCCGCTTTTTGCTTTGTAAACATGAGCATTAAGCACATGCTCAGCGGCAGTGAGGTTATTTAATGCAAATTCAATGCGTTCAGGTGTTTCATCGTAGAGGTAAGTGGCAGAACTTCTGGCAACGAGTTTGGCGAGTATCAGTGCGTTCGACTCAATCTCGTGGCGATAAGTTTTTATCTGTGTATAAACTGTAAGCGTTGTTAAAACAGCAAGTGAGAAGGTAGCAATAGACATCACCCCCCAGAGAAAGAGGCTCTTTATAGAAAGCTTAACTGCCTTATCCGTCATACCCGCCTTGTGTACCGTCCATCTACATCGTTCAGTTTTTAATAGTGGCGCAAAAATTGACAAAAGGAAAGGTGCTTACAAACAATAATTTATGTAGAACACACTAATCACAAATATTCACGTCTAGGAGGATATGTCGCTGTAAAACAGCGCAAAAAATAAAGCCTAATTAACGGCTGCTAAATACAACTGCTGATAACTTTTTGCTGCTGCTTCCCATGTGAATCGCGTTCGCATTCCACGTTGCTGCATCGCTCTGAACTTTCCGGCATCTTCGTAGAACGCCAGCAGAGCTCGACGAATACAAGATAGCAGTGCGTGTGGCGTAGGATCATCAAACACAAAACCCGTACCTTCACTATCGTTGCTGTAATCGATAACCGTGTCTTTGAGCCCGCCGACCGAACGTACGATAGGGATTGTCCCATAAGCTAAACTGTACATTTGGTTCAACCCGCACGGTTCAAACTGAGAAGGCATTAGGAAGAAATCAGCGCCGGCTTCTACCAGATGGGCATGTTCGGAACTAAAACCGTTTATAAACGCGAATTGGTCAGAGTGTTGTTGAGCGAATTCGCCAAGGTCCATACACACTTTAGGGTCGCCCGTGCCCACAATTACTATTTGAACATTGTGCTTAATTAAATCGTCTAAGATTGGCAATATGTAGCCGAAGCCTTTTTGTTCTGTCAGCCGGCACACCATTCCAATAAGCGGTACGTTGCCATTCTCAGGTAATCCTGACTTCTCTTGTAACGCTCGTTTACATGTAGTCTTCGGATGAAGATTCTCTACACTGTAGTTCTCAGGGAGAAATGTATCTGACTCCGGGTTCCACTGAGTGTAGTCGCATCCATTTAGAATACCGCTTAAGTCGGCTTGGCGATTTACAAGCCGCTCGTGCAGGCCGTGACTGCCCAAGTCTGTGAGTAACTCGCTTGCATAGTTAGGGCTTACGGTTGTCACTTTCGTGGCAAACTCAATCCCACTCTGAAGCATATTGATGTAACCGCCGTGCACTTGCGCCAGAATGTTTGGGTGATGGCGAAGAAAGGGAATGCTCTCAAGCTTATGAACGCCTTGAAAAGCAGCATTATGAATAGTGAATATGGTTTTAGTACCTTCAAAATACCCTGATTTGTCGTGGGTAAGCAAAAACGGCAGCATAGCAGCGTGCCAGTCGTGACAGTGAACAACATCTGGCTTCTTATCAATGGCTTTTAGCGTCTGAAGGACGGCACCACTGAAAAAGCTAAAGCGCTCACCATTGTCTTCATAGGCTTCAAAAGCATTGGCATATAGCCCTTCGCGCATAAAGTACTCAGGCGAGTCTACAAAATAAATAGGAACACCGTGCCATTGCATGTAGCGAATATCGAAATGATACACCTGACCTTCAGTAAACAGGGTTTGTTGCTCAGTTATCGTGGGCAGCTCTAATTGCTCTGCCAGTACTTGGTAATAAGGCATAACAATTGTAACGTTTTCCCCCAAACCATCTAGCGCGAGAGGCAGGGCTTTTCCAACGTCTGCAAGACCGCCGGTTTTTACCAACTCTTCAACTTCTGAAATAGCAAATACAATATTCACAGGTGATCTCCCAGAGCGCACATATAGTGTACTCGTTATGCTTAGAAACAATGTAAGGAAAAAGCGCCGTGTGCCATTGTGACGCTTTCACAATGGCATGAACAACAGGTAGAAAAACTAAGTTAGCACAAGCTATTGGCTTTTTTAATTACAAAGCCGCCTGATAAACAGAAAATTGCGACGTTTGTGCTGTGGTATACACCGTTTGGAAATGTTCAGCGAGCAACCCGGGGTAGGGTAAGAATCGGTTCGCCACCATCTGCATAGTACCGCCACGACTTAAGCTTGCTTTAGCATCAGAAATAAAGCGCTTAGTGATGGTGTAGTCGGTTTTAATGCCTGTATGAAACGGTGGGTTGGTAACAATATGCTGTACCTTTTGAGTAAAACCGTGCAAACCATCGGCAGCGTAAAGTGTTGCTGATAATCCATTTTCTGCAAGGGTAATTGCGCTACAGTAAACGGCAAGTGCACTCACATCGGTAAGATGTAGCTTCAAATGTGGATATTTCAGCATGATGTAACTAGCAACCACACCCGCGCCGCAAGCGAAATCCAAAATTTCACCGCTCAGTGATGTTGAAAGTTTTTCCAGTAAAAGCTCGGTGCCAGCGTCTAGCTCTTTGTAGCTGAATACACCAGGTATAGAGGCCACTTGCCAAGCTGTGCCTTCAACATGATACGTGTTCATATCGAGCCAAGCTTCGGGTTCGAAGGCAAGGTGCGGCTCTTCAACTATAACGGTGATAAGGCTGCAATGGCGGGCAGAATCAACCTTTTGCGTTGGGCCATATTGCTGCATTAACTTAGCGGCACTTTTAATACCGCCTTTGTTTTCGCCAACCACATGAATACGACCATTTTGGCCAACCACACTTGCGGCCATTCGCAATAACATTTGAAAATGGTTTTTTGCTTTAGGTAAGAAAATCATCACGTCAGTGTGAGATTTCTCTTGTGCCACAAAAGGTGTAAATATATGAGTATGGTTTCCGACTTTTTGCGTCACCTCAAAACCTGTGCGCGTAATATCTCGACTGTCGAACGATACCGAAGGCACGACTCTTACGCACTCTGAAAAAATATCGAAATACTGGTGAATTACCAAAACTTCTTGCGATTTAAGGCTGTCCAGAAAATACGCATCAGAAGGGTTAATAAATGCCCACTGACCTTCGTCGAAAAGCGCGATATTTCGTTCTAACAGTTGGCTTTGAGGAGATAAAATCATTACTTAGTACGCTCGAAAATTAAATCCCAAACGCCATGACCTAGTTTTTGGCCACGGGTTTCAAATTTAGTAATTGGGCGGTAGTCCGGACGAGGTACATAGTCACCGTCAGTGGCTGTGTTGGTGTAACCGTCTGCACGGGTCATAACGTCTAACATGTGCTCAGCATATTGCTCCCAGTCCGTCGCCATATGAAAACAACCGCCAATAGCTAATTTGGTGCGAACCAGTTCAACAAATTCAGGTTGAACAATACGGCGTTTGTGGTGACGCTTCTTGTGCCAAGGGTCTGGGAAAAATAGCTGTAGGCGAGACAGTGAACCGTCTGGGATCATATTTTTAAGTACTTCTACTGCATCATGGTCCATTACACGTAGGTTCTCTACATCTTGTTCGCTTGCTTCAGCTAAGCATGCACCAACGCCTGGACGGTGAACTTCAATACCGATAAAGTCCTTTTCAGGTGCATTCGCGGCCATTTCAACCAATGACTTGCCCATACCAAAGCCAATTTCTACAACAACAGGCGCACTTCGGCCAAAAATTTCTGACAGCGATAAGGGTGCTTCAGCGTAGTCAATGCCCTTGGTTGGCCAGTAATCTTCCAGCGCTTTTTCTTGTGCTTTAGTAAGTCTACCTTCGCGCTTCACAAAGCTTTTTACCTTGCTTACGTATACTCCAGCGGCTTCTGCTTCCGCCTGACTTTTGAATTGCCTCATTTGCAATGCCTTTCTAACCCAATTTTCTGGTGGCGCATTATCCACTTACCCACGGCTTATGCAACGCTATCGTGGTAAAAATGCTGTAATTTTATACGCCAATTTGTTTAGTAATAATAGATGCTACCGCTTCAGTTTGCTCAAGTACTAGCATATGTCCTGCATCATCAATAGTGTGAAACGTAGCGTTAGGCAGTGTGCTTCGAAGTTGTAGTATTGCTTCTGCAGGTGCAATGGCGTCTTGCTGTGCGGTGATAAACGTCAATGGTGCATTGATCTTTGCGAGTGCTTTAACGGTACTTTCCCGTGGCGTGGTGGCTAGCGTGTGATTAAGTAATGTTGTTTTACCTAAATCTTGTGCCATCGATTTAACAACGCCAGCCACGTTTTCATCGTCCAAACGTGAAGGGTGAATAAACCGTGAGAGGTAGGCATCGTTGTCGGGTTTAAAGTTTCCTTGTTTAAGCATGGTAGTCAGCTGCTTACGCTTGGCAATTTCTTCTTTTGACAAACCTTCTGGGTTGTAGCCTATAAGTGTGACAGAGGCTACATTGGCAGGATTGCGCTGTGCGATTAGTGCCGCAATAAACCCGCCCATGGAGTAACCTACAAGGTGCACTTTTTCGTCATCGAGGATACGGTCTTCACTTAATGCCAGCATTTCTTCTTGTGATGCTGCCCATTGAAGCGGCACATACCTGCGTTGTGAAATATTCAACATGCGCCATAGTGGCAGGAATACGCGCTCGTCGCAGAGTGTACCGGGAAAAAACAAAACGGGGTGCTGCACAGACACGTGTGCTCCTTAACATTAACCTAGCTAGTTACATGCTACCATAGCGCGCTAGTTAATGAATGGTCGCTAGACAGAAAGCATTAAGCTTTACTAGTAAAAGAATAAGCAGTAGCAATACCTATATAGATAATTATGACAGAACAAAAATATACAGGAAGCTTTGCAGAGCGAGTGCTTGCATGGTTTGGTAAGCATGGACGAAAGCATTTGCCTTGGCAGCAAGAGGTAACGCCTTATAAGGTGTGGGTGTCGGAAATAATGCTGCAGCAAACTCAAGTCACCACGGTAATTCCCTACTTTAAACGCTTTATGGCGTCTTTTCCCACAGTGCACGACCTGGCTAAGGCTTCTCAAGACGACGTGCTTCATCATTGGACTGGGCTTGGCTACTACGCAAGAGCAAGAAATCTTCACAAAGCTGCGAATACGCTGGTAGAAAAATATAACGGCGAGTTTCCCTATAGTCTAGAAGAAGTTATGGATTTGCCCGGCGTAGGGCGCTCTACTGCTGGGGCGATACTTTCGCTATCTCGCAATATGCGCTTTCCTATATTAGATGGCAATGTGAAGCGTGTGCTGGCCCGATACTATGCAATCGGCGGTTGGCCGGGACAGAAAAAGGTAGAGAATCAGCTTTGGGAAGTGGCCGAGAAAAACACGCCCACTAATTCAGAAGGCGGACGTTGTGCCAACTATACGCAGGTGATGATGGACTTGGGCGCGATGATCTGTACGCGAAGCAAGCCAAAGTGTGATGAATGCCCGCTTCAAGCCGACTGTATTGCCTACGCCCAAGGCGCGCAAGCCGACTACCCGGGTAAGAAGCCGAAAAAGGCACTACCGGAGAAATCCACCTATATGATGGTGGCACAGTTTAACAGCCAAGTGTATTTAGAGCAGCGTCCCTCAACAGGGCTGTGGGGTGGCCTATATGGTTTTATTGAGGTGTCTTCAATAGAAGAGGGGATTGAGCAGTTGGCCAAGCGAGGTATCAGTGTTGAAGAGACCCGAACGCTTGAAGGTTTCCGCCATACCTTTAGTCATTTTCATTTAGATATCACCCCGGTAGTGGCCGTGGTAAACTCTGCTCCAACAAAGCGCGTAGCCGAAACGGCATTTCGTTGGTTTTCGTTGAACGAGCCTATTGAAGTTGGTTTAGCGGCACCTACAACCAAGATTATTCAGCAGTTAGTGCGTTAGGCCTTCTAAGCCCAACGTAATATTTATTGCTAAGCAGATAGCAAACGAAAGGAAATAACATGGCAAGAACGGTATTTTGTCGCAAGCTTCAAAAAGAAGCTGACGGCTTAGATTTCCAACTTTACCCGGGCGAACTGGGAAAGCGTATTTTCGACAACATTTCTAAAGAAGCATGGGCCGAATGGCAAAAAAAGCAAACCATGCTAATTAACGAACACAAGTTGAATATGATGGAGCCGAATGCCCGTTCATTTTTGGAAGAAAAAATGTCGGCGTACTTGTTTGACGACGTTGAGCCTACGATTGAAGGCTATGTTCCGCCTGAAAAATAAGCAAAAAAGCGTTTTTTGAGCAAACAATGCGCAAACAGTAATAAAAGCGCAAAAAAAGCGAGAAAAACGGTTGACTTGTGAAGGCGAAAACCGTTTAATACGCACCCACAGCAGGACAGGCAGCAAACGCCTAGAACGCTAACAAGTTTCAGCCTCGATAGCTCAGTTGGTAGAGCAGCGGATTGAAAATCCGCGTGTCCCTGGTTCGATCCCGGGTCGAGGCACCATTATTCAGAAAGCCCTGCATGAAAATGCGGGGCTTTTTTGATCCCGGCGGTTGGAAAGCCAGGCACACGCTAACGTGCCCCTGCGGCTGCGCCACGCGTTGCGGTCCCGCGACAATGAATCCTCACTACGCTTGAGCTCGAAGTATATATTATTCTGTCTACTTCATTTTCTTTGGATAACGGTGACATTGTATATAACCAACCTATTTATCGAAATTTATTATTGCTTATTAAAATAGCGACGCTATCCACACATTTTTATAAAAAACCTTCCCACTCGTTTCGTCACAAAAGTTTCATCAAAAACTCTGTCTACTTTTTTCAGCTACTGACTCATTACATGTGTTAACCGTGCGCACCGGAACATCTATCTCTTACTTTGCACAACTAGGATCACACATGAAAAATCAATTTACCAAAACCACACTCTCGTTGAGTGTATTGGCTGGGTTAACGGGTGTTACGCCTGTGATAGCACAGCAGTCATCAGTAGCCGAAGAAAACGTTGAAGTAATTGAAGTCACTTCTTTTCGTAGCTCACTAATTAGAGCGAAAGACTTGAAAAAAGATGCCATTATTTCCCGCGATACAATCTTGGCAGAAGATATCGCAGACTTTCCGGACCTTAATTTAGCCGACTCACTGCAGCGAGTACCAGGGATCACTATTACCCGAGAGGGTGGCGAAGGCCGCCAAATTTCATTGCGTGGCTTAGGCCCCGATTTTACGCGTGTTCAAGTAAACGGTATGGAAGCCATGGGTACGTCTTCATCCCCCATGGATGCTCGTGGTGGTGTAAGTCGCACTCGTGGTTTTGACTTTAATGTTTTCGCATCTGAGTTGTTTAATCGAATCGACATCAGCAAAACTTATTCAGCCGATCAGGAAGAAGGCGGCATTGGCGGAACGGTCGGGCTATTTACCGCAAAGCCATTCGATTATGACGGGTTCAAAAGTGCATTGTCGGTACGAGGTGGCTACAACACCAATAGCGAAGCAAGCAACCCTCGCATGGCTGGGCTTATTTCTAATGTCTGGAACAAATTTGGCGCTCTGGTTTCAGTAGCATACAGTGAACGTGAAACTGCCGAGTTTGGCACGAATACTACGCGCTGGCGCCGGGAAGGCGGAAAAACTGCTGCGGATCCAGCAAACACCGACCTACAAGCTGAGTTAGACTCAGGTGAACTTTGGTTTCCTCGTGGTCATCGCTTTTCTCGCTGGAATAATACTCAAGATCGCTTAGGTGTTACTGCCGCATTCCAATACAAACCGTCTGATTCTTTTTCATTAACGTTAGACATCATGCATGCAGAATTAGAAAACAATACCGATGAACATCACTCTGCAGTGAAAGACAACAAGGTTGTATCTGACCTTATATGGGCAGAAAACGACGGACAAAAAGAAGTGGTTTACGCGCTGTATGAGAATGCAACGTGGCGAAATGAGAATTCTCGTCGTTACAATGAGTCAGATTTTAACCAATATACGCTTAGTATGGGCTGGACAATAAACCCGGAGTTCTATGCCAGTGCCGTTATTGGAACAAGTTCATCTGACTTTGATCAGCCTGAAGTTATAAAATCGAATATTCATGCCAAGGGCATCGTGGATATTGCTACTGACTTCAGACAAGATCGTTTCTACGGTATTAGCACTTCACCTGATTTTGATACTACGCAACTCGATGGCTACGAGATGAAAGATATCTACATGCAGCAAAACTATATAACTAATGATTTTGATACTGCAAAAGTCGATTTCACCTACCTCGTCGGTGAAACTGGAGAATTCCAATTTGGCGTGAACTATAAAAAATTTGAGAATTCTGCTTACCAATTAACCCAGAGCAATGCGCAGAATATTGCACCTGAAAATACCGGTATCACAACATTAAATGATGCTTTGGTTGAGGTGTACAGTGAACATCCCAACACAAGCTGGCTTCAAGGTGATTTAGACGCATTGCTAAACTTTTATGGGCTGAATGGCTATAACATTGATAGCAGTGAGCTTACGCGTAATGACAAATCGCCAGTAACAGAAGAAACGTTGGCAATGTACGTGCAATATGTCTGGGAGACAGAGTTTGCAGGTAACCCACTGTTAGTAAGTGCGGGGTTACGATATTTTGAAACAGATATTACGGCGGCCGGCAAATCATCGGGTGTTGCCATAGAAACCACCCGTTCATATTCTGATATTTTACCTACTATCAACCTCGTTTACGAGTTGCAAGAAAACATGTTATGGCGTGCATCGGCAAGCAAAAACATAACCCGTCCATCATTGGGGTCGCTAAGCTATAACGCGTCAGTTTCGCAGACATCGGGGGATGCGATTACCAGCGTGACGATGGGAAATCCCATGTTGGAACCCTTTGAATCGATTAATTTAGATACCGCGTTTGAGTGGTATTTCGATGACGTTGGTTATGCCGCAGCTGCGATTTTCTATAAAGATATCGATAATTTCATTGTCGATACTACCAGCGAAGTAGTGTATTCGTCATTAGGCCTACCGACAGAATTACTACCTGTAGATAAAACCGTAGACAGTATTTTTTATTTACAGCGTCAAGAGAATATGGACGCCTCGAAAATTAAAGGGGTAGAGTTAACTTTTTCTCGCGATTTAGATTTTCTTCCTGCTCCATTTAATCATTTAGGTGTTATTGCAAACTATACCTATGCAGATGGTGATGCTTTGTATCGCAATATCTATGGCGAAGCGGGAAATGATGAGGAAAAACCGTTCACGGGACTATCAAAAAATAGTTATAACTTTACGCTGTACTACGAGCAGGAAGGCTGGGGAGCTAGAGTGTCAGCGGCGTACCGTAGTGCATATCTTACTGGCGCGTCTTCCAGTGGCGATCAGGATGAATCAGGTTATCATGGTACAACATTTATCGATTTCTCTTCATTCTACCAGCTAACCGACACTATTAAACTGAGCTTTGAAGGCATTAACCTCACCGATGAGCGTCAGGAGTTATATAGCGATTCTCACGATCGTGCATACAATACCACCACCAGTGGACGTACTTATATGCTTGGTGCAACCATGCAATTTTAAACTAAGTAGCATACCAGGCTTGCCTGGTATGCTTTTTCCAATGGACGTTTAAACAGCAATGATAAAAGTTTTAATGATAACGTTTACGAGCGGATTACTCGTCTTGTCAGCGTGTGTATCAGTAAACCAGCAACACAATGAAAGCCGTGCTTTTGTGCCCGAAGATGGAAAAAACTGGCTAGCCGGTGATCACCATATTCACGGCAAATATAGCGCAAGATGGAACTGGAAGACTCAACCCCCTTCGCCACTCTTATTTGGTGACGCCCACTATTTCACTGCATTGAACGCCAAAATGGCAGCATTTCATCAATTAGATTGGATGGTAACAACCGACCATGGTGGTCCAAATCACAGCGCAGTAAACCGAAATTCAGCGTACCCTGAACTCGTCGCCTCCAGAGCCGCCATCCCAGAAATTATGCAGTTCTATGGTATGGAGTTCGACACCCCAGGTGCGCGACACAGCACCCTGATTATTCCAAAAAGTGAGAAAGAAGCTGATCAACTTTTTGAGTTGGAAAGTCAGTACAACCGCAGAGAAATTTACCCAGATGAATCTCCACGAGATACGCAGGCGTTTATGCTTAGCGCGTTAGAAGCTATGCAGAATATGTCACCACGACCGGTGTTGGTAGTGAATCACCCTGCCCGAAAGGCTACTGATTTGAATGTGTACCAAAAGGTTACACCGCAAAAAATGCGGGAGTGGCAGGATACCGCGCCAGATGTGGTTACCGGTATGACTGCCATTCCTGGTCATCAGGCTGCATCAATCAACCCAGACGGTTCGAATAATCCGAGAGCGCCTCGCGCAGAGTATTTTGGCTATCCGACCCTTGGCGGCACTGACCAAATGTCGGCAATTGTTGGAGGGGTTTGGGATAAGTTACTGGCTGAAGGCAGAAAGTGGACGGTTACCGCTGTTTCTGATAGCCATGCACATTATACCGAAGGCCGTACAGATTTTTGGCCAGGAGAATACGCAAAAACGTATGTACGAGCGGCACGAGACTACGACAGCGTACTAGATGGTCTGCGCGAAGGAAATGTCTTTATCGTTACCGGTGATTTGATTGACGAGCTGTATGTGAGTGTTCAACATGGAGCTGAGCGCGTTAACATTGGTGATACGTTAGATTTAGACGTTAACAATAAAGCGCCTATAACCGTTACTGTGGCGTTTCACGATCCGCAAGGTACTAACTTTAATCGTCAGTATCCGACGGTAGAGCGATTAGATATAATCTATGGAGGTGTGGTTGGCAAATACCCCCAAACAGAAAAAGCACCTGTGAAGGTGATTCACCGTTTTTATCAGCAAGATTGGGAAAGACAGGGAGCCTATAATGTTGTGCAATTTTCTTTGCCCGCACCTGACAACGATGCCTACATACGAGTACGCGGGACCAACTTAAAAGAAGAATTGGAGCCAGAGGTTGATCCTAGAGGGGAAAATCCGTGGGATGATCTCTGGTTTTACAGCAATCCCGTATATTTACATCACCCCAATCCTCACACTTCTCGACACTGCAATGAATCTGTCACAGGCGAGTGCGATGATAAGTGACCATCATATTAATACAGCAGTATCGTCGTTAGACATGCCAGAAGAAACCTCCAGCTCTTCACTTCAAACGCTGATAAATTCGAAAGTCCTCAAGCAATACTTGCGCAGGCACTCCGTTAACAGTGAAGAGGCGGCAGACCTTTATCAAGAGTCAATCGTTCGCGTTTTAGAACAATCTAAAGCAACCACTATTGATAATCCTCTCGCATACGCGTTTCGCGTAGCGAGAAATCTGCTTTCGAAACGCCAGCTTCCAGACACTAACAATGCTGATGAACAACAATGCTACCGACAAAATCCAGAGCTGCACCTTGAAACACAACAACGAATCGAGCTCATCGCGCAAGTGATTAATGCCATGCCAGTTCAACGTCGGCGTGTTTTCGAAATGCGTCGTATCGAAGGTCAAAGCCGTCAAGCCATAGCGTCTAGCTTGAATATTTCGGCAGAAGCAGTAACAAAGCATATTTCGCGCGCGATGGCAGATATTCAACTGCATCTGGATAAAGCAGGTAGATAATGACAAGCCAACAAGAAAAGACATACCTAGAGGCAGGTGAGTGGATTGACCGGCTCGCAGACGGAGATTTAGATGCGTTAAATAAACGCCGTTTTATCCGTTGGTTAGATGAAAGTGAGCGGCATCAAGACGCGTTAGAAAAGATGATAGCAACTTGGGGAGACCCAGCAGTTCATGCTGCTTATTTAAACGCCCAAAAGTCGTCAAAAATCGCAAACCGAAGGCATTCACTTGTGACATGGGGAAGCGCCATTGCTGCGTCATTACTTGTGATTGCGCTAGTATTTTCACGCTATCACATCATAACACCCTCAACCTCATCCCAATTAATTACTTCCGCGCACGAGGCACTAAGTGATGGTAGTGAGGTGCAACTACAACCCAAAAGTGAGCTAATCGTTCTATTTTCTGACGATACCCGCGCTTTGAACTTGAAAAAGGGACAGGTGTATTTTGATGTGGCGAAAGACCGGGCTCGCCCGTTTGTGGTTAAGGCCGGACTGACTTCAGTGACGGCGGTTGGCACGGCGTTCAACATCGATAGGCAAGGGCAGCGTGTTGATGTGATAGTACACGAGGGCATTGTAGAAGTTCGAGGTAAGGTCGATAGCGCGCCTATATTGCTCAAGGCAGGTGAGAAAATAATAATTAATAGGGGAGTTGCAGAGCCGGTGCAGCGTGTTAATTTGTCACAAGTGGTAGACTGGCGCACAGGCTGGATAGAAGTAGATAATGAATCTCTCACTTATTTGTTGGAACGATTGAACCGTTATTCAGATAAGCCCATTTTGGTGATAGATAGCACTATTGGGAAACACCGTGTGGCTGGTCGCTTTAAACTAGAAGATACTGCCCAAACGTTAGCGGTACTTAGTTCCCTCTATCAACTGGAGGTAGCTGATACTCGTTCAGGTTTCGAAATACGTCGACAAGTAAACTAAATTGGCATGATAAACCGAAGAAGCAAAAAGTCAGTGGTCATTGTGGGTCACGTTTTTTGGTTAATATCGGTCGGTTTATCACCTGCTTGTTTTGCTGCTCAAGAAGGGGTAGCAGACAAAGCCATCAATACTATTCCCTTATCACAGCTTGTCACTGAGTTTAGCCGTGACGCCGGGAAGACCATTGCATTTGACCCCACCTTGCTTAAGGGGTTAACCATAACGCCTACACAATGGCGCACGACTAACGCCAGTGATTTATCTTCACTACTGGAACCGTTTTCACTTTGTTTAGCGCCTGTCCAAAATGGCTGGGTTATTCACCGGTGCGACACACAACAAAACGAA
The DNA here is from genome assembly GCF_056160665.1 of Alteromonas sp. ABH4_453. Taxonomy (NCBI): domain Bacteria; kingdom Pseudomonadati; phylum Pseudomonadota; class Gammaproteobacteria; order Alteromonadales; family Alteromonadaceae; genus Alteromonas; species Alteromonas sp. ABH4_453. The sequence continues at coordinate 274,107 of NZ_JBSWXP010000007.1, forward strand.
AACACTAGCAAAACAACCCAAACAGAAAGCAATGCTATTACGCGTACTCACCCTACTGTTGAAATAGAAGTCACAGGATTTCGGCAATCTCTTATTCGTGCCAGAGAGATAAAGCGCCTTGCCATGGTCACACAAGAATCGATTTTGTCAGAAGACATTACTGATTTCCCCGATTTGAATTTGGCTGATTCATTACAACGTATACCGGGCATTACTATCACCCGTGAAGGAGGCGAAGGGCGACAGATTTCACTTCGGGGACTAGGTCCTGACTTTACCCGTGTAAAGGTAAATGGTATGGAAGCGATGGCGATGACATCCTCGGCGATGGACGCCAGAGGAAGTGTGAGTCGTACCCGAGCCTTTGACTTCACTCTATTTGCATCAGAAATTTTTAATCGTATTGATGTAAGTAAGTCGTATTCGGTGGAACAAGATGAAGGCGGTATTGGTGGCACAGTTATGTTGTATACGCCAAAACCCTTCGATTTTACGGATGACATAAATAGCTTTACCGTGAAACAAAGTTACAACGAAAACAGTAAACAGCTCGACCCAAGTATTATTGGGTTGTTCAGCCGACGAAATGATAAATTCGGAGGTCTTGTTTCCGCCGTATACAGTCAGCGACACACTACTGAGTTTGGTACTAATACTACGCGGTGGCGACAGGAGAAAAAGCATTACAGCGGAGACGAAGATAGTGTGTTGCAGCATGAATTAGCACAAGGCGTATTCTGGTTTCCCAGAGGCCATCGATATTCTCTTTGGAATAATAATCAACGTCGATTAGGGGTAACAGCCTCACTGCAATACGCGCCAAACGATAAGTGGCAAATTGCGTTTAATGGTATTGCCAGCCGTTTACAAAATAGCCTTGATGAGCATCATATTGCAGTGAAAGACAATGACAATGTTACGCTACTCGCATGGGAACAAAATAAAAATGACAAGGAAATATTGTTTGCGAAATATACCGATGCAACATGGCGTATCGAAACTCGGGAAGATGAAAATACGTCAACGTTTTATCAAATTAGTATGGAAAGTCAGTGGCAGCCCACTTCTGCACTAAGCTTTAACGTTAGCCTCGGCAGCAGTGCCAGTGATTACTCGCAGCCTAAAGTAAATAAAGTCAACATTCGTAAAACTGGGGTGGATATCGTTACGGACTTTCGTGAAGACCGTTTTTACGGCCAGAGCTATTCAACTAATATGGATACGGCATCCCTAACTGGACTAACCGTAAAAGATCTCTATTTTCAAGAAAACGAAATACGTAATTCGTATAACAATGTAAAGGGATCACTTCGCTATTTATTTAGTAACGGTGATGCCCTGTCGGCGGGGGCACATTATAAATCCTTTGAGAACACAGGGATGGATCGCGCTAGAAGTGTGTACCCGGCTCTTGATGATAATACGCTGACTAAAGCGCACTTATCTCTGTTCAGTCAGCACCCAGATAAAACATGGATGCAGGGTAACCTTAATGCTATTCAAACACATTTTGACTTGGGTAACGTACAACTTACCGCCGAGGATACAGTAGATAGTTCCAACTTTAAGGTAAAAGAAAACACTCTCGCGCTCTACGCGATATACGATAGCGTAGGACATTGGCTGGGTAAGCCACTTTATACGCAAGGGGGAATTCGGTATTTCAATACGCGGTTTACATCTTCAGGTATTCAAAAGGGATTGCCGTCCGCCGTCACCAAAACTTATGACGATGTGCTTTTTAGCGTAAATACCGTACTTGAACTCAACGACAATTGGTTGTGGCGTGCCAGCGTTGATGAGAATATCACGCGCCCGTCTATTCAAGATTTGGCTATTACCGCCGAGGTGTCGCAAGCATCCCGGAATGAAGGCGACATTGGGCAAGTATTTTTAGGAAATCCTTATTTAAAGCCTCTAAAGTCATTGAATGTAGAAACCGGTGTTGAGTGGTATTTCGAAGATGGCGGCATTATGGCTCTCTCTAGCTTCTTCAAGCAGATAGATAATTTCGTAGTGGAAGATGTTGAAGCTATACCGTATAGCGAATTGGGACTCCCCGCTAGCTTGCTTCAAGATGGGGATAGTGTCGATGATGTTTTTTATGTTAGTACACCCAAGAATACCGATACAACCACATTTAAAGGTTTTGAAATGACTTATTCTCGTGATTTAGCATTTCTTCCTTCTCCTTTTGATCTTCTTGGGATTAGTACCAACTTCACTTATGCCGAGGGTCAAACCCTTTACCGAGACGTACAAGGTACGGGAGAAAATCAGGTTAAGACGTTCGCGGGGCTGTCTAGACGTAGTTATAATTTTACATTGTATTATGAACAGTCGCATTGGTCGGCTCGTGTATCTGCTGTCTACCGTAGCCCTTATATATTGTCTGTCCAGCCAGGAAATACTGACCAAGACGAATCGGGCTATCATGCAACTACTTACATTGATGCATCGGCTAGCATGCAACTTAGTCAATCATTAAGAATGACTATAGAAGGTCTAAATTTAACTGATGTTAGAGAGGAACTGTACAGCGATTCAAACGACCGAGCTTATAATACTACATTGAGCGGGCGTACATTTTTGATAGGTTTCTCATTAGAGATTTAATCACGAAACAAAGCACATAAAACCGTAAGTACTGATTAAAGTGCACTGCTATTTCTTTTGATTATTCAACATAACAACGCTCACTACTTAGAGGCATACAGGTGGTTGTGTAGACATTAGTCGTTCAACTAGAGTGGCCATGCTAATAGTTGTCATGAAACCCCAGCTTATGCAAAGAATTTGCAAGTAAAATGAAAGTTTAATAAAAACAATTAATTAAAGCGTAGGGTTGCATTGAAAATCCGCGTGCCCCTGCGGCTGCACCGCGCGTTACAATCCCGGGTCGAGGCACCATTTTTCAGAGAGCCCTGCATGAAAATGCGGGGCTTTTTTGTTTCCAAACCACTTTCCTCTATTTTGAAATTTGTGCTCGCGAAAACTCATATGGCGGCTTTTGCGATGAGCATCGTATAATACGAACAATATGCGGTACTGGTTAAGAGAACAGAGCATGAATCGTCGTAAGAAAATTTTCACTAAACTTAAGAAAAAAGATAAGAAAGCTAAGGCTAAACTTCATAAAAGTAATAAGCCAGCTTACATCTCTAAAGCGGAACGGGCAAAGCTTACAGAACAAGAGCACGATGAATTGTCTGTGACAGAAAAAAGTACTAAACCAGTCGACAGATAAAATAGTGGGCAAACTGGGTGATGAAGTTACCTAGCTAAAACAAAGGGATTTTTTATGCCCAGCTGAGGTGAACAATCTCGAATACGTATGTCATAGCGAAACGCCATCATCATCACCACCGTTCCAGCAAAGTTTGCTGCATGTGCATATCTCTTGGTGCTTTCTCATCAACACTATCTTTAACACTTCTTAGCAAGTTAGACACAAATAGCGACTAAAACGCTTTTTTTATAAAAAACTTATGTATGTTCTTGCCTACTTTTCAAATTGGGTACTACGCTTATCTCATGTGTGCAAAGCCAGTTAAGTATAACGTTGTTACCCACCTTGGCTAACAACGTTATGTTGCCTTTGCGCTAGGCTTTATGTCTATTGGCGCTCATAGAATGTGTCCAGCGCTTTGTAATTCGTGAACCAAGTAACGTGCTTAATTATGAAAGAGTACTGTTGAAGTTAAGTCGCAGTGTTTTTTCAAGGAGAGTTTTTTTGTCATTTAATAACTTACCTTCAATGCAGCAAGGAGCTTTAAAGAGCATATATGTACTCTGTGTAGTAGGCATAGCTGCTTCTTGGGCTTTGTTCTTTTTTGTGTCTGCGCTCACAGCGCTTGTGGTACTAACAGGCGTAGTTGTCTTTAGTACTTTCATTTATAGCAAAAGTGCGGATGAAGTTGACGAGGTCTATCCAAATAACGACTCCCAAGCGCAAAGCGAACAAGCGGGTAGTACTGATATCAAAAAAGCGAGCGACGAGCTTGCTGTGTCTTTAAGCACATGTGATAGCAATTTATCGTCCATCAAGTCTACCCAAGATGACGCCGTTGAAACCTTATCCAATGCTTTCAGCAGCTTAAAAGCGCTCGTTGCTCAGCAAATTCAGTGTATTGATGCGTTATTGAGCGTCGATAGTACGCAAACACAATCATATTCAGAACGCATGCGTACGTTTGCACAAGAAACCGATGGAACCCTGACCCAATTTATCGATTCAACCGAGCAAATGTCCTCGTCAACAAAGCACCTAATGGAACAGGTGCAAACCATTCAACAGGCGATGCCTACGGTGATAGATGCACTTAGCGGCATTGATGATATCGCTGCGCAAACCAACTTGTTGGCTCTAAATGCAGCGATAGAAGCGGCAAGGGCAGGCGAAGCGGGCCGTGGTTTTGCCGTTGTTGCTGACGAGGTGCGAGCGCTATCAACTCGTTCAACGCAATTTAGCGACGTAATTAAAACCCAAGTAGAGAATATCCGAAGTTTAGTAGACAAACTCACCGACACTGCAGAATTTGTAGCCTCGCAAGATATATCTCAGGTTGTAAATGCTAAATCACATATAAGCGATCAATTAGCAGAAATCATCAGAAAAGCAGAAGCAGACCTAGTTACTACTAAACAAATTGAAGATATAGGCTCACAGCTTGATGAGTCTATAAACGCGGCCATTCGAGGTATGCAGTTTGGCGATATCAATGGCCAGCATATCCAATATACCCAAGACATGATTACGTTCATCTTAGAACAGCTGGCAACGTTAGATGCCAACAATATTGAGCGTTTCGTCAGCGAATTAAGCGAGTACCAAAAAGGACTCGCAGAAAAAGGTAAAAATGATCACAACCCGGTGTCTGCAACGTCTATGGACGCTGGAGAAGTTGAATTGTTCTAAGCTAAGAAAGGAACAGGATGCACTGTCAGTAATGACATACTTTGGAGAAGTGAGCATATGAGCAAACACATTTTAGTTGTCGACGATTCGGTGTCGATTCGTCAAATGGTTGAGATGACGCTAAAAGGCGCAGGGTATACCGTTACCACAGCCCAAGACGGGCAAGAAGCGCTAGATAAATGTAAGAGTCAGCAATTTAACTTTGTACTCACTGATCAAAATATGCCTCGCATGGATGGCCTTACCCTTATTAAAAACTTGCGTAGTTTGGGCGCGTATAGCAGAACACCAGTTGTCATGCTTACCACAGAAGCGGGCGACGATATGAAAGCAAAGGGTAAGGCCGCTGGTGCAACTGGCTGGATGGTAAAGCCCTTTGATCCAAATAAACTTCTTGATGTAACCAAGCGCGTTTTGGGTTAAGCCAATCTACTAAAACCTTAAGTCTGGAAGGATTCAGAATGAGCATCGATATTGAACAGTTCCACGGCGTATTTTTCGACGAGAGCGACGAGCATCTCGACGATATGGAACAGCTATTGATGAGCCTGGATGTCGAGTCACCTGATCCTGAAGAGCTAAATAGCATTTTTCGCGCTGCCCACTCTATTAAAGGTGGTAGCGGCATTTTCGGCTTTGATGCGTTAATGAATTTAACGCACGTGATGGAAAATTTACTCGATAAAGCCCGCAATAATGAAATTAGTGTAACCGCTGATATTGTCAACGTGCTTTTAGAAACGCTCGATGTTTTAAAAGACACGCTAAATGCTTATCGCGACGAAACCCCAGTTCCAGAAGAAAGTATTGCTGAGCGCATCAGGATACTAAACGGTGTAATGAGTAGGCAAAGTGCTGAACTTACGCCGGGTGGAACACCCGAAGAGGAAAGCTCAAGTACGCAGGCCGAAAGTGTAGAGGATGACAGCTTTGGCTTCTTTGATGACGAGCCTTCTGAGGCTAGTTCAGGCACTGACGACGGTTTTGGCTTTTTCGATGATGAGCCTGTTCACAATCAATCTATTGAAAACAACAAAGACGACGATGATGGCTTTGGGTTCTTCGAAGATGAAAGTACACAAAGCAAAGTTGCTGAATCTCAAGAGGTAAAGCCAGATGAAGCAAATGTTGAAAGTGGTAAAAAAGAGGAAAGTCAGGGCTTTGGCTTTTTCGAAGACGCACCCTCAGCTAGTCACATAAATACTGCAATAGACACAGCCAACAATTCCCACGAGCAACGCGCCAATACACCACAGGAACCAGTAAATGATGCTAAAGCGCCAATGACGGGTGTTGCGGCCTCGAAGGCACCGCTTAAAAACAAACCTAAATCTTCTGCGAAAAAAAGCACTGCTCGAGAGTCGGCTTCAATTCGAGTAGATACCACGAAAATCGACGCCATGGTTAACTTGGTGGGCGAACTGGTTATCACCCAATCAATGCTATCTATGATAGGGCAAGATGTTGAAGGGCAAGTTGGCGAGCGCCTTCAGCTTGCTATTGATGAGCTGCAGCGCAACACCCGAGAAATTCAAGAATCGGTTATGTCTATGCGCATGCTTCCGCTAACTGCAACCTTTAATCGATTCCCTCGTTTAGTAAGAGACTTAGCAGGAAAGTTGGGTAAGCAGGTAGAGTTGGTGCTTCAAGGCGGCAGTACCGAAATTGATAAAAGTTTAATTGAAAAGATTGTCGACCCGCTTACGCACTTAGTGCGCAACAGTATCGATCACGGTATCGAAATGCCCGAAAAGCGTGGGGCTGCCGGCAAGCCAGAGAAAGGCACGGTCATCTTAAGTGCCGAGCAAAAAGGCGGCAGCATTATTATCAGCATTATCGATGATGGTGGTGGTCTTCATCGGGACAAAATTCTTGATAAAGCACGTAGCAACGGGCTTGCGGTATCTGATGATATGCCAGACTCAGAAGTATGGCAGTTGATATTCCAGCCTGGGTTTTCAACCGCAGAAGCCATCACTGATGTATCGGGAAGAGGTGTTGGTATGGACGTGGTGCGCCGCAATATTGAGTCAATTGGCGGACGCATTGATATTGAATCGAGCGCTGGGGAAGGCTCGGCTTTTTTCATTCACCTGCCGCTTACGCTCGCCATTGTTGATGGTATGTGTGTGTCAGTGGGCAAGCAAATTTTTGTTGTTCCCCTTTTAAATATTATTGAATCTTTCCAACCTACAAAGCAGCAGCTGAAAACCTTGGGTAACGACACCGTACTTTACATTCGAGACCAATATTGGCCTTTAGTGCCGCTTTACGACTTTATGGAAGTAGAAGGTGCCGCGCTTTCTCCAACAGAAGGTATCGTGGTGTTACTTGAAAGCAGTAAGAAACGTTTTGGTATTTTAGTTGATGCGCTAGTGGGCCAGCAGCAGGTGGTAATCAAAAGTTTAGAGGAGCACTATCGTAAAGTGGCTGGAATCGCGGGAGCAACCATTATGGGTGACGGTAAAGTCGCACTTATCATTGATGCAGACTCCATCGCAACAACCTACACCTCCAGCCAAATAGAGGAGTTACTTTCATGAGTGAAACTGCCTTGCATCAAGCGGTTACCGGCGGACAAGACAAAGAATACTTAAGTTTTGTGCTAGGTGATGAACACTATGCCTTGGACATTACCACAGTAAAGGAAATCAGAGGGTACGAACAAGTTACCAAAATTGCGAATGCGCCAGCGTTTATCAAGGGCGTGATTAATTTGCGAGGTGACATTGTTCCTATCGTGGATTTGCGCATTAAGTTTAATGTGGGCGAGGCCACTTACAATGATTTCACAATAGTAATAATGCTACACATTCAAGAACGTATTGTTGGCATCGTGGTAGATGGTGTATCCGATGTTATTCGCTTGTCTGAAGAGCAAGTACTTCCGCCACCAGAGTTTGGCGTAGCTTTTGATAGTAGGTATCTACACGGCTTAGCCGATGTAGATGAAAACATGGTCATTTTGGTGAACATAGAGAGCTTAATAACCAGCGAAGAGCTGGGTTTAGTTGCACCTGAAAGCGTTAATGACGACGCGTAGTTACAAGGTCCTTCACTAAACGGAAACACCTGACATTGGGATATATTAGTTATGGGCGTATTTAATTTTCTTAACGGCGAAGAGTTGAAGGTAGCGAAACACGACGCGCTATTGAAATCGAACATTTTAAAAGCGAGTGCCTCAAATCTGTTGGTCATCGACAAGTCCGGGGTTATTCACTACTGCACACCGGCATTCCTTCACATGGCAAAAGCCTACCCTAAAGACTTTTCTGTAGGTGGCGGCGAGACAACATTATCAGGCAAGCACATTGACGATATTACAGTTGGGGCAAGCCCTGCGGAAAATCCGTCTTACTTACTCACCCATGCTCGAGGTGATAACAAACTGCTTGTCTCACTCGCGGAACACAGTTTTTGCGTAAGTACATCTGCAATATTAGCGGAAGAAAACGATACTCAGCTTTTTGTCACAGAATGGCAGGACAACACCGAGAACAAACGCAATAAAGGTATGGTCGATGCCATTATGCGAAGCCAAGCGGTGATTTCGTTCACCACAGACGGCGAAATCTTGTTGGCCAACGATAACTTTTTAGCCGCAATGGGATATAGCGAAAGCGAGGTGGTGGGAAAACACCATCGCATTTTTGTCGACAGTGATTATGCCCAAAGCGAGGAATATCAGCAGTTTTGGAAAAAACTAAAAAGCGGTGACGTGCACAGCGGCGAGTTTTGCAGAATAAACAAGCAAGGCGAAGAGGTGTGGATCCAAGCGACCTACAATCCGGTGTTTGACGATGACGGGAAGGTGGATTACGTCATTAAATTCGCCTCTGACATTACCGCGCAAAAGCAAAAAAATGCAGATTACCAAGGACAAATCACAGCCATTAATAAATCGCAGGCTGTTATTGAGTTCGATCTTGAGGGAAATATTTTAAACGCTAATGAAAATTTTCTCGCCGCAATGGGCTACAGCCTGTCTGAAATTAAAGGGCAACATCATAGTATGTTTGTCGACCCAAGCTACAAGCTAAGTGCGGAATACGCGGCGTTTTGGCAAAGCTTAAAAGCGGGAGAGCACAGCGAGGGGGAATATAAACGGATAGCAAAAGGCGGCAAAGAAATATGGATCCGCGCGTCTTACAACCCCATTTTTGACAGTACAGGCAAGCCATTTAAAGTGGTCAAATTTGCCACCGACGTGACGCAAGATAAGTTAAGAAACGCATATTTCGAAGGGCAAATTAATGCTATTGGTAAATCACAGGCGGTCATTGAATTCGATGTAGATGGGAACATTATTACTGCTAATGAAAACTTCTTAAATACAATGGGCTACCGCCTAGACGAAATCAAAGGTAAGCATCACCAACTATTTGTGGATGAAGAAACCAGACAGTCTGAGTCGTATCAACGTTTTTGGTCAGAACTCAAATCCGGCAAATTCTTCTCTGGCGAGTTTAAGCGAGAAAGTAAATCAGGTAAAAACGTATGGATCCAAGCTTCTTACAACCCCATAGAAGACATGAATGGCAACCCGTTTAGGGTAGTCAAATACGCCACCAATATTACCGAAGATAAAATGAAAAACGCTTACTTTGAGGGCCAGTTGAACGCGATAAGTAAGTCTCAGGCAGTCATTGAGTTTGACCTAGAAGGTTTAATTTTAAACGCGAATAGCAATTTCTTAGCCGCTATGGGCTATACCCTTGATGAAGTAAAAGGAAAACACCACAGTATTTTTGTAGACCCTGCCTTTAAAAATAGCCCTGAATACGCAGCATTCTGGGAGCAGTTGCGCCAAGGCGTCTATGCAAGCGGAGAATATAAGCGCTTTAATAAATCGGGAAAGCCGGTTTATATTCAGGCCTCTTACAACCCTATTTTAGACCAGAACGGCAAGCCGTTTAGAGTAGTAAAATACGCCTCAGACGTAACGGGAAGAACATTAGCAGTAGAAAGTATTAAGTCTATTATGGCTAGCCTATCGGATGGCGATTTACTGAAAACAATAGAAGAGCCATTAGAAGGAGACTTCAAGGTACTTGGTGAGTCTATCAATCACTTTATTTATGAACTGTGCGATACCATAGTGAAAATTCATACTGCCGTCGAAACCATTGATACTGCATCAAATGAAATAGCTACGGGCAACGCTGACCTGTCTAGTCGTACCGAACAGCAAGCGTCTAGCCTTGAAGAAACTGCCTCTGCAATGGAAGAGTTAACGGGCACAGTAAAGTTAAATGCAGAGAACGCCGACCAAGCCAAAGGACTGGCCAGCCAAGCATCGGAAGTGGCATCTGAGGGCGGCAAAATTATTGAGCAAGTGGTTCACACCATGGGTGAGATTAATGACTCTGCCCAGCGCATTTCAGACATTATCGGTGTTATTGACGGCATCGCGTTTCAAACCAACATACTTGCTCTTAACGCAGCTGTTGAAGCTGCACGAGCCGGCGAACAAGGCCGCGGGTTTGCGGTTGTTGCTTCTGAAGTAAGAACGTTGGCACAGCGCTCAGCAGAGGCGGCAAAAGATATTAAGGCACTCATTTCGGCGTCGGTTGATAAGATTGGCGATGGCAATGTATTGGTGAATAAGTCTGGCGAAACCATGGCTAATATCGTCACTGCGATTAAACGCGTTAACGACATTATGTCTGAAATTGCTGCGGCATCATCTGAGCAAGCCACAGGAATACAGGAAGTGAGTAATGCGGTGGTTCAAATGGACGAGATGACCCAACAAAATGCCGCGTTAGTTGAGCAGGCAGCGGCAGCGGCTGACAGTATGAGACAGCAGTCAGGCGAACTAGCGCAACGGGTGTCGGTATTTAAAGTGGGAGGAAGCGGGCGAGAGACCAACCATAAGTCAGACAGCAAGCCTTTAAATAGCAGTCACGAATTACCTAAAGAGCGTGAAGTGCCAAAGCCGGGGATAAAAGCGCTCAATCCTGCCGCGCCTGATGCGACGGACTGGGAGGCTTTTTAGTGTATGTCAGCCATACAAAGCACGGATGCGCAGAGGGAATTTTCATATAGCCGAAGGGACTTTGAACGGGTTAAAAGCCTGCTTTTTAAGCAAGCAGGTATTAATCTGGCCGATTCCAAAGACGCTATGGTCTATAGCCGCCTAGCGAGGCGGCTTCGCACGCTCGAAATAAACAGTTTCAAAGAATATTTAGTTTATGTTGGAAGCTGTGACGATGAAATGGAGCACTTCATTAATGCGCTTACCACTAACCTCACCGCATTTTTCAGAGAGCCGCACCACTTTGAGGCGCTAGCAAATTACCTTCGAAAGCGACCCCAAACTAAACGTATTTGGTGCGCAGCCAGCAGCACGGGTGAAGAGCCTTACAGTATTGCGATGACCGTGGCGTCGGTATTTGGCACCTTTACGCCCAATGTGCAAATACTCGCCACAGACATCGATAGCAAAGTACTTCAGAAGGCCCGCCAGGGCGTTTATGCCCAAAACAGTATTAACCAGCTTTCGCACGATTATAAAACGCAATTTTACTACAAAGGTAAAGGTGCACAAACCGGTAGAGTAAGGGTTGTGGATGAACTGAGAAAAATGGTGCAGTTCGAGACACTAAATTTAATGTCACCAAACTGGTGTTTAGAGGCGCCGATAGACGTAATTTTTTGCCGAAACGTCATGATTTACTTCGACCGACCTACTCAGCGCAAGATTTTAGCTCGCATGGTGAAGTTGATGCATGGGGACGGCATGTATGTGGCAGGGCACTCTGAAAATTTCACCATGTATCCTGAACTTGTCGCTCCCATGGGGAAAACCATTTACCGACCCGTTGTTTAAAAAGGAAGTTGTAGTATGAGTCAGGATGAAAACCCCATACGTTATTTTGATAATCGCCTGCAAAAAGAAGCGGTGAAAATTTTGCCTGGACAGTATTACGCGACGGCTTCAGACAAAGCATTGGTGACTATCCTTGGCTCTTGTGTAGCAGCTTGTATTTTCGATAAAGACAAGAAAATTGGCGGCATGAATCACTTCATGCTGCCCGACCTCAATTTCACAACCAATTTAGACGCCTGCTTAGCCACAAAATATGGCGTACACGCTATGAATATGCTGATAGATCAGCTTGTTCACTTAGGTGCACGTCGCGAAAAACTGGTCGCTAAGGCGTTCGGAGGGGGAAAAGTGTTACCGGGATTTGTGCAGCAAGACATTGGGCGAGTAAACGCCGAATTTGTTCTAGAATATCTAGATAAAGCCAGTATTCCCCTTATAAGCAGCGATTTAATGTCTAACTATGCACGCAAAATTTATTATTTTCCGGCCGACGGAAATGTTTATATGAAGCGAATTCGAGAATTCAATAATGCTACGCTCTACGAGCGTGAGTCTGCGCATCGTGTTTTACTCTCTGAGCAAGCTAAAACTGGTGTTATTTCATTTTCGGAACAGTCAGATGCCCATAAAAGTCCTCGTCGTTGATGACTCTGCGTTAATTCGCCAAATTCTTTCAGAGATAGTGGTGCAAGCCCCAGAGTTAACATTGGTAGGGGCGGCGCCCGATGCCTATGTAGCAAAGCGAATGGTTCAAGAGTTTAGGCCCGATGTTATAACCCTAGACATTGAAATGCCAAAGGTAGACGGGCTTCGTTTTTTAGAAGTGATGATGAAGGCAATGCCAACCCCGGTGGTGATGATTTCTACGCTTACCGAGCGAGGTGCCGATGCAACACTGCGGGCATTAGAATTAGGAGCGGTTGATTTTATCGCAAAGCCCAAACTAGGTGTGGCGCAAGGTATGACCGAATATGCCGCAGTTATCGTTGAAAAGATAAAAGCAGCAGCCCACTCAAAGTTAGGCCATCCTACTGAAACTCGCTGTACTAAGCATGCTTCCATGCGGTACACGGGCACAGAAAAGCTGATTGGTATAGGTGCCTCAACCGGGGGAACCGAAGCGATTAAAGATGTCATCATGCATTTTCCTCGCAATGCTCCGGCAACTATCATCTCCCAGCATATGCCACCGGGCTTTACTACCACCTATGCCAGACGACTTGATAGCCTTTGCGAAATAACCGTAAGAGAAGCACGGGGAGGAGAGCGCTTGTTACCAGGCTTTGCTTATTTAGCGCCTGGTAACAAACACTTAAAAGTAGAGCGAAGTGGGGCTGACTACCGCTTAACTCTTGATGATGGCCCTAAGGTGTCAGGGCACAAGCCCTCTGTTGATGTGATGTTTGATTCACTCGCTGAGTATGCAGGTGCAAACGCAGTAGGTGTATTACTTACTGGCATGGGACGTGATGGAGCAAAAGGTTTGAAGAATATGCACACTAAAGGCTCTGTCACTTTCTGCCAAGATGAAAAAACCTGTGTTGTGTACGGTATGCCGAAAACCGCCGTAGAAATGAAAGCTGCAAGTTTCATAAAGCCTTTAGAAGAAATTTCAGACGCTATACTCGATACACTCGAAGCATTAGGAGCGAGTAGTCGGCTTTAAGATGCCCTTATCCCTCTGCTTCCCTGGCGCTCTAATAATTTCCTTACCAATTGCCCTATTCAAATCTCATGTTTTCCTGTTTTAATTAATCTGTCGCAAATGTCACTAAAGCAATAGTTTGATAAAAGTATTCAAAAGTATAATTGTTGAATGTAAGAAATAAATCATACTTTGATTGTGTTTTGTACAGCCGTTAACGCGGCAGTAACAATTGAGGTGGGTTGTGGTCGCTATAGCAGCAAATTATTTGGATAACTTTTTCTCTAATAAAAGCAACGCTTTCATAGTGGCTTTTTTAATGATGTTAGGAAGCTGGAGTTTATCCTTTACATCGGCAGCGCATTTGGGCCTTGCACTTAGCTCTGCCTGTGTGATTTTTCTTTTGTTTGTATTACTGAAGGTGACAAATGTAAGCCAGACATCAGAAATTTCTGGCACTAACCATTTTGCAGTACAACATTCCACATCCCCCGCCACTTTGTCAGACACAGATGCTATGTCTATTGTAGTATCCGAGGCTAGCGACATATTGTCGGTCTCCTCATCTAACCTTAGTGATATTTTTTCTACGCAAAGCGATGCGGTGGGAACGTTAAGCGAATCGTTCATTTCACTTCAAACATTACTGGGGCAACAGGAAACAAGTATCAATAACCTGCTTACCGATGATGAAAATAGTGATTGTGCCTACGCCGACAAAATGCGCACATTTGCCTCTGATACAGATGCTACGCTAACCCAATTTATTGCTTCGACCAGCGAGATGACAGATTCTACAAGAGCGTTAGAAACTCAAGTCCAAACAATTCAGCAGGCAATGCCTACTGTTATCGAAGCCTTAAGTGGGATCGATGATATTTCCTCTCAGACAAACTTGTTGGCACTGAATGCGGCTATTGAAGCGGCGCGTGCAGGTGAGGCCGGCCGCGGGTTTGCCGTTGTTGCTGATGAGGTTCGTGCGCTTTCTACCCGCTCTACACAATTCAGCGACGTAATAAAAACCCAAATAGAAAACATTCGGTCACTTATCGACAAACTTACCGAAACTGCAGAAGTTGTTGCTTCTCAGGACATTTCTCACGTCGTTAACGCAAAAGATGCGATTAGCGAGCAGCTCAAAGGCATCATAAAAAAAGCAGAAGCAGACATACAAGGTGCTAGTGAACTTGAGGCTATTCGGCAACAGTTGGCTGATGCAACAGCAGCGGCAATAAGAGGTTTACAGTTTGGCGATATTAATGGGCAAAACCTTACGTATACCCGCGAGATCATTGAATTCATCGTTGAGCAACTTTCAGAGCTCAGCCCTGAAAGTGCAACTCGCGTGCGAGAGAACCTGGAAAACTATCAACACTCTCTAACTGAGAAAGGGCAAGCAGACCACAACCCGGTCTCTGCTACTTCTATGGATGCGGGTGATGTGGAGCTTTTTTAGCGGCAACAAAAAAGCTCTTCGAAGCAACGTAAGAGCAATTTTGACAATTCAAAAGGTGATTGAATTATGAGCAAAAGCATATTGATTGTTGACGACTCAGTATCTATTCGTCAGATGGTTGAAATGACCCTTAAGTCAGCGAACTACAACGTAACTACAGCACAAGACGGTCAGGATGCGTTAGACAAATGTCAGGGGGCTCGATTTGATTTCGTACTTACCGATCAAAACATGCCTCGCATGGATGGGTTGACGCTAATCAAGTCGCTAAGAGGGCTAGCTAATTTTCGCTCGACGCCAATTGTCATGCTAACTACGGAAGCTGGTGACGATATGAAGGCCAAAGGTAAGGCGGCGGGGGCTACGGGGTGGATGGTGAAGCCCTTTGATCCAAACAAGCTGTTAGATGTGATGAAGCGAGTGTTGGGCTAATCGAGCGTCGGTTTCAATAGGGCAAGCGGGAGTCAATCATGACCATTGATGTAAACCAGTTTCACGGTGTGTTTTTTGATGAGAGTGACGAGCACCTTCAAGACATGGAGCAGTTGCTCATGACTTTGGATGTGGACTCTCCCGACCCCGAAGAATTAAACAGTATCTTTAGAGCGGCGCACTCCATAAAAGGTGGCAGCGGTATCTTCGGCTTCGACGCTTTAATGAATCTTACCCATGTTATGGAGAATCTGCTCGACAAAGCGCGTAACCAAGAGATTCAAGTTACGGCAGATATCGTCGATATTTTCCTGCAAACCCTCGACGTACTTAAAGACACAATATCGGCATACAAAGAGCAAACAGAACTTCCCCAAGAACAAATTGATGCAAGCATTAAGGTACTTGAAGATACGCTTGCTAGTGCATCTGGTGTAGTCACGCATGAGCCTAATGAGCAAACCGAAGATATTGAAGATGCTTCGGACAACGAGATTGAAGGTTTTGGACTCTTTGAAGATGATGAAGTGACAGCAGAGAAACAAGCTGAAGCGTCGCCTGAGGCCAGTAAAAACGACGAAGGCTTTGGCTTCTTCGAGCCTGAAAACCTCCCTGTAAAAACAGAGGTAACCCAAACAGTTGCACCTAAACAACCTATCGTTAAGCCGGTCAAAACCAAGCCCAAAGAGGCGGCAAAAGAAGCCGCGTCAATTCGTGTAGACACTACAAAAATTGATGCCATGGTTAACCTGGTCGGCGAACTCGTGATTACTCAATCGATGCTTTCTAACGTAGGCCAGGAAGTTGAAGGACAGGTGGGCGAACGCTTACAGCTCGCGATAGACGAGCTACAGCGCAATACCCGTGAGATACAAGAATCGGTGATGTCTATGCGTATGTTACCGGTGAACATGACATTTAATCGCTTCCCCCGTGTGGTACGTGATTTGTCTTCGAAGCTAGGCAAAAAAGTCGACTTGGTTATTCAAGGGGGCAACACTGAAATTGATAAGAGCCTTATCGAAAAGCTGGTCGACCCGCTTACTCATTTAGTTAGAAACAGTATTGACCACGGTATAGAAAGCCCTGAAGAGCGCCTTGAAGCAGGTAAATCTGAAAACGGAACCGTTATTTTAAGTGCAGAGCAAAAAGGCAGTAGCATCATCATCGGTATTATTGATGACGGTGCGGGTTTAAACAAAGCGCGTATCTTAGAAAAAGCCACGCAAAACGGGCTAGCCGTTACACCAGACATGCCAGACAGTGAAATTTGGCAGCTTATATTCCAAGCGGGTTTTTCAACCGCAGCGGAGGTTACTGATGTGTCGGGCCGTGGCGTGGGTATGGACGTAGTGCGCCGAAATATCGAATCTATTGGCGGACGCATTGAAATCGAATCGTCGCAAGGCGAGGGCTCGGCCTTTTATATCCACTTACCCCTTACGCTCGCCATTGTGGACGGTATGTGCGTGTCAGTTGGCGATCAGATTTTTGTCATCCCGCTGCTTAACGTAATCGAGTCTTTCCAGCCCACCGCTTCCCAAGTAAAAACACTCGGCAATGACAAGGTACTGTGGATAAGAGACCAGTACTGGCCACTGGTGTCGCTTACCCAGCTAATGCAAGTCGATGACGGCATTATCGAACCAACCAAAGGCATAGTGGTATTGCTAGAAAGCAGTAAAAAACGTTACGGCGTACTGGTGGACTCTTTGGTAGGTCAGCAACAAGTCGTCATCAAGAGCTTAGAGCAACATTACAAAAAAGTCGCAGGGATAGCAGGGGCTACCATCATGGGCGATGGCAAGGTCGCGATGATTTTGGATGCCGATTCGGTAGCAGCAAATTGTACCAATATCCCAAATGAAGAGGTTTCACTATGAGCGAAGCAGCATTACAGCAAGCCGTTAGTGCGTCAAAAGAGAATGAATTCTTAAGTTTTGTATTAGGCGAAGAACACTACGCTTTAGACATCACGACGGTAAAAGAAATTCGCGGCTATGAGCAGGTCACCAAAATTGCCAATGCGCCAAGTTTTATTAAAGGTGTAATAAATCTGCGTGGCGACATTGTGCCTATCGTGGATCTGCGCATTAAGTTCAATGTAGGCGAGGCAACCTATAACGACTTTACTATCGTTATTATGCTCAATGTGCACGAGCGGATTGTTGGTATCGTAGTCGACGGCGTCTCTGACGTGATCCGCCTTTCTGAGGAAGACATGCTTCCTCCGCCAGAGTTCGGGGTGGCGTTCGATAGTAAATATCTTCATGGGCTGGCGGATGTGGACGAACACATGGTTATTTTAGTGAATATTGAGAGCTTAATTACCAGTAACGAATTGGGCTTAGTTGAAACAAAAACACAAACGGTTGAGGGCTGAGACAATGGGAATCATGACGTGGTTAGAAGACTTCACGAAGGCAACGGATGTAAACCAAGCTTTGAGAAACAAGCAGGCGCTTGATGCTACCACTTGCTGCATCATGATGGCCGACGCCGATAGAAATATTATTTATGCTAATCAGTCGGTAAAAACTCTGCTTAAAGAGAACGAAAAGAAACTACAGGCTGTTCTTCCCAGTTTTTCGGCTGATAATTTGGAAGGTCAGAACATCGACCAATTTCATCGTAATCCGTCTCACCAGCGCAATATTCTAGCTGAACTGAAGTCAACGATGACGTCTACAATAAGCATAGGCGACTTAAACTTTAAGCTTACGTTAACGCCTTTTTTCGACCAAGAGAATAAAAACATAGGCACTATGGTTGAATGGGTTGACCAATCTGAGCTACTTATCAAAAGTACCATGCTTAATGTATTAAACGACGCTCAAGCGGTGATCGAGTTTAATGCAGACGGTGTAATCCAAAACGCAAACGAAAACTTCCTAAATGCGCTTGGCTATAGCCTTAACGAAATTGTAGGCAATCATCATAAAATGTTCTGTGATAACCAGTACATTCGCACGGAGGAATACTCACAATTTTGGCGCGATCTCAAAGCGGGTAAGCCGCAAAGTGGAGAATTTTGCCGTTTTGACAAAATCGGTAAAGAGATTTGGATACAAGCCACTTATAACCCGGTATTTGACGGTGATGGTAAGGTTATTCGGGTCGTTAAATTCGCTACCGATATCACGGCTAATAAATTGCGCAACGCCTATTTCGAAGGGCAAATTGAAGCAATAAATAAAGCTCAGGCGGTTATTGAATTTGACCTTGACGGAAAAATTCTGAACGCCAACGAAAACTTTATCAATACGGTTGGTTACAGCCTAGATGAAATTGTTGGCAAACATCACAGCATGTTTGTAGACGATGAGTATAAGCGTAGCGTTGAATATAGCCAGTTTTGGGAGCAGCTACGTCAAGGCGTACAGTTTACCGACGAGTTCAAGCGCGTAGGCAAAGGCGGCAAGGAAATTTGGATCCAGGCATCATACAACCCCATTTTAGATCAAAACGGCAGACCCCATCGCGTAGTGAAATACGCCATTGATATCACGGGCAGAAAGCAAGCCATTAGCGATATTAAAACGGCCATGAACGAATTGGTTCAGGGGAACTTAGACTGCCGAATTGAGCATGAATTCGATGGCGAGTTTAAAGAACTCGGCACGTCAATCAACCGCTTTATTGACGATATGCGCCGCATTATCGGTTCAATCAGCGATGTAATGACTCGCTTATCCGGTGGCGACTTAACGGCAGAACTGGACGAACAGTTTGAAGGTGAGTTTCAGGTATTGGGCGATGCCATAAACCAGTTTGTCGGAGAAATGTCTGGCACTATAGGGTCCATTTACGAAGCGGTAGAAACCATCAATACTGCGTCTTCAGAAATCGCTACGGGTAACTCAGACCTTTCAAGCCGGACTGAACAACAAGCATCTAGCCTTGAAGAAACCGCTTCAAGCATGGAAGAACTGACTGGTACAGTAAAACTCAACGCTGAAAATGCTGAACAAGCCAACAGTTTAGCGTCCCAAAGTTGCGAAATCGCAACTCGCGGCGGTGAGCTAATCCGTCAGGTTGTAGATACCATGTCGTCGATCAACGAGTCAGCGCAAGAGATTTCAGACATTATCGGTGTAATTGACGGCATTGCATTTCAAACCAACATTCTTGCATTAAATGCAGCCGTAGAGGCAGCGCGAGCGGGCGAGCAGGGCCGTGGCTTTGCGGTAGTGGCGTCAGAAGTACGAAGCTTAGCACAGCGCTCTGCTGAAGCGGCAAAAGAAATTAAGGAGCTTATTTCAGATTCAGTGAACAAAATTGATGGGGGGAATAAACTCGTCAATCAGTCTGGCGATACCATGGAAGAGGTGGTGACCTCTATTAAGCGAGTCAACGACATTATGTCTGAAATTGCGGCGGCGAGCTCTGAGCAGGCTTCGGGTATTGAAGAGGTCAGTAAAGCGGTAGTACAGATGGATGAAATGACGCAACAAAATGCGGCCCTTGTAGAAGAAGCGGCGGCAGCCGCCGAAAGCTTACAACAGCAAGCGGGTAATTTATCTGAGCGTGTATCTACATTTAACATTGGCGATAAAGCTGCTATTGAAGAAGCTAAAGCGCAAAGAAAGCCTCATGTATTAACAGATAAAAAAGTGGCTTCAGTGGCCATGCTAAAAACAAATAAGAAGTTAGCTCCAAAAGTGCCAAATAACGATGAATGGGAGTCTTTTTAGTTAGCGAAAGGCGAATTCTTTAATAAGGAATTCGCCTTTTTTATTACTTGACGTTTTATTCAGCGCTTCAAACACGTAGCGCTACAAAAGATAGGTGATGCTATGGGTGTTTTTAATATATTTCACAATGAAGAATTGGTGGCTGCGCAAAGTCTTTCACGGTTTCAAGAGCAGGCGCTGAGCGAGAGTACGGCGTGTTTGATGCTGGTGGACGCGTCGGGAACAATAACCTTCGCTAACAAAGCGTTTAGACAACTTGCAGCAGAGCACAGGGCACAATTTTCTCGCTCACTTCCTAATATTAATCTTGAGGAATTGACCGGCACCTCGATTGTAGGTTTTTTTTCTAGTAGCAGAGAATTAAGCCAGCGATATAGCACCTGTAATAGTAGCGACACCTTTTTACTGCCGATAGACAACCTGTTGTTTACACTAAGGCTCACCACAATTAAAAGCGTTGAGGGCGAGAAACTTGGCACTATGGTGGAATGGATAAACGACCAAGAACTGCAGCATAAAACCGGCCTACTGGAGGGCCTCGACCGTTGCCAAGCCATAATCTCGTTTACCCCAGATGGCATTGTTGAAGATGCTAACGATAACTTTCTCAAGGTAACAGGTTATTCAAAAGAGGACATTGTCGGTAAGCATCACCGATTATTTGTGCTGCCTGATTATGGCGTGTCTGAAGAATACAGTCGCTTTTGGGAAGACCTAAGAAATGGTGAACGCAGCAGTGGAGAGTACTGCCGTGTAGCAAAAAACGGTGACAAAATTTGGATCCAAGCCTCTTACAACCCTATTTACGACAAACTGGGTAATATTATTCGCGTAGTTAAGTTCGCAACTGACATTACGGCGGAAAAACGTAAAAACGTGGATTATGAAGGGCAAATAAACGCAATCGATAAATCTCTAGCTGTTATCGAGTTTGACCTAGAAGGGGTAATCCAACACGCCAACGAAAACTTCTGTAATACAACGGGTTATGACTTAAGTGAGATAAAGGGGCAACATCATAGTATGTTTGTTGAGCCCAATTACAAAATGAGCCCCGAATATGCCGCATTTTGGCGTGACTTGAAAAAGGGGGAATTTAAGTCTGGCGAGTTTAAGCGGGTAAAAAAAGACGGTAGCGAGCTTTGGATCCAGGCGTCTTACAACCCTATTTTTGACGAGTTCGGCCAGCCCCAGAAAGTGGTGAAGTACGCATCCGATGTCACTGAACAAAAACTACAAAATGCATTTAACACAGGTCAGATAGATGCGATAAGTAAATCGCAAGCCGTCATCGAGTTCGACCCTAACGGCAATATTGTGACCGCAAACGATAATTTTTTGGCTACGGTTGGGTATGCACTAGATGAGATTCAGGGAAAACACCACCGCATTTTCGTCACCAAACAAGAGCGTGAATCTGAAGAATATCGCAGCTTTTGGAAGAAGTTAGCTGAAGGCCAGTTTTATTCAGGTGAGTTTCATCGTGTTGCCAAAGATGGTTCTGATGTATGGATTCAGGCAACCTATAACCCCATTTTAGATATGAGTGGTAATGTAGTAAAAGTGGTGAAATACGCGAGCAACATTACCGAACAAAAAGTAAAAAACGCCTATTTTGAAGGGCAGCTAGCGGCCATAGGAAAGTCTCAAGCGGTTATTGAATTTAACATGGACGGCATTATCCAAGATGCCAATGAAAACTTTCTAAATACGGTGGGCTATACCTTAGAAGAGATCAAAGGGAAGCACCATAGTATGTTTGTCGATTCGTCATATCGTGCTAGCCCTGAGTATGCGGCATTTTGGGATGCGTTGCGCAGTGGCACCTACTCTTCTGGTGAGTACCGCAGAGTTGGCAAAAACGGCAAAGAGATCTTTATTCAAGCTACCTATAACCCCATTTTAGACCACAATGGTAAACCCTTCCGCGTAGTTAAATTTGCTACTGACATTACAGGCCGAACTCAGGCAGTTGATGAAATTAAGCACGTAATGACTAAGCTTACCGAGGGCGATCTCACCGTCAACATCGACCATGCATTAGATGGCGATTTTGCTGTCTTAGGTGAAGCAATAAATCAATTTATCAATGAAATGCGCGGCACCATCACCAATATTAACGAAGCCGTAGAGACTATTAATGTAGCTTCAGGCGAGATAGCAACGGGTAATGCCGACTTATCAAGCCGCACAGAGCAACAAGCGTCAAGCCTTGAAGAAACAGCGTCGAGCATGGAAGAGCTAACCGGAACCGTAAAGCTTAACGCCGAGAATGCTGAGCAAGCCAACGGCCTTGCAGCGCAGGCAAGTCAAATTGCCTCTCAGGGGGGAGAGGTTATCAGTGAAGTTGTGGATACCATGACGCAGATAAACGATTCTGCTCAGGAAATCTCAGACATCATAGGTGTGATTGACGGCATTGCGTTCCAAACTAACATACTGGCGTTAAACGCCGCAGTAGAGGCTGCGCGAGCAGGGGAGCAGGGTCGAGGGTTTGCGGTTGTAGCCTCTGAAGTGCGCAACCTAGCGCAGCGCTCTGCCGAAGCTGCGAAAGACATTAAAGAGTTAATTTCTGACTCGGTCAGTAAAATTGCAAGCGGTAATCAGTTGGTAGTGAAATCCGGTGAGACTATGGCTGAAGTTGTGACCTCGATTAAACGAGTGAACGACATTATGTCTGAAATTGCAGCGGCGTCTGCAGAGCAAGCTGCGGGGATAGAGGAAGTCAGTAAAGCCGTAGTTCAGATGGATGAAATGACCCAGCAGAACGCTGCGCTAGTGGAAGAAGCTGCTGCTGCGGCCGATAGTCTTAAACAGCAATCACTGCAATTGAATGAACGGGTCTCAGTATTTGAAGTAGGAAAAGGGCTAAGCAGTGACCAACAGCATGTCGCGGCCCTCACCCACGGAGATTTTCGACAGCCGCAGCGCTTATCTGCAGCACCAGCTCAGCGAGCGTCTCAAGCGAAGGCGCTAACACCGGCTATGCCTGACGAAGCAGAGTGGGAGTCATTCTAATGACAGTGGCTGTTTCAAAGAAAGATAGCACCAGGGAGTTCGCCTTTGAAAAGGCGGACTTCAAAAACGTGCAGAAAATGTTGTTCAAAAAAGCAGGGATCAACTTATCTGACGCGAAAGAAGCGATGGTGTATAGCAGACTTGCACGTAGGATAAGGGCAAGAAATCTGCGTAGCTTTAATGACTACCTTGCTTTAGTCAACAAGTCGGAATCGGAGTTAGAGCAGTTCATCAATGCCTTAACCACGAATCTAACGTCTTTTTTTCGAGAGCCGCATCACTTTACTGCGCTGGCTGATTATCTTAGCCAGCATAACGTTACTAACATTTGGTGCGCTGCCAGCTCAACCGGCGAAGAGCCTTATTCAATCGCGATGGTAGTGGCTGAAGCGTACGGCAGTTTTAAAACGCCAGTAAAGATCATCGCGTCCGACATAGACAGTAAAGTTCTGGCTAAAGCTAAGGCTGGCGTTTACCCCTTAGCCTCTATTGCAAAAATACCCCAACATCGTCAAAAGCAGTTTTTCCACAAAGGGAAAGGGGCTAACGAAGGCAAAGTAAAAGTGGTGGATGAGCTTCGTAACATGGTGCAGTTCAAAAAACTTAATCTGACCGATGCTAGATGGGACGTTAAGGGGCCGCTTGACGTTATATTTTGCCGAAATGTGATGATTTATTTTGATAAGCCTACGCAGCTAAAAGTACTGCAAAAAATGGTCGGCATGCTGAAGCCATCGGGATTATATATGGCCGGACATTCTGAAAATTTCAATATGTATACTAATCTTGTGAGACCGGTGGGGAAAACCATTTATCGCCCCGTCGATTAGGAGAGACAGTGGCGTCGACCAATTTTGAACTGCCTATAAGCTACTACGACAAGCGTTTTTCTATAGAAGCGGTAAAGTTGTTACCTGGACAATTCTTTGTAACCTCACAGGACAAAATGTTGGTCACGGTACTCGGTTCTTGCGTTGCAGCGTGTTTGTTCGACCCTACGACGGGAATAGGCGGTATGAATCATTTTATGCTGCCAACTGTGAATAAGTTGGCTGACGAATTTGAGCAAGCGCAGGGAATGGCAGCAAAGTATGGTGTGCACGCAATGGAAATTCTCATTAACGAGCTGGTTAAAGTAGGCGCAAAAAAGGAACGACTTAAAGCCAAAGTTTTTGGGGGAGGAAAGGTTGTGCCCTCTTTCGTTCAAAATGATGTGGGTAAATTTAATGCTGAATTCGTAACTCAGTTCTTAGAAACCGAGGGCATACCAATTTTAGCGAGCGACCTATGTGATGTGTACGCTCGTAAAGTGTACTTTTTTCCAAGTAACGGCAATGTGTTGATGAAGCGTATTCACGAGCTAAACAACGCAACCATTATTGAGCGAGAAAGCCGGCACCGCTGGGAGTTATCAAAACAGGCGCCAAGCGGCAGTGTAGATTTATTCGAGGATTAGTCATGACAATAAAAGTGTTGGTGGTAGATGATT
Source organism: Alteromonas sp. ABH4_453 (assembly GCF_056160665.1). Classification (NCBI taxonomy): domain Bacteria; kingdom Pseudomonadati; phylum Pseudomonadota; class Gammaproteobacteria; order Alteromonadales; family Alteromonadaceae; genus Alteromonas; species Alteromonas sp. ABH4_453. The sequence goes on from NZ_JBSWXP010000007.1 coordinate 298,594, forward strand.
CAGCGCTTATTCGCCAAATACTCAGTGAAATCATAAAGAGTGAGCCAGACATGGCACTTGTCGGTGCCGCACCTGATGCGTTTGTAGCGAAAAAGCTGGTGCTCGAGAAATCCCCCGATGTCATAACATTAGATATAGAAATGCCAAAAGTGGATGGTCTACGTTTTCTCGAAGTGCTTATGAATGCCAGGCCAACACCTGTGGTTATGATTTCTACGCTGACAGAAAAGGGGGCGGAAGCCACGTTACGCTCACTGGAACTCGGGGCAATAGACTTTGTTGCCAAACCTAAAATCGGTGTGGCTCAAGGTATGGCAGAATACCACGAGTTAATTGTTGACAAAATTAGAACGGCCGCACGTTCAAAAGTAAAAAAAGCCTCGCCAGCTAAGGTATCTTCCGTCAATAAGGTGAGTTACTCGGGAACAGAAAAGCTTATTGCGATAGGCGCCTCGACTGGCGGTACCGAAGCTATAAAAGAGGTGCTGCGAACCTTCCCAGCAAATGCCCCTGCAACGGTGATAACCCAGCACATGCCGGCAGGCTTCACCTCTACCTATGCACGGCGGCTAGACTCTGTGTGTCAAATGCAGGTTAAAGAAGCGAAGGGCGGCGAGCGTTTACTTCCTGGTCAGGCATATCTAGCACCTGGCGACAAGCACATGGAAATAGAAAGAAGCGGAGCCGATTATCGTATCAGGCTTACCGACGGGCCGAGAGTATCGGGTCATAAGCCCTCTGTCGATGTTCTATTTAATTCGTTATGTAAGAGTGCAGGTAGCAACGCGATAGGTGTGTTGTTAACAGGAATGGGGAGCGATGGGGCCAATGGACTTCTCGAATTATTTAACGCTGGTTGTGAGACGTTTTGTCAAGATGAAGCAAGCTGTATTGTATTTGGTATGCCTAAGGTTGCTATTGATAAAGGGGCTGCTAGGCAAGTTTTGAGTTTAGATGGTATGGGCAAAGCGGTTATGCAAACCGTAGAGAAACTCTCAGCAGGCAGCCGCTTGTAAGTGTAGTAAGTAAATACTTACAAAATGCAATATCTGTCCTAAAAACTGTAAAAGTATTGTTATAACTTCACTTGTTACAAAAAAGTTTAGGTGTTCTAATACGATGTCTTAACAAGTAGGTAACGCTGCTTCAGAATGCTGTTGCTGAAGCCGATACTATGGATAGGCTTACTTTTAAGTGCGTAAAAATATAAAAATCAATACGTAAGTGGAATGGTAAGGTGAAGCGTTGTCGCCATAATAATATAAAAGACAACGGTTTATGTGTGATAGTGGTGGCAAAGCAATCAAAGTTTTATTACTACGTATATTTTGCTGTACCTAATAACAAAAAAAGGCCTGCTATATTTCTTACAGATTTTAGAGCAAATATATGCTCATTCTTACGGTATGACACTAACCCGGGATTATAACGAGTAGTTGGGGACTCTTATGAAACAGCAAACGCTAATAGCGCTATCGGCTTTAATTTTTTCTTCGTCAGTTTTAGCAAATGGCGGTTTTGAACCGAACAAGAAAGCGTGCGTTAACGTCGGAAAAGAAATCACTCGCGTAAGCACCGAAATGGGCGTCGCAAAGTCAGGCATTCAGAAGTCATGGCTTAAGCGTCAGTTAAGTGCATTAGAAACTAAACGCAACTCATGTAGTACAAAAGGCTTCAAAGCTAACCAGCCAGAGTTAGCAAAGCTTTAATCGCTAGGTGTTTTGTAACCAAAAAGTCTTACCATGGTAAGACTTTTTTTGTTTGTAAAGTAGGTATAGTTAGTCGGTCACTATGCGTATTAATTCATTAAGCGAAACTATACTGTGATCAGGTGCAAGCCCTAACGGGTACATGATTTTGCCCGAACGCTCTACAAACGTAGTTTGCATACCTGTCGCCTTAGCGCCACTCACATCCCAGCCATGGGCAGCTACCATCATGGCATCTTCGTTCTTTACGTTAGCTTGCTGGCAGGCCCAGTGATAAACCGCAGCATGTGGTTTGTAGGTACGTACACTTTCCACACTTAATACATGGGAAAAATAGGGCTTAATATTGGCAAACTCAAGCTGTGCGTCTAGTCCGGCTTGAGAGGAATTTGAAAGCGCGACCAAGGTTACACCAGCACTTTGAAGCGCCTTTAATGTAGGAACAACATCGTCGTGCGCTGGCAATCGGGTAATATGCTGTTTGATGGTATCTATTGCGGTAGCCTCATCAACAGATATATCCTTACTGTGAGCTACCATGGTAAGTGCTGCGGCTCCAATATCAATGAAATCGTGAAACTGTCCAGACGCAACATCTACTAAGCTGTGATGCAAAAGGTTAGCAAACCATAAGTCTACCAGTGTCTCATCGCCGTTTAGCACCGACGCTAAGCCTGTTTTTATGGCCTGCATGTCTAGTAGTGTTTCATTAATATCGAAGAAAATAACCTTTGGCGTCACGATTCACCTTCCTATAGTTGATGATAGTAAACGGTACGTTTCGTTTTTAGCTTGTTCGTTGCTTATACCACTGTAAAACAGAATTGGTTTTGATAAAGCACATTACGACCAATGTCGATGAATTGGCGTTGGAGGAGGTCATGAGGATATTGGGAACGCGCAACACTGAAAATACAGTTCGCGCGTTTTTTATTTAAGCTAATTACTGTTGGAACGGTTACCCATATCAATCGACATGGCTATATCATCGAGTATGTCGTTTAGCCCCGTAATCTTCTCGTTAGCAATGAATACGCTCATCTGCGACTCAACCACAATATGGTCGGAAGTAGCATCATTTTCAAAGGTATTGTCTAACGCGTTCTGTACGCGGTCGAAAAACTCTCGCGCACTTCGTTCTTCAATATTGTGCAGACACAAAATAAATTGCTCGGTACCAAATCGCCCTAAAATATCGTTACCGCGGGTAACATTTTGAAGAGTTTGTGCAATTTGTCGTAATACTAAATCACCTTTTGTTGACCCCATTTTCCGCGTTATTTCACGCAGGTTGCTAATGTCGAATATAGCAATGGCAATGGCCCGGCCTCTTTTCGGCGCATCAAGCTTGTTAATGCGAGCTATCGCCGAATTCGCATTAAGCAGCAGGGTAACGGGATCGATGGCTTTGCGCGCAAGGTGTTTTCTACGAAGTACGTAGCCAGTAATACCGCTTACCAGAAGAAAAATAATAATAGCGGTGTACAGCGTGTTCTTTCGTTGTTTTTCCGCTTGTTCAATCGCAGATTCCAAATCATAAATGCGGGTATACAAGTTAGCAGCACCAATAATTAAGGCCGAGTCTTGCGTAACTTCACGGCGCTTAGTCACTTCTTTAGAGTAGAACTCGTGCGCTTCTTTCGCCTTAGCTAAGTCCTGCAGTGCGATATACATGGATACGTTGAAACTAAGGTAATCCAAATTTGAACGAAAGACCGGCGGTATAGCATCATCATTTAACGCTTCAATACCTGATATGTACTGCTTAATACAGGTGAGATCGTTGTCATGTAAGCAAATCTCAGCTTTGTGCCAGTTAACAAGAAGCTCGCCAAACGAACTCGAGATGTTCGAAGACGCTTTTTCTAAATCGGGAAGGGTGTAAGTAAGTCGGTTGTAGTTTTGTGTTTTTCTATAGTAAATAGACAGTGCATACTGATACAAGAAGTTGGTTAGCGGTGTGTCTATTTCGCTATTGAGTACACCTAGTTCTAAAATGCTCTGATAAGCTTTGTCGGTTTGGCCGCTACTTAACAGCGATACAATAGCACTAATAAGAATACTTACCTTGTTGCTGCCCTCGTATACAAGCAAGCCCATTTCATGCGCTTTTAAATATTGCTCTGCTGCTAAGGCATGTTGCTCTAAACCGCCATATAGTAAACCAATTGCGTTGTGAATATGCGCTAATTCACCGGGGCTGCCGTTGTTTGAATAACGCTTAAGCACACCAAACATCTTACCTAATCTTATTTCAGGTGAAGTGGTTTCTGAACAGTAGTTAATTAGTCCTAAAGAAGAGCTGGTAAAGATATCGCTGTGGCGCTCGGGCGATGATAGTTCTTGGGCTTGTTGGTAGTACTTACAGCGTGCTGGGTTTTCTCTGGCGTCATAAGAAAAGCCAATTTGATAAATAGCCGATGCAAACGCATAAGAACTTTGATCAATATTGCTTTGCATAATGGCTTTAAGCAGCATAGTTTCAGCTTCTTCATACTTACCACGGCAAATTAGAAACTGCCCTTTGGCTACGGTTAAGGCAAAACGTTGTTGTGATGTCAGGCGTTCTAAAGCGAGCGTTTGTTCTAGCTCTGGCAGCAACGATTGACTTGGGCAATCGTAAGATGGCGCTCGAACTTTATCGATTACCATATCAATATCACTATTCGCCAGCGCACAAGAGGCAAATAGCAAACTGAAAAAAAATAGGGTTGTTAAATAAAGCCTTCGAACCATAGGGGAGAACGTTTACGTTTTTTCTTTATAATATCCATTTGAGTTGCGAACTACTACATGAAGCCCTTAAAACTTACGGCTTTTTTGTGTCTTTCTGCGTATTTTGTGTCTGAATTTTCATATCTCTTGAAGGTAAAAAGTAAATAGCCCTTAATGCACAGACGATCCAAAGCTTACCAAAATTGCCATGCCAACTAAGGCGACGGCAGACCATGAAATAGTGGCTTTCGTTGCTTTTTCACCAAGCCCCCATGCAACCCCTAACGACATTAATGCGCTTGTAGCTATAAGGGTTTGAACCACTGCCGCTTTCGCATAAGCAAACGCAAACATTTGTAGGTAAATAGCAGCAGTAGTGCCAAGCAAAGTAGCTACTATAAAGGCAGGCCATACCCGTTTTCCGCCGTCGCGTTGGTAGTTAATAACAGGCATATAGCGGGTTTTGGTTATGGCTATAAATGGCACAACAAAGACCATACCACCAACTAAGCGAAGGAATGCAGCGCTGGCCGCGTCAATTTCACCGGCACTTAAAATGTCGCGGCTAACTACTGCACCAACTGCCTGACATAACGCCGCGCCCACACCATACAAATAGCCACTGGTTGCAAACACGTGTGTAGTGCTGCGTTTGCGTACCTTTATAACCATATCTACCGAAAACAGTACTACTGCAACGCCAACCCACTGCTGCCAGGTAATCCATTCGCCAATAAACGCCATAGCAAAAAGGGCTGTGAATAAAGGCGCAAGGGTTTCGGCGACCAGCACTGCTTGGCTATCGCCAATGCTTTGCAAGGCTTTAAAAAAGCAGGTGTCGCCAATGCCTATACCAATAAGCCCGCTAAGCAAGAGCCATAACACTGCGTTGGTGGTAAGCCCGGTTGGCTGAACGAAAAGTAGCACTACGGCCAAAATGGCAATTGAAATTAAGCCTTTCCAAAAGTTCATAGTTAGCGGCGAAAATGCGTTACCCGTTCCGCGGAATAAACGCGCAGCAATTGCCCAACAAAGCGCTGTACCTAGCGCAGCAAAAACACCCATAAATTACCTGTTAAAATTTGCCCAAAAACGCTGGGGCAATTAAGTAGCTCGCCAAAAAGAGCGGCTATGCTAATGCAAGGTCTGGGCGGGGTAAACTTAAATCATTCAGTTGGTTTTTAGTCAGAACATCATAGCCTTAAGCAAACGTAACAGAAGGCTAAAGGCATTCGTGGCATTATGTTGGTGGTAAAATTCGTGAGTAAGTTAAGCGCAGTCCACAATTAAGTGGGCGTTAACCGAACTTTAAGAATAACAGTGAAGTAAAAGGACGAGAAAACCGTGAGTATTGAGCAAATGAACTTAAGCGGCATAAAAGGTGTGATATTTGATTTAGATGGCACCTTGGTACAGTCTAGCCTTAACTTCACGCAAATGCGCGCCGACATAGGCTGCCCACAAAACGAAGACATTCTTACCTTTGTTGAAGCCCTTAGCTGCGCAGAAACCAAAGCCAAAGCCCACCGCACTATTTTGCAACACGAACTAGACGATGCGCAAAACGCCAAGTGGTTACCCATTGGTAAAGCCATGGTAGAAAAGGTGCAGGCCCATAATTTGCCCATGGCAATAGTTACCCGAAACTGCCGCCAAGCCACCGCAATTAAAGTAGCCAACAACAACATTCCCATCGATTATGTACTTACTCGTGAAGATGCCCCAGCCAAGCCCGACCCAACTGCATTACTGATGGTGGCGAACACATGGCAGCTTCAACCTGAAGACTGCCTATATGTGGGCGACTTTATCTACGATCAGCAAGCCGCCGAAAATGCTGGGATGAAGTGGTTGTTGGTTTAGATCTTAATTATTTACATCAGGTTTTTTGGGTTTTATCGGGCCGATTGGCAAGATGAGATAATGATCTTCGTTCAATAATGGTGTGGTAATCCCTGCATATACTTTAGTATAGTCATCCTCTGTAAGTTCTTGCATGTTTGTTTTTTGTTCGATACTCATATCTATTCCTCTTTATTTTTTTAATTTTCTTGCTCATGTGAGCAACTAAAAGGTAATGGTTTTACAGGGATGTAAGGTATGACTAACGAGACAGTTCATCGATATAAGCTGAAAACTAATTCTTATGTCCTAATTTTCCTTATTTGTTCGATGTTTATTCCAAAAACGGGCCAAGCCATTGGCGTAAATTTAGAGGGGAGAACCACCTTCGACGGAATTCCCTCAGGTGTTATTCGCGATGTAGAGGTTTCAGGCAAGGTTGTCTATGTGGCCGCTGAAAACGGAGTGTTCGAAGTAATAGGGAAGGAGTCTAAGCGTTTAAATTTCAATATATCTAGCCATGCTACGGGAATCATTTCTGATATTCACTTGAGCGATGCTAGCCTATGGGTTGTTGAATATGGCGTGGGCGTATTCGAAATAAGCTTGAGGACCAAAGAAGCTAAGCAACTATTTACTGATAAAGAGTGGTCAAGGTCTGTTTGGGCGATGGCAATGACCCCTACAAACTTTTATTTCTCAGTCATCGATGATGTTTTACAAGTAAATAGAGAATCTAGTCATTCAACCAAGTTGAGCTCCCAACTCTCAACTTTGAAGTTAAATGGTGTTTACTCACTTTTCGCTGAAAAAGACAAGGTGTTTGTAGCATCAGATAAAGGTTACTTCTCAATATTAGAAACGTCAGGTGTTACTAAGGAGAGCTTGCTAGGCGACAAACTTCCACTTTTATCGAGTGTGACCTTCATTAAGGTTATTGACAAAGAGTTATACGTTGGAGGACCTGAAGGCCTGTACATATTAGGCAGTGAAGAGCGTTATGTTTCTACTGAAGGGATTAGCGGTACTTATATAAACGATGTAATTAAAACTGCGGATAATAAAATTTGGGTTACCGACGGCAGGTTATTGATGCTGGAAGACCAGAAACTAATAGCGCCTCCCTTTATGAACCCAGTCTTGACATCTGAAGCGATTCGCTCGATTACAAAAATAGCAGTAGGCCCTTATGATTCACTGCTTATTGCCTCCTCACAATTAGGTCTAATTTCTTTACCCAAAACGATGTTGTCGACAAACCTCGTATCGCTTAACGGCAACGCAATAAGAGAAAATATTCAAAAATCCGCTATCGACAAAACCGAAACTTTAGTTCGAACTGAAAATGGTCTATTTAATCTAAACGAAAACAATGGCGAACTAATCAGTAAAGCTCAAGAAAAGGGTAATGTCTCACATTGTGTGTCGCGGCAAGAAGGTGTCTTTGCTTCATTAATAGAGTTAAGCCCATCAGAACTATGTAGCAGAAAATTTATTCATTCTGTTGAGATCGATAATAACGCATTTTATTTCTACTTCGATAATGGGAATAGTGCTAACTATTACTATATTGTGAATGGCACAATAAAAGACACCATCAACGCTCCCAGAAAAATCGTTTATAGCACTTTATTGAGCGGAGGGGAGATCGCTGCATTCGATGTATTTGATAATTTACATTTTCAGTTGTCGAAGTTTAGTTGGAGAACTATCAATTATCAGGAGGGTAGTTGGTTCGGGCTTCAGTGTTTAGTCGAGTATGAAGACGTTTATTTACTATGTACATCCGGGGCAGGTCTAAAAGAAATTGATAAGAAGAGTGGTTCGGTCAACGCTTCAACTATTCAAGCTCTAAACGACCTGAGGTTTATACGAGGAGCTATGGTTTCTGAGAGTGGTAACCTCTGGGTGGCCTCAAATATGGGGCTCTTCATAAAACCTCGGTCAAGCGAATCTGCTTTTAAAGTAGGCATGCAGTTTGGTCTTTTTGACACAGACTTCGAGTACAGAAGTTTTGAGGAACTCCGCACAAAAGTGCTAGTTAAGGGTGATAAATACAGTTACTTACTAGATGAAGTGGGATTAATCCAAAGCCTCAAAAATCTAATTCCGGACTTGGAAACTACTGTTCTAACTTACGTTAAATGGAATGATGGAAGCGGACTGGATGAGCTTCACTTTCCTGAAAAACTCGAGTTTAACTTTGACAGTGGGTTTAAAGAAGTAACGTTCAACTTTGTCGAAAGTAATGTGTACAGCGAGAGCAAGGGAATTGAGTTCAAATTAGACGATAATGCTTGGTTCTCACACAATAAAACATCAATGAGTCTAACTTTAGGTGACTTGGACTTTGGTGCTCATACACTTAATGTAGTTAGCAATAACAATGTAGATACTTCGAATGGGCTGACTATACAGTTTGACATAGCGCCGCCTTTCTGGGCTTCCTACTTGGCTATGATTTTATATTTGGCGATTTTACTTTTGTCCTTTTACTTGTGGAAAATGGGCATCGCTAGCAAGGTTTATGAGAAATTCAAAACCACCTCGCTATACTCTCATCTCACGCGGTATGAAATAACAGATGGGCACTCAAAGTTCGAAAAAATGCTGCGTAGTAAAGAGCGTTTCATCAACGAAATAACCTCTGAGCTTCGAACACCTCTTCAAGTTATAAACGGTTCTTTGGAAAAAATTCCTGATGCAGATAAGGATACGCGCAAAGAGTTAGTTAGTATCCAAGACAATGTGAAAAGGGTCGAGCAATTAATTAACCAGATGAGTCAGGATGTCCCTACAGCTTTCAACCTTGAGGATTATTACAAGTCCTATTCACCCGAAAATATCCGGTTTATTGTTTTATCACTTGAGCCTTTAGCTAAACAAAAAAGACAAAATTTAGAAGTTCGGATAAAGGTCAAAAAAGAGGTGTCGCTCATCAGCGGTAGTCTAGAAAAAATCTTGGCTAACCTAGTCCAGAACGCTATCAAGTTTACACCTGAACGTGGCACGATAAAGGTGAGTGCTATACAGGATAGCAAGGCACTAAAGATTACTGTAACTGATGACGGTGAGGGAATTGACGAAAACTTACAGAACAATGTATTTGAAAGATTTGCTAGAGGTAACACTAAACTAGATGGGAATGGTGTAGGGCTAGCTACGGTTAAAACTCTAGTAGAGTTAAACCAAGGAGAGGTTGCACTTCAAAGTCAAAAAGGTGTGGGAACTAAAGTAACGGTAACGCTTCCAGTTGATGATATTGCTTTTGTAAACTCGCAAGCTGAAAACCTTTCGACAGCAAATGCCAAAACAAATAAGAAATCGCTATTAATTGTTGATGACAGCAGAGAATTCCGTTCTTACCTTTTCGACCTGTTCTCAGACAAATATCGCTGTCTTGTTGCGCGAAATGGTGTTCAAGCTTTAGATGTTATGCAGCATTATTTGGTCGACTTGGTAATAACAGATCAAATCATGCACGAAATGGACGGGCTTAGTTTAACTAAAGCTATTCGCAGCAATGCAAGTTATGTAAATATTCCGATATTAATGCTCACTGCTGAAACAGGAAGTGAACTGGAGAAAGCAGCGTTAGAGGAAAAGGTAGATTACTTCTTAGCGAAGCCAGCTTCAAATGAAGAGATAATACTGCGTGTTGAACACTTATTGTCTGTCAGAGAAGCAAAAGAAAAAGAAGAAGATGAAAGCGCGCTTCCCGTTTTCAAATTTGGGTGCTTAACAATTCCTGAGTTTGATAACGAGAAGGATATGGCATTCTATCTAAATTTCATCGCTGTTCTTGAAAAGAACTATCAAGACGAAGCATTCAATAGAGACCAAGCTGCCTCACAATTATTGATAAGTCCAAGAAGCTTAAATCGAAGGATGTCTGAATTGTTCGAGTACAACTTTAGCGAGTTTCTGTCGCGCTTCAGAATTGAAAAGTCCATTCCACTGCTGCTAGAAGGAAATAGCGTTTTAGATACATGTCTCGACGTAGGTTTTGGCACAGCCGCTTACTTTTCTACCTCTTTCAAAAAAATCATGCAACTACCACCTAAAAAGTACATAGAGCAACATAGCAAAACTGTTGCATAGTCTTTTAGGGCGCGGTGATAAGGCTTATCAAACATACCTACGCCTTTCCGCCAAAAAGCCAATCAACAGAAACGATGCTACATAGCCTGCGCCTTGGTACTGCCAGGGTAAGTAGGCTAGGGTGTGTTTCAAGAAGGGTGCGCCGTACAAAGTTAGTGCACCATAGCCAAAGGCACACAGCACTACAAACAAACTAACGCGAATGGTGAAATGGTAAGGTGCCAGTATGCGTTTTACATGGCCGTTAATCAGGTCGCCGTTTACCACTAAAATAGTAGCCATAAGCATAATGCTCATTTCGGTGTAATAGGGGCTTAATGCGCGAGAAAGGGCACTGAAAAGTTCACTCATAAAATGACTACTATTATGACGATGTTACTATGTGCCCATTATAACCACGGCAAGTATAAAAGCGTTAACTAAGGCTGAATTGAAATATGTGGGTAAGACCACTTTAAAAAGCAAGCCGATAGATATCTTCAATCTCATCAATACTCAATTGCTTGGGGTTGTTGCGAAGAAGGCGAGTTACTTTACTCGCCTCTTCTGCTAATTCACCTACACAAGAAGGCGGAATATTAAAGTGGGTGAGTGAAGCGGGAATGCCTACATCGCGACACAGTTTTTCTATAGCAATTAATAATAGTTTAATTGCTTCCTCTTTTGAGTGGTGGCGCTCACATACCTTTAAAAGCTTAGCCACACAATAAAGTTTGTCTTGGCAGAACGGCGCATTTACTTTCAACACATGAGGTAGCATTACCGCGTTACTCATGCCATGTGACAGATGAAACCGTCCCCCTAGTGGATAAGCTAAGGCATGTACTGCCCCCACGCCCGCGTTTCCAAACGCAAGACCGGCCATTAAACTGCCGGTGGCCATATCTTCACGTGCTGCTAAGTTCTCACCATTGTTATAAGCGTGAAGTAATGAATTGAAGATAAGCTTGAGTGCTTTCTCTGCCAGAGCGTCGGTTATCGGACTAGCATTTACACTTATATAGGCTTCAAGCGCGTGAACGAATGCGTCTATACCGCTTGCTGCTGTAATGGACTGTGGGCATGTTTTTGTCATCTCCGGTGCAACAATCGCAACATCGGGTAGCAGGCAGGGACTAACAATCCCTTTTTTCATCTGTGCTATCGGATCTGACAAGATAGCAATGTTGGTAACTTCTGAACCTGTACCGGCGGTAGTGGGGATAACAATAAGAGGCAAACGACGTTTCGAAAGCGTATTTTCTCCAAAGAGTTCACTGAGGGGGCCAGTATGATCGTATGTAGCTGCAAGTACTTTTGCACTATCAATAGCGCTACCTCCACCAAGAGCAATAATTCCGTCTACTTGCTTCTCACGAAGTATCGCTAACTTATCTTCTATGATATTCACTTCAGGCTCTGGTGGAATGTCATCAATAATAAGTAAGGGTGAAGAGGGTAATAGTGTGAGTAGTTGATCAAGAAGACCAGATGAAGAGACGCCTTTGTCAGTAACGATGGCACAGTCCTTTATGGATAATCTCGCCATTTCTACAGTGAGGGCTTTGATAGCGCCAAGACCCGTTATGAGTTTTCCTGCGGTTTTAAATTCAGAAACCTTCATGCAAACCCCTCAATAATCCACGTACACGTTCAAATACTGTTCTATTAATTTATAGTACACAGCGTGACTTACCAATTAACTAACCTTATAGATCGTGAAAAGCACGGTGAATTAGTGGTTTTTATGAACGTATTGAGCATTGTTTATGCAAACGATCGAAAAATAAGGATTTTTTTAAAATACTTGTTGACGTGAGCGCTCATTTCCCTAGAATGCGCATCCGCTTCGGGGGAAAAGCAAAACAGCAAGCCTCCTGAAGTAAGTCTCTACTACCTTTATAGGCCAGTAAAGACGGGAGTTTAGAAGAAACGCTTCAGAAAATAAATTTTCAAAAAGTGTTGACAACGAAAACTTCCAGCGTATAATGCGCACCTCACTCGAACAGGGTGAGCCACTAAGAAGCAAAGCTTCTAGTGAATTGCGGCGAAGTCGCAACGTTCTTTAAAAATTTAGACAAGACAATCTGTGTGGGCACTCGTTAAGAGTGTCACAACGACGATTCATATTTCGATATATTTAATTGAAGA